>CAZXMG010000018.1:0-133749 GCA_964641275.1 uncultured Polyangiaceae bacterium
GTGGTGCATGACGTGGCCGAGAACACCACCGTGGTGGGCATCCCCGCCAAACCCGTCCGCTCGAGCAGCTGACGCCGGTAGCCGGGGCTACGGCTTGGGGTGCGCCTGGAAGAACGCCACGGCCAGCTCCCCGAACACGAACGTGTTCAGGTCCTCGCAGGAGTAGCCCGCCGGCGTGCCGCCGAGATCGTCGCCGCCCGGCACGCAGTGGCCGTCGAGGTCCACGAACACCACCGAGGCGCTGGTGGTGTAGTCATGCTCCCAGAACTCGAACACCGTGCCGCTCGGCGTCTGCCAGCGCGTGGCGCGGTGGTTGCCGTCCTCCTCGAAGATGTTGGGCGCACCGAACGGCAGTGATGAAAGCGCGGCGTCTCGTTGCGGCACCGCCACGGCGCCAAAGCTCACGATCGGGTCCTGGCGGCCGTGCACGTGCAGGATGTCGACCTCTTCGCTCGGCACGTTCGGTCCGGCGAAGTCGCAGCCGGCGAGCGCGCCGATCGGCGCGGCGGACGCGATCAGATCGGCGTGGTCGCACAAGAGACGGAAGGTCATGCCGCCGCCCTGCGAGAAGCCCATGGCGTGCACGCGTTTGGGATCGATCGGCAGCGCCGACACCAGCTCGCTCAGAAACGCAGCCACCAGCGGTGCGTGCGTGGGCTGGTCCCAGCTCGGTTGGCCGAAACCGTCGGTGGGGGCGGTGGGCTGCACGACGATGTAGCCTTGCTGCTGGCCGAGCGCGCGCATGCCGGTGTTCTCGTCCTGCGAGTCGCCGTTCATCGTGTAGCCGTGCATGTCCACGATCAGCCCGCATGCCTGCGACGTACACGCGCTCGGGATCTCCACGTCGTAGAGGATGTTGCCCGCGCAAGTGACTTCGTGGTGTCCGGCGCTCAGGTCCTGCAGACAGACGTTGGGCGCACCACCGGCCCCGCCGCTGCCCGGGCCGCCGCCCGACGATGGCGCCCCGCCGCTGCTTGGCCCGCCGCCCGACGATGGCGCGCCGCCGTCGCCGCCCGCGCCGCTGCCGGGACCACCACCCGAGGTGGGCGCGCCCCCATCGCTCCCGGCGCCCGCGCCGCCGCCGCCTGGAGAGGAGCCGCTGTCGCCGCAGGCCAGCAGCAAGGTCAGCGCGCCCAAGCCGAAGACGAGGTGTTTCACGAGAGGTTCCTTACACCAGATCGAGGTCCGCCGCTTCGGCCCGCGTCGGGCGACTGCATGAGAGCGAGACCCGCCCGCGCGCCTTGGGGGTTGAGCCGACTGGGTGACCCACTGGTATGCTCGGCACGCTTGGAGACTTATCCGCGTCGCGTCGATCGCTACTTGCTCCACCCGCCCATCGCGCATGGAGGCATGGCCACCATCCACCTCGCGCGTCAGGAAAGCGCAGCCGGGATCGGGCGGGTGGTCGCGATCAAGCGGCTGCAGAAGGTGCTCTCGACCGACGCCGAGTTCGTCAAGATGTTCCTGGACGAGGCGCGCATCACGACGGGCATCGAGCACCCGAACGTGATCAAGACGATCGACGTGATCGCGACCGAAGGCGAGCTGATGCTCGTGATGGAACTGGTGCGTGGCGACTCCCTGTCGCGGTTGCTCAAGACCGCTGCGGTCTGCGAGCGGCCGGTGCCGCTGCCGATCGTGTCGGCGGTGGTGAGCGGCGCGCTCGAGGGGCTGCATGCGGCGCACGAGGCGTGCGACGCGCGGGGGCACCCTCTGCAGATCGTCCACCGCGACGTGTCGCCGCACAACATCCTGGTCGGCACGGACGGCATCCCGCGCATCGCCGACTTTGGCATCGCCAAGGCGCTCGGACGCTCGCACGTCACGAAGAGCGGTGAAGTCAAGGGCAAGCTCGCCTACATGGCGCCCGAGCAGATCCGAAACCAAGAAGTGGATCGGCGGGTCGACGTGTACGCATCCGCGGTGGTGTTGTGGGAGGCCCTGACGGGCCAGCGCTTGTTCGACGCGGACAATGACGGCGCGCTCTTGTACGAGGTGTTGGAGGGCGCGGTGCAGCCGCCGAGCACGCTACGCGCCGAAGTGCCAGCGGTGCTCGACGCGGTGGTGCTGCGCGGGCTCGCCCGCGATCCCGCGCAGCGCTTCGGCAGCGCGCTCGACATGGCGCACGCGCTGGAGGCCGCGCTGACGCCAGCGCGGCCGCGGGCAGTGGGGGAGTGGGTGCTCTCGCTCGCCCGCGACGAGATCGACAGGCTCGCGGCGACCGTGCAAGACATCGAGTCGGGTCGCGCGCGGACGCCCGTGCAGATCGAGACCGGCTCTGGGCCTACACGTCTGACGGGCACGGCGCCAGCGACGGTGAGGGAGCTCGCGCCGCGGAGGCCATCGCGTCGCCGCGCCGGCTTCACGATCGCCGCGGCGCTCGCCGCGTTCACGGGGGCGGGGGCCGCACTGCTGTTGCACCGGGAGCCGGCGCCCTCGGTGTCTGGTGAAGCCCTGGGCGCGCAGGACAAGGTCCAAGCCGCTCCGCCAGATTCGGTCGCGGACGTGCCCTCGTCGGCGACCAGCGCGCGTCCTGCGGCCAGCCATGCGCCGGTGGTCACCGTCGCGACGTCGGCGTCGTCGGCATCGCCTTCCGCGCGCGGGCCGTCCGCGCCGCCGCGTGGACGCCCGGCGCCCGAAGGCCGGCAGACTCCCACCACCGCTCCCGCGTACCCCTATGAGTTCTGACTGGCGCCGCGCGATCGTGGTCTGTGCCGCGTGGCTGACGCTGCAGCCATGGCCTGTGCGCGCGCAGCAGCCCGAGAAGAACCCGACCGCTCAGGAGAAGGAGACTGCCCGTCTGTTGCTCGACAAGGGGCGAGCGAACGAGGCTGCCGGAAGGATCGACGACGCGCTCGCGAGCTTCCGGGCCGCGCACGAGATCATGGGCGTCCCCACGACGGGCATCTACTTGAGCAAGGCGCTCGCCAAGTCCGGCCGCTTGATCGAGTCCCGCGACGTCGCGCTCACTTGTTCGCGCGCCGCACGGCTCCCTCAAGAGAGACCGGAGCGCACGAGCGCCCGGGAACAATGCGCCAAGCTGGTGACCGAGCTCGGTCCCCGCATCCCCACCGTTTCGATCCTCGTGCAACCCCGAGATGCGCCAGGGCTGGTTGTGATGGTGGACAAACAGGCGCTGCCACTCTCGGTGTTGGGGCAACCGTGGGCTGTGGATCCGGGCGATCACACCATCACGATCTCGGCCGCCGGTTACGTGGACCAGTCACGATCGCTGCGCGTGGTCGAGCGTCAAGCCCAACGCGTCGATGTTCAGCTCGTGCCCGGGCCTTCCGCCGCCGCGCCGCCCGTGGCTCAGGCGCCCGTCCTCGACGAGTCGGGCCTGAGCACCTCGTGGATCCTCGCGATCGTGGGGCTCTCGGCAGGAGGCGCGTCGCTCGCAGCAGGAGCGGTGACCGGCAGTCTGTCGCTGACCAAGACGCAGTCCATCCAGGAGCGGTGCGCCGGAACCAGTTGCCCGCCCTCGCTGCGCGCAGACGCGGATGAGGCCCAGACGCTTGCTACCGTCTCCAACGTGACGCTCGCAGTCGGCGGTGCGCTCGCTGCGGGCGGTGTGGTGGCGATGGCGCTCGCGCTGTCAGAGGATGGAGAGCCGGCGCCGCGAGCGTCGGTGTTTTTGCGGCCGGGCTTCGTTGGCGTGGGAGGGAGCTTCTGATGGATCGACGTCGTCGACAGCGTCTGCTGTGGCTGGTTGGCCTCTCGCTCGCGAGCGGCGGCTGCGAGCTGGTGAGCGGCCTCGTCGAGTTGGACTTCACGGGAGGGGGCGGGGTGGGCGGCGCCGGCGCCGAGGGCGCAGCAGACGCGCTCAGCGCGTCGACGGGGACCGGCCCATCGGGTGGCGCGGGCGGCGCGGGGGCGAGCGGTGGTGCCGGGGGGGATGGCGGCGGCGCGCCAACCCCCATCGATGAGCTGTTCGTCGGGAGCGGGCGCCACACCTGCGTTCGACGGGGCGCTGAGTTCCTTTGCTGGGGCCAGACTCTGGACGCGAGCCCGGACATCCTCACGCCACAGCCGGCGACGTTTCCTGCTGGCACCGTGGAGGTGGCCCCCAACGATCCGTTCTGCGTCAGGACCAACGCTGGCGCGGTCTATTGCTGGGGTGAAAATGATCTTGGCCAGCTCGGGATCGGCAACACGAGCCCGCAGCCTCGGCCGGGGCAACCCGTGGGGCTCGCGTCGCCCGCGCTGCGCATCGCGTCCCGGGCCGGCTGGGCGTGCGCGATCGAGAGCACTGCTCCCGCCTCGCTGACCTGTTGGGGGTCCAACGGTGCAGGTCAGCTGTTCCTACCTGACGACAATGCTCCGCATCCGACCCCGATGACCGTCGCCCTACCCACGCCGGTCGCCGCAGTCGCGCAAATGGACGTGGCGCCTCTGCACGCGTGCGCGCGGCGTGGCACGGAGGTCGTTTGCTGGGGCCACAACTCGGGGGGGGCGCTTGGCATCAACAGCGCGGTCAGCCTGCCGATGGCGCCGGGCCCGCTCGCCACCGTGGATCCAGTGGCCGAGGTGGCGGTGACGGACGGGGGCGGCTGCGTGATTACCACCACTGGAGAGGGCCAGTGCTGGGGCACCTATTGGACCGTGGACGGCACCGTGGCGGCCGAGCCCGCGTTCGATGGCGCGCAGGGGTTGGAGTCCGGAGGCCACATCTGCGCCGTGAAGAACGGAGAAGCCGTGTGCGTGGGGGCCAACAATCACTTCCAGCTGGGGGGCAACGACATGTTTGCCCTCACTGCGGTGACCGCGCTGCCCGACGAAGTCGTGCAAGTGGGAGCTGGATACGACCACACCTGCGCGCTGACCTCCGCCGGCGAGGTGTATTGCTGGGGCAACAACTTCGGCGGCGCGGTCGGCAACGGGGCGCCGACGAACCTCGACTTCTTCGAGCCGCAGCTGGTCACCTTCCCGGAGTGAGTCAGCGCACCATCGTGCCGACGCCCGCGTCGGTGAACAGCTCGGCCACGAGCACGTGGGGCGTGGTCTCGTCCAAGAAGTGTGCGCTATCGACGCCGCCGGTGAGGGCGCGCGAGGCTGCCGCAGCTCGCAGGCGCAGCGCGGGCGCGAGGTTGCCGCTCTGCTCACGTTTGCTCAGCTCTTCGAGCGACAGCTCGCTGAGGAGCAGGCCGTCTTGCATCAACCCGGGCGCGTCCCCCAGAAACAGGATCTTGCGCGCGCCGCAGGCAACGGCGATCGCTGCCGCGACATGGTCGACGTCCAGCGTCCCAGCACCGCCGGTGACGCGGGCGGCCTCTTCGGTCAGCTCCGGCACCACGACCGGGAGGTAGCCGCGCGCCAGCATGGTCTCGATCACGTCGGGATCCACCTTTACATCGGTGGGGCTGCCACCCGCCGTCCAGGCGAGCAGGTTGCCGTCCGCGCCGGACAGGCCGATCGCTCGCTGCCCAGCGCGCGCCAGCGCGGTCACCACCACCTCGCTCGACCCCTCCTGCACCAGGATGGGCTTGAGCCCGACCGCTGCGAGCAGCCGGATGTCCTCGGCGAGCGAGAGGCTGAGCTCGGGGCGGCTCAGCGTGGTGGCGCCGTAGCGGATCACGGCGCGCGTGCCGGCAAAGCGGTCGATGTAGCGAAGCGCCGCCACCAGCACCTCGGTCTTGAGCTCGGGCGTCTTGTTCGACAAGTTCTGGTCGCGCCGGACCGGCCCTTCCGGGTCCACCAGAACCGCGGCGTAGTCGGCGTTGATGCGCACGTAGTCGTACGAGAGATCGCAGCCGTAGGCCTCGGCGTGGGCGCTGCCCTGACCGATCTCGATGTCGATCGTCACCTCGCGCTGCCGGAGCCGCGCACGCAGCGCGTCTGCGTCGTAGGGAGCCGGCGAGCCACGCACGAACACGGCCAAATCCTGCAGACGGATCACGGTGGCTTTGGGGTCGAATGGCAGATCGTGCGCGGAGGACGCCGCCCCGAGCGCCGCCAAGATGCGCCCGAACCCCGGGTCTGCGCCGAACAATGCGGCCTTCACCAGGCTCGAGCTCACCACCGCGCGCGCGAGCAACCGGGCGTCCCCCGCAGTGGGAGCGCCGGCCAGCTTCACCGTCACCAGGCGGCGCGCGCCTTCGCCGTCGCGCGCGACCGCGAGCGCGAGCTCACGACACAGATCGGTCAGCGCTGCTTGGAAGGTCTTCAGCGCCTCACCGGACTCGAGCGTGAGCGTGGGATTTTCGGCGAAGCCGTTGGCCAGCACCAGCGCGCTGTCGTTGGTGGAGGTGTCACCGTCGACCGAGATCGCGTTGAACGTCTCGGCCACCGCTTGGCCCAGCGCGGCGTCGAGCGCCGGGCGCTCGATATCGACGTCCGTGACCACGAACGCCAGCACGGTCGCCATGTTGGGGTGCACCATGCCGGAGCCTTTGGCGATCCCCAGCAGGCGGACGCGCGTCCCGCCCACGTAAATCTCCCGGCTCGCAATCTTGCGCACCGTGTCCGTGGTCATGATGGCCTCTGCGGCCGCCGTCGGGTCGTCCTCCAGCGCCGAGATCAGGCGCGGCACGGCGCCCTCGACCCGCTCGATCGGGAACGGGACGCCGATCACGCCGGTGGCTGCGGTCAGCACCGCGCCCTGGGGCACGTCCAAACTGCGGGCGATGGCGGCGGCCATCCGTGCGTCAGCGAGCTCGCCGGTGGGACCTGTGCACGCGTTGGCGTTGCCGCTGGCCACGACGATGGCCCGCGCCTGCCCCGCCCGCACCGCCCCCTCGCTGCGGATCACGCTGGCAGCGCGCGCCTTGGATCGGGAGAATCTTCCAGCGGCAACAGCCGGACCGTCGCTCACGATGAGCGCGAGATCCCGTCGACGCGCCTTGATCCCGGAGGCTATCCCGGAGAAAGCGAATCCGATGGGCCACTTGGAGGCTGAAGCTTCAGTCAACTGTGCCGCCCTTACGAGTGAGGTGCGCGGAGCGCAAGCGAGTACGCCGCGCTCCCGAATCGGCCCTGTGGCGGAATGGCAGACGCGGCGGATTTAAAATCCGCGGACCGAAAGGTCGTCCGGGTTCGATCCCCGGCGGGGCTACTCGATTGATCTTCCTTCCGCTTCGCGGGATCTGCTTGCGCGGCTGACACACGCGAAGTCGTGGATGCCATCTTCCTCGGAGCGATGTTCCGAGGGGGCTGACGCGGCCCCCTCGCTCGCGGAGCTCGCTCACCCCGACTCCCCTTCGGGCTTTTCACAGCGACGCCACGCCACTCGAAGGAGCTCAGCCGGGGTCGAGCACGGAGCGCAGGCGCTTCATGGCGTGGTGGTAGTTGGCCTTGGCGGAGTCTTCGCTGATGCCGAGGCGCTCGCCGACCTCGGCGAACGTGAGCTCTTGGTACAAGCGCAGCTCGACGCTGGCGCGCTGCTTGTCCGGCAGGTCCTCGACGGCGCGCAAGAGCTTCTCTTTGGCCTCGCGCGCGACCAGGCGAGCCGTGCCCAGGGTGTTGGTGATGAGGTCGGCCTCGTCGATGGCGCCGGGGACCTCTCGTCGATGGTCGCGAACGTGGTTCAGCGCGACGTTGACCGCGATGCGGTGAAGCCACGAGCGGAAGCTCGCTTCTCCGCGGAAGGTGTCGAGCTTCGAGAGTGCCTTGACGACCGCGCGCTGGGCGACATCCTCTGCGTCGGTCTCGTTCACGTAGCGTCGAACGAGGCGCGTCACCAGCCCGAGGTGACGGCGCGCGAGCTCGTCTTGCGCAGCGCGATCCCCAGTTTTCGCGCGCGCTACCAGCGCTGTGTCGTCGTCTGTCAGCTTCCCGCCGGAGTGCACTCGAGCGCGAACGTATCATGTCCGCCCCGGCTGCTCTCGGCCTCGACCTCGTCGGTGCCGTCGAACGACAGCGTGATGGTGAGGTTGGCCAGCTTTCGCTTGGCGGTGATGGTTCCGGTGGGGCAGGTGCCCTGCACGCCGGGGCGTTCCAGGTCGTCGAGCACCAGCTCGAGCGAGCGGACCCCGACCGAGGTGGTGCTGCTGCCCGACAGGCGGATGGGCCCCGCGTCCTCGATCTCCAGCTCGAACTCGGCATCGTGGCTCACGTTGCGCGCGCCCAGCAGCGCTTCACCTTCGTAGCTGCCGGCGAACTCGATGCGGCGCCGGTCGGAGAGCAAGGTCACCACCGCGGTCCCTTGGTGGGTCGCCTCTTTGCCGTTGACCGAGAGCTCCTCGCTCGCGAAGTCGATCTGGAACGAGGCGTCGGTGGGGCCGGGGGAGAAGGTGAGCACCTCGCGACCCGAGACCTTCACCTTGCCCCAAGGGCCGGTGCACTCGTCGAACACGTAGGTCACCGTGTTGCCCGCGCTCTCGACGGTGAAACAAGCGGCGGAGCCGAAGCTCGTGCCGAGCTCGCTCTGACGGGTGACGGCCTCCTCGAGCGTGAGGGCCTGGCCGAGGAGCGGCACCGAAGGCAGTGCGGCGAGGGTCACCGCGATCACTGCGGTGTCGGCACCATCGATCGCGTCCTCGGCCAGCTGGTTCGCGTCGGGCGCGAGCCCCTCGGGCAACTCCAGGCCGCAGCCCCCCGCGGATGCGGCGAGGCTCGCAATCAATCCGCAAGTCAGGCAAGGCTTCGCTCGTCGGGGACGCGTCATGACCGCCTCTCTCCCAGTTGACACCGGGGGATGAAGAAAGGTGAAGGGCGACGTTGCGATTGTGCTCTCACCGGCACCTGCCAGAGGTTCCGGCCCCGTCTTCGGGCTCGCAGGACAGGCCGAGAGAAGCACAGTCGATGCTGGTCGGCTCGCCGCGGACGCACAGCTGGATGACCGAGCTCGCCACGGGATCGCACACATTGGAGCCAGCGAGGTAGGGCGAACAGGCCGCGTCGCGCGGCGTACAGCGGGCTGCGAAGTTTTCCACTACGCAGGTCTCCCCAGCTGCGGCGCAGTCGAAGCGGGCACGCGCGAGCGAGCCGTCCGGGCGCGGGGCGGCGCACACTTCTGCGGTGCCGGCGTCGAGGCAGGTCTGCTCGAACGCCACGCCGCACGTCGAGAGTGCGTCGCCGCACCCCGAGGGCCCACAAGCGAGCCCGAAAAGCGAACAGTACAGGCCGAGCTCGTCGCCCTGGTTGCAGACCAGCTGGTACTCGGCGCCAGGGGGATTCTCCTCGCAGCTCGTGGCGTCTGCGCCACAAGGGCCCACGCGGCACGTGGGGCTGCCCGCGGCGCCGTCTTCGCAGCGCGATGTCACCGGGAACGCGGCGCCGTCGCAGTTCGTGGCCAAGCTCGCGTCGCAGTCGATCAATCGATCGCCCTCGCAGCGCCTGCCGCTTTGGCCGTCGCACAGCACGTCGCCGCCGGCCAAAGGGTAGAACGACAGACACGCGCCAGCCTTGTCGCAGGTGCTGGTGGCCGCCAGGCAGTTCAAGTCACGTTGCACCGCCTCGAACCCGGGCAGGCTGGTCGACAGCGGAGCGGTCAGCCAGTCGATGCAGGCAGAGTAGTTGAAGCCCACCCGCACCCCGCTGCTGTCGAGCTCGACCAAGGGCAACCCGAGCGACCGAGAGATGGCGGCTCCCAACGTCTCGCATTCGGGGATGCGCGCACACAAACGTGCGGCCTCGAGCTGGGGCAGCAGGCAGCTCGGGGATTGCGCCAGACAGTTCTCGGCCGGCGCCGCGCCGACGCCCTCTCCGCCTCCGCCCTCGGACGCTTGGCCCCCTCCCCCCAACGCAGGCTCCACGCCCTCGAACGCCAGGCACGCCGACGCCAGGCTGGCGAAGACAAGGGACGACCCGACGCAAGCGCGCATGCGAGCTACCATCATGGCATGAGGCACGGGCTCGGTGTCGCGGCAGTCTTTTGCGGGGCCTGGGCCTGCGCCGAGTCGCCCAGCAGTCAGCCGCCGAGCTCCGCGTACGCGGCGGCCTCGGCAGTGCCCGCGGCGCCTTCCGGCTTGGTGACCGTCGTGAGCTCGGCAGATCCTGCGCCGCCGGCAGCGCCCGCCGAGCCCAAGCGCGCGGTGGAGCTGATCGCTGGGGGCGACATCGACATGGGGCGGCTGCGCGGGCAAGTGCTGCTGAGAGACCCTGCAGCCGACGGCCTGGGCGCGTTCTCGGAGCTGTTCGCGGCTGCTGACCTTCGCTTCGCGAACCTGGAGTCGACCATCACTGACCGCAAAGGTGAAACGCAGGCGCCTTGGAGCACGCTCGTCTTCACCGCGCCGCCACCCGCGGCTGATGCGCTCAAGCGTGCACGCTTCGACCTGGTCAGCCTGGCGAACAACCACGCCTGGGATTACGGCGAGGCGGGGCTGTTCGAGACGTTCGTGCGGCTCGAGAAAGTGGGGGTACCCTGGGTCGGGGCGGGGCGCACGCGCGACGCCGCCCACGCGCCGGTGGTGCTCGAGAGGCACGGTCAGCGCTTGGCCTTCGTCGCCGTCACCGGCATCTGGAACCAACACCTCGAGCCACACCCGGGAAAGCAGCGTATCGCCGACGCACAGCCGGCGGATCTCGAGGCCGCGATCGCCGCCGCGCGCGCGCTGCCGGGGGTCGACCGTGTGATCGTGAGCTACCACGGCGGAGACGAGTACGTGGACGAGCCGCTGCCCGGCACGCGTGCCCTCCTGATCGGCGCGCTCGAGGCGGGCGCCGACGCGGTGATCGGACACCACCCGCACGTGGTGCAGCGGGTGGAGTTGCACGCGGGCAGGCCCATCTTCTACAGCCTCGGCAACTTGCTGATGCGCATGTCGTCGGGGAAGCCGTGGACGGAGTACGGCATGCTCGCGCGGCTGACCATCCCGCCGCAGCGAGACGCGCCGATCGCGATCGGCGTTTGCCCGCTGCGCACCTTCGGCCTGGACGCCATCCCGCTCGCGAAAGACTCCCGGCGAGAGTTGTCGGAGCGCTTCTTTCGGATGCGCTTTGGGCAGCTGCTCGATGCAGGCGCCAAGGTTCACGCACCGAGCGCGCTGACGCTCGGCGAGACGGGGCCGGACGGTTGCGCAGCCCTGGTCCCACGTTGACATTCGCCCGCGCGTGCGCAGCTTCTAGGGCACTCGATGAAGAAGAACCCCGGTCTCGCTGCTGTGTTGTCGCTGATCGTGCCCGGCGTGGGGCAGATCTACAACGGCGCGTTCTTGCGCGGGATTTTCTGGTTGGTGATCACGCCCGGCTTCTGGATCGGGTCGGGTGGCTTGCTCGGTTGGGTGTGCCATCTGATCGCCGCGTACACGGCGTACAACTACGCTCTCGAGCGCTCGCCGGCGCTGACCACGCGGCGAGTCAACGCCCTGCTCTCCCCGAGCCGCTGAGCGCGCTGCTCAGCCGATGATGTCGAGCCGCTCGACCACCAAGCGGCTCACCTCGCGCAGCACCAGCGCGTCCGTCATGCGAAACGCGTGGTCCGCGCGGCCCAGCTCGATCATGCCAATCACGCCGCGCTCGCCCATCATCGGCACCATCGCGACCCCAGCGATCGCATCGGGGGATCCGCCCAAGCGAAGCGCGGCGGCGCGGAACTCGTGGTCGACCCGGGGTACCCCCAGCACGATGTGACGGGATAGCGCCATGTGCGGCAGCGGATCGCGCTCGTCCAAGCGGCGTCCGACGCGCTCGTCGAGCCCCTGTCCTTCCGACACGCGAGTTACTGGTGGCAGCGCAGCGTCGTCGAACGTGTGCACCAATCCGAGGTTGGAGCGGGTGCGCTTCATGGCGATGTGCAAGCCGAGCAACATGGTCTCGCGCACCGACTCGGACAGCCCCACGAGCGCGCTGAGCGTCTCCACGTCGAGCAGCTCCGGGCGCACTCGGCGGTAGATCTGGTCCTCGCGCTGTTTGACCTCGCGCACGGCGCCCACCGGGCGCCAGCTCAGGTTGCGCGTGTCGCGCACGTAGCAGCGCTCCGGCACGCGTCCCTCTGCCACGCCCCGAACCAACATGGTCGTGTTGATCGGCCCCACGGTGACGTCCCCGTTGGTGACGTGCCAGAGCGGCGGCGGCATGTGCGCACGGATGGTCGACGGCAGCGAGACGATCATGGGAGCCCTCCTACAGTTACCTACAAAGTGTTCCTTGCGCGGCGCTACCGGGCCAACAAGGCTGTGTCCATGGTTTGAACAAACATGGTGCAAACCATAAAACTCGCGTGAAGCCCTCGCGTAGGGAGCTGTCAGAGAGACTCACTCGGACGCGCGGCTCCTCGCTGCGCGTCCCCTTACTTGCGCGCTTTGCGCGGGGAGAACTCCATGCGGAATCGAATGGGTGCTGTGGCGGCGTGCGCGCTGATGCTGGTGGCTGTGGGCTGCGGCGACGACTCGTCGTCTGGCGGAGGCGGCGCCAACCAGGGCGGCGACAACCAGGGCGGCGACAACCAAGGTGGTGACAACCAAGGCGGTGACAACCAAGGTGGTGGTGGTGGCAGTGGTGGTGCGGCGGCCGAGACTGCATCGGTGCGCGTCGCGCATCTCTCGCCAGATGCTCCCGCGGTGGACTTCTGCCTCCTCCCGCAGGGCGGGGAGCCGATCGGACCCGTGCTCGAGCTCGTAGCGAACGTGGCCGACGGGCTCGCCTACCCAGGCACCACTCCGTACTTGGATGTCCCTGCGGGCACTTACGGCGTGCGTATCACCTTGGCGGACGCGACCGACTGCGACGAGGGCGCGGTGCCCGACGTGAACGGGATCACCTTCGCTGCAGACCTGACCTACACCGCAGCCGCGATCGGCATGCTGACGCCGGCGGGTCAGGACGAGGCGTTCGCCCTCACGTTGTTCGAGGACGACAACACCGTCGAGGCGGGCAAGGTGCGCGTGCGTTTCATTCACGCGTCGCCGGACACGCCGAACGTCGACGTGGGGTTGGGATCTGGCAACTCGTTCACGCCGGTGTGGACCAACGTGCCGTATCCGGAGATCGGGCTGGTCGCGAGCGAAGCGTACGTTTCGATCGATCCGCCGACGAACGCTCAGCTCAGCGCGCGTGCCACAGGAACCAACACGGACGCGCTCGTGCTCGACGGAGTCACCGTGCCCACCGACCAAGTGGTGACAGTGTTCGCCATCGGCAACCTCGACGGAGACCCCGAGGCCCTGCAGGCGCTAGCTTGCCTCGATCTCACCGACACCTGCCTGACCTTGCCGGCAGACTGACGGCTGGCTTTCACGGCTTGGGGTAGGGGCTCGGCAAGAGCTCCGAGCTCCGTGCCGCGGTCATGCTCGCGCTTGGCCTAGCTGCCGGCTTTGGTCCGGCGCTGGGACGAGCGCTCGCGATCGCTGGTTCGTTCGCGGAGGACGACACCGTGCCCGAGACGGCGGGGAGCGCGCTTGTCGTGGTCGCTGTGGTGCTCGGCCTGGCTGGGAGAGAGGCCTGCGGAGCCTCGAAGGCGCTGCGGCTCACGTCGCCGTGGGAGTTCGTGCGCGACCCACCGACAAGCGCGATCGCGCCCAGCAAGGCCGAGACACCGAGCGCGATCGGCCAGAGCCAAGACCTCGCGGCTGGCTCGGGCGCAGCAGCAGGAGGGCCCGCCCCGCTGGGCACAGCGGCCTTGGTGGGCTCCTCGCGTGCGCCAAGCTCGTCTTCTTCATCCCGCGTCTCGTCGTCGCCGCGCCCCACCGCGAAGCGAATGCGATCGCGTCGAGCCGCGAGCTCCGCGCCGAGCGCGCGCACCACCACGCGCGCGACCTGCTCCTCGTCTGCTGGCGGCAGCGCGCTCGAGATCGCTCTCGACAGCTCGAGCGCCGTGGCGGGACGGTGCTCCGGGCGCGTCGCGAGCGCGCTCGCGAGCGGCTCACGCAAGCGCTCGGTGCCGGAGGGGAGCTTGTCCAGCTCGACGTCACCGATGAGCACCCGGCCCATCACCACGGACTCGCTCCCCTCGCCGAACGGACGCTCGCCGCTGAGCAGCTCGAACAGCACGGCGCCCATCGCGAACAGGTCGGCTCGTCGATCCACCTCGAGCTCCTCGATCTGCTCCGGCGCCATGTAGTGGATCTTGCCCTTGACGATCCCGCTCTTGGTCATGGCCAAGCGTCGCTCCGCGCGGGCGATGCCGAAGTCGATCACTCGCGTGATGCCGTCGGTGCCCACCATCAGGTTTTGGGGGCTGATGTCTCGGTGAACCAGCTCGAGTGGTTCACCCAAGAGGTCGCGCGCTTCGTGTGCCGCGTGCAAACCGCGCAACGCATCGCACACGATCCGCACCGCGATCGCCGGCTCCAGGGTTTCGCCGAGCTTCGAGAGCCGGCGCACGAGCGCGCTCGCGCTCCCGCCCTCCACGTACTCCTGCACCAAGCTGAGCTCGCCTCCCGAGTCGATCACGCCGATCACGGGCACGACGTTCGGGTGCCGGACGAGCGCTGCGAGCCTGGCCTCGTCGCTCGCCATGGCGAACACCTCGGGATCTCTGAGCAGGTGAGGGTGCACACGTTTCAGCGCTACCAGCCGCTCGAAGCCGGCGTCTCCCAGCTGGCGCGCGAGGAACACCGAGGCCATCCCCCCCGTCGCGAGCTCGAACAACACCTCGTACTCGCCGAGGCGCTTCGGCAGAGGCGCGGGATCAGAAGCCAACGACAAACGTCACCTCGTGCGGACCGATCGCCACGAGCGGTCGGCCCTCTCCCCAATCGATCGCGAACACCGCCAGGGCCGTGGTCAGAAGCCCCAGCCCCGCCGTCACTCCCAGGATCACGTTGGTGCGATCTTGTTTCAGCTTGCCTTGATCGTAGACGGCGGCTTGATCCGCCGGCGCGAGCTCGTCGTACTGCGAGCGCGCGACCAAGGTGTCTGCACCTGACCAGATCAAGAGGCCCACCCCGAGCGCGGTGGTGCCCGCGAACGGTGCCAGTAGCCAAGGGGTCGCGCCCCGGGGAGCGTCGGTCGCCGGCTTCACGCGAGCCGGTGGTTCGGGCTTGGGCGGCTCGGACTCGACCTTGGCGCGAGCGAGCGCCACGCTGCGGGTCTCTGCCGCGCCGAGTGTCACCTCGCGTGACACGAGCTCGCCATCGATCTCCGCGCTGACCAGGTGAGCGCCTGGTGAGACGAACCACACCAGGCTGCGATCGAGCGGCTTGTCGTCCACGCGCACCCTCGTCGCTCCAGGAGCGACGACCTCGATGCGGCCGAGCTTCTGACTGAGCGACTTGAGCGCGTCGTGGGCCAGATCTCGAAACGGCGTGTCCTTGGGGGCCTCGTCCAGGAAGCGCCGATACAAGTTGGCCGCGCGCGGCATCTCCAGCGCCTTGTCCCAGCTCTTGGCGGCGTTCCACAGCGAGGTGGGGTGGGGGTTCGTGTGGTACGAGGCCTCGAACTCCGTGGCTGCACGCACGAAGTCGCCGGCCTCGAACGCGCGCTCGGCCTCGCTGAAGTGAGCCGCTGCGGCCGTGGGGTCGTGCGCGGTGGGGGCGTCGTCCGAGCGGGCCGTGCCGCCCGTGAGCGCACACGCCCACGCTGCCGCGCACAACACCAGAGTTCGACCAACCGCCCGTGAGCTCAACGCGTCGAGGCTAGCACCCGCGCCCCCCCGGCGTCGTCGCGAGTCCCAAAGTTCGCCCTCGGGCGCAGCGCGCTCTACACTTCGGGAGCCATGCATTTGCGGGACTACTTTGCCGCCCAGGTTGCTGCCGCGCTGGTTCACCGCGTGGAGCGGCCCGAGGCCATCGCTTCACGCGCGTACGAGCTGGCGGAGGCGCTGCTGCGCGAGCGCGCGCGCCGCCAAGACGCCGAGGACGACGCCTTCTACGAGCGCGTGATCGAGGCCGAAGAGGACGAGGGCTCGTCGTTCGCGGGCGGCCTGCTCGACGAGCCCGCCCCGCTGTCGGAGCGCGAGCGCGACGAGATCGATCCGCGCTGGTTCGACCGCGACACCTCTGTGCAGCTCGAGCTCGAGCCGCGTTGGAACGCCAGCCCCGGCAGCGACCGGCCCGGGCTGGCGCGCACCGCGCCCGCTGCGGCGATCGACGACAAGCTCAAGAAGCACGCCTGAGCGGGCCTCCCCGGCGGTCCGCCCTTTTCGGGCGTCCCCCCCAGCGGCGGGCTACCATCGGCCGCATGACACGCTGGTTCATCGCCACGGCTCTGCTCGGCTCCCTGCTCCCTCCTCGCGTCGCCCGCGCCTGAGGCGTCTCGGCGCCTGTCGGTGCGGCGGGTGCGGTCGTGACGTGTGCGGACGAGAAGGCGGCCCCAGCGGAGCGCGCGGCGCCGTTGCGCGGTCGTGCGTCCGTGAGCTGCGGCTTCTCACGTGCGCACCTCTATTTCTTCGACGATCAGGACTTCGTGTTCGACAAGGCCGCATGTTTGGCCTCGAGCGATCTGTTCTTGGGGCGGTTCACGCTCGGCCTCGGCGCGGGGCCCATCCCGTGGGGCGCGATCGACGGAGCAGGCTCACGCTGGGAAGTGGGGCCCGGCTGGGTGGCGTCGAGCAGCCTCTCTTGGCGCGTGCTGGAGGATGAGGGCCCGCTGCCCTACGTCGTGCTCTCGGCGATCGTGGCGGGCGCGGGCGTGAGCACGCGCCGGGGCGACGACCGGGGTCAATACCTCGGCATCGATTTCCGCTTTGGTGCCACGTTGGGCAAGACCTTCTTCGGCTGGCTCAGCCCGTACGTGGCGCTGCGCGGCTTCGGCGGACCGATCTTCTGGACCACCGCCGATGGCACCGAGGTCGGTACGGACAAGTACCACGTGCAAGGCGGGCTGGGCGCCGTGTTCCTGCTGCCGGGACGACTCGATCTGTTCGTGGAGGGCAACCCAGGCGGCGAGCTCGGCGGCTTCGGCGGCCTGGGCCTCAGTTATTGAACTGGGCAGGGCGACCGCCGGTCTCGGGCCTTGTGCCCGAGCGCGCACTAGACTGCTGGCGTGGCCCAGCGGCTGTGGCTCGCGTTGCTCGTGTGCGGATGTGAGAGCAGCAGCGCGGCTCCGTCCAGCGAACGTTCCGCGACCGCCGCGCCGAGCGACGCAGGCGCGCTAGCCTCGCGCGAGATCGGCTGGCCATGGACGTTGCCCATCGATCTCGAGCCAGCCCCGCTCGCGGGGCAGGTGGTCGTGTACTTGGACGCAGGGCACGGCGCCACCGGCAACAGTGGCAACAGCTCCGCGTTCTGTGTGCGCGAGCAAGACTTCACGCTCTCGCTCGGGGACGATGTGATCGGAGCGCTCGAGGCGCTGGGCGGCTACCGAGTGGTGCCCAGCCGGGTGGGGGACCAGCTCGTCTCCTACGCGGAGCGTGTCGCCGCAGCCGAGCGGCTCGACGCGGACGTGTTCGTGAGCCTGCACTCCGATGTGCGCGGCCGGACCGAGGAGTGGTCCCCCGACGGCATCAAGACCTGCCTGCGCTCGCACGACGCTCCAGGGTTCTCGTTGCTGTTCTCCGACGAAGGTCCGCCGGCCCTGGTCGAGGAGCGGAGGCGCCTCGCCGAGAGCTTTGCGGGCGCGCTCTTCGACGCCGGCTTCGTGCCCTATCGCGGTGAGGAGTACGCGGGCTTGTACGAAGGCGCGCCTGCCGAGCGCGGGGTGTTCGTGGATCGGCACGCGCCCGACAAGCGCATCTTCGTGCTCCGCCGCACGCGTATGCCTGCCGTGATCATCGAGACCCACAACGCGCTCGATCCGCGCGAGGCCGTGCTGTTCGAGGACCCGCTCGTGCGCCGGTCGTTCGCGTTGGCCGTCGCACGTGGCATCAAAGACGCGCTCGGTCGTTAGCCGCGGTCAGCCGACGCCTTGCGCTTCTTCGATCGCGTCGGAGCGGCGCTCGCGCAGGTTGCAGGCCAGCACGCGCTTGCGCACGCGCACCGCGTCCGGCGTCACCTCGACCAGCTCGTCCGCGTCGATCCACTCCATCGCGTTCTCGATCGTGAGCGTCTTGGGCACCGCGAGCATGACGTTCTCGTCCTTGCCGTGGTTGCGCACGTTGGAGAGCTTCTTCTCCTTGATCGCGTTCACGTCCGTGTCGTTCGGTCGGTTGTGCTCGCCGATGATCATGCCTTCGTACACGGCTGCGCCGGGCGTCAGGAAGAACACGCCACGGGCCTGCAGGTGGTGGAGCGCGTAGGGCGTGGCGACGCCCGCGCGGTCGGACACGATGGCTCCATTTTGGCGTCGCATCATCGCCCCGCCCCAAGGCGACCAGCCCTCGAACAGCGTGTTGAGCAGGCCGGTGCCGCGCGTCGCCGTGAGGAACTCGCCGCGAAAGCCGATCAAGCCGCGCGAGGGCACCACGAACTCGAGCCGCACGCGCGACCCCATGTGCTGCATTTTCTCCATGCGGCCACGCCGGGTGCCGAGACGCTCGGTGACGACGCCCACGAACTCCATGGGTACGTCGGCGCTGACCCGTTCGACCGGCTCGCACAGCTCGCCGTTCACCTGCTTGGTCACCACCTCGGGGTTGCCGAGCTGCATCTCGTAACCCTCGCGGCGCATCGTCTCCACCAGGATCGCCAGCTGCAGCTCGCCGCGGCCAAGCACCAAGAACGTGTCGGGCGACTCGGTCGGCTCCACGCGGATGGCCAGGTTGCGCATGGCCTCGCGCTCGAGCCGCTCCTTCAGGTGGCGGCTGGTGAGAAATTTGCTGGTCTTGCTCTTGCCGGCAAAGGGAGAGGTGTTCACGCCCATGCGCATCTTGATGGTGGGCTCCTCCACCACGATGCGGGGCAGCGCCGACGGCGCGAGCTTGTCGCAGATCGTGTCGCCGATGGTGGCGTGATCGATCCCGGCGATGGCGACCACGTCGCCCGCCTCGACCAGCTCCTTCTGCACGCGCCTCAACCCCTCGAACACGAACAGCTGCTTCACGTTGCCGCGGGTGGGCTTGCCGTCCTCGCCGATCACGGCGACCTCTTCGCTGAGCCGGATGCGACCCTGGACGATGCGGCCGACTGCGAGCTTGCCCACGTAGTCGTCGTGGGTGGTGTTGCAGACGATCAGCTGAAGGGGAGCGTCGGCGTCGCCTTTGGGCGGCTTCACCGCCTGCAGGATGGTGTCGAACAGTGGCTCGAGGTTCTTGGCCTCGTCGGCCAGCTGGTGTTTCGCCAAGCCGAGCTTGCCCACCGCGTACACCACGGGGAAGCTGGCTTGCTCCTCGCTCGCGCCGAGGTCGATGAACAGATCGAAGACCTCGTTCAGCACTTCCTCCGGGCGGGCGTCGGCGCGATCGATCTTGTTGATCACCACGATCACCGGAAAGCCGCGCTCCAAGCACTTGGAGAGCACGAAGCGCGTCTGCGGCAGCGGGCCCTCGGCCGCGTCGACCAGGAGCAAGGCGCCGTCCGCCATCATCAGCGTGCGCTCCACCTCGCCACCGAAGTCGCTGTGGCCCGGCGTGTCGACGATGTTCACCTTCACGCCTTGCCACACCAAGCTCGTGTTCTTGGCCAAGATGGTGATGCCGCGCTCGCGCTCGAGGTCGTTGGAGTCCATGACCCGCTCGGCCACCACCTCGTTGGCGCGGAACGTCCCCGCCTGGCGCAGCATGTGGTCCACGAGCGTGGTTTTGCCGTGGTCGACGTGCGCGACGATGGCGATGTTTCTGATCGAAGGTGCGGCTGACATGGGGGTCTCGAAGCTCGGCAGCGGCTAAGGTGCCGCGCGCTCTACCACGCGGCGCGCCAAACTGCCATCGCTACCCACGCGCGGCTCACTTCATCGGCGGCACCAGCAGCTCGGGGTCTACGCGCACCTCGAAGTAGCTCATGCGCCAGTCGAGGTGCGCGCCGGTGGCGCGACCGGTCGCGCCCGAGCTCGCGAGCACGTCTCCCTGTTTCACTTTGTCACCGACCTTCTTCTTGAAGCCGCTCAGGTGGATGAAGGTCGACGTCAATCCGTGGCCGTGATCCAGGATGAGCGTGCCGCCGCTGAGCGGGATGTCCGCGTCGGTGAACACCACCGTGCCGCAGGCGGGCGCCTTCACCGGCGTCCCGGACTTGACGGCCACGTCGACACCCCAGTGAATGCCGCCATCGGTGCCGTTGAGGACGCGGTTCACGCCGTAGCGGGACGTGATCTTGCCCGTCACAGGCCAGACGAAGCCGCCCTTGTAGCAGTTGTCCGGTGAGTACTTCATGCGTACGGCCGCGACCTTTTTCTCGTCCTCGGCGTGGACCTTCTTCGTCTTGGGGTCGAGGCGCACCTCCTCCTCCGGCAGGCCGTTGATGGTGTCCGTCTCGTAGGTGCGCTGTTCGATCTCGAACGCGTGCTCGAGCTTCGAGCCGTCCTTGAAGTGGATCACCATCTTCTCGGTCCTCGGCGAGTTGCGCCCGAACGCGATCGGGAACTCGCCGTCGTCGCTCACGACCGCGCGGTGGCCGGGGAAGTCGATGCGCCCCACCTTGCCGTCGACCTTGGCGAACAACAGGCCACCCTGAATCACCTTGCCCGTCAGCTGCAGCCGGCTCGGATCTGCGAGCGGCTGCCCCGACGCGCTCGCGCTCGCGCTCGCCGAGCCTGCGGAGCCTTTCGCGTGGGGCTCCGCGGTCGCGGTCGCGGCGCTCGCGCTCGCAGCGTCGGCGGTCGTCGTTTGCGGCGCGCTGCTCGCCGTCGGCTGAGGCGCCGATTCGCCCGTGCCCCCACACGCCGCGAGCAGCACACAACAACCGATCACGGTGGGCTTCATGCGTCGATGGTGCCGAGCTGGGTGGTCCATTGCAACCGGCATAACTTTCCACCTGCGACGCGCGCGCCTATACCGTCGCGGAGATGACTCCCGAAGTCCTGCGACAGCTCGCCGAAGAGTGGATCCCGTTCAACAAGCTGATCGGCATCCGCGCGCTCCGGGTCGATCGAGGCGACATCCTGTTCGAGGTGCCGTTCCGTGCCGAGCTGATCGGCGATCCGGTCAAGCGCGCGCTGCACGGCGGCGTGCTCAGCATGATGGCCGACACGGCGGGGGGCTTCGCGGTGTGGAGCGCGCTCGACGATCCGCGCGCGCGCGTCTCCACCATCGACCTTCGCATCGACTACCTGCGACCGGGCAAGCAGGAAGACATCCACGCTCACGCGACGCTGGTGCGCGCCGGCAAGACCGTCGGCGTGGCCGACGTGCGCCTGTTTCACCCGTCGGATCCAGCGGCCACCATCGCCACGGGCAAGGGCGTTTACGCCATCCGCGTGGGCAAGGATCACCCCGCGGCGAAGCCAGCGGAGTGACTGGGGCCTCGCTGCGCGCCCTCTGGGCGCTTACGCTCGGCAGAGCTCCGCGCTCGGAGGAAACCCAGCCGAGCGCTAGGGGGTTGGCGCGCCTTCCGTCAGCCGCGCATCGTGCTCGCGGAAGCGCTCGATCAGCGTGCGCACCAGCAAACCCTCCCAGGTGTCGGGCGCGAGGCGCTCCTCGATGTCTTCGTGCGTGATCACCACGACCGTGACGTCCGTCGTGGCCTCGACCGTGGCCGAGCGCGCAGCGGAGCTCAAGATCGCCGCCTCGCCAAAGATGGAGGGTGCGCGCATCGTGCGCAGGACTTGCTTCTGGTCGCCCACCCGCTTGGAGACCTCGCACTCTCCGCGCGTCAGGATGTACACGCATTCCCCGGGGTCGCCTTCGACCACCACCTTCGAGCCCTTGGGGAAGGTCTGGATGGGTAGGTGGTGCCCACGCCGCAGGAACTCGCGCACCTGATCGGCGAGCTCTTCGGCGCTCTTGTAGCGATCGTCTGGGCTCGGGGCCATCGCCCGGCTGATCACGCGCGCGAGTCGCCTGGGGACATAGAAGTCGCGGCCCTCGTCTGGGGGCGTGTACGCGCACCGCCGGGCCAGATCCAGGATCTCCGCCTGGGTGCCGCGGTACGGCGGCGCGCCGGTCACGATCTCGTACAGCATCGCGCCCAGGCCGAAGATGTCGGTGCGCTCGTCGGCGCGGCAGCGAGCGTACGCCGCCTGCTCGGGCGCCATGTAGCTCGGCGTGCCGGCCGACCCCTCTGGGTTCTGCCCGCGCGGGCTGTTCGGGCCGCGAGGCACGTCGATGGCGTCGCTCTGGTCGCGCAGCACCTTCGCCAGGCCCCAATCCATCAAGTAGACCTCGCCGAACGAGCCGACCATCACGTTGCTGGTCTTCAGGTCGCGGTGCACGACGCGGCGGCTGTGGGCGTAACCGACGGCGTCGCACACCTTGAGGAACACCTCGAGCGCGAGCGCCAGTCGCTGCGGACTGCCGGGTGGGATCGCCGGGTCGCGCAAGAGGTCGAACAGGGTCTTGCCACGTACCTGTGGCATGGTGAAAAACACGGTGCCGCGCTGGTCGCGGCTGAGCTCGTGCAGCGGCACGATGTTGGGGTGATTGAGCTGGCCGGTGACCAACGCCTCTTCCACGAAGGCCTGCAGGAAGCCTGCCTTCGAAACCAGCTCCGAGTGCAGCACTTTGACCGCCACGTCGCGGCGCAGGCCGAGGTCGCGCACGCTGCGCACGGTGCCCATTCCGCCGGCGCCGAGCACCCCGCGATCCTCGTAGCGCTCGGGCTCGTCGAGCTGTGGCTTGTTGTCCTTGTCGACCGCGGCCGGTGTGGCCACCACCGGCTCGCCATCCGTCACCGCTTCGAGCCAGTCCAGTTGCCCCATCACTTCAGCTCCTCGTGCGCGCGCGCGTCACTCCCACTCGACCCGATAGACGGTGAGCGGCTCGGCCTTGCCCTTGACTTTCACGGGCTCGAGTGGCGTGAGCCGGATGCCGGCGTCGCGCACGCGCGAAATCAGCGGGCCACCGAGCACGATCTCCCCGTCGGTCGCGACGCCGCAGATGCGGGACGCGACGTTGGTCGCGTCCCCGATCGTGGCGTACTGGATGAACTCTTTGGAGCCGATGTTGCCTGCGGCCACCATGCCGGAGTTGACCCCGATGTGGATGGCGATCTGGCGATCGGCGCCCCAGCTCGCGTTGAGCTCGCGGACGGCGCGCTGCATGTCGATCGCGGCGCGCACCGCGCGCACGACGTCGTCCTCGTGCGCCAAGGGGGCGCCCCAGACCGCCAGCAGCGCGTCGCCGATGTACTTCTCGAGCGTGCCCTCGTAGCGGAAGACGATCTCGCTCATCACCGGGAAGTAGGCGTTGAGCAGCGAGATGATCTCGGTCGGCTTCATACGCGAAGACATCTCGGTGTAGCCGGAAATGTCGCAGAACAGCGCAGTCGCCTCGACCTCGATCGCGCCGAGCGCATCTTGCTTCATGATCGCGGGCAGCGCCGCCGGCGGGAAGAAGCGCAGCAAGTTGCTGCGGTTGACGGCCTCGGCGGCGAGCTTGGCGCTGAGCATGGCGTTCTCGATCGCGACGGCCGCTTGGCAGGCGAAGGCCGACAGCAGCGCAAGGTCCTCTTCGCCGGAGCGGTCCGCGCGCGTCTGGTTGTCGACGTAGAGGGCGCCGAGCACGGTGTCGTGCGCGGTGAGCGGCGCGCACATCGAGGTGCGGATGGATTGGATCACGATCGAGCCGGCGTCGGCCAGGCGTGGGTCGGCCGCGGCGTCGGCGAACAAGGCGGCGACGTTGCGATCGAGCACGTAGCGCACGATGCTGCGGCTGAACGCCGCGTTCTTGTCGCCCGAGCCGTGTTTCGTCTTGACGGTGCGCGGTTCGAGCTGCCCAGTGTCGGGATCGACCATCAGGATCGCCGCCCGATCGATGTCGAGGATGTCGAACGCCAGGCCGAGAACGCTCTTCAACAGATCGTCGAGCGGCACCGGCGCGGAGAGCAGCTGGCTCACCTTGAGCAAGACGCGCAGCCGGTCGCGGTCGCGCTCGGCCTCGGCGGCCTCGTGGGCGTCGCTGGCCGAGAGGTCGGGGCGCGAGCTGATCGGCACGAGCAGCTCGCCCAGGGACATGCCGGTGAGCTCGCCGGCCATCGTACGCATGAAGGTAGGCGCGACCGCCGGCTCGGCGCGTGGCGGGTCGGCGGTGAAGGCCGCAGCGACGTCCCCGAAGTGGATGGTGTGGGAGGTGCCCAGCGCGCGCCGTTCGACCCGCACGCCATCCAGCAGCGTGCCGTTCTTGCTACCCAGATCCGTCAGCACCACGCCCTCGGGCGTCACGTCGATGCGCGCGTGGGCACGCGACAGGCTTTTGTGCGAGACGCAGATGTCGTTCTCGCGCGTTCGACCGACCGTGTTGGCCCCGGGCCTGAGCTCGAAGGCGAGCGCGTCGTCCGTTCGAGGGTTGATGATGAGCCGCGCCGCCATGCCGTGCAAGCATCGCCGGTTGGCAGGAAGACGTCGAGCGTCTGATGGGGCCGCGCGCAGTCGCTGTCTCTGGCTTGCGGACTCCCTCCGTCACCGGCACGAGCTCGAGCGGATTCCGCTGCGGACTTCGGGGCCGGTGTGCCGGTGTGCGGCTAGCCGGAAGCCGCAGCCAGGTGCTGGAGCAGGGTGCGCTCCAACCGGCGATAGTCGCGCACCACCTGCAGTGCGAGCGCTTGCTGGAAGGCGCAGGCAATGGGCGCGCGCTGGTTGAACAAGAGGGCGGCGGCGCTGCTCGCGAGCGAGCCGACCCGCACCGGCCCGGCGGCGCGGCAGGTGGCGGAGCGCACGTCGTTGTCCACCAGCGTCACCAGGCCGAACAGCTCGCCCGGCTTGAGCTCCCCGATCTGGTGGGTCACGCCGTCGCGCTGGGCCGTGACGGCGATTTTGCCCTCGACCAGCACGAACACCTCACTGCCGCGCTCGCCTTGGCGGATGAAGGTGTGCCCGTCGGGGTAGCTCTCGACGGCGAAGGCGGTCGCGACCGAGGCGAGGTCTTCGTCCGAGAGACCGGCGAAGTGCGTGGCGGAGCGGAGGATGTGATCGAGGTCCATGGCTCAAGCCTTTCCGATGCCGAACAGCTGACGGATCTGGTCGCGCAGCGAGCGAGCTCGCTCCGGTGCGGGGGCTGCGGCGGGCACTGCGCCCAGCGCTTGCACGCGGTCGGTGGCGGTGCGCACCCGCGCGACCAACGCCGAGGAGATGCCGTGCAGCACCGCTGAGGCAACGTGGGGGTGCTTCGCCAAGAGCTCGTCGAAGCGAGGCCGCGACAGCGCGAACAAAGTGAGCGGGCCATGCGCCTTCACGGAGGCGGAGGCCGGCTCGGCGTCGAGGAAGGAGAGCTCGCCGAGCAGCGCCCCGGCGCCCACGCGCCCCAGATCGTGATCGACGCCGCCGGCGCGCACGCCGACGTCTGCTTCGCCCTCGGCGATCAGGAACAAAGTCGCGGAGGTCTCGCCTTCGTTCAGGACCGTCTCGCCAGCGGCGACGGCGCGGGTCTCGAGCGCGCCCGCGAGCACGTCGGCGTCGTCGCCGCGCAGTCGGGAGGTGATGGAGGCGAAACGTTCGTTGAGGACTTGCCTGGAGGGTTGCATGAAGGCTCGCGGCTCGGGTGGTGTGGCGGGAGGATGACTCAGAAGCGCCCGCCGACGGTGAGGCCAGCGACGTCTGGGCTGATGAGGGGCACGACAGTGAGCTCGACGTCGTCCGGCGGCTTGGTGGCGGGCGGGGCCGCGCCGGGCTTGGTGCGGTTCGGAGCCGGCGGCGCCTGCACGGTCGGGCGATCGAACACATACAGGAACACCCCGGCGGCGAGGCCCGCACCGGTCAGGCCCCAGGCCACGCCCGCGCCGGTGCGCAGCTTGTCGCGGTCGGCGACTGCGCGATCGAACTCCTCCAGGTCCGTCTCGTCGATGCCTCCGTTACCGTCGTTGACCGGGCCAATCAAGTCGTCGGCCTCTTGCTGGCTGCGCACCGCCAAACCGGTGAGGGCGGCCGCGGTGATGGCCGCCGCGCCGGTGGCGGTGAAGGTGATCCACGCGGCGTGGCGCTGGCCGGTGGTCTGGAGGTCGGCGTCCACCGTGTAGTTGCCGCCTCGTTCGACGCTCTTCCACACCGACATCGGCTCCGAGCCCGGCTGCTGGACCGAGATCAGGCGGTCGCCTGGCGCGAGCGCGAGCGGCTTGCTCAGCGGCAGCTCCCCTTTGGGCTCGCCGTCGACGAACAGCTCGGCGCCGCTAGGTCCTGTGATCGCCACCGTCGCGGGCTTGGGCTCGAGCGGGATGTCGATGCCGACGAGCGCACCAGGCTGCACGGGGATCTGCCGCTCGACCGTGATGTAGCCGTCAGCCGCGACGATCACCTTGTGTGGCCCCGGGCTCACATCGGCGACGAGGAAGCCCGCCGCGCGCTGCTTGCCGTCGAGCTCGATGCGTGCCCCTGGCGTGCTGGACGAGATCATCACGCCCGTGCGCGCCGCCGCCGGCGCTGGAGGCTGGGCCGGGGCGGCCGGCTGCGGGTTCGAGCTGTCCACAGGCGCCTGCTTGGGCAAGAGCGGCTCGAGCTTTTTCAGCGCCTGGCTCGCGGCCACCCGCTTCTGGCTCTCGCCTCCTTGCTCGAGGTACCCCCGGTAAGCCTCCACGGCCTTCTTCAGGTCCTCTTCTTTCTGGGCTGCCCAGTAGGATTTCTCGGCCGTGACGCCGACGCGCCACAGGTATTTGATGTCCTTCGTGAGGCGATAGCACTCCTCGAGGGCGCGCAGCGCCTCTCCGAAGCGGCCGCTGTCGAACGCGTTCTTGGCCACCGTGTACAGGTTGGTGACCTGCTTTTCGTCCACCGGCTGCGCCTGCGCGCTGGTGGCAGACACGCTCAGCGTGGCGCAGATGCCCAGGGCACCCAGGCGAGCGCGGCGGGAAGGGTGCGAGCTTTTCAATCGAGCACGTCGCTCGGGCGCTTGGCGCGCACGAGCTCCACTTTGATGGTCTTGGTCTGATCGGGCGTGAGCTTGACCTGTTTCGAGGTGAAGCCCAGCTTCCTGACGGTGACGGTGATCTCCTGATCGCCGCGGTCGAAGTCGAACGGCCCGGGCGCCTCGCCCAGCACCTTGCCGCCCTTTGCCACCACCTCGGCGCCCGTGGGGCTGGCTTCGAAGGTGATCGCGACCGAGGTGGCGGGCGCCGCGCTCGGCGCGGCCGAGACGATCGGCTGGCTCGGCGTGGGTGTGCCGGCGGCGCTGACGTCAGGTGCGGCCGCCGAGGTGCTGGCGGGCGCTGCGGGCGCGCTCGTGGCCGCAGCTGGGGTCGGGTCGGGCTTGCTGCTGGCCAGCAGGAACACGCCCGCGCCTGCCGCGATCAGCGCGGCGGCGACGCCGGCGTACACCGCTGGGCTCTTGCCCTGCTTGGCCCGCGGCGGAAGCTTGGAGCTCGTGGAGGACAGCGGGTTGACCGCGGCGGTGGCGGTGGGCACCGACGCCTCTTGGTCGTTGGCCAGCGCGGTGGCCGCGAGCGCGCCGGTGCTGAGGCGATTCGGCGTGAACGAGTCGGGGCTCACGACACCGCTGGTGCGCCCGCGTGGCCACGAGCCCGAGGGCTCGGGATCGGTCGGGAGCCACGCGTCGTCCGGAGAGAGCACGGCGGCGAGGCCGTTCGCCATCTCCTGGATCGTTTGGAAGCGCTGCTCCACGTCCACCGTGACGGCTCGCAGGAACCACGCGTCGAAGCCCGGCGGGACAGGGCCGATGGTGGACGGCACCGGGGCGGGATCAGAGCAGATCTTGAGCACCAGCTCGCCCATCGCCTCGGCGTGGAAGGGGCGCTTGCCGGTCACGCACTCGAACGCGATCACGCCCAGCGCCCACAGGTCGCTGCGGCCGTCGATCTGCTTCTTCCCTCGCAGCTGCTCGGGGCTCATGTAGTAGGGCGTGCCCAACATCGTGCCCGTCTCGGTGGCGATGCTCTGCACGTCACCGCTGTCGCCGAGCTTCGTGTCGACCAGCTTGGCGATGCCGAAGTCCAGCACCTTGACCACCTCGCCCTGTTCCTCGTCGCGGGTGATGAAGATGTTGTCTGGCTTGAGATCGCGATGCACCACGCCGGCGCGGTGTGCGCGGGCGACGCCGCGAGAGACGCCCGAGAAGATCTTGGCGACCATCGGGAGGGGCAGCGCGCCCATCCGCCGCAGGCGCGTGCGCAGCGACTCGCCGGCGAGGAACTCCATGGCGATGTAGGGCAGCTCGTCATCCACGCCGTGGTCGAGGATGCGCACGATGTGAATGCTGGTCAGCGCGGCCGCGGACTGCGCCTCGCGCAGGAAGCGCGCGCGCAGGGTGGCGTCTTTGGCCAGCTTCGGATCCAAGAGCTTGATCGCGACGTTCGTGCGCAGCGAGGTGTGCTCTGCGCGCCACACCGAGCCCATGCCGCCCTTGCCGATCTCCTCGATCAGCTTGTAGCGCTGCGCGATGACCTCCTTGGGCGGCTTTCCGTCTTCGTCTTCGCTCATGGGTTCTTCGCCAGGCTTCGGAACACGCGCACGATGGTACCGTCGGACACGGCAAAGTCGGTGAGATTGTCGCCGTCGAAATCGGCGGCGACCACGTGTTTGGCGCCCAACACGCGGCTCTGGCCGTCCACAGCACCAACCTCGTCGAGCGTGGTGAGAGTCTCGGCGAGTCGCGCCAGCGAGACCCCGTCATCGGCGGCGAGCAGCAGGTCGTCCTTACGCCCATCCAGGTCCGAGTCGAGCAGCGCGAACGCCCGCACTCCCAGCGGCAGCGCGATCTCGAAGCGATCCTCCACCTCCAGCGTGCCGTCGCCACGGTTGAGGAAGAGCGCGAGCTTCGGCGCTTCCCCTTCGGTGGGCGTCGTGAGCGCCACCAGGTCGAGGTGGCCGTCGTCGTTGAGGTCTACCAGCGCGAGCCCACCGCGCACGGCGGCGTAGTCCCCGCCGAGGGGCAGCGTGAAGGTCTCGTCTTGACGGAAGGCGAAGCGCGGCTGGGGCTGGCCGTCGCTCTCGGCGACGTACAGGCGCGAGCCGAGCGGGTCGGGGCCGATCAGGATCAGCTCTTCGACCCCCTCGTCGCTCCCGGCGTCGAGGTCGCCGCTGAGCAGCAGCGCGTGCCTCGTCCAGCCGGGCGGGACGGGCAGGGCGATGCTGGTCGGCAACATCGCTTGCTGCACCGATGGGCACGTGAGCAGCGTGCCGCCCACACAGTTGGATTCGTCGATCGACTGGCTCAACACCGACTGCAGACCACCCTTCGCTCCTGACGGAAAGAGGACCAGCCGATCTTGCGGCGCCTGGTTGTTGGGGTCGAAACAATCTTGGTACAGGAGCGCGGCGTCCACGCCCGGCCCAGCGCCGAAGCGTCCTGCGGTGATTTGCTGCTTGATCGAAAGCTGCTCGGCCGAGGCGCCCTCCAGGGGAGTCGTGCACGGGATCGTCGCCGCCACTCCGAGCTGGCGACCGGTGTTGGACTCGAGCGCTGAATAGCTCCGCACGCCAAGCTCGTCTTCCGCGAGGATCGCGAGATCCACCCGCGCCGCGGTCGCGCTCACGAACCGCGGCGCCTCGAGCACTCGCACGGGGGGCTCGGGTCCACCAGCGGTGGCGCCGTAGGAGATGAACAGCACCGCGGGGGCCTCTGGGCTGGCCGCCGGGACCACGAACACGATGTCGTTGACGAGATCCTTGTCGAGGTCGACGACACGCACGAGCTCGGGCTGTCCAGCGGTGGGGATGGTGTGCGCGAACGGCAACGCGTTCTTCAGGTAGATGGCCTGCACGCCAGGGAACTCACCGATCGCGGCGACATCCTGCGTGCCGTCACCGTTCAGGTCGGCGATCACCGCTCCGGTCAGCGGGGCGGAGTCTCCTGGCTTCGTGCAGGCGCCGTAGACGACGTCGCTCTGGATGAGTGGGCAGTTGTTGAACACCTGCCCGCTCAAGTCCGGGGAGCTGAGCGCCAGCCCGTGGAGCGGAAAGACGAAGTCCGAGCGCTGGTCGTCGTCGATCAGGCCCACGGCCAGTGGCTGGGCGTCCAGGATGAACGGATCGAGGTTGAAGAGGCTATCGGGCGGTTCGCTGGAGAACGGGTCGAAGTTGGGCGTCGAGTGCCAGCCGACCAGCCCACCGGCGGGGTCGCCAGCGCCGTAGGCGACGTAGGTGTTGCCGTCGTTTGCGGCCACCAGCAAATCGTCCAGCAGGTCGTCATCGATGCGTGCGAACCACACGCCGCCGCTTTCTTGGCTCAGGTGCTTGTTCCGCGGCAGCCCCACTCGCCTGACCACCGTCGAGCGAATGCTGATCCTGACCTCGCTTTGGTACACGCCGCTGTCGTCCAGCGTGCGCACCGCCACCGCGAGCAGGGCGTCCACCAACCCGGGGATCTGGCCGGGTATGGTGGTGCTCCCCATGATGGGCATGTAGTCGTCGCTGTCGACGAACCCCAACGGCTTGCTCGTCAGCAAAGGGGCGCCCAACACGAAGCCGGGCAGCGGACCGCTGATCAGGTAGCCCGCGGCTGAGTAGCCGGCGCTGCCGTCCAGCATGTCTGTGGACCCGAAGGTGCCGCTGTCGCTCTGCGGGAGGAAGGGCGTCAACACCGCGCGCTCGCTCAGCCGACCGAACTGCGCAGCGAACCCAGGCAGCATCGTACCGTCGGCTTGGCCACGCAGCGTGAACACGCTGGGCAGTTGGGGGTGGGAGGCCACCATCAGCACCGCCTGTTCGTCCGTGCGCGTCGAGACGGACAGAGGCACGCCGCGCTTGAGCCCCACACGCTCGCGCCGCAAGAGCGCGCCTTTGGCGTCGCCGTCGAAGGACACGGCGAAGGCGATGTCGCTGACGTCCTCTGCCTTCTCACCCCCCTGCACGAAGAGCTCGCTGGGGACCTGGCCGTCGATGTCGGCCACCCACAGGCCCGACACGCGGTTGAACAGCGGCTCGGTCGAGCCCGTCAGCGCGAGGCTCTCGACCGTCTCGGCGAACTCGTTTTTTGGCTGGTGGCAGACCTGCCCTTGGGCGTCGCAGATCCAGCGTTGGGCTTGGCACGGCTGCTCTGCGTTGCTCTCGCAGGTCTCTTGGCTCGCGTCGCAGTGGGCGCCGTTGGGGTCGCACCACAAGGAGGGGCAGTCGCCGTCGCTGTTGCACAGCCAGTGGCAAGCGGCCGACGGCCCGTCGGAGGCTTGCCCACAGGCGAAGCCAGCGTCGCTCTTGGTGTCGCCGGGCAGGTCGCAGTCCTCCAGGCCTTCGCGGATCAGGTTGCCGCAGCTGCCCTCCTGTGGCCTCTGGAACTCTGTGCACGTCGGGGCCGTGAGCAGCAGCGCGCCGAGCGCGCACGCCCCAGCCACCTTTCGGCTCCGCACGAGTGCGTTGTGTGCGCGCCGGCTCATAGCACCCCGAAGTTGAGCACGTAGGGGAAGGTGCCGCCCCCCGGAGGCGGCGGGTACATCTGGCTCCACCCAACCTGGACGTAGTACTCGCCCGTCTCGGGGAGGACCAGGTCGATCCCGGAGCACCAGTTGCTGCCCCCCAGGTCTTCGCTGAAGCCGATCTGCTCGAAGGTGGGCGAGAGCAATCGCAGCTCGGAGTCGACGAAGGGATCAGGCCCGGGCATGCCGCCACAAACGAACGGCGGGGCCGCGTCGATCAGCAAGCTCACCTGTTGTCCGGCGACGCCCGAGAACTTGTAGTAGTCGACCTCCCCAGGCACCGCGATCTCTCCGAACGCGCCAGGTGGCACGAGGTCGACGTAGGCCGACGTGTCGACCGGGTTGACGTCGGCGTTGAAGGTGTAGCCGGGGCCCTGGCTGAGGCCCTGCACGACGACGAAGTATTTCCCTGCAGGCAGCAAGAGCGCCCGCGAGGTGGCCCCAAAGAAAACGGAGCGCGCCAGCGACTCAGAGTGTTTTCCGCTGGCGGGCAGCAGCGAGAACAGCGCCTGCCCTTGCAGGTTGGACAGCTCGAGGGCCACCAACCCCGGCTCGGGGAGCTGGAAGCTCAGCACGGTGGACTTGTTGGCCGCCGCCAGCGTCACAGAGCTGCTGCCGAGCTCGATCTCGACGGGCTGACGCTCGTCGACGTGGACCAGGTCGAGAGCGCTGGCCAAGCTGACGGTCTCGCCTGGCGGCCCAGTCTCGAACACGAGGCCGTAGTCGCCCTCGGGTGTCAGCACATCGATCGCCAGGTCGAAGTACACGCCGTCAGGGGCGATGCTACTGGGACCTGCTGGAGTGACGGGGTCCTGATCGCCGAGCTGCACGCTCGAGTTCTGGGGCAAAGGATCTGGCGGCGTGCTCGGATCGAACGAGCGCAGGAAACAGGCCGTGACCGAGCCTTGTTCCAGGTGATCGAAGCTGCCGAAGACGAAGCCTCCGTTCGTCGGGAAGACCTCGAGGGCTTGCTCGATCGCGACGATCGACTTGCTCACCGCTGCGCCCTCGCGCTCGGCGCAGGGCACGTCGGCGGGCTCATTCGGGCAAACCGCCACGCGGCGAAGACCGCTCTTGGCGCTCGCGGTGATCGTGATCTCTGCGGCGAGCGCGGTGGGGCTCGCCACCTGCACGGCGTCGACCTCGATGCCCGCGCCGAAGTCGATCGTGAGCGCGCCCGCGTCCGCCCACTGCGTGGCGGCGCCGCTGATGGTCACCGGCAAGGTCCGACCGACGAACAAGCGGCGGGGGAACACGTCGGTTACCGCCTCGTCCACGCTCTCCCCAGGCTCGCCTTGGGGGCCAGGCTCGCCGGGCAAGTCCTCGCCCGGTGCGCCGACGGGGCCGTCTGGGCCCTTGCAGCTGGCGATGCAGCAAACGGCAGCCGAGCTCGCGCACGCGAGCCACGCGCGCAGGCTCATGGCGAGACGACCTCGATCAGCGCAGAGTAGTCCTTGGGGCCGCCGCAGTCCCCGCCGCAGTACGCGAACGAGGGCTCCACGGTGATCATGTAGCCGCCCGCGTCCTCGATCGGAATCGTGAGCGGAGGCGCCGGGCAAACCCCAGGCCCGCAAGGCTCGAGGGTGCCGGGGCAGAGCGTGTCCGCGACCACGAGCGGCTCGCCAGTCTCCGACTTGATCACCACCACCGTCGCCGCGAAGTCCACGCCGCAGAGGTGGGTCGGTCCGTCCAAGATCGAGATGCTGAGCGAGTCGCCCGCCGCGGCCTCGACGTACCACGGGTCTGGTGTGTACGGCTCGAGCAGGCTCGCCATCGGTGCGCCGGCGGGCCCGCGAGTGAAGGCGACGTCGAAATCGATGTCAGTCCCCTGTGGCACACCACCAAAAACCTCGGGGACGCCTTGCAGCGAGACGAAGTGTGTGTCGCTCGTGGAGGTGAGCACCTTCAGGTTGCGGAACAGTGAGCCCTCGAGGAGGTGGGCAGCCGGCGGGAGTCTCCTGACTCGATCGGCGAAGGCGCCGGACGCGGGCAGAACGACCATGGCCGTCGGCTGGTCGGGGTCCGCGGAGGTGCTGCGCACGCTGATCCACTCCGCGTCGGTGCTGTCGACCTGAAAGAGCGCGGAGAAGTGCGGGGCCTGAAGCGTGCCCGTGACGTCGGCGGAGAGCGCGATGGGGGCGCGGGCACCCAAGGTCAGTCCGGCGGGTTGGAAGTTGTGGTTGGGCGCCCCGAACAGGTTCTGAGCCGTGACCTCCACGTCGACCGACGTGGGTGCGGTCACGTCGAGGAACGAGGTCCAGTAGAGCGTGTAGCTCGAGTAGGCCTCGAGGCGGCTCTCCCCCACCGACTCCCCTGCGCTCGACAAGCTCAGGCTCACCTGTCCGTAGAACGGCGCGCTGATGTCGTCCTGCACCACGCCGAAGTTGACCCAGGCGCCCGCGGCCGGCGTGACGTCTTCGTGGTACGGGTAGACCGAGATGGGCGGCTCGACCGAAAACGCGCCTTTGTAGATCAGGTCGCCCACGGTGACGTCACGCGGGCCGAGCGCGGCGTCGCGAGCGATCGTGAGGCGCGTGATCAGCGCATTGGGGCTGGCGACCAGCGCAGGTGAGGCCGTGATGCCGGGCCCGAAATCGAGCGCGATGCCGTCCTTGAAGTCGGTGGCGAAGCCGCTGATGGTGACGTCGACCTCGTGCTCCAAGTAGACGGTGGAGGGGCGGATGCCGCTGAGGCTGGGCTGGTTGTTCTCGCCGGGCTCGCCCGGATCACCCTCCTCGCCCGGCACGCCCACGCCGGGAGGACCTGCAGGCCCCGGGTCGCCCTGCTCGCAGCCTGCCACCGCGGCGATACACACCACCCCCAGCCAAGGCCACGCGCCCTTGATGACCCCGCGAATACATTGACCCACGGTCCGTGAACCTACGCCACGGAACGCAACAAAGACAGTGTGATTTCACCGCCTGGGGACGGAATCCAGACGTTTGAATCCGCGGCGCTCGCCCGCCCCGGCGGCCCCGCATCTTCCCTTGCGTCCGGCCGTGCGCGCTCACCCTAGCTGGGCCGCGACCAGCTCCGCGTAAGCGCCCTTCTTGGCCAAGAGCTCTGCGTGTCGACCGGTCTCCACCACGCGGCCCTTGTGGAGCACGATGATTTGATCTGCATCGATCACCGTCGAGAGCCGATGCGCGATCACGATGCGGGTGCAGGGCAGCTCCGCCAGGTTCTGCTCCACGGCGCGCTGCGAGACGTTGTCGAGCGCGCTCGTGGCCTCGTCGAGCAGCAACACGGCCGGCTGGTGCACCAGCGCCCGCGCCAGCGACAGCCGCTGGCGCTGCCCTCCTGAGAACGAGCTGCCACCCTGGGGCACCACCGTCTCGTACTGCATCGGCATCGCTGCGATCGCGTCGTGGATGGCAGCGCGCTTCGCCGCGTCGATGATCGGTTCGAGGCTCGCGCCCGGTGCGCACAGGCTGAGGTTTTGCCGCACCGATCCCGCGAACAAGAAGCTGTCTTGCAGAACCACGCCGAGCTGGCGGCGCACGGCTGGCAAATCGAGCCCGTAGAGCGGCTTCTGATCGTACAGGATGCGTCCGCGATCCGGCTGGTAGAAGCCCATGAGCAGCTTGCCCAGCGTGGACTTGCCGGAGCCCGAGCCACCGACGAGGGCGACCTTGCTACCCGGGACGATCTCGATCGAGACGTCCTGGATCACGGGCGGCCCGTCCTTGTCGTACCCGAAGGTGACGCGGTCGAGGCGGATGCCCCCGCGCAACCGGCCTGGGGGCGCGACCGCCTCGAGCCCTTGCTCTCTCGGCTCGAGGAAGGTGCCCTCGACCTTGCGTAGGGCGACGCGCGCCTGCGAGAACGCTGTCGCCTGAGCGAGCGCGTAGTGGAGCGAAAACAGGAACGAGGTCGCGACGGCGGTGAAGGCCATCAGCGCGCCCAATGACAGCTGCTCGTCGAGCACACGCGCCGCGCCCCACCAGGTCGCCGCGCCGAGCGCGCCGAGCACGAGCGCCGTGAGCGTGGCTGCCTGCATCGATTGCAGCGTCTCCTTGCGCACGGAGACCTCGATGCCCCGCAGGAAGCTCGGGGAGAAGTGGCCGATGCCAGCCTCGTCGTCCCCGGCGGCGCGCAGGGTGATCACCCCGCCGAGCACCTCGATCAAGCGGTCGCCCGACTCCACGGCCTTCTGCTGCTGCTCCGCCTCGAGCGCGGCGAGGCGAGGCGACGTGACGGCTACGAGCAGCACCATCAGCAGCGCCACGCCCGTCACGAGGCCGAATAGCTGGCCATCGAGCAGCGCCATGAAGGCGAACGAGAGCACCAGCATGGGCAGGTCCAACAGGACACCGAGCGCCTCGTTGTCGAACACGTCGCGCAGCATGCGGAACGCGCCGAAGCGCTCGACCACGACCGCGGGGGGGTGCTTCTCGAAGAACGATATCGGCAAGCTGAGCACGTGCCGGAAAAGTTGATCGAGCAGCGTGCCGCTGGCGGCCGTGCGCAGCACGACCAGCGCGCGGCGCCGCGCGAACATGACCCACGACTCCGCCACCACCGCGACGGCAGCCGCGGCCGCGATGACGGTCAGCAGCTGTACGTCGCCCGCGGGCAGCGCGGTGCCGATCACCAGGCTGGTCAGCACCGGCAACACCAGCGTCGCCAGCTGCAGCAGCACCGTGGTGACCACGAGCGACCAGGCCATGCCAGCGCGTCCGGCGAGTGCTTTGCCCAGCCGCTCCGCGAACGTGAGCGTGTGCGACGCGCCCTCCTCCGGCAACACTTCGAGGCAGATGCCTTGCAGCGCCGCGGCCGCCTCGGCGTGGTCGAGCTCGCGCCGTTTGCCGGTGGGGTCCATCACCGTGAGCACACCGCCACGGTAGTGCTCCGCTACCACCCAGCCACCATCGCTCAGCGCGCACAGCAGCGGCGCCTCCAGGTAGGACAGCTCGCTCGCCCTCACCTTCAAGGGGCGCACGAGCATGCCGAAGGACCGCAGCCCGACCGTGATGGAGCGCTCGGACACCTGGCCGCCATCGCCACAAGCTTCTTCCACCGTCCCCAGGGGCACGGCGCGTCCGTGGTACCGGAGCAGCGCGGTCGCACAGGCGGTTCCGGAGCTCTCGGCGTCCCGCGCGCGAACCAGCGGTACCGCGCCGCTCTTGTCCTGGGCCAGCGCGGTCAGGCTCTGATCGTCCGATCGCGCGAGCGCGAGCGCCTCCTCGCGTGCGCGGTGGGCGCCGTCGAGCTCGTCGTTCTCGAGCGCGATCCACTCTCGCAGCCGTAGGTTCGAGATGCGCAGGACGTGCGCGAGACCGTGCGACAGGTGGCGCATCACCTTCCAGGCGGCGCTGTTGCCGCCCAGCACCAGCTCGCGCAGCACCGCGTGATCGATGGCGAACAGCGTCGTCGGCTCCACGGCCACGCAGCGCGCTGTGCGTGTGTCGTCATCGAAGAACGCGACTCCGCCGAACAGCTCCCCTGGGTCCATCGTGTTGAGGTAGCCGTCGACGCCAGGCACGGTGACGCCGACGCGCCCCTTGAGCAGCAGGTAGCTGGTGTGAGCGGGATCGCCCTGCTCGAACAGCGTCTCGCCTTCGTCGAAGCGCACCAGGTGGCCGAGCTGGTCGAGGCGGTCGAGCTCGGGTCGTGTGAGCGAGGCGCCGAGCGCGGTCTCCTCCACGCGGAGCTCACGGCCGCGCCGCGCCGGCGCCTTCTTCTGCGGCGGGATCCCGGGTCGCCCGAGCTCCTGCAGCTTGGCGGTCGATCGCCGCAGGCGCGCCGCCATCAGGCCGCCGAGCGCGATGATCACACGTGCGGCCAGCCGGTCTTGGAGGCGCCGCAACGACTCGAACTCTTGCACCGGCAGATGCAGCAGCCGCGCCGCCGTCGTCGCCACGACCGAGGCCGAGGTCGGCGAGCCATCGAGCAACCCCACCTCACCGACCACGTCGCCCTCGCTGACCCTGCCGACCGTGAGCGGCGCGAGCCCCGGCTCATGGACGACCACGTCCAGCTCGCCCTGCTCGACGAGGAACAGCCCCGCCCCGCGCTCGTCCTGCTCGATCAAGGAGTCCCCTTGGGCGACCACACGCCGGACCAGGCGAGCCGCGAGCGCCTCTCTCTCCTCCAGAGAGAGCGCGGCGAAGGGAGCGAAACGCTCCAGATCGGCCGCGCCCACCTTGCCCTCGGAGCGCTCGACGGAGGCAGGCGTCGGCGCTTGTTCGCCGCTCTTCGCCAGATCGGCGTACAGGCCACCGGCCGCGAGCAGCTCCTCGTGCCGCCCTTCCTCGACCACCTGCCCCTTGTCGAGCACGTAGATGCGGTCTGCGTCGCGCACCGTGCTGAGCCGGTGGGCGATCACGATGCGCGTGCACTTGCGGCTCGACAGGTAGCGCTCCACCGCGGCCTCGGTCACGGCGTCGAGCGCGCTGGTGGCCTCGTCGAGGATCAGGATCTGAGGCCGTGTGAGCACCGCGCGAGCGAGCGCGAGGCGCTGCCGCTGGCCGCCAGAGAGGGGGGAGCTCGAGCCCGAGATGCGCGTGCGGTACCCCTGCGGCATGGCCTCGATGTCGTCGTGTAGCTGCGCGACCCGGGCTGCCTGCTCGACATCCTCGAGCGGCGCGCCCCGGTGGTAGAGCGAGATGTTCTCGCGCACCGTGCCCGCGAACAGCGCCGTCTCTTGCAGCACGGTGCCGATCTGGCGGCGAACGGAGGAGAGCTCGAGCTCGCCGAGCTCGTGGCCATCGACCAACACGCGCCCGGAGCTCGGCCGGTACAAGCCGAGCAGCAGCCGCGCCACGGTCGACTTACCGGACCCAGAGGGACCCACCAGCGCGATCTTTTCGCCTTTGGCGGCAGTGAGCGACAGGCCCCGGAGCACCGGCGGCGCGTTGGGGCCGTAGGAGAAGGTCACGTCCTCGAAGCGGACCTCCCCCTCGAGCCGCGGGCAGGTACGCGTGCCGCTCGGCTCCGGCTTCGCCTCCAGCACGTCGTCCATGCGGTCGAGGTGGACCGGCAGCACACCCACGTGCAGAAGCGTGGCGATGACGCGCCCGAGCGGACCGAGGATGGCGCCCTCCAGCAGCCCGATGCCGAGCAGTGTTCCCAGCGTGATCTCGCCGCGCACCACGAAATGAGCCCCCCAGGTGAGCACCAAGGCGGGCAGCGCCACGCGCACCAGGAAGAGCGCCGCGTCCACGCGGTCGGACAAGCGCGACTCGTGGATCGCCGCGTTCATCGCTTCGACCAGCGGCTTGCGCCACTGCTGATACGCGGTCTCCTCGCGGCCCGAGCTCTTGACCGTCAAGATACCGAGCACCGTCTGGTACAGCGGCACGTCCTCCTTGATGTCGAGCGCCATCCGCTCGCGGTAAGCAAGCATCCGATGGGGACGCGCCACCAGGAAGATGATCGTGTAGAGCAGCCCGCCGCCGAGCACCGCCAGCCCCAGCCGCCACTCGTAGGCAATCGCCAACGCGAGGTACGAGACGAGCAGCACCGAGTCGACCAGCAGGGTGATGACCTGACCGGCCAACAGCTCCCGCACGATGCTCGTGCCACGCACCCGGTGGACCAGATCCGACGTGCTTCGCTGCGCGAAGAACTGCGCCGGCAAAGAGAGCAAGTGTCGTATGAACGACAGCCCGACCGCCGCGTCGATGTGACGACGAATCGCTGCGACGACGTTGACTCGCATCAGGCTGACCAGCAGCGTGAGCACGATCAACGCGAGCACCGAGTGGCCGATGGTCTCCAACCAATGCGTCTGCTGGTGAACGAGCACCTGGTCCACCACCAGCGTCAGCGCGATGGGCGTCGCCAGCCCCAGCAGATTCAGCATGATGGACGCCAGCACCAGCATCCCGAGCGCACCGCCGGCGCCCTTGAGCGTGGTCAGGTAGCGATCGAGCGAGACCGCGCGCGCCTTGCGCGGCGCGAAGCCCTCACCGGGCTCGAGCTCGATGCACACGCCGCTGAACGCCTTGTCGAACTCCTCGGTGGAGATGCGGCGCGGGCCCAGCGCTGGATCGACGATGAACACTGCGTCCTTCGTCCAGCGCTCGAAGACGACGAAGTGGTTCATCTCCCAGTGCAAGATGGCCGGACAGCCGACGCCCTCGAGATCCTGCGGCTCGAGCCTGCGCGCGCGCGTCTTGAGCTTGAACTGTCGGGCCACTCGCACCAGCGTGCGCGCATCGACGCCATCGCGCGAGACGCCGCACGCGTCGCGCAGCTCGCCGAGCTGGGCGTGGAAGCCCCAGTACCTGAGGGACATGGTGAGCGAGGCGGCGCCACACTCGACCGCCTCCATCTGCGGGACGAACGGCACGGACCCACGGCGGCGAGGGCGGGGAGTGGGGCTTTCGCTCATGCGAACTCTGGCATCAGACGCACCCGAATTCGTGCGATGTTAGCCACGTGGCGAAGCAGCTGTATCGAGAAAAGGCGCTCGAGGCCTACTCGACGCCGGAGCAACGAGGCGGCCTCTTGCACCTCGTCGCGCCCTCCGTGAGCCGCTTGTTCGTGGCGATCGCGGCGCTCTTCGTGTTCGCGATCGTGGCCTCGGTCTTCTTGCGCGTCAGCGTCACCACCCGTGGACGCGGCATCGTTCGGCCGCAAGGTGGCGTGTTCGTGATGCGTGCCGTGCGGCCGGGTGTGGTGCAATCGGTCGAGGTCGAGGTCGGGCAGTCCGTGGCTCCGGGCGACGTGCTCGTCAGGTTGGACGAGCCTGTCGTGGCGACCGTGTCGGGGTCGGTCGACGCGGTCGCCGTTCGCCCGGGCGAGCACGTGACGGCCGGGGCGCCGCTGGTGAAGGTCTTGCCTGCGGCCGAGCGGCTCGTCGGCTTCGTGGCGTTGCCGGCGAAGGACCGCCCCCACCTCGATCCGGGGCAGCCCGTGCAGATCGCGTTCGACGGCTTCCCCTCCTCCGAGATGGGCTTCGGTCGCGGCGTCATCGAGCACGTCGCCGAGGACGTGCTCAGCGCCGAGCTCGCGCGGCCGTACCTAGCCGAGGAGCCCGCTTGCGGGGGACCATGCACGTTGGTCGCGCTGCGCATCGACGACTTGCCCGAGCGCGCCGGAGGCAAGGTCAAGAGCGGCATGCCGTTCGAGGCGGTCGTGACCGTGCGCCGTCCGCGCATCATTTCGCTGCTGTTGCCGCCGCTCGGCGCGGTGCTCGGACCTTGACGTGAACCGCTCACACCTCGCGTTGCTCGAGAAGATCCCGCTGTTCGCAGCGCTCGGTCCTGCGGGCCTGCGACGGCTGCTCGAGGGGGCGGTGCCGAAGGCCTTCGCCGCGGGCAAGGTCGTGGTGCACCAGGGGACGGCCTCGACTCACGTGTTCGCGATCATCCGTGGGCAGCTGCGCGCAGTGACGCGAGGCGAAGACGGCCGCGAGGCCACGCTCGGCTTCATGGGCGCTGGCGAGGTCTTCGGTGAGGTGTCCATGCTCGAGGGCGATCTGCGCTCGGCCACGGTCATCGCGGTGGACGACTGCGAGGTGCTGCTCGTCGATCGCCGCGACTTCCTCACGTCGCTCGAGTCGTCGCCCGGGCTCGCGGTCAAGGTGATCGAGGTGCTCGCGCGCCGGCTGCGGCGCCTGACCGAGCGCTCGGCCGACATCGAGTTCTTGAGCATCCCCGCCAGGCTCGCCAAGAAGCTGCTCGAGCTCGCGTCGAGTCACGGCGTGAGCGACGGAGGTCGTGGCACGTTGCTCACGCTGCGCCTCTCGCAGACCGAGCTCGGAGAGCTGATCGGCGCGACGCGGGAGAGCGTGAACAAGAGCCTGCGCCAGTGGGTGAAGGCCGGCTGGATCCAGCAGAACGGCGGCAAGATCGTGATCCTGCGACTCGCCGAGCTGCGCGCGATCAGTGAAGAACGTGAAACGGGAAGCCCGAGAGGTGTCGAGCTCCCCGTCGCTGGGAATTCTCCCGTGCCAAGGGCCACGCAGCGGGGCCTTCGGCGCTGATTGCTCAGAAGGCACGGGAGAATCGTTGCCTTTCAACTGGCAGGCCAGTTGAAAGGGCAACGCTTACTGGCGCGGGCCGGAAGGGTCCTTGATCGGCCTCACCGGCCGCTCCGGCTTCTCCCCGTCGTCCCTGTTGTTGCCCGTGCCGCCCGAGACCTTGGCGAGATCGTCGTCGCTGAGCTCTCCACCGTCCGCAGGCTTCTTTTCGTCCTTCTTGTTCTCGCTCATGGCTTCTCCTCTTCTTCGCTAACCGAGGGCGCTGGCCCCCTGTGATGTGAGTGTTCGTTCGGCTTCGACGCACCGCCCGAAAGTCCGGGGCCGTCTGCCTCACACGACTCAACCTATCGCAGGGCGGCGGGAGCAACAGTGAAACACATCACACTTTGGTCGATTTCCAAGGACGGGTCATCGCGCCCCGTTTCCTCTCGGCAGCCAAGGCGCGCGGCGCCGGGCCAGATCCACGAGCCACTGCGGTGTGAGCGCCGCGCCGCTGGCCATCACTCTTGCCAGCCTGCCGGGAACGATCTCCGCCCGCCGTTCGAACAGCGCGCGCACGCCCTCCGCTGCGACCTCTCGCGCGTCGAGCATCAAGCCGAGCCGCCTGGCCAGCTCTACCGCCACCACGTCGGGACCGTAGAGCGCGGTGTCCGTCGCTCCCGGAGCCAGGCAGGTGACGTTGACCCCGTGGGGCTGAAGCTCGCTGCGCAAGGCGCTGGCGAAGCCACGCAGATACTTCTTGCTGCTGCCGTAATAGCTGATGCCTGGCAGGTCCCTCCAGGCCGAGACGCTGGACACGATCAAGATGTGACCTCGCCCACGCGCGCGCATGTCTCGCCCGAACAACGTGCACAAGAGCGACGGAGTCACCACGTGGAGCTGCAACATCGCACGCGCGCGGGCAGGCTCGGCGTCGGCCGCCTCGCCGAAGAAGAAGAACCCGGCGTTGTTGACCAGCACCTCGATCTCGAGGCCGAGCTTGCGAGTCGCGTCGTGGAGCTCCGTCGCCGCGTCAGGGCGGGCGAGGTCCAGCGAGAGCGCGTGGACCGCGACGCCGTAGCGCGTCCGGATCTCGGCGGCGCTGCGGCTGACCTCGGACGAGCGATCGCTCACCAAGAGCAAGGAGTGACCGCGGGCGGCGAGCTCCTCCGCGATCGCCCGCCCAATGCCGGAGCAGCCGCCGGTGACCAGCGCGGCGCCCTCGAGCTCCTCTTCCTCCACCATCGCGGCAGTCCTCCTTCAGCTCAGCCCAGGTTGCGCAGCACCAGCACCACGCCGACGACCGCCAACATCCCGAACACGAAGGTGCGAAAGCGCAGGGCGTCGACGCGATCGTGCACGCGCTGACCGACCCACAGCCCCAGCAGCAGCGCGACCAAGAAGCCAGCGCTGGTCCGTGCGCTCTGCAGCGAGAGCTGCCCACGCAGCGCGAAGGTGGCGACCAGCGCCGAGTTGAGCACCAGCCACAGCACGCTCAGCGTCGCGCGAAACCGGCCCTTGTCGCCGCCCAACGTGCGGCCCAGCACGTACACCACCATCGGTCCGCCGGTAGCGAACATGCCGTGCACCACGCCGCCGAGCAGCAACAGCGGGCGATCCAAGAAATGACCCGCGGCCGCGCCGGGGTGGGGGGCTCTGCGGCTGCGATGGATCTCCAGCGCTGCCAGCACCAGCACGAAGCCACCAAACACCAGCTTGAGCGTGCGCTCGTGGAACGCGTCGGCGGCCAACACGCCCGCAGGCAGACCGAGCAGCACGGGCGGCAGGATGCCCACGAGCAGGAGCCGCCAGGCGATCTCGTCGCGACCGCGAACGACCAGTGCCACGCTCACCAGCACGTTGACCGGCACGAACGCGTGCAGCAACTGGTCGGTGGGCACGAGCAGTGAGCCGAGCGCCACCGTGACGATGGTCGCGCCGAAGCCCAGCGCGGCCTCGACCGTGAAGGCGAAGCTGACGACCGCGACCAGCGCGAGCGAAGTGAGCCATGCGGCCATGCGGAGCACCTCTCGCACCGCGCAAGGAGCGCGTCACGAGAGTTGTCGCCTGAGACCGAGAGCAGCGGAGCGCGCTAGGCCGTTGGCCTACGCGCGCGGGAGCTGCCGCGCCCGCGGAGCGGGGTGAGTCTTTGCTTTCTGCGGAGCCGGTGCGCGGTCACGCGCGGCGTGTTCGGCGGGCGAGCAGCCACACCAAGCCGAGCCAGCCCAGCCAAGCAGGTGGGTTGCTTCCGGCGCCTGACAGGCGACAGCTGCAGCCGTCGGCGCTCTCGCCATCCGCGCCCGCGCCTCCGATCGGATCGCCGCCGTCGCCGCCGTTGCCATTCGGCCCAGCACCATTGCCGCCGTCCGCTCCCCCGCCGCCATTGCCACCTTGGGCGCTGCCACCCGCGCCACCTCCGCCCGGCCCGGTGCCGCCGGGGGCCTCGCCACCGCTGCCGCCGCCGGCACCACCCGACCCGCCGCCGGCACCACCCGAGCCGCCGGCACCACCCGACCCGCCGCCGCCGCCCGCCCCGCCGCCGCCGCAGTCGCCACCGCTGCACACCCCGGCGCCGTCACACAGCTGGTTGGTGCAGCCCGGATCGTCCACACAGGTGGTGCCCGCGGGCGCGAATGCGGTCTGGCAACCGCTCGCCATGTCGCAGCTGTCCGTGGTGCAGTCGTCTGCGTCGTCACAGTCGAGCGCGATGCCCATCACGCACGCGCCGCTGCCGTCGCAGGCCTCCGAGCCATTGCACACGTCACCGTCCAAGCAGGGGGTGCCGACCACGTCGTCCTCGCAGGCGTGGATCGCACAGGTGCTGCACCCAGGCGATCCGCACCCAGCGTCGCTCACGCACTGCGTTCCGGCGTTGTCGAAATCGACGCCGCAGTCGTCGGTGTCGCTCGGCGCAGGTACACGCACGAGCACTTGATCTGGTCCGGGCGCGGCGATCGGCGTGACGCCGGCGTAGCTGAAGACGCCGTACACGGCGATGTCGAGCAGCGTGTTCGAGCCGTCCAGGATGATCACCTCGTCGCCCGTGTTGGCCAGCTGCAGGTTGGCCGCTCCCCACGGCGAGAACGCCGCCATCTTGCCGACCGCCACGACCGACGAGGCGACCTCGGCGTCGGGCAGGGTGCCGAGCGCCGCCTGGTACGACGCCGCGTTCGCGGCCACCACGAAGCTGCCACCCGCCGGGATGCTGGCGCCCGCGGGGAACGACAACATCGCCTCGTTGCCGTCCGGGGTGTCCTCGTCACCCAGCTTGAACCCGGCCAGCGATATCGAAGCGGGGCTCACGTTGCGGATGGCCATCCATTCGCCGCTACCGCCCGCGGGCGCGTTGCTCATGACGCGTGTGACGAGCAGCGGCGCGTACACCTCTCCGTCCGGTGCGAAGTAGAGGTCGACCGAATAGTCGACCACCTGATCCTGCACCTCCGCGAACGTGTTCGGGTACATGCTCGTGCGCGGGTCGCCGTAGTCGGTGAGCGCGTCGATCGCGTTGCTCACCGAGGGCCCACCGATGTCGACGGTGAAGTCGTTGGCTTGCGCGCGGAACGTGGCGATGGTGACGCGCAGCGGCGCGGTGGGTGGACCGGGCAGGCCGAGCGCGCTCCACGGCACCTCGATCTCGACGCCGTCGACGCCGTCGACAGCCGATGCCGTCGCCACCGACGTGAAGCTCGCATCGAGCACGGTGGCCTGGCCTCCAGACCCGAACAAGGTCTGCACCAAGCGCTCCCAGCGCGCGCCATCTGCCACGCGGGTGTCCGCGAAGCCCGCGAAGAAGTCCTGACCGCTCCCGGCGAGGCGATCCAGATCGATCGCGATCTGGACCTGGATCGGCGCGCCTGTTTGCACCGCTCCCGGCACGTTGCGCACCAGCACCGAGAAGCCCGTGGCCGAGCCCGTGATCTGGACCCCGGTGATTTCGGCGTTGATCTCGGGGGTGGCCAGATCCGTGCGCGCGTCGCCGTTGTGATCGAGAAAGACGTACGACCCGGCCGCGGCGTCGTCGCGCACGACCAAGCCCAGGTTGTCCGCGTCAGGTGTCCGCGTCGACCATTCGCTCGCACTGCCGTCGATCGTGACCGGGTGGGTGTGCGCCGCCCGGGTCAGCAAGAGACAAGCCGTGGCAACCGCCCCGAAGCGCGACATCGCTCGCATGACCGAGTCGTAAGCCAAACGCTCCGCCGGGGCTACAGGCGCTGCGCTCCGAGCATCCGTGCGAAGCCAGCCCGTCCCGCAGTGCGGTCAGGCAAAGTGCAGTGTCACATCGCTTCGAACAGCGGCGTTGCCGGCAGCACCATGGACTCGCCGACGGCAGGCAGCGTCACCTGCTCGAAGCCGATCTTGCCCTGCCACACCAGGAAACGGACCTGCTCCGGCCGACCTCGCAGCTCGACCTCGATGCCGAGCAGTGCGCCGTCCGCGGGTCTCGTGGCGAGCACGGTCACCGTCATGGCGTCGGTCTGGTGACGAGCGCCGGCCTCGAGCGGGCTGTCGCGGAACACGCCCGTGAACATCCCGAAGTTCTGCCCCTCGGGGTTTTGCACGGTGAAGGTGCGCTCGCCAGTGCGCGTGAGGGTGGGCGCGCCGCGATCTTGCACGGACACGATGGCGACACCGAGCGGCTGGGGCACCGACTCGAGCATGTTCAACGTGAACATGTTGTACGTGAGCAGCGCATCAGGCGTGGAGAGCACCACCACATGTTGAGCGCTGAGCGCATCGTCGACCGGCAGGGTGGCCCAGCCTCGCTCGATCATCGCCCCGAAGGTGTTCACGAAATTCAAGGTGCTCAGCGGCAGCATCAGCGGGGCCAGCACCAGGTGAACGACCGCGAGCACGCCCGCCAAGCCGCGGCGAGCCCGGGACCCGCCGAGCTCCCAGACGCGCGTGAGGAACAGCGCAAGCACACCGAACGCACCAAAGCCAGGGACCAACAGCAGACGATCGGTGGGATTGGTGGCACAGACTGGGATGGCTGCGAGCAGCGCGCCCGCGCCCAGCACCTTCGCCGCTGGGGTCAGCTCGATCGTGCGTAGGATCACGGCGATCAACGCGCCGCTGAGGCCGACGGTCAGGCCCGCGTAGAGCCAACGACCACCGGGAGGCATCATCTGCCAGAGCTCGGCCGGAGGCAGCGCCAGCTGCGAAAGCGCGAGCCGGGGTAGGCGCTCGAGCAGCGCCACCAAGAATGCGCCCGGTGAGCGCATCGGGTCGATGTAGAACTCGTTGCCTCCCGCGCCATAGCCGAGCGCGACGTACACCGCGCCGTAGACCGCGAGCACGACCACATGGGGCGCGAGCTCGACCAGGCCCGCCCTGCGCCCGCGCGGGTGGAACCAGGCGATGGCCACCAGATAGCCGAAGATGCCCGCTGCCAGCTCGCCAGAGAGGAGCGCCAGCGCGAAACAGATCGGCGAGAGCACGCGCTGCCAGGTCGGCGAGCGAGGGGCGCTGCTCGCCGGCGGCCACGCGAGCAGAAGCGCGAGCAGGCCGAACGTGGTGGCGAGCAGGCCATAGCGATTGGCGATCCAACCCACGACCATGCCGTGTGCGTCGTCGATCGCGAACAGCAGCGTGGCGACGCCCGCGGTCACTCCGCCCAGCGCGCGACCATAGGCTTTGGCCGCGACCAGAACCATCAGCGCGAGCACCAGGCTGGCCTCGAGGTGCGGCAAAACGGCCGAGTCGCCCCATAGCGCGAAATCCCCCGCTCGCCACAGCGAGGGCAGCGGTCGAAAGAAGGCCAGCTTGAGGTCTGGCGACGACCACCACGGAAAGAAGCCTTGCTGTGTCGCTTGCGCGAGCCCCCCGGCGCCGTCGGCAAAGCGGTACAAGTCCCAGCTGCCGCGAGGGCCACCCGGAAAGTCGTTCCCGCGCAGCACCCAGGTGTGCAAGTTGTCGTCGAGCAGATAGCCGGCCGTGCACAGCGGTAGCGACAACAAGAACGCTAGGGCCGCGATGAGCCACGCGGCGCGCGGGTGTCGCGCGACGCGCAGCGCCAAACGCGCCAGCGCCCAAGGGCGGCGGTGGAGGGCGGTGGCAGCCACGGCGCGGAGATAGAGCCCAACTCGGGCTAAGGCAAGGGGACCGAGCTTGCGCCGCGGCGCGGCCCAGTGTCATCTTGGCGCCCAAGCTCGTGACGCGCAGCCTGCCCCACATGGTTCTGCTCTCGGCTCTCGGCGCTGGTTGCCTGGAGGATGCCTCCGCGCGTGCGGCCAAGCTCTCGATGCGTGACGTGATCACCCCCGACGGGACCGCGCTCGCGCAGGCCTGCACGCCGAGCGCGCTCGAGCTGTGCTTCGACGCGGTGGACAACAACTGCAACGGCGTGATCGACGAGGGCTGCGGCCTGCACACCGGCATCCTGCAGTTCGTGATCGCCTGGGACGCAGCCGAGGCGGACGTGAACCTGGAGGTGACCGACGCGGCCGGTGAGGTGGCGCAGACCAACGAGGCGACCCAAGGCGGTCTGTTCAAGGATCGCGACTGCCCCCGCGATGCAGGCCAATGCATGGGCCAGAACGTGGAGAACGTGTACCTCGTGGGCGGTGAGCCCGAGAAGGGCCGCTACCGCGCGGTGGTGAAGCTCGACAAGTTGGGCGGCGCCAGCGCGCCGGTACGCGTGCGGCTCGGTGTGCGCGTGGGGCCTCGCTCCTACGCCATGAGCTTCGAGCTGCTTCCGGGCGAGAAGCTCAACGAGAAGGTCTTCGAGTTCACTTTGTGACCGCGCGCTATGCTGCGCGGCATGAGTCCGGCTCGGAGGGTGCTCGCTGCGTGCTGCGCGATGGGGGGCGCAGCTCCCTTGGTCGCGAGCTGCGCGGCAGACGTAGCAGGTGGCGCCGACGCGGCGGCGAGCACCGAGCTCGGCCCCTCGTCCGCCGCGCCGGTGCCAAGCTCAGGATCGAGCGCGAGCGGCTCCGCGCGGCCCGCGCTCCCACCAACTGCGCCAGATCTTGGAGCTGACGACCGCACGGTCGCGGCGTGCAGCTCGGACGCCGACTGCGGCTTCGACGATCCGTGCGTCCCCCAGCGCTGCGTGGCGGCCAAGCTCGACGCCGGGCAGGCCGCGTGTGAGGAGACCGCGCCCGCGCCCGGCGTTTGCCTGTGCCTTCAGGGGGGCTGCACGCTCGAGCCGACCGCGGCGCCCGCGCCGACGGGCACCTGTGAGGTTCGTGGCTGCCGCGTGGATCGCGCCGGCGGCAAGTGCGTAGCCGACACGGGCGGTGTGGCCGAGGGCTTGCGCACCAACCCTCGGGTGGAGCAAGGTCCCAGCTGCGATTGCATCGAGCCGGCCAAAGGCTGCGTGTTCAGCTGGTTCGACCCGATCCCGTGCAAGAGCGAGCTCGACTGTTGGGTGGACCCGTCGCCGCGACCGCACCCGGTGAAGCGACCCGCTCACCTTCGGCGGCCATTCCGACCCTGCAAGGATGGGGAGATCCCGCCGATCTGCGAGGGCGGCAAGTGCGCGCTCGGTGGGGGCTATCGCTGCTGATGAACCGGGTGGGGGAGCTGCTCGCAGGCCGCTACTTGCTCGGCAAACGGCTGGGCGCGGGCGGCTTCGCCGAGGTGCTCGAGGCGCTCGATCACGTGACCGGGCAGCGCGTCGCGGTGAAGTTGCTCAAGCAGCCCACGCGGGAGGCAGCCGCACGTTTCGCGCGTGAGGCCCGAGTCGCGCTCCAGCTCAAGCACCCGAACACGGTCCGTCTGCTCGACGTCGGGGAGTCGAGCCCCGAGGTGCCGTTCTTGGTGCTCGAGCTCCTGACCGGGGAGACCTTGGCCCAGGCGTTGAGGCGCGGCCCGCTCTCGCCGCCGCTCGCCTTGCACGTGATGTCGGGCTTGCTCGCCAGCTTGGCCGAGGCACACGCGCTCGGCGTGGTCCATCGAGACATCAAGCCCGACAACGTGTTCCTGTGCGGCGCGATCGGGGCCGCTCGTCCACTGGTCAAGGTGCTCGACTTCGGCGTCGCGAAGGACCCCAAGTCGGCGGGCGTGACAGTCGAGCTCGCGGCCCTGCGCGCGGCCGTGGCGGGCGTGATGAGCCCCACTGTCGCGGGGGCAGGGCTCACGGGCCACGACCTGATCGTGGGCACTCCCCGCTACATGGCTCCCGAGCAGATATCGGGCGACCACATCGGTCCGGCCGCCGACGTGTTCGCGGCAGGGTTGGTGATGATCGAGCTGTATGCGGGGCGGCCGGTGTTCGAGGGAGGCGGTGCGGTCAGCGTGATCGGTGAGCGCGCTCTTCAGCGCGAGATCGAGCGCGACGCTCTGCCGGTGCCCGCAGAGCTCCGCGCGCTCGTGTCGCGCGCGACGGCGTTCGAATCGGGCAGGCGCTGGCAGACCGCGGGCGACATGTTGCGCGCGCTCGAGGAGGCCAGCCGGCGTGTGGACGTCGGGACGACCGCGCCCGCGACGGTGCGCGACGGCGGAGGGCCGAGCGGAGGCTCGAAGCGCCGGCTTCGCCTCGCGCTACCTCTTGTCGGCGCATTGGCGTTGGGCGCCCTCGGGGCAGCGGCGTGGTCACTTTCCAGCTCGAGCTCGCGCCCCGAGAGCGGCTCGGAGTCGCAAGCGTCTGCCGAGGGCGACGCGTACGAGCAGATCGCCGAGGGCGTGTTGTGGTTCGAGCAGCCGCCCAAGATCCGCTACAAGCGCGCCCAGCAGCGTCTGCCCAACAAGGGCTTCGCCAACATTCGTTCGGATCAGGGCACGCTGGCGGCGAACGAGGGGACGGCGTACTGCTTCGTCCACCGCTTCCGTGTCCAGGAGGACGTCACCTTCGGGGTCGCGAGCTGCAAGATCGCGGCGCAGTCGCTGACCGAGGGCGAGAAGCTGGTGTTGTGCACGCCCGCGGGGTACGACGTGCTCCACTGCAGCGGCGAGGACAGCAAACGTGCGCTTCGCAAGTTTGCCGCCGCGCTCGACGTGGAGGACTTGCTCGAGTGACGCTCAGTTGATCTGAACCTGCGGCCCCGCGGCGCCGGGCGATCCCGTCCCGCCGACGCCGCCGGCGGGGTTGGTGCCGCCGCTGCCGCCGAGGCCGGGTGCGCCCGTGGTGCAGGAGTTGCCCGTGAAGGTGAACACCACCGCGCCGGTTCGGCCCAGGCACGCCGAAGGACCGCCGCCGCCTCCACCACCAGGGCCGCCAGCCCCACCATTGCCGCCGTTGCCGCCATTGCCGCCGCCGTCCGCGTCGTCTGCGCCGGAGCCACCGGAGCCGCCGGATCCACCACCTTGGCCGAGCGCGCCATTGCCGCCGTCGCCGCCCTGGCCGCCCGCGCCGGTCGTGATCGTGTTGCCCTCGGCGACCACGCTGCCCGCGGTGGCGAAGATACCGAAGCTCCCTCCGCCACCCTCGCCGCCCGCGCCAGCATTGCCGCCGAGGCCGCCGCAGCCGCCGCTGCCGCCGCCGCCGCCGCCGTCGGGGTTGCACAAGAAGCCACCGACCTGCTCGCCGCCGCCGCCACCACCACCACCACCGCCGCCGCGACCATTGTTGCCCTGCGCGCCGCTGCCCCCGTTGGCGGTCACATACAGGCCGCCCGAGGCTGTCCCGATGGCGGCGCCGCCGCCGCCGTTCGTGCCATTGGTGCCGTTGGCGCCGTTGCTGCCGTTGCCAGAGGTGCCGCTGCCGTCGAAGCAGTTGTTGCTCCCACCGTTGGCGCCACCGAGCGCGCCGCCACTTCCTGGAGATCCGGTCTGACCGTCCCCGTTGCCGTTGCCGCCGTTGCCGCCCTTGCCACCATACTCCGCACAGGTGGGCTGCGGCCCGCCCGCCGGACTCGAGCTGCAGTTGCTACAGCCGTTCGTGCCGTTGTTCCCGTTCGGCGCCGAAGGAGGGGCCGCGGCGGGACCGTCAGCGCCGTCGTCACCATCGGCGCCGGGCGCGACGGTGATGGTGTTGTACCGGACGTAGAGCTGCGCCAAGCCGCTGGTCAGTCGCACGCCGTAGGTGGACTGCCCGCCCATGCTGGCCGCGGCCACGTTGATGGTCAGCCCTTCGACGTGCGTCTCCTCGTCGATTTGGGTGGCGATCACCCCCACGCCCGTGGCGTTGATGGTCGTGAGCGCCGTCGCCTTGCGGCGGAACGGGAAGTCGGCGTCGGCGTGGTCGAAGCCCCCGTACACGCTGATCCCCGACACCAGCGTGATGGTGCCCGTGTACACCTCGCCCGAGAGGCAAATGGCGGGGACGCTGTTGGTTGCTGCCACCTCGAGGGCCTTGGAGATCGTTTGCACCGGCGCCTGCCGCGTGCCGCTGCCCGTGGTGTCGTTGCCGATCGAAGCAGAGACGTACACGCACTGCTCGGCGACGCCGTCGGTGCCGTCGCAGTTGTCGTCGGTGAAGTCTTCGTCGATGGGATCGTCTGCCCCGGTGGACTCGCACTCGTACTCGCAGCCGCACTCGCCGGTCAGCGGGTTTTGGTCCAGGTCCTGCGTGTTGGGGGGACACGTCGCGCAGGGGTCGCCTCCCCCCGTGCCGCCGCCTCCGGTGGTCGGGTTCTCACCGCCGCTGCCACCGTTGCCCATCTCGCCGCCGGATCCTCCCCCGGCGCCTCCGGTGGAGGGAGACCCTCCTTCGCTGCTGCTGCCCCCGTCGGTGAACGGGTTCTCGCCGTCGGCGCACGCCAGGGCGGTGGAAGAGAACGCAGCAAGCAAGAACCAAGAACGAAGCGAGGTCGGCATGAAGCCCTCCAGAGGAGCGAGCGGCGCGCGACGCGGCACCCCACGCAACCTCGCATTTTGGCGCCAACCGCCGCGGGATTCAACTGGCTTGGCAGGCGACACGAGCGCGGGGCGGTGCGCGGATGTGTGCCTGTCTCGTGAGCTCCGGCGCCCGGGCTACTTGCCCAACGACTTGTCGACCAGCTTCTTTACGCGGGCGAAGGTGACCGGGCTCACGAGCAGCTCTTTGCCGACGATCACAGTCGGTGCGATCTGGATCTCGAGCTCCGAGGCCTTGAGCAGATCGGCGTTGAGCTTGGCCTCATGCTTCTTCTCGTCGATCGCGTTCTTGATCGAGTAGATGCTGACGTAGCCGTAACGATCCACCTTGCCGGCTTCCTGCGCAAGCGCCTGGATGTTCGGCAGGTCGAAGGCGCCGGGGGTGCCGCTCTTGCCGCTGGCCGCCTTCACGAACGAGAAGAACGCGGCGTCGCTCACCTGGCTCTTCAGGTCCTCTGCGGCGTGCGCCAGATCGACCGCGTGCTCGTGGTCCTCCATGGGGCGGTGGCGCCACACCACCTGCACCTGATCGCGGTACTTGTCGACGATGCGGTCGAGGGTCTGCTCGACCTTCTTGGTGGCGGGCGACTCGATGTCTCCGAAGTGCTGGATCACGACGCTGGGCAGGGTGGCGCCGCGCTTGGGCGCGCCGTACGGAGGATCGCCCGGGCTCACGATCTTGGTGACTGCGTCGCTCGGGTCCTTGGCGGACTTCATGATCTCGTCGTACAGCGACGACGCGGCGGTGCCGCCCGACAACAAAGCTTGCGCTTTGGTCTCCTCTTCTTTGATCAACGCCTCGATCTCGGTCTTCTGCTTGGCGCCGACCAGACGCCGCCCGTTGATGAAAAAGGTGGGCGTGCCCGTGGCGTCGAGCGACTCGGCCAGGTCCTGATCGAGACGGATCTTCGCGTCGTGTGTTCCCTGCGTGCTGGCGTCGATCGCGCCTGGCACTTTGACCCCCACCTTCTTGGCGTAGCCCTTCAGGTCGTCCTCGCTGAGCTTCCCGCTCTCCAGCATCAGCCCGTGCACCTTCCAGAACGCCTCGTCTCCCTTCTGAGCCCTCACGTCGCGCGCGAAGTTGGCCGCGGCACGTGCGCGGTAATGGTTCGGCAGCGGGTTGTCCTTCCACACCAGGCGGAGCTTGTCGCCGTAGCTCGCCTTCAGCTCGAGCAGCGTCTTGTGCACACTCTGGCAGTGCGGGCAGTCGAAGTCGCCGAACTCGACGATCGTCACCAGCGCGGTGGCTGGGCCGAGTGCCGGCGAATCCGTGACCGGGACCTTGAGCGCCGCCTTGTCGTCGTCTTTGGGGGGCTCGAGCGCCTTGAGCCGCTCCTCCTTGGACACGAACTGCGCCTTGCTGAGGGTGACGTACACCTGCTCTTTGGCGGTGCCCTTGTCGACCTCCGCCTGCGCCTTGGTCACTTGCTCGTCGACCACCGACTTCAACTTGGCGAGCGGGATGGCGCCCTTCACCAGCACGCCGTTGATGAAGCACGCGGGCGAGGCCTTGACGCCCAGCGTGGCCGCCAGCGCGACGTCGGCGTCGACCTTTTCCTCGGTCTCCTTCTCGAGCTTGAGCTTGTTGTACTCGACGGTCTTCTTGACGCCGGCCTCGCGCACCCACTCCTCGATCTGAAATCCGTACAGGTCGTCTTTGCCGCTGGCGAACCCCTTCGATACGTACTTGAAGAAGGCCTCGCTCCCCGTGGAGCGGAACACCGCGTGGCCCGCGATCGCGGCTTGACGCCCGATCTTGTGCGAGCTCGCCGGGTTGTGCTTCCAGATCACGCGCAAGGTCTTGGGGCCGTACGACTTCTTGAGCTCGGTCAGCGTGGCGTCGAGCGCCTTGCACGCGGTGCACTCCAGCTCGGAGAAAATCACGATGGTGACCGGCGCGGCGCGGTCGCCCCAGCTCGGGTCCTTGAAGCTCGCCGGCACCGGCGACTCCTCGTCCGTCCACTCCGCCAGCGCCTTTCTGCGCTTGCGCTCGGCCTCGCGCTCTTCGTCGCGCTTGGCCTCTTCGATCGCGTCGTGGGCCTTCTTCTCCGCCGCCTTGCGGTCCGTCCAATACTTGTAACCGCCTCCCGCGCCGCCGACGACGAGCAGGATCGAGGCGGTGACGATGCCGACCAAGCGCCAGAACTTGCGCTTGCTGCGCAGGCTCATGGGCGCCTCGGACATCGGCGGCCGGTCGCTGGGGGCGCTGCTCGAGCTCGGGTCACGCTTGGTCGCGCCGGCGCTGCTCGCGTCGCGCTTGGGGGGCGGCGGTCTCGGCATGGGCGGCAGCGGTCCGACCGCCGTCGGCTTGGGGGCGCCGAGCAGGCTGGCGAGCGCGTCGATCGCCTCGCGCGCGTGCTGGAACCGCTTCTTGCCGTCGCGCGCCACGGCCTGCTCGAACCAGCCGTCGAACCCCGGGGGGATGCGCCCGCCAACGCCCAGCGACTCGGCGCGTGTGTGCGCAGGCTCGAGCGGCTCGAACAGGATCTCGCGCATCAGCGACATCATGGCTGAGCCCATGTCGCGCGCCGTCTTCCAGTAGTGGCGGCCGGTGAGCAGCCAGAACGCGAGCAGCCCCATGGTCCACACGTCGGTGGCGGGCGTGACGGGGGCGTCGGTCTCGGACTGCTCGGGCGCCATCCACAACGCGCGGCTCATGGCCGCGGTGGTGTTGCGCTTGATCTCCGACGCGATCTTGCCGACTCCCACGAACTGCACCTCGACCCAGAACGAGGCGGTCGGCGAGCGGCTCTTGCCCAGCACGATGCCCTCGGGCTTGAGGTCGCGGTGCACGACACCCACGTCGTGCGCGGCGGCGATGGCGTGGCCGAGCTGCGTCATCAGCTCCAGCACTTGCGCCGGCTCCATCGGCCCGTGCTGCTCGACGTACTTGGCCAAGCTCTGGCCTTCGATCAGCTCCATCGCCACCCAAGGCACACCGGTCTCGGGATCGCCGCCGCAGCCCAGCACCTCGGCCACGTGCTCGCTCTGGATCTTGGTGGCCTTCTTGGCCTCGCTCAGGAAGGCCGCCCGCACCTCGGCGTCCTTGCCCAGGTCGCCGTGTACCACCTTGAGCGCGCGGCGGGCGCCGGTGCTCACCTGCTCCGCCTCGTAGATGATGCTCAGGCCACCCGTGTAAAGCGTGCGGATCACGCGATAGTCCGCCGCGACGACGGTCCCCGGCTCGAGCGCCTCCATGTCTGCTCGATACCACGAATCGACCTCGGAGCGGGCCGCGCCGCCGCGGCGCCCGGCGACGGCGTTGACTCCGGGTTTGTCGTGGCCCTAGAACGCCCGCTGACCATGAATCCCATCGCCATGGCGTTCGTGATCGTCGTGCTCAACGCGACGTTCGCCCTCACCGCCAAACAACGCTTCGAGCTGCTCACCAGCGGGCGCCCGCAGATGCGCTGGGACCGCATCCCCGACCGCTTGCGGGGCGTGGTGGAGTACGCGCTGGCGCAGCGGAAGATGCGCTACTACCCGCTGGCGGGCGCAGCCCACATGGCGATCTTCCTGGGCTTCGCCATCTTGTTGCTGCGCACGCTCATCCTTTGGGGGCGCGGCTTCGTCCCCGACTTCTCGCTGTTCGTGCTGGGTCACCACCAGCCCCTGGGCATGGCTTACGACCTGCTCAAGGACGTCGTGGAGGTGGCGGTCATCGTCGGCGCGCTCACGTTCGTGTACTTCCGCGCCGTGCGCCGTGAGGCGCGCATGACGCTGAGCGGCGAGGGCCTGCTGATCCTGGGCATCATCACCACGATGATGGTGTCGGACATCCTGTACGACGCCGCGATGATGGCGCTGTCGCCGCACCTGCCGCATGTTTGCGCCAACACGGCCAAGGCCGCGCTCGCCATCCGGCCGGAGGATGCTTTGTGCCAAGGGGTCAAGGACGTGACCGCGCCGCTCGGTGCGGACGCGGGCCAACGCCTCGGCTTCGTGTGGCACGCGCCGGTGGGCAGCGCGCTCGCCGCGGTGATCGCGGGCCTGAGCGCGAAGACGCTGCACTTCCTCGCGCACCTGGGCTTCTGGACGCACTCCACTCTGGTGTTGGTGTTCCTCAACATCCTCCCGTTCTCGAAGCACTTCCACATCATCACGTCGATCCCCAACGTGTTCTTCCGCAACCTGGACGCGCCGGGCAAGCTGCCGCTGCTCGCCCCTTCGGCCGAGGCGCTCGGCCCCATGGTGGAGAAGGCGTTCGAGGGCACACCCGACGCCGAGCCGGTCGGCGCGGCGAAGATCCAGGACTTCAGCTGGAAGGCGATCCTCGACTTTTACACGTGCACCGAGTGCGGCCGCTGCAGCGACAACTGCCCCGCGCACAAGACCGGCAAGATCTTGAGCCCGAAGATGCTGACGCTCGATCTGCGTGATCATTTGTTCGAGCGGGCCGGGGAGCTGATCGATGCCAGCAAGCACGGCGCGCCACCGCCCGCCACCGACGAGCAGGCCGCCGACGCATCACCGAAGCCCGAGCTGATCGGAGACGTGGTGCACCCCGACGTGCTCTGGGCCTGCACCACCTGCCGCGCGTGCGAAGAGCAGTGCCCGGTGATGATCAGCTACGTCGACAAGATCGTGGAGATGCGCCGCAACCTGGTGCTGATCAAGGGCGAGTTCCCGGCGCAGCTCGGCGGCCCGTTCTCCGCCATGGAGGTCAACGGCAACCCTTGGAACATCGCGCGCGTGGATCGCGCCAACTGGGCCGAGGGCCTCGACATCCCGCTGATGAGCGACAAGCCCGACGCCAAGGTGCTGTATTGGGTCGGCTGCGCGGGCAGCTACGACGATCGCGCCAAGAAGGTCGCCCGCGCCACCGCCACGCTGATGAAGCAGGCCAGCGTCGACTTCGCGATCCTGGGTCAAGAGGAGACGTGCACCGGCGACCCCGCGCGCCGGGCCGGCAACGAGTACCTGTTCCTGATGTTGGCCGAGCAGAACGTGGCCACGCTGAACGGCTACAAGGAGCAAGGCGGCATCAAGACCATCGTCACCACCTGCCCGCATTGCTTCAACTCGCTGGCCAACGAGTACCCGGACTTCGGCGCCAAGTTCGAGGTGGTGCACCACTCCGACTTCTTGCTCGGCTTGGTCGCCAAGAAGAAGCTCCTGCCCAAGACGCCCGTGCGGGAGAAGGTCGCTTACCACGACAGCTGCTACCTGGGTCGCTACAACGAGGTGTACGAGCAGCCGCGCGACGTGCTCAAGGCCATCCCCGAGCTCGAGCTGGTCGAGGCCGAAGGCTGGAACCGCAACAAGGGCCTGTGCTGCGGCGCGGGCGGCGCCCAAATGTGGATGGAGGAGCAGAACAAGGATCGCGTGAACGTCAAACGCACGCTCCAGCTGCTCGACACGGGCGCCAAGGTCATCGCCAGCGGTTGCCCGTTCTGTCAGACCATGCTGACCGACGGCCTCAAGTCGCAGTCCAAAGAAGACGAGATCCGCCAGCTCGATATCGCCGAGCTGTTGCTCGAGAGCTGCACCGCCAGCGACAAGCCCGCCAAGAAGAAGGCCAAGGCCAAGCCCGCCGAGGAAACCGCCGACTGAGAGCCCTAGGCGCGCCTCGATCCGGCATCGCCTCGCCGGAGCAGTGTGATCGCGAGACCGAGCGCGAGGACCGCCCAGTGCGTGCGCTGCGCGGTGCCGCCCGGTGTCCTGCACGAGCAGCCGTCGTCGGGGCCATCGGCTGCGCCGGCGCCACCCGCGCCATTCGAGCCGCCGCTCCCGTTCGCACCAGCTCCGGCCCCCGGTCCGCCTGAGCCACCGCTGGCCCCCGATCCCGACGACGCTCCGCCGCCCTCACCACCGGTCCCGCCGATGTCGCCGCACGCGTCCAGGCCGACCTCCGCAAAGCCGATGTCGGGCGCGGCGCCGGCGAACGGCTCGGCGATGTCGCCACCTGCGTCGATGAGCGGGCTCCCGGCCATCGGCTCGTACAGGGGACCGAGGAGGGGATCGCCGGTGACGTCGGTCGCCGACGAGATCCCGACGCTCCCGGTCATGAAGAAAGCGTTGTGATCGGCGGTGACGCCGGCGCCGCCGTCGATCGCGCCTGTGGTGTTCCACAGGTTGTTACGCACCGTCCCATTGGTCAGCCCGGCGCCCTCGAGCCGGAGCCCGTCACTCGCTACGCCGACGAAGGTGTTGGAGAAGACCTGTGCTCCGACGGTGCCGTCGAACTTGAGCCCGTAGTCCATCATGTCGTGCACGAGGTTGCGCGTGAAGACGACGTCCTCGACCGTGCCGCCGTCTTCGCCGCGGAACTCGATCCCGGTCAAGCCGCCGTGGATCTCGTTGCAGCGAACCTCGATGCCTCGCGGCCCCTTCTGCGCGACGATCGTCTTGTTGTCCATGAAGCCGTACATCAGGTTGCGCGTGATCGAGAGACCGTCGGCATTCTTGATGTCGACGGCGTTCTCCATGCGCCCGATCGCGCCCGACCAGTACATGCGGTTGTTCGAGACGGTGGTGTTGATGATGGTCCGCTCGGCGGCGTTCGCGTAGAGCTGAATCGCGTCGCCGCTGCAGTCGTAGAGATCATTGTCGTCGATGATCCAGTCCTCCGCCCCGGGGTTGAGCACGATGCAGTGCGCGTCCGACATGCCGGCGTCGAAGTCGTGGATCGACGAGCCGCGGACCTCGTTGCCGATCCCGGCGCCGTCGATGCCGTCGCGGTCGCCGCCCGAGAGCTCGATGCCGGTCAGCCGATTGTAGTCGCCGGTGATGCGGAACGCGTCAGCGCCGCTCGGCCCGGCGAAAACGAGATCGGCGACGTCCCAGAAGCTGCCGCTGATCCGGTGCGCGCCCTGGATCGTCACGGTGCCGTCGCCGGCGCCCCGGAGGGTGAGTCGCATGTCAGCCGAGCCCTCCGACGCGAGGTCCAGGTCTTCGATGTAGCTCCCCGCGTGCACCACCACCGCATCGCCGGGGACTGCGGCGCTGACCGCCGCCTGGATCGTCGCGTACGCTTGTCCCGGGCCGACGTCGAGGTCGGCAGCGGCAGCCCATCCACCCGCGAACAGCGCCGAGACGGTAAGACCCAGCGTCAGGCGGTGAGCAGATCGCATCGCGCGATCGGATCGCAGGCTGGCACGAACGTCAACCGGCGACTCGAGTCGAGTGACCAGCCGGCCTGAACCGCCGCGCGTTTTGCGGGACCGACATCACGGGTGCAGTCAGCGAAGCGGTCCTGCCCTCACGACTGCGAGTAGCCTGCGACGTTGGGCGTCGGCGAGCTCAGCCTTCTTCTTCGTCCGCGGGCAGACGCTTGCTCGCGCCCATGCCGATGGCAGGGCCGCAGCTCGCGCACAGCGCGGGCTCCTCCCAGCGCACCTCGCCGCCCCGCGACCAGAAGTACAGACCGCGCCCCGCGGGCTCGCCCTCGATGGGGCGATCGCAGACGTCGCAGCGGACGGCGGACTCCGACGCGCGCCGCGCGGTCAGCGCCACCAGCGCCATCTCGTCCGCCACCAGCGCGTGCACCGGGCCCGTGGTCGCGGGTCGCGGGACGTGCGCCTCGGGCGCGCGCTGCACGCGTGTGGGCGCGACGCCATCGCCGCTCGTCATCGCGCGTTGCCGGGCTGGACGGTCCCCGCGGTCCTTCATCGCCTCGCCGGTGTCACCGAGTTCTTTCGCGGGTTCAAGCTCAAAGTGGCGGGCTCGCAGCGAGCGTCAGCCGAACAGCAGCTGGTCGATGTCGCCCTGTGTGGGCAGCGACGGCTCCGCGCCGGGCTTGGTGCAAGCCAGCGCGCCGGCCGCGCAGCCGAAGCGAACCGCCTCGGACAGCGCGGTGCCTGCGGCCAGGCGCGCGGTGAGCGCTCCGCAGAAGGCGTCGCCTGCGCCGGTGGTATCCACCGCGGTGACGCGGAAGGGCGCGAAGAGCTCGTGGCCCTTGGGCCCCGCCAGCAGCGCGCCGTCTCCTCCGAGGGTCAGCACCACCGCCCGAGGCCCGAGCGCGAGCAGTGACGCTGCCAGCGCCGCCGCGTCTTCGTCGAGGCCTCGCGACGAAAGCCGCGCTGCCTCGACGCGGTTGGGGATCAAGACGTCGACGCACGACAGGAGCTCGTTCGGGAGCGGGCCCGCGGGCGCGGGCGCTGGGTTGAGCACGACGCGCACCCCGCAACGGGATGCGAGCTCCGCGGCGACGACCACGGTCTCGAGCGGCACCTCCAGCGACAGCAACAGCGCGGTGGCGCCGTCGAGCGCGGCGGGCAGGCTGGCGAGCGCTTCGCGCCCGAGGCCAGCGTTCGCCTCGGGCGCCACGCAGATCATGTTCTCGCCACCCTCCGCGACGAAGATCGAGGCCACGCCCGTCCGGGCGTGCGGGTCACGCGCGACGTGCTCCGCGCGTACCCCGGCGTCGCCGAGCGCGCCCAAGATCTGCTCGGCGAAGCTGTCTGCGCCCACGCGCCCGAACATGTGCACCTCTGCGCCTGCGCGCGCGCACGCGATGGCTTGATTGCAGCCCTTGCCTCCCACGAAGGTAGCAAACACGCCGCTGCCCATCGTCTCGCCGGGCGCGGGCAAGCGCGGCACCCGCATGACCAGGTCGCAGTTCAGGCTGCCGACGACGACGACGTGCCCCATGGCATACCCCGTGTGAGGTTCTCGCGCAGGCGAGCACGGCTCGCCGCACCAGATGGTAAGCCATCGAGTGACCTGACGTCGTGCGAGCAAACGCTCAGTTGATGGGCGGCGCGCTCTTGGCCCAGCAGTGGATGCAGCGCGTGGCGGCCCGCATGATCTCCCCCCGGCACTTGGGGCAGGAGCGGGTGAGCGGCTCGGGGCCCAGATCCAGGGTCTTCACGAGTGAAGCCCACGCGACTCGCGTGCCCGCGATGGCTTCGTTTCGCGGCTTCTCGTCACCAGCGTCCAGCTGGGGCAGGTGGCGCTCGATGTCTGCGATCAAGAGGCGGGCTTTGGACTGGTTCATGCGGCTCCTTTCACTTGGGCGACGTCGACCGTGCACCAAGTTGCGGGCGCCGGCCCAGGTTGGAGACTGACCACGAGATCGGCGTCGTGGAGGTGGGTCAACATGTCGTTCAGACGGCTCTCCGCCACGCAGCGGTCGCTCGCCCAGACCAGGATCTGGCTCGTCGTGCGCGGAGTCTGGAGGAATGCGAGCAGGGAAGCTGCGCGACGTTGCAGGCGGGGTGGCGTCACAGACCTCGCACTCCGGTGAGGAGCTGCTCGACCGCCTGCCAATCGAACGCCGACGACCCTTCCCAGCTTTTGGCGGCGGTGCGCAGCGCCTCGAGCCGAGTCGGCCCCGCTTCGAGCGCCGTCTTGACCTCGCCGTGCGGCGCGTGCCCGCGCAGCTCCACCACCCAGGGCGTGGCCAGTGGGTCTGCGCCGACCTTCACCGAGATCGTCAAGCGCGCATCTCCGTGCGCGAACACATACTGTCTGCCGTGGCGATCCCACAGCTGGTCGACCAGCTTGAGCTTCGGCTCTTTCGGTTCCATCTCCGTCTTTCTTCGATTGGCTCGTTCGCCCCAATCGAGTCCGGATGACGGGAAAGGCGAGAACACAGCGACCTTGATCAGGTCAACGCTGAAGACGCTATCACACGTCTGGCCGCATGCCACGGATCATCGCCAGATGCGGGCGAACGCCAGCGGGTATTTCTCGCGCACGAGCTCGATCGTCGCGAGCGCCGACCCTGGTCCCCAGCTGAAGATGGTGAACGTGCCGATCGACGCGCGCCCAGCGTGGCCTTGGTTTTCCATCATGAAGCCGAACGACTCGGGGCCGAAGAAGGGGAAGCTCCGCTCGTACTCGCGCCGCAGCGCGGGGTGGTCTGGCCCATACAGCAGGCTCAGTGACGCCCGCAGCGCGGCGGCGGCGCGCTCGAGCAGCTCCTCGTCTCCTGTCCGCTCGTAGAGCTCGAGGTACAGCGGTGCGAACAGCGACTGTCGGGCATCGTTCCACTCGCAATCGGCGTTCATGACGCCGAAGCCACCATGGGCGCGGGCCAGTAAGAAGGGCGGGTCGTGAACCGCCTGGTGCAGCGACAGCTCGTCGATGCAGCGGCGCGCGAGCGTGAGCTTGCCGCACTGGGCCATGAGCTCGGCGCACCAGAACAGCGACAGCGTGTTTTGCTTGAACACGCCGTTCCGGTCCACGCGCCGCCCGAGCTGAGAGTCTTGGCCCCATGGCGCACACGAGTAATAGGTCTCGAAGTCCTCCCAACGGGCCTCGGCGATGAGCGCTTCGATGAACGTGGACGCACGCGCGAGGGCAGCTCGCTCGCGTTCACCCGCGGGCACGAGGCGCGTGAGATCGACCAGCAGCGACGCGATGACGGCGCTTTCGGCGCTGTCGGCCAGCTCTTGGGCGATGCGACCATCCGGCTCGACCCACGCGGGGAAGGCGCCGCTCTCGCGCTGCAGCGCGAGCGCTCGATCGGCGAACCTGCGGACCTTCACCAAGCTCCGCTCGCAGCCAGTCTGCTCGTGCCAGTCGAGCAGCTGCCGAGCCGTGAACGCGGCGTCGACCAGGTGGCAGGCCTGTGCGGAGACGCTCGCCGGACGGCGGTCCGAGCCTTGCCACCGGGCGTGCATGAAGTCGGCGCGCGCGGCGTCTGCCATCAACACCGAGGGGAACAGTCCATCGGCCTCGGGGGCGGACAGCGCGACCTCGGTCATGGCTCGGGCCCGGTCCGAGAGCTCGTGCGCGCCCACGCGCCGCGCGTATCGAAACAAGCCATTGGCGCAGCGCTGGGTGGAGAACCAGGCCTGATTCCAGATGCTGCGAGGCTCTCGCCAAGTGCGCTCGGGGATGGGCACTGACGGGTGGCGTCCGACGTCGACGATGAACACGGGTGCGCCGGCGGGGTGGCCGTCGTGGTCGGGGAGGTTTTGCCACACCTCGCCGCCCCAACCTCGGCTGTCGAACGCCCAACGGACGATGAAGCCGAGCGAGCGCTCGACCTCGCGTGCGTCGTTCGCGTTCGGCGTAGGCAAGACCAGCCGCGGCTTGCCCCACCGTTGCCAGAAGAAGCGCGCCGCCATGCCGTAGGGGTTGGTCAGATCGTCGAGAGCAGTACTGGCGAGAAGATGGAGCTTGAGCGAGACGCGCTGCCCCCGGCACGAGAGCGGCTTCCGGCGAAAGAAGGTGTGGCCCTCGGGATCGTAGTCCCCCGCGCCAAAGGTGATCCTTCGGGCTCGATGATCGTAGTCCACGAGAGCGCGGAAGCCGTGCGCGGCGAAGGCGTCATCCAGGTCGGGAATGAACGCCAGCGCAACGTGCTCGTCGGCCAGCAGCAGCGCTGGAGAGCGGAACACGAAGTCGCCTGCGACCTGGCCCGGCTCCGGGCTCAGATGGGGCACGTGAACGATGCGCGGCACCGTGAGCGGGTGCGTGATGTGCAGCGTGACGCCCGCGTGCTCACCTTGGTCCGGCAAGCGCCCGAGCAGCACGAGCGCACCGAAGCGTCGTTCGACCCAGCCGCCGCGCGTGCGGATGTCGAGGCTTCGCCCACAGGGCAAGAGCACGCGACCACCGCCGTGGCGCCGTCGCAGCCGCACGTCGTTCACGGTTTGCCCCACAGTCTGTACGTCGCCAGGCCCACGCCGAGCGCGAGCGCGCCGTAGACGGACTCGACCGGCCTCTCGATCAAAGTGCCTGCGGCGATCACGAGCGAGAGCGCCAGGAACAGCAGGCCGGCCGCGAGCGGCGCGCGCAGCACTTCGGGCGCAGCTCGCTGCCTACGGACGCGCAGCTGCGCCACTCCAACCGCGCACTGGAACACCGCGTCGGCGAAGGCGATGCCGGTGAGCAAGACGTCCACCCGCGACGAGCCGACCAGCAGCGCCAAACATGCCAACGAGCCTTGCAGCAGCACCGCCAGCGCGGGGCGGCCCGTGCGAGGAGAAAGCCGCGCGAAAGGCGCGAAGAACAGGCGATCCTTGGCCATCGCGAACACCACGAACGGAAACCCCAAGCAGACCGTGTTGAGCACGCCTGCCGCCGACAGCACGATCACGAGCGCCAGCGCGTCGCCCGCCCTCGCGCCGAGCGCGCGCTTGGCGGCGTCCGCTGCGGGACTGTCGCTCGCGGCCAGCCCATCGTGACCGAGCAGGGACAGGAACGCATAGTTCACCGCGACGTAGCCGATCAGCACGATCGCCACCCCCAACACGATGCCGCGCGGGATCGACCGCTCGGGATTCCGCACAGAGCCGCCAATGAACGTGCCGTGGTACGCGCCCCCGAACGAGAACAGGATGGGAATGAGCCCGACCACGATCCAACTGAATGCTGTGCCGCTAGGGGCTTCGCTGCGCGGCGCGAGCGCGGTGCTCGCGTCGCCATACAGGGCGCCCACCGCGATCAGCGCTGCCAGCGCGCCCACCTTGAGCGCGGCCATCACGAGCTGCAGGCGACCGCCCGTGCGCAGCCCCGCCAGGTTGGCGAGCGTGAAGGTCGCGACCGCGGCGACCGCCGAGATGGTGCGCAGGCCCGGCGGCATGGGGCCGAACAAGAACGCCACGTGATCGACCAACACCAGCGCGATCACCGCCATCGCTCCTGGTTGCACCACTGCGAGGTGCATCCACCCGTAGAGGAACGCTGCGGGGCGTCCCAGCGGGCCGAGGCCCTCGCGCAAGAACACATACACACCGCCTGCCAGCGGAAAGCGGCCGCTCAGCTCGGCGTAGACCAGCGCGCCCACGACGCTCACCAGGCCGCCGAGCAGCCAGAGCGCCAACACCCACCCGGGGCTCGGCAGTGCGCGCGCGAGTCCCGCGGGCGTGAAGAAGATGCCCACACCAATGATCGCGCCGATCACGACCGACGCGACGTGGCTCGTTCCGAGGGGCCGTTCGGAGGCCGTGGTCACTCCGCCAGATGTATCAACAGTGCCTGCCGATCACACGGAGCGTGGGGGGGATTCGAAACGACGAAGGCCGGCTCCTGGCCGGCCTCAGTCGTTGTGTTGCAGGTGGGGCGATCAGTTCGCGCCGCCGCCGGCACCACCGGTGCCGCCGCCAGCTCCGCCGCCGCCGCCGGTGCCACCGCCAGCTCCGCCGCCGCCGGCGGGCTCGCCGCCGGTGCCGCCGCCGCCGCCAGAGGCGTCACCGCCGCTGCCGCCCGTGCCGCCGCCCGCGCCACCAGAGCTCGTGTCGTCTCCGCAAGCGGCGAGCGCGAGCGCGCCGAGAACGAGAGATGCTGAAAGAACAGATGTAAGCTTCATCGAGATCATCCTCCTCAGGATTGTTCAAACAACTAGCTGATTCAGGTATGCGGTCAAATGTTTTGAGCATTCGGCCGGGGGTGGCGGGGTTCCCCGACGGCATGTAGGACGGGGAGATGGCCTGGGAAACACCCCTGAATCTGCTGCGCCGAGAGCTTTGCCAACGGGCCGATGAGGGCTGCAACGTCCCCGCCGATCTCACGGAGCGATGTGGTGCGCTCGATGGCGAGGCGGACGCGTTCTCGCCGCTCGTGGAGGAGCTCTACACCGAGCTGATGGCGCTGCCGGACGACCCGGAGCTCGCTCGCCGCGAGCCCAACGACCTCGCGGCGATACGGCGGTTGCGTCCCGCAGGGCCCCGCGAGCTGGGCTTCGCGCCATCGGAGGAGGAAGCGCTCGATCGGTTCCACGGAGCCTGGACGGGGAGAGCCGTGGGGTGCGCGCTCGGCAAGCCCGTCGAGCTGTTGGGCCTCGCCTGCGACGAGCGCGGTCGCTCGCTGGGGCGCAGCAACATCAAGCGCTACTTGGAGCGACGTGGGGATTGGCCGCTGGCGGACTATTTCAGCGGTCGATCCCTGGGGGATGGGCTCGAGCTGTGGTGCCCGGCGTCGCAACGCGAGCAGATCGCGTTCATGGAGCCGGATGACGACATCCACTACACCTTGGTGGCTCTGGGGTGCTTGGAGGAGCACGGGCCAGGCTTCGGCTGGGAAGACGTCGCCCGCTATTGGCTCGCTCACCTGCCGCTCTATTCGATCTGCACGGCCGAAGCGCAAGCGATCGAGACCTTCTCCCGCTTGAGCACGCGGCCTGGCAACTGGCGATCGGCGGTCACGTCCGAGCTCACGAGGCGGCACCGAAACCCATATCGCGAGTGGATCGGGGCACAGATTCGTGCCGACGGCTGGGCCTACGCGGCCGCGGGAAAGCCCGAGCTCGCAGCGGAGCTTGCGCATCGAGACGCGAGCTTCACGCACGAGCGCAACGGCATCTACGGCGCGATGATGTTCGCAGCGATCATCGCCGCCGCGTTCGTCGAGCGCGACCCCAAGCGCTTGGTGGAGATCGGCTTGAGCGAGATCCCCGAGCACTGTCGGCTCGCGCGCGCGGTCCGAGACTGCCTCGGCTGGCTATCGACGGAGCCCGATTTCGAGGCCTGTGCGTCGCGCATCGAGCGGGCGCACGAGGGCGTGCATCCCGTGCATACCATCCCCAACGCGCTCATCTGCGTGTCCGCGCTCGTGCTCGGCGAGATGCACCCCACAAAAACGGTCACCACCGCCGTCATGTGTGGGCAGGACACGGACTGCAACGGCGCCACCGTCGGGTCCGTGGTGGGAGCAGCGCGCGGCCGGTCGTCGTTCGGCGAGGAGCTGGCCGGGCGCTTGCGCGACACCATCCGACCCAGCGTCGCCGGCTTCGAGCAGGTCACCATGCGTTGCTTGGCCGAGCGCACTTGGCAGCAGTACCAGCGAGTCGACGCCTATCATCGCGGCCGCGCTCAGTAGGTGTTGCCGATTGAGATCGAGAGCGCCATCGGCAGGCCGAACAGCTCGGCAGGGTCGCCCTGGTCACTGATGTACTCGGTGCAGCTGCCAGCCGGCAATTCTGGCGTCTGCGCGGCGCAGCTCTGCCGCACGTCCTCTCCGCCCGCCTGCAGGTAGGGGACGCGCACGCCCAGGTCGATGCGCAGCGGGCCCACCGGCGTGAAGTAGGCGATGCCAGCTCCGGTCGACAGGTGCGGATGGTCTGCGCGCAGCTCCGCGAAGCCGGCCGTGACGTCGCTGGTGTCGATGAACACGGTGCCCCCGAGGTCGCCCACGATCGGAAACCGCAGCTCGACCGACAGCTCCCAACGTGTGCGGCCACCGATCGCGTCGGCGAACGCGAGCCGCTCGCCCGCGTCGGACACGACCCGGTGCGGCGCAATCTCGTTCCAGCCGTAGCCGCGGTTGGAGCTGGGGCCACCAGAGAACAGGCCACGTTTTTCGAGCACTTCGACGTCGCGGTTGATCACGAGCCTCCGCTCCTCCGTGCCGGACCCTTCGAGCACGTCCTCGATCGGGATGGGCGCATCGAGCACCAGCCCATACTCCGAGAACAGCAAGCCGAACGCCAACCTCCCTGCCAGCACCACGCGGCGTCCGAGCGGGGCGTAGAAGCGAAACTCCGGCATGAGCTTCACGTCGTCGGCGTCCCCGGACAAGAAGTAGCCGGCGAGCTCCAGGTTCAGCGCCGCGAAGATGCCCCTTTCGGGGCGCAGCGAGTCTGGCTTGCCGTCCGCGTTCTCGCGCAGGTCGAGCGACGCGAACAGCTGCAAGAAGCTGATCAGCAAGCTCTGTCCGCTGCTGGTGGTCTCGTCCAAGTTGTAAGAGAACGGGCTCGAGATCGAAAGGTTGTGGCTGAGGCTGAGCAACACGCGCGCATCCCAGAACGTCCGCTGGATGCCTTGGCGATGCTCGAGCAGGTACTCGCCCTGGATGTCTGTCGTCTCGGTCAGCTCCGGGGGAGGGTCGGTGTTGCGCTCGAGCGCGATCGACCCTTGGCTCTGCACGAACAGGCTGGTGGGAGGGTCGAACGGCATCGGCAGCGCATACGAGACGCGCAGCACGATCTCGGGCACGGCGAACGGCTCGCTGCCGAACAGGGTGGAGAGCCGCCATGGGTAGGCGACCAAGCGGGGGCGAGCCTCGACGTTGAAGCGGTCGAGCGCTCCCGTCGCGTTCTTGTGTTGCCAACCCGCCACGCCACGCACCGCGACTTGATCGCCGACCTCGAACCCTCCGCCCAGTCGCACCGAGCCGAGCGACGCGGGCTGTACGCGAATGAGGATGGGGATGTCCGTCACGCGCGGCCCCGTGCGCGTGGTCTCGGGCTCGATCACCACAGAGCCGAAGACGCCCATGTTGGCCAAGATGCGCTTGGTCTTTTCAATTTTCTCCTGGGAGTAGGGCTCGCCCGGCGTGATCTCGAGCGCGGGCCGCACCTGCCACTCCGGGATCGGTCCCAGGCCGCTGATCTGCACGCGCCCGAAGCGACACTTGGGGCCGAGATCCACGGTGTAGGTGACCTTGACCGAGGAGCTCACCACGTCGACGTCTGCTGTTGGCTCGACGGACGCGTAGGCGTAGCCGCGGTCGCGCAGCGCCGTTTGAATCGCGTCTCGCGTGGCGAGGTAGCGCTCCTCGGTGAAGACCTCGCCGCTCGACAGCTTGCTCTTGGCGTCCTGGGCAGCGGCCGCCGCCGGCGCATCGCTCTCCGCGGAGGGGGCGCCTCCCTTCCAGCCAATGTTCACGTCGCGATCGACGTCGACGATGCGCACGGGCGTGCCTTCTTCGACGATGATCTCCACCAGCAGCCGCGAGGTCTCGACGTCCTTCGGGTCGTCGTGACCGTCGATGCGGCGCACGCGCCCCGCACGAACGATCGCTTGGTAGTACCCCTTGCTGCGATAGATGCGGGCGACACGCGCCAGATCACGCTCGAGCACGAAGCGGTCGAAGCGCTCGTATTCGACGGTGAGCGCGTCGACTGCGCCGACGATGGGCACCGCCTCGAGGAAGCCGCCCGTCTCCGCCGTCGCGATCTTGTCGGTGATGTCGCTGTCGCTGAGCGCCTTGTTGCCCACGACGTCGACCTCATCGATCACGCAACCGGAAAAGTCGTCCGGCGAGCACACGATCTTCTTCGAGGCGCACCCTGTCGCACACAGTAGGCAGGCGATTGCCGCAAACCAGGCCAGGAGGGAGAACCACCCTGGTTTGTGCGGGAAGCGTAGCGGTTGGATATCGTTTGAAATCAAAGCCGCGAGCTCCGGGCATCTCAAACCGCTGAGGGTCGCCAACGGGATCGTTGCCGCGGTCGGATAGCAGGCTACCATGGTGGCCACTTCAACCCCATGCGGTCACCGCTCGGCGGGACCACGGAGGCTCTTGTGAAGGCAGCGCGTCGCGGGTCGACATTCGTCCCCACTCCACCGCTCTCGGACGGCTCCTTGCTCAAAGCCCTGGTAGCGGCTGGCGTCGTGTGCGGTCTCGGCATGGCTGCCGGCTGCGGCGACAGCAGCCCCGGCGAGGATGGCGGGGGCGGCACGGGCGCGGGCTCGAGCGTCTCGATGACGCCTGCACCGGGCGGCGTGCGCCGGCTCACGAGCTCGCAAATGCGGTACTCGATCGAGTACCTGTTGGGCTCCGAGGCGGCGATCACCTTCGATGTGTGGGACGATCCCCAGCTGCGCGGGTTCGAGGCGATCGCGGCGGCAGAGCTCGCGATTGGCGCGAACGATGTCTCCACGTTGGAGACTGCGGTCGGGCTCGCGGTCGACACGTCGTTGCTCGATCTGAGCCACCTCGCGGGCTTCGTCCCCTGCGTGCAGGGCGCGCAAGACGCAGCCTGTTTCGAGACCGTGGCCACCGAGTTCGGACGTCTGGCCTGGCGTCGGCCCGTCGAGGACGACGAGAAGGGCCGGCTCGTCGCCATCGCCAACGAGGCGCAGACGTGGGCGAGCGGCGACTTCACGACCGGCCTTCGATACCAGCTGTCTGCCATCTTCCAGTCGCCCAACTTCGTCTACCAAGTCGAGCTGGGCACCCCGCTGTCGGAGGGGCGGCACGTGCTGAGCGGTTACGAGATGGCGTCTCGCTTGTCGTTCTTCCTGGTGCATCGCACGCCGGACGTTGCGCTGCTCGACGCCGCGGCGTCAGGGGAGCTCGACAGTGAAGAGGGCTTGCGCCAGCACGCCCAGCGCATGCTGGCGTTGCCCGAAGCTCGCCGCAGCCTGGATCGCTTCTTCGCCGAGCTCTACCTGATCCGCGACCTCACCGAGATCAGCAAGGATGCGACGGTCGCGCCGGACTGGGGTCCCGGGTTGGCGGTGAGCATGCAGGAAGAGATGCTGCGCTTCCTGCAAGACATCGTGTGGACGCGCGATGCAGACGCGCGAGAGATCTTCACCTCGACACGCACCTTCGTCGACGCGAATCTGGCCAGCTTCTACGGCGTCGCGATCCCCGCGGGTGGTTGGGCGCTGGCGGACTTGCCCGCCGATCAAGGCCGCTTTGGGCTGCTCGGCAAGGCCGGGTTTCTGGCGCGCTTCGCCCACCCGAAGATGACCTCTCCGACGCGCCGCGGGCGCTTCTTCCGCGAGAAGCTCCTGTGTCGCGAGATCCCGCCGCCGCCGCCGGGGGTGGACACCACGCTGCCCGAGCCCACCGAGCCGAAGACCATGCGCGAGCGCCTCGAGGCGCACGCCGCCAACGAACAATGTGCGGGCTGTCACGGGCTGATGGATCCGATCGGTCTCTCGTTCGAGCATTTCGACCCCGTCGGCCGTTGGCGCGCGACGGACAACGGCTTCGAGATCGACACTTCGGGCAAGTCGAGCGACATCGAGTTCGACAACCCCGAGGATCTCGCCAAGTACGCCAGTGAGAACAGCGCCCAGTGTTTCGTGCGCAACTTCTGGCGCGGGTCGATGGGTCACCTCGAGACGGAGGGAGAGGAGCCCGCGATCGAGGAGCTCGAGGCCGCCTTCGCCGACGGTGGCTTCAAGATCCAGGACTTGATGGTGGAGCTGGTCGTGAACCCTGGCTTCAGGCAGGTCGGAGAGCCGAAATGAGCAAGACAATGAGCCGATTTGCCCTTAGTCGCCGCACGTTGTTGCGGGGTTCTCTCGGTGTCGGAGTGGCGTCGGTGGGGCTGCCCATGCTCGAGGCCATGCTCAACTCGAACGGCACGGCGTTGGCGGGCGGCGCGCCGCTGCCCAAGCAATTCCTGGTGTGGTTCTTGGGCAACGGCTTCCGGCTGGAGCGGTTCGAGCCCACCACCACCGGCGCCGACTTCGCGCTGACCGAGGAGCTCGCGCCGTTGGTCAACGTGCAGCAGCACTTGAAGGTCGTCACGGGCCTCCAGAACTGGTGCTACGAGCAGGTCACCCACCACGAGGGGATGACGGCCTTCAGCGGCTACAACATGGCCAACCTCTCGGGCCTCTACTCGCAGTCGGGCGGGCCCACGATCGACCAGGTGATCGCCGACCACTTCGCGGACACGAACACGACGCCCACGCTGGTGCGCAGCATCCAGGCAGGCATCTCACGGCGCTGGAGCGTCATGGATTCCGGCACCACCATGTTCTGCGTGTCCCATCGCAGCACCAACGAGGCGCTCTACCCCGAGTTCAACCCGCAAGCGATTTGGCAGACGTTGTTCGGCGAGTTCGTGCCCAAGCCCGACGACAGCGCGTTGCGGTTGAGCGTCGTGGACGCCGTTCGTGAAGATGCCAAGAAGCTTCGTGCCCGGCTGGGCAAGCTCGATCAGGAGCGGCTCGATGCCCACATCGATGGCCTGAACGAGCTCGAGCAGCGCATCAACACCGAGCCCCCGACGTGTGTGCCCCCCACCTTGCCCACGGAGACCAATCCAGGCGGCACCGTGGCAGAGCCCCTCACGAACGTGAACGAGATCATGAGCGATCTGATCGTGCACGCCATGAAGTGCGACGTGACGCGAGTTGCGAGCCTGTTCTTCGTGGGGGGCGCGGCCGAGACGGTGTTCACCGAGATCGGCCAAGGCGAGGTCCACCACAACAACACCCACAACGGCTCGACCAACGCGCAGAACGACGTGCATGCCGGTGTCGTGTACGCGATGCAGCGCTTCGCTTACCTGCTCGAGCGGATGCAGGCCGAGGTCGACCCGACGGGGCTCAGCATGCTCGACACAGGGTGCGTGCTGATGGGCAGCGACTGCTCGGTCGGGCTCAGTCACTCGGTGTCGCGCCAGCCGTACATCATCGCCGGCAACGCGCGCGGCGCCCTGACCGGCAAGTACCATCACCAAGCGGTGGCGCGCTCGGGCAGCGAGTTCAACTACACCGCGAGCGGCAACACCTCCGACGTGTTGCTCACCGTGCTCAAGGCCTACAACCCGGCTGCGGCGTCGGTGGGCGACATGACCCCGCGCAACCTCAACGGCGGCTGGTATGGCACCGGCAACGCGCCGAGCCAGATGGCCCCCGGCTCCACCCAGATCATCGACAGCCTCACGGGACCGTCGTTCGGCACCTGAGGAGCGTGCTGGCGCTGGACGGTCTCAGCGATCGTCCCAGCGCTTGACCAGGTCCGGCAGCAGCGTCGCGCCCATCTGGAACAGGTGGGCCATGTGGTGCTCTTTGGTCTCGCCCTTGTACCCGACCACGTGGAACGATCCGGTCCAGCCTTCGCGCGTGGGCTCCATCGTCTTCTCGTGTTTCTTGGAGACTGCCCCCTTCATGCTCTCGAGCGTCAAGTACTTGGGCGCGTCGGCGACGGGGTCACGGGCGAGGGGTGACAGATCGACGCTCGCCAGGAGGTAGTCGGCGGTGAGGGTGGTGCTGGCGTAGGCCTTGGGGTCGATCGCCGAGTGCGTGATGCCAAAGTAGATTTCTCCGCGCTTGGCACGATCTGCGGCCTCGGCGAAGGGTTTCATCTGGCGACGGTTGAGAGCGCCGTCCTCCCAGCCGGCGTGGATCCCATCCAGGATCAGGATGGCATCGAGCGGGTCGTGGCCTCGCCGCTGCTGGAGGATCGTTCCGATCGAGCCGTACCCCGCGCTCCAGCCAGACAGCGCCACACGCCGCAGCTCCGCGTTGGCGAGCCCTCTGCGCTTCACGCCCGACTCGATCGTCGCGAGCAGATCTTCGTAGCTGCCGGGCACGGCGAAACACTCCTCGTACGGAGCCGAGCCGATGCCGAGGTTCACGATGGCAACCGCAGCGTTCAGGTTGGCCACCTCCGCGCTCTCTTTGACCACCGCGGTGTTGCCGTGGAAGTGGAGCAACAGATCGAACTTGCCGTCGCTGTGTGGCCGAAACGAAGAAGGGAAGACCAGGATGCCCCCAGGGATGCTGACGTGCCCTTCGCGTCGCAGCTCCACCTCGACTGGCGCTGGCTCTGCCGGCGCGCTCGGCACTTCGCGGTCGAACACCAGCGCATCGAGCAAGCCGAGGTGCTTCGTGCCGAAGCTCGCGGTGGTCGGCCCGAGCTCGAACAGGCGTTGGGTCTCGATGCGCAAATCGTCGAGCGAGCTCTTGAACGTGAGAGACACCGCAAGACCAACGAGCAGCAGCAGACCGAGCTGCCACTTGCGGACGAGCGAGGCGGGCGGCCGCTCCGGCTCCGCGAACGGGATCTCGATCAGGTCCTGGCCGTCCAGATCGACCGCAACCGGCCCGGGAGTGGGCGTGGGGTTCTTGATCACTTCCGGCGCGGCGCGCTTGGCGGCCACACGTTGGCCCACACGACTAGCCAATGTCGTATGACGTACGTTCCGCGGCAGTGGCTTGCGTGAGCGCGCGCCCGAGGGCGGGTTTGCGAGAGCAGCCATGCTTCCCCTTGGGCACAGCCTTGCGGCATGGGCCAAATTTCTGGGGAGCTTTTGTCACGGGCAAACGCCCGAGCAGGCGTCAGGGCGAGGTTGGGGAAACCTTCGGAACTGGCTGTTTTTCAGGCGTTTTGGTCGGAACGGCGGCCTTGTCGGTGGCCTTGGCCGGAACCGCCGCCTTGGGCTCGAGCGCGAGGCGCTGCAAATCCAAGATCTCCGACACCGAGGGCATCACCACCAGCTCGCAGCGGCGGTTCTTCTTGCGGCCCTCGTCGTCGTCGTTGCTGGCGATGGGATCGGTGTCGCCATAGCCAGCAGCGCTCCAGTGCTCCTTGCCCAAGCCACCTTCTTTGGCGTCGGTCAGGAACGTCATCACCGTCCGGGCGCGGGCCAAGCTGAGGCCCAGGTTGTCGCCGAAGGGACCCCCTTTGAGTGACTTCGAGTCCGTGTGGCCAGTCACCTGGAAGTCGCGCGTGGAGAGCGTCGGATCGCTCTTGATCACGTCGGCGATGGCCTTCAGCGCGGCGCGGCCGTCCTTGCGCAGCTTGTCCTTGTTGGTGTCGAACACGACGTCACCCGGCAGAACGATGATCATCCGGTTCTTGCGGATACGCACCTCGACCCCGATGCTGGACAGCTCTTCGAGCTTGGCGCGGAGCAGCGCGAGCCGATTCCGGCTTTCCTCCAGCTTGGCGGCGCGTGCACGGAACTCGGCCAGAGCGCGCTCGCGTTCGGCCAGCGTGGCGGCGAGGTCGCCGATCCGGCCTTCCTTCTGCTCCAGATCGATGCCGAGCGCGCGCATCTTGTCTTCCAACCCGGCGATGCGAGCTTTGGCCGAGTCCAGCTCGGCGGTGGCTTCGTCTGCCTTGGTCTCGGCCACGCGTTGTTTGGCCAACGCGCGCGTGAGCTTGTCGCCCTGGAGCTGGTACTCCTCTTTGGTGTAGCCGCAGCCAGCGATCGAGCCGAGGGCGATCAGGGCCGCGAGGGTCGAGCCAACGCGGGCGACGGAAGGGCGGAGCAGCATCGTGGCGGCTACCCTAGTACATCGTGCGCGAAGTTTCCTCGCGTAAGAGGGGGTGGCGACCGATGTGACAGGTCCCTGGCCGAGGCGTATTCTGTTGCCACGTGTCCGAAAGCGGCCTCGAGGTCGATCGGGGCCCGGAGCCCCCCCGCGGTGGATCGAGCGAGCTCGTGCGGTCCGCGTCGGTTGCGACGCCGCGTCGTGAGACCTCCCTCGCACCGCGCCGCGATGGGTCGCTTCCTGCCGCTGGCTCGCAGGGGCTGTTCGCGCTCGCGCGCAGCGTGCTCGCGGGCGTGTTGCGCTTTCTGTATTGGCTGGTGATCGAGCCTTTCGTGTCCGCCGAGGTGTGGATCGGCACGCAGCACCGGCGCGCGCGGCTCGGGCCGGTGCTGCGCGTCGTCGCGCTGCTGGCGCTGGTGGTGCTGGGTCTGTGGGCGGCCGCCCACCCGCTGATTGCGGGCGCATCGGCGGCGGCGCTGCTGTCGCTCGGAGGCTGGTTCTTCGTCTCGCGCGCCGCCGCACGGAACGCGATGTTGCTGGCAGCTACACGCGAGCTCGACGCGCCCCCGCTCACGGCGAGCTCGGTGCGTGCCAGCCGTTACTCGCCGGCGCGCGCGCTCGAGCAGCTCGCCTTGGCGGTGGACGGCGCGCGCCGGGGGGACCTGGTGAGCGCGAGCCGCGCGCTCACCGACGTGGAGCCCTCGCACCTCGAGCCTGATGAACGACGCATGTTGCACGCGGTCATCGCGATCACCAGCTACGGCATGGGAGACAAGAGGGCAGCCAGCCGCGCCGCGCTCGAGGCGTTTCCGACTGGCGTCCCCTCGATCGACGAGACGGTCGCGCGCTACAGCCTCGAGTCGGCCTGGTTCGATCCGCTGCGGCTCGCCGCCATCTTGAAGGAGTGGCATCGACGCGGGGTCGACCCGCACGACGAGACGCCCCTGGCCAAGCTGTACCGACTCGGACTGTGCAAGCTCAACCAGGTCGATCGCGCGCGCCTGCCGGAAGCGCCGCGGGCCGAGCTCGTCGCGTTGGCTCGCGCGTTCTCCGACGAGCGCTTGGTGGAAGACCTCGAGGCCGACGCATCGGGGCGCCCGCTCAGTTACCGTTGAGGTCGCGCTCGAGCGTCGCGTCGAGATCGCTTTCGAAGCGCAGGCCCAGCAGCGACTCCTCGACGATGGTGGCCAAGCGCGCGCCCACGACGCGGTCGGCGTCGCGCCCGCTCGCTTGCGTGACGTACACGAACGCGAAGCAACGGCGGCCAAGCCCTCCGAACGCAAGCACCACGCCGAAGAGGCCACCCTTCTGATCGGGCAAAGAGGCCACCTCGAGCTCGGTGTCGAAACCGGGCGGCTGATCGATGCGCCGCGTGTCGAGCACTTCGGCGCCATCGAGCGTCGGCAACTTGCGCAAGAGGCGAGCGGTGGCCTGGCACTTGTCCCGCGTCATGCGGTTCTCGTCGCGCCAGGTGCGGAGCAGCAAGCTCGAGCCCTCGCCGGGGTGTTTCGCGTCGAGCCAGTGGCTGCTGCGGTCGTCGATCTTCCAGGCCTTGCCGTCCGGCAGCGGCAGTCGCACACCGAAACGTTTGGAGGGAAACACCCCCGACTTGGGCAGGATGGGATCCGCGGTCGGCCGCGCCGTCGTGCGCGGGATGGGGGCCGGCGATGGGGTTGCTGGCTCGCACCCCGACGAGAGTGAGATCGAGAGCGCCACACCCAGCAGGGCGACTCGCCGCCGCCGGGTTTCACGAATCGTCGCCCGCGCGTTCATCGCTTCGCCAGCAGCACCATGACCGCTCCGCTGCGTCCATCGCTTTCCCGCGTCGAGGTGAACGCCGCCACGTGCACGGCGGCGCTGCCTTGGCTCAACCATGCCCCGAGCTCACCCCGCAACACGGCCTCGCCGCGGGGAGAGTGTCGGCCCCGCCCGTGGATGATGAGCACGGCGCGATCTCCCTTGCTTCGCGACTGCGAGAGGAAGCTGGTGACGGCTTTGCGCGCGTCCGAGAGCCCGAGGCCGTGCAAATCGAGCGAGGCGTCGGTCGGGTAACGTCCGGTCGCGAGTCGCCGCAGCTCGCGCGGATCGACGCTCAGCCTGCGCCCCTCGAGCAGCACGCCATCGTCCACCACCTCGAACGCGAGGCCTTCGCTCACCAGGGCGTGCAGCCGAGCCCTCGCGGGCTCGTCCAGATCCACGGTCGGGTCGCGAGGGGTAGCCGGGGCCTCGAGCGCTTGCTGCGAGGTGGGGATGCGGCGCGCTCGACCGGGCAAAGGTCGAACGCCGCGCATGTGGACATCGAACGGCAGCGCGTCGGTCGGGTCGACGGGCGGGGAGCTGGCTCGGCTGGAGGGCGGGGCGGTCTCGATCACGCGCCCCTTCAGCGCGCGGAATGGCCTGGAGACGGCCTCGGGAGCCGCGCCTTTGGGGACCGGCTTGGCAGGCTTCGTGCGGCGGTTCACGGCCGCGACCCCAGCCGCTGCCGGGCCAACATCAGCGTGCACAGGGCCAGCGCATGGCTGATGCGGCCTCGCGCGAGCGCATCCTCCAGCTCGTCGTCCGACAGCAAGAGCACGCGCGTTCGCTCGTCCGGGGGGTTGTCCGGCTCGGAGACGTGGTGCGCCCCTCGAGCCAGGAACAAATGGGCGCGGTTGTCGCTCAAGGCGGGGTTGGGGTGCACCACCGCCAGGAGCTCGGCTTTGGCCCCGAGGTAACCGGACTCTTCACGGAGCTCGCGCAGCGCTGCGTCGGCGGCGGGCTCACCCGGCTCGATGATCCCCCCCGCGGGCTCCCAGGTGCTCGCGTTGACCCCGTGCCGATGCTGCTCGATCACGATCCAGCGGTGCTCCTCGTCGGTGGCCGCGATCACGCACCAGTCGCGGAGCCCCAGCGTGACCGCGACGCGGCTCCCGCCCTCAGCGTCCACGAGGTCGTGCTCGAACAGCTCCAAGAAGGGGTAACGCGCCACCGATCGGGTGCTCACCCTGCGCGGCGGCACCAGCTCAGTGGGAGCTCGCGAGCTGTCTCGAGTCGAGGTCACTCTCTCTGGTCAGAGACATACCACCGGGCCCCTCCCGCCGCCGCCTCCGTCGAGCGCGTTTGCGGGTTGCGGGGGCACATTCGAAGCGCCCATAATCAACTCGGGCGGCTGCATCGCGGCCTCCCAGGGCCCGAAGGTGGGGGGCTGCGCGGCCTCCTGAAGGAGCTGGGCGCAACGATGTCGGGGGCGACACGCCGTACGGCGAAAAAAGCGAGTCGGCGGGTTCGTCATGAGCCGCCCAAGGTGTGGCACAACCCAGACGTGCTGGGGCAGCGGCGCGACGCCGCGCCGGACCTGGCCGAGCCGGCGGAGCCGCCGTCCGGCAAGCGGGCAGCGCCGCGCGGTCGCATCGTGGCTGTGTCGCCCGCCGCCGTCAGTGAGCGTGAGGCAGAGCGGGAGCGCCTGCTGCAGCGGCTCGGCGCGGCGCACGGGCGGCCGGCGATCACCCAAGCCGCGGACGCGCTGTTCAAGGCCGGACACGCCCTGCCCGAGCTCGACCAGGAGCTCCACCTGCAGTTGCTCGAGCACGCCGACGAAGTGCACGTGCGAGCTGCCATCGCGCAGCTCTACACCATCCTCCAAACGGAGCCTCTCAAGCGCCCGCTTGTGCTCGACTCGCGCCTTCGGCGCATTGAAGAGCTGGCGGACGAGGCCGAAACGCGCGAGGCATCCGCGTTGCTGAGGCGCTTCGTCAAGTCGCTCGACTAGAAGGTCGTAGCCGCGCGAGGCGGCTTCGCAGTAAAGGGCAGGGATGACCCCGCAGGAGTTCGAGGCCGAGCTCAGGCGCTTGCTGGCGCTCGGCGCCGCGGCCAGTGAGAACGTCGGCAGCGTCGCGCTCAAGGACTGTGAGCGCTGCACAGAGTGCACGTTCTGCACGCGCAGCAAGGGACTCTTGCGCTGCCATTACTGCGTCGACGTCGAGCGATCGGTGGGCTCGACGCACTGCCGGAGCTCGAAAGATCTGTTCGGCTGCTCGCACTGCGAGAGCTGCGAGCGCTGTTCACAGTCGTCCTACCTCGTGCGGAGCTATGACTGCGTCGGCTGCACGTATTGCTTCGGCTGTGTAGGCCTGGTTGGCAAAGACTTCCACGTGTTGAATCAGCGGTACGGCCGCAGCGAGTACTTCGCGCTGGTGGCCAAGCTCGGCGGCAAGGCGCGCGCGTGAGGGTGGTCGTTCAGCGCGTCACCAGCGCGCGCGTGACGGTGGCGGACGAGGTCGTCGGCGAGATCGGTCGCGGCTTGGTGGTGTTTGCCGGCATGGAGCAAGGCGACGGCGACGACGACCTGGAGCGCGTGGCACACAAGGTGGCGGAGCTGCGCGTGTTCGAGGACGAGCGCGGCAAGATGGCGCACAACGTGGCCGCGGTCGGGGGCGCGCTGTTGGTGGTGTCGCAGTTCACATTGCTCGGCGATCTCAGCCGCGGTCATCGGCCGAGCTTCACCGCCGCCATGGCGCCGGAGCTGGCTCGCGCCGCAATCGACCTCTTCGCAGACCGTCTTCGTCTCCGCGGGCTCCAGGTCGCCACCGGTCGTTTCGGTGCCGACATGCGCGTCAGCGTCGAGAACGATGGGCCGGTCACGATCCTGTTCGACTCGCGCGCCCCGCGGGGCGGCAGAGCGTCGCCGTGAGCGTGGCCGCCAGCGCGATCGCCTGAAGCATGCCGCTTGGGTCGGCTCGGCCTGAGCCTGCGATGTCGTAGCCGGTGCCGTGGTCGACGCTCGTGCGGACGATGGGCAACCCCAGCGTGACGTTGGTGGCCTCGCCGAAGCCGAGCAGCTTGCTCGGGATGGTGGCCTGGTCGTGGTACATGGCCACCACGGCGTCGAACTCGCGCGCGCTGCCCGCGCGCGCCCTGCGGAACGCCGTCTCTGCTCCCAGCGGGCCGGACAACGTCGCCCGCACGTCTTCGCGCAGCAGGCGCGTCTTCGCGCGCTCGATGCCGGGAGTGATGTGGCGCGCTTCTTCGTCGCCGAACATGCCGCCCTCGCCAGCATGCGGGTTCAGCGCAGCCACGGCGATGCGAGCGTGACGTACGCCGAGGGCCTGCAGCAGCCGTGCGGTCCAGTAGCATGCCATCGAAACGCGCGCAGAGGAGATCGCGCCAGGGACGTCGCGCAGTGCGAGGTGTGTGGTCACGAGCGCCGTCACCAGCTCGGGTGCAGCGAAGGCCATCACCACCTCGCGGGCGCCCAAACGCTTGGCCAGGTGCTCGGTGTGGCCGCGGAAGTGGCGCGCGCCGCGGGCACCGCTGGAGGCGATCGTGGCTTTGGCCACGGGCCCGGTGACGAGCCCGTCGGCGACCTTGCGTCTCACCAGATCCGTCGCCTGGTCGATCCAGGCGAGCTGCGCGCGACCAGCGGCGGCGTTGGGCTGCCCGGGCACGACGGGCCCCGTCAGCTGGCTGCTCTCGGCGAACACCAACAGCTTGCCGAGCGGTGCCTTGGAGACGTCCGCTCTGGTCGCCACGAGCTGGATCGACCGTCGCAGACCGAGCGCGCGCGCGGTCGCGAGGGCGAGCGCGGGGTCGCAGACCAGCACGCAGCGCTGGTTCGCTCCGGTCGCGCTCGCGGCCGCGACGGCCACCTCGGGCCCGATCCCCGCGGGACACCCCACCGATAGCGCCAAGATTCGCGACGTCATGCGCGACCAGCTCCCAAGCGATAACCTGCGCCGCGGAACGTGACCAGATCGAGCTCCGCGCCCAGTTTGGCCCGCAGTCGGCGCACGTGAATGTCGATCGTGCGCGCGCCCCCGTCGTAGCTCGAGCCCCACACGCGCTCCAGGATCTCGTTGCGGGAGACGACCTTCCCGCGGTGGTCGGCCAAGTAGACCAACAGATCGAACTCCTTGGCGGTCAGGTTGATCACGGCGCCGTGCTGGGTCACCTCGCGCGCGGCGCGATCGATCACCAACTCGCCCATCTTCACCCGCTCCTCCATGGAGAATTCGCTGTGTTTCCACTCCACGGCGCGGATGCGCGCGTACAGCTCGGCCGCGAACACGGGCATCAACACGAAGTCATCGAAGCCGCTGCCGGGGTCGAGCCGAGCGGCCTGCTCGCGTTCGACCGCGAGGATGACCCCGACCGACGCCAGGCGCGGCTCCTTGCGCAAGCGCCGCAGCACCAGCACGCCGATGTCCGCGCGTGCGCGCGCCTCGACCACCACGGCGCGACAGACGTCCGACTCGGATTGAAACAGCTCCGCCGGATCGTCCCACAAATCGCGGGCGCGGACCTCGGCCCCCAACATTCGCATCGCCTCGGCTGCCCCATCCGGGCGTTCGAGCTCGGGGCCGTGCCCGATGATGCCGATGAAGCTGATCGCGCGCATGGACGCTCTCCCGAGGCCCTACTGGCTCGCGGGCGCCATGGCTAGCACCACTTGCGAGCGTCAGCGAGGGCCGACGAGGCCCCGCCCCAAACGAGGGGACCCCCGAGCGCCGCGACAAAAGGTGCCCCCGCACCCTTCCCACGGAGCCTACGGGTGGACCCGAAGCTCGCCCTTCTGGAAGCCGGAAGCTCGCGTGGCTGGCCGGGTGAGCTCGTGCCTGTCGAGAAGCAGCGCCGAAGGCCCCGAGGCGTGGCGACTGGCACGGGAGAATTTGCACGCCGCAGAGCCTTCCCGAGAAGTGGTCGTGTCCCTGCCACGGATGGCGACTTCTGAGACACGGCGCTAGTGGGATAGGCGCGCACAGGCCGCCAACACACTCTTTAGCCAAAAGCGTGCCGGATCCCCTGTGATTGAGGTACATTCCCTTGGGCTTGCGTCCCCGGAGACCGGAGTGGCGATCAACCGCGACAAGATCCTCCAAGAAGCGCAGAAGCTTGTCGAAAAGAAGCGCTACGACAAGGCGATCGCGGAGTACCAGAAGGTCGTCGCCGACGACCCGAGTGATGTCCGCACGCTTCTGAAGATCGGCGACATCTACCTGCGAACCCAGCAGTTCGCCGAAGCCATCGCCACCTACGACCGCGTCGCGTCCTACTACACCGTGCAGGGCTTCAGCGTGAAGGCTGTGGCGGTGTACAAGCAGATGCGCGAGATCATTCAGAAGCACGCGCCGCATCTGGAAGATCGGTTTGGCCATGTGGTGCCCAAGCTGGCCGAGCTGCTCACCCAGCTCGACCTGCGCTCGGACGCGCTCGCCTACTACGACGAGATGGCGACTCGGCTGCAGACGGTGGGCCGAGACCGGGACGCGATCGACATCTTCCGCAAGATCGTCAGCCTCGACGGCTCGAACCCGGTCTCGCACCTCAGGTTGGCCGACGCGCTCGCCCGGGTGCGTGACTTCGACGGCGCGTCGATCGAGTTCGGGATGGCCGCCGAGATCCTGCTGCGCATCGGCCGCCGGGACGACGCGCTGCGCGTGGTCGAGCGACTGCTGCAGTACCGGCAGGAGACGAAGTTCGCGAGGCTCGCCGCGACCATTCTGATCGAGCGCAACCAGCCCAACGACGGCATGGCCGCGCTGACCAAGCTGCAGGTCGCGTTCAAGGAGAACCCACGCGATCTCGAGACGCTCGGCCTGCTCGCCCGCGCGTTCGACGTGCTCGGGCAGACGGCGAAGGCCGTCGAGGTGCAGAAGGAGGCCGCTCGCATCGCGCGCGAGACCAATCAGCGCGACGTGTTCGATGCGCTGCTGGCGATCTTGGTGCAGCGCGCACCTACCGACGAGGGTGTGCGGCAGCTCGTGGCGCTGAGCGAGCGGCCGTCCTCGCTGCCGCCCTCCCAAATGTTGAGCGCGCCTCCGTCTGCGCTGCCCGCCAAACCCACCCCAGCTCCGGCACCGGAGCCGATGTACGGGCGCGCGCCAGCCGCCGACGATCGCGACGACATCGAAGAAATCAGCGTGGTCGAGGAGGTGAGCTCCGTCGAGGAGGTGAGCCAAGCCGATCTGATGGGCGACGACGACGTCGACGTCAGCTTGGAGCCCGCCTCCGACGATGAGCAGCCGATCCCGCTGCGAGCGTCCTACCCGCCGAACGACGATCCGCAGCACGTCGTGCGTCGCGTGCTGTCGGAGGCGGAGGCAGCGCGGCGGGCCGGCAACTACCTGGAGGCGGCGGACATCCTGCGCGCCGCCATCGAGGGGCAGTCCACCGTTCGCGAGTTCCGCGAGCGGCTGTGCGACGTGCTGATCGAGTCCGGCGACCAGGACGCGGCCGTGGCCGAGATGTTGGGTTTCGCGGCGGACTTGGTCGCAGAGTCGGATGCTGACGCGGCCGCCCGCTTGCTGGACGAGGTGCTGCTGCTCGAGCCTGAGAACCGCACTGCGCTGGCCATGTTGCGCTCACTGGGGTACGCGGTCGCCGGGCCCGAAGACGAGCCGGCGCCGTCGCGTTCGCCGTCGATCCCCGCGTACGATCCGCTGGCCCCGCTGCCCTCGTACGACCTTGAGGAGCTCACGGCAGACGAGCTGCCCATCGCGCCGCCGGACGCGTACCCGGCGCAGGGCTTCGGCGTCGTCGATCCGTTCGAGGCCCCCGAGCTGCCGACCAGCGCGATGCCGAACACGCTGACGAGCAGCTTGGGCCCAGCCTCGCCGCACGCCGCTTTGGGCCCACGACCCCGCGCGCCGTCGATCGAGCTCGACGATCCGTTCGCCAACGAGTCCACCAACTTCGGGATGCCGTCCTACCCGCTCGAGGAGGCAGAGGTGCCAGCCCCGCGCGGCGGCCCCGCCGGGCTGGACGAGTCGGCGCTCGAGGAGATCGAGTTCTTCACCGCACAGGGCATGCTGGACGAGGCCGAGAGTCTGCTCAACGAGCAGCTCGGCCGTCTCCCCAATCACCCCATCTTGCTCGAGAAGAAGCGCGAGATCGGGGCCGCACGCGCAGCCTTGGTCCCGCCTGCCGCCGAGGAGCCTCCGCCCAGCGTCCACGCTGCCAGCACGAGCCCGCGTGCTCGCCACCACACACGCGAGCTGACGGTGGATCGCGCCTACGACATCGCCCACGCGCTCGACGAGATGGACAGCGCGATGGACAGCTTCGGGCCACGGCAAGCTGCACCGCTCGCGCCGGGGCAAATCAGCGTGGAGCAGGTGTTCGAGCAGTTCAAGGCTGGCGTGGCGGCGCAAATCGCCGAGGGCGACGCGGCGACTCACTACGATCTCGGCGTCGCCTACAAAGAGATGGGGCTGATCGCCGACGCGATCCACGAGTTCGAGCTGGCGTCGCGGGACCCGGCGCGAGAGTGCGTGTGCCAATCGATGATCGGCATGTTGCACATGCAGAACGGCGATCTGGACACTGCCATCGACGCGTTCATCCGGGGCCTTCACGCGCAGCACAAGACCACCGAGCAGGAGCTGGCGCTGACGTACGAGATCGGCAACGCCTACGAGATGCGCAACAACTTCGAGCAGGCTCTCTACTACTTCCAGCTGGTCGCGCGCATCGACCCCTCACACAAGGACATGAGGGGCTCCGTGGCCGAGCGGATCGCAGCGCTCGAGCGACGAATCGTCGGTGACGCCCCCGCCAAGGCGGCGCCCAAGGCCGTGGCCGTAGGCGCGGGGGACGAGTTCGACGCCGCGTTCGACGACCTCTTCAACCCCAAGGGTTGAACCGCTAGCATGGTGGCATGGTCGACCGTTTGCCGAGCTCGTCGTTGATCGACAAGTCCCTGAGTCAGAAGACGGGGCCAGATCCGGTCTTGGGGGTCGGCTTGGTGCTGCTCGGCGTGCTCATCATGGGCATCGCAGGCGCTGCCACGCTCCACTACGTGTTCAACGTGGGAACGGCCATCGCGATCGTGGGCTCGGTGGTGTTTTTGGTCTCGGTGGCCCTGTCCTCGTTGCGCACGCGCCAAGAAGCCAAGAAGCAGGCCGAGGCCGCCAGCGCGCCCCCGAGTGAGCTGGGCCAGGGTCAGGGATCCGAGGGCTGAGCCAACCAGTCGTCGGCGTCCTCCGTTTTGGGGCTCTTCAGGAGCTCACCGGTCTCGGCGTCGCGCCGCACGATCAAGCTGCGCCGCGTGATGGAGTCTGCGTTTTCGCGCGCGAACACGTTGATGATGTTCACGCCGGGCTTGAGCGGAACTTCGATCTCGAAGGTCGCGCTTCGCGGATCCGTGGCCTTCTTGTTGGAGCGGTAGAAGATCTTGCGGTTGCCCACGAACCCGTAGAGGTCCTTGATCTGGGTGGTGGCAGACGCCGTGCCCTTGATCTTCACCGTGCCTTCGCGGGTCGACAACGCGGCGGCTTCCAGCGTGAGCTCTGGCGGAGCGTGCGAGTACACGTCGGAGAACGGCAGCGTCGTCGCTGGCTTGCTCGCGCCATCGCTCAGCTCGCTCGAAGCGACGAAGGCGAAGCGACTGCCGTCGACGCTGACCTTGTCGAACTGTCCGGCGCGCCCGATCACGGAGACGGGAGTCCCAGCCGGGATCGACCCGAACCCGCGCGCGCCGTCCTTGGCGGACTCGAGCAACGTGGCGCCCCGAGCGCCCGCCACCCTGACCACGGACAGCTCGGTCAGGTTGCCCGCTGGCTCGATCGGCAACTTCAGCTTCTCGCGAGCGAACTCGTTGAGATCGCGGTCGCCGACGGCCAGGGAGATGACGGCCTCCGGCTCGACCAACGCCTTCTGCACGTCGAAGGTGAAGGTCACGCGCCGCACGTCCCCCGGCGCCATGTTGGAGATGTCGAAGCGGCCAGCATGGAGCAGCAGGCCATCGCCGCTCATGTTCGTGACGCTGGCCAAGGTCTCGTACGAGCGCCCTCCGCCGACGTTCTTGACGGTCAAGTACATGCTGACGCCCTCGCCGCGTTGCACGCGGCCGTCGCCGTTGCCGCCGCGGTTGTCCACGATTTGGTAGCTGTACTTGAACACCGGACGCGGTAGCGCCCGGACCGTGGGCCGCAGCTCGGCGCTCTCCGGCGCGTCGCCTCCTTCTGCCTCGAACTTGATCGTGATGCCGTCGCTGCGCTCGGTGGCATCCATCGGGATCTTGCAGGATCGCTTCGCGTCGCGGGGGCCGGCATGGATCGAGGCGTGTTTGCGGCCCTCGATCTCGCACCAGCCCAGAGGCACCTGCGCGACCTTCTCCTCGCCCGGCGCCACCTTGCCGAACACGAGCTCCTTGGCGTCGAAGTAGCCGTTCTCGCTCTCTGTCTGCGCGCGCAGGCGAAAGACCGGCTCCTTGCCGTTGTTCTTCACACGCACGCGCAAGTCCATCGGTTCGCCAGCGGTGACGGTGTCTTTGGGCTTGCCGGTCTCGACCTTCACCTCGAGATCGGCGCGGCTCGCCGCTTTGGCGCCGCTTGGCGGGGCATCCCAGTTCACCCCCATCTTGTCGAGCTCAGCAGCGACCTTGGCCAGCTCATCGCGCTTGGTCTTGTCGATCAAGGGCTTGGCTGCGGTCAGCTGTTCACTGCGCGGCTTTCCCGGCGGCACGCTGGCCGCGAGCTCGCGCGCGAAGCGGATCGGAAAGTCGAGTTGGAACTCATCCTCCGCGTCGCTGCCGAGCTCGCGCTGGGTCTCGCGATCCTTGCTGCTGAACTGGTAGCGCACCAGATCCTGCGGCTTCCCTGCCGGGGCTGCGTATTGGCTCTCGAGCGAGGCGAACAGCTCGCGTTCGCGCACGTTGTCCTTCTGCACGGTCAAGTCCATCTCGAGCGCGTCGACAGTCATCGGGTCGAGCTCGATGTCGGGCGTCACCCCCACGCCTTGGATGGAGACGTCGCCCGGCGTGAGGTACTGCGAGATGGTGAGCTTGAGCGCAGCTTTCTCGGGGGTGATCTCCGAGAACACCAGCTGCACGCTGCCCTTGCCGAACGTTTGCTGGCCAACCACCAGCGCGCGGTCATGGTTCTTGAGCGCGCCCGCCAGGATCTCACTGGCGCTGGCGCTCGAGCCATTCACCAACACCACCACGGGGTAGCCCTCCTCGGTTCCAGGCCCGTTCGCCTTGCGCTCCTCGCGTCCTTCGGATGAGCCCACCGTGGCCACGATCACCCCGTCGCTGAGGAACAGGTCGGCGACCTTGACTGCCTGGTCGAGCAAGCCGCCTGGGTTGCCCCTCAGATCCAGCACCAAACCCTTGATCGGCCCCGCCTGTTTGAAGGCGTCGAGCGCCTTGACCACCTCCTCGGTGGTGGAGGACTGGAACCCTTTGAGCTTCACGTAGCCGACGTTGCCGTCGAGCTTCTGGGACTCGACCGAGGAGACCTTGATCACCTCGCGCTGCAGCTTGAACGGCTTGGCCTGGGTCCAACCATCCGGACCCTCACGCACCACCCACACGGTGACCTCGGTCCCCGGCTCGCCGCGCAAACGCTTCACCGCGTCGTCGAGCGGCATGTTCTGCGTGGACTCGCCCTCGATCTTGACGATCCGATCGAAGCGCTTGAGCCCCGCGCGCTGCGCAGGGGTGCCCGGCATCGGGCGCATCACCGTGAGCTGCTGGTCACGCACCGAGATCACGATGCCCAGGCCGCCGAACGCGCCCGAGGTGGTGACGTTCATGTCTCGGTACGCCTCCGGCGAAAGGAACGAAGAGTGCGGGTCGAGGGTGTGCAACATGCCGTTGCAGGCCGCGTACTCCAGCTCGCGCAGGTCGACCCCCGATCCCTCCAAATTCTTCTGCAGGAAGGCGAACACCTCACGCAGACGGGCGGCGACGTCCCATGGACCTTGGATGTCGTCGATGCGGAACGAACGCGACTCGTTCTCGACCTGGACCGTGATCTCCTTGTCGTTCTGCTGGTGGATGATCACCTGCGCGACGTCGCGCTGGATGTAGTTCAGGCTCGACAGCAACATGGCCTTGGGCTTGATGCGGTCGGGGTCGACGTACTTCTTGCGGATGTACTTGAGGGTCTCGTTCACGGCCTCGAGCCGTGTCAGGTCGTAGGGAGTCTTGACGGTCTGGCCCGGCGCGGCCAGCGCTGGCTCGAAGCCCCGCCAAAGGCTGCCCGCGCCGAAGGTGGCCGCGGAGATGCCCGCGAGCCCCAACACCGCAAGGAACAGAACCACCCGGCCCACTCGCTCGAGCGCACGCATTGCCTCGAGTATAGACAGATGGCGCCTGCCGGCACGCGCTCTCTGGGGGCCGGCTCGAGACGCTCAGTCGCCGGACGGTGCGATCAGCTCTTCTCGCTGGTGGACAGCTTCTCGGTGCCCGCCGTCGTCGCCGCCGCGCTGGGCAGCTTTTCGGCGGATTTCTCTTCGCCTTCGCCCAGCTTCGGCTCTTCGTCGCCGTCTTTGATCCCCTTCTTGAAGTTGCGAATGCCCTCGCCAAGGCCCTTGCCGATGTTGGCGATGCGCGAGCCCCCAAACAGGAGCAGCGCGACAGCGAGCAAAATGAGGATCTCGGTGATTCCGAAGCGTCCCATGGTTGGCCTCGAGCGATCTCGGCCGAAGGAGACGACGGCCGATCCAAAAGCGTGATCAGGACTCTAGCACCCGAAGTGTTGCCCAAGCAATTCGTCCCCCGTGGGGGGCTCTCGTGGTAGGCTCGGCCCGTCCCAGAGGGGGGCGCACGGGGCGAATGCGGCCCTGGCCCCTCGCAACCAAATGACGCGGACCGATTGTCATGCACACTGACCGCCTTTCCTCCTTGCTTCGCGCTGTCGCAGCTCCCGTGGTGGCGGCGGCGTTCCTGACCTTGTCTCCGTCGCAGGCGCACGCCCAAACCGCGGAGGAAGACGGCGCCGTCTCGGGGACGGCCAAGGGCATCGTGGGCGGCGCGTTCCTCGGGGCCGAGATCGTGATGATGCCGATGGGCATCGCAGGGCTCAAGCCGTGGTGGCCTTACGTCGTGTTCGGCGGCGTCGGCGCCGTGGGCGGCGCGGTGGGCGGCTGGGCCGTCGAGCAGGCGGATCCTCCGGCGGAGGCACCCCTGTACATGCTCGCCGGCGGGCTGGCGTTGATCATCCCAACGCTGGTGCTGACCCTCAACGCCACGACGCGCGAAGAGTACGAAGGCGAGGAGGGCACCACCACCGTCGTGCCGCCCGGGACGGAGCCGGCGCCTGGCACGCCTCCGCCGGGTGAAAGCGTCACCACCGTCCAGAAGGAGAGCAAGTTGCGCCGCAAAGTGCCGCGCAACAGCGCACGTCGCCCTACTGGCTTCGCGCTCTTCAATTTCAGCGGTCCCGCGTTGGAGATGGGCGTTCCCGCCGTGCAGGTGCGTCCCACCTTCAGCGAAGAGGAGATCGCCAAGTTCGGCGTGCAGCAGGAGAACGAAGTCCACCTGCCGGTGATCAGCGCCTCGTTCTGACGGGCCGCCGCCACGCGCGCGGCCAGGTAGGTTCGCTCACACGCCGAGCCAGTTGGCGGACAAGAGCGAGATCCCTCGGGGCCACGACGGGGCACTCTCGAACTGGACGCGACGAAGGATGGCGCGCGTGCTGTGCGGGGCGCGGAGGCGCTGGTCGGCGTCGAGCACAGCGCTCCCGTGGCGCGCGCCGTGGCCGAGCGCCCACAGCATTGCGGGAGTTTCGTTGACCGTGGCGAGGTGGCGGCCCTCGAGCAAACGGTCGAGCGCGCGCTCGACGACCTGTTGCTCGCGCCACATGGGGTAGAGAAACACGCTCAACGTGGCGTCTTTCGACGCCCGCTCGCGTGCGGCGTCGAGCAGCTCAGCCGGAGCATCGGCGTCGAGCCAAACTGGCTCCGGTACGTCGACCCCGAGCGCGGCGCAGAGTCGGGACAAGGTCGCCAGAAAGGTGAGGCGTTGATCCCAGCGAAGCGGCAGCTGCAGCTCGAGGCCAGCCTCCGCCTCAGGCGAAGGCCTGCAGAGCTCGAGCGCGACCGCAAGAGCCACGCGCTCCAGATCGCCGGGCGCGTAGTAGTAGGGCGCCACCACCACGCGCAAACGCTCGGTCGCGCCGACGTGCAACGCGCTCGAGAGAGGCTCGCCTGCAGGCTCGAGCACCACGCTCGCTTCGGCGGGCAAAGTGGCCAGCGCGGCGTTCGTGGCGGCTCGCCAACGCGCCGTCTTGGGCCCCAGACGCAGTGATCGCTCTCCGCGCGCGAGCGCCCACAGCGCCGCCACCACGACCGCCCCCGGCGCAGACGCGTCGACGGCGACCTCTGTTGCGCGGGCCTGCTGCTGCGCGCGCAACCGATAGCCGATGTCGGCGCAGCGTTGGGCCCAGGTGTGTTCGCCGTGGACGGCACGAACGGTGCGCCATACGGCGACCGGGCCGAGCAAGAGCTCTCGGTCTCGGGCGGGGCCGGCGGGGGCCTCCTCGGCCGCCGCAAACGCAGCTGCGAACGCCCGTGCGAGCCTGATGCTCACCTCTTTGCCGGGGAGGCGCGGGTCCGTCACGCGTCGGATGCTCGCCCGAGGCGGGTGCGATGGCCAGCGCATCCTCGTGGCCCCCCGAGCGGCGGAGAATTTTGCTCTTTGATTCAACTGGCAAGCCAGTTGAATACTAGGCTCTTCGCCATGCCGTCCTCGCTCCGCCCGGTCTTCGTGCTCGATGCCGTCCGCACTCCCATCGGCCGCTACGGCGGCGGGTTGGCCAGTGTTCGCCCCGATGACTTGGCCGCGGCGGTCGTGTCCGCGCTGGTCGCGCGCAAGCCGGGCGTGCAGGCCGAGATCGACCAGGTCGTCTTCGGCGCGACCAACCAAGCGGGCGAAGACAACCGCAACGTGGCTCGCATGGCTCTCTTGCTCGCGGGGCTGCCTGCGACCATCCCCGCCGTGACGGTGAACCGTTTGTGCGGCTCTGGGCTCGAGGCAGTCGCGGACGCAGCTCGTCGCATCGCCGTCGGGGAGTCCGAGTGTGTGATTGCGGGAGGGGTGGAGAGCATGACTCGCGCGCCGTTCACCATGCCCAAGAGCGCCAGCGCGTTCGATCGCACTCCGCCCACGGTCTACGACACGACGCTCGGCTGGCGCTACCCCAACCCCAAGCTGGCCGCGCGCTTCGAGCTCATCAGTATGGGCGAGACCGCCGAGAACGTGGCCGAGAAGTACGGCGTCAGCCGCGAGGACCAGGACCTGTTCGCGCTCGCGTCTCACCAGAAGGCTGCCGCGGCTTGGGAGCGGGGCGACTTCGCCGCCGAGGTCGTGCCCGTCGAGGTGCAGCAGCCCAAAGGCGAGCCCGTCTCGTTCGGCCGGGACGAGAGCGTCCGCAAGGACGCGACGATAGAGGCGCTCGCCAAGCTCAAGCCGGTGTTCCGCAAGACGGGCTCGGTGACGGCTGGCAACTCGTCGCCGATCAACGATGGCGCGTCGGCGCTGATGTTGGTGTCGGAGCGCGTCGCCGCGCTGGCAGGAGGCGCGCCGCTCGCGCGCGTCGTGATGTCCGCCACGGCCGGCGTCGAGCCCAACCTGATGGGGGAGGGGCCGATCTTCGCGGTGCGACGGTTGTTCGAGCGAAGCGGCGTGTCCGCGAAGGATCTCGACCTGGTGGAGCTGAACGAGGCGTTCGCTGCGCAGGCGCTGCCCTGCGTGCGCACGCTCGAGCTCGATCCGGCGACGGTCAACGTCAGCGGCGGAGCGATCGCGCTGGGGCATCCGATCGGCTCCTCGGGCGCGCGCATCGCCTGCTCGCTGGTGCACGCGCTCGCGCGCACGGGCAAGAAGCGCGGGCTGGCGTCCCTGTGCATCGGCGTCGGGCAAGGCATCGCGACGCTGTTCGAGCGGCCCTGAGGGCGCGCGTGCTCAGTCTCGCTGCCCGCTGAACAGCTCGGGCAGCTCGCGGCCGTGTTTGTCGGCAGCTTCCAGGCACTTCTGCGCGCAAGAGGCACGGGCTTTCGCGAGCTTCGCGTGCACGGCCAGCCGCGCCTGGCGCGGCAGACCGCGCGCGCGATCCATGCGCAACAGGGCCTCGTCCAAGTCGTGCAGGCGCCCGAGCTGCTTCTGCATCTTGGTCGCGATCTTGAGCGCACGCTCTCGATCGCCGGCGACGAACGCGCCCGCAACCTCCAGCGTGTATCGCAGCCGCTTGTACGCGATGCGCAGGCGGTGCATCGACTCGGAGTGGTCCACGCTCGCGGCCAGCGTCCGCTCCGCGATGGCGCCGAGCGCCTGAGCGACGGCGGTGTGCGCGATCGCAGCGTCTCCGAGCTCGTGTTGTGGAGCTTGTGTCAAGAGCTCTGCCAGCTCGGACAGCAGCGGCGCGATGGCGTGCGGGGTGGCGTGCTCGCCCTCCAGGCTGCGCAGCACGCGGTGGCGCATCCCTCGCTCTCGCCGCGCCCGCCCCTCCATCCACCGGGCGAGCGCCGCGCCGTCCTCGCCGCCGAGCTCGAGCTCGAGCAGCGTCTCGCGTAGCACCTCTTCGTCGCGCAGCTCCGAGGTGAGCAGCGCCGCGCCACGCAGCGCGTCGCTCAGCGCTCGTATCCGTCGCTTGCCGAACGAGCCTCGCAACATTCGCATCGCGCTGCGCAGCCGCCTGAGGGCCACGCGGTAGTCGTGGATCAGCTCACCCGAATCCGCGCCGGGCGCGGGCGCGCCCGCGACGAGCGCTCGATGCGCGGCTTGAGCATCGGTCACGAGCTGCGCGATCGAGCCGATGATCTCGCTGGCCGGAGTGTGGCTCGGGCCGCGCGAGACGAGGGGGCCTTCGGCGAGCTCCTCGCTCACGGCGGAGCTCCAAGCAGCTGCACCACCACCAGCGGGCTCTGTCCGGTGTGCGCAAACACGACCCCGCGTGCCGCGACACGCGCAGCTTCGGCGCGCTCGGCGGGGGAGCTGTCGAGGCTCGCCTGCAGGGAGCTCCACACCGCGTTCTCCACCTGCGCCAGCACATCCACCTCCAGCTCGCCGATCACTCCCACTTGGCTCGCCTGCGGTCGCGTCACCGCTGCCCCCGAGGCATCGAGTCGCGCGGCGACGCTCAGCACACCGCGCATGGCGAGCTGTCTCCGCGCGCGCAGCACCTCGTCGGCGATGGCGAGCTGGTCGGCCACGAACACGCGGCCCACCGGCGCGCGCCCCGCCTTGACCAGCGGCGCGTCCCGGGTGAGCTCGATCACATCGCCATCCTCCGCCACCATCACCTGCTCGACGCCGAGCGACCGTCCCAGCGCGGCGTGCCTGTGGAGGTGCAACAGCGTGCCGTGCACCGGCAGGAGCGCCTTCGGGCACGTCAGCTCGATCATGCGTCCCAGCTCGTCGTGATGGGCGTGCCCGGATGCGTGCACGCCGGGGTGCGTGGACGCGGTGCAGAGCTCGATGCCGCGTCGCAGCAGCGCGTTGTGGAGCTCCACCACCGCGCGCTCGTTGCCCGGGATGACCCGGCTGGAGAAGATCGCGCGATCGCCGGCCTCCAGGCGCATCCGCGGGTGCTCGTCCGCTGCGAGGCGGAACAGCGCCGCGCGGGCTTCGGCTTGGGTGCCGGTGGCCAACACCAGCACCTTCTCGCGCGGCAGCGTCATGGCGTGTTCGGGGGAGGTGACCAGGTCGGAGGGCCAATCCAGTCGACCGACCGCGGTGGCGGCGCGGACGTGCGTGTTCACCCCGCGACCCAGCAACACCACCTTGCGGCCGCTGCTCCTGGCGATGTCGGCCACCATGGTCAGGCGCTGCACGTTGGAGGCGAACAGCCCCAGCAGGGCGCGCTTCGGCGACGACTGCACCAGCGTGCGCAGCTGCTCGGCCACCGCTCGCTCACTGCCCGCGCTGCCCGCGGCCCCGATGCTGGTGCTGTCGGACAGCAGCAGGCGCACGCCCTCGTCGCCGAGCTCGCTCAGGCGGGCCTCGTCCGTGAGCTCACCATCGGGAGGGTCGGGGTCGAGCTTGAAGTCCCCGCTGTGAATGACGATCCCAGCCTCGGTGCGGATCGCGAGCGCCGTCGCGTCGGCGATCGAGTGGGTCACCCGGATCGGCTCGATCTCGAACGACCCAAGCGAAAACCTCTCTCTCGGGCGCGTCTCGTGGATGCTGAGTGCGTCCGGTTGGAAATGCCACTCGGAGAGGCGGCGCCGAATCAGCTCGGCGGCGTGGGCGGGGCTGAAGATCGGCACCTCCACCAGATCCAACAGGTAAGGCAGCGCCCCTATGTGGTCCTCGTGACCGTGTGTGATCACCACGCCTCGGAGTCGCTTCCTCCGCTCGAGCACGTAGTCGAAGCGAGGGTGCATCAGCTCTGCGCCGAGCGGCTCGTGGGGAAAGCCAACGCCACAGTCGACCAAGATCAGGTCCTCACCCTGCTCGATCGCCATGCAGTTCATGCCGATCTGGCCAAGGCCACCCAGGGGAACCAACCGCAGTGTCATGGGCCGCGCACGAGGAGCCGCAGCATAGCCGGTCGGCCTCGGGGCGGTCGCCTCGCCCTGGCGGGTGCCCAACAAGGAGAACTCCTTCTCAACCTGTGGAAGACCAGTGGAGACATTGTGCACAGGGAGCGGCTGTTCAGAATCCTTTCCACAACTTGAGCCAAATCCGCAGAATGTTGTGTTTCGAACTTGCTCCACCACAACCGGTTGGGGTATCACCCTTCTCTCGCTGAACGGTCGAGTCACTGAACAGTCACCCAAACGGCGTCTCCCCGAAACGCGTCCTCAGCCCTGACCAGCCCCTCGCATCGCCCACCAGCTGGGCCAGAGGGGAAGGGGGGAAGGACGGTGATGGGAGTCGTTTCCGTGGCTGTCGTGCTTCGGTCGCCAAGCCATAACTTTCTCGACTTGGTGCCGGGTGGGGTCCCTGGGGGCGTCACCGTGGGGGACCTACGCACGCACTTGGGTGGTCCCCTGGAGGGCCTCCCTCTCTGCCGCTCGCTCTGTGGGCTCACGCTCCGGCGCGGCGCTGGCACCACTGCCAGGAAGAGCACGATCAGCAACGATTCGGCTGGGCGCGGGGAGCGCGGTCGGCCGAGCCACGGAGGATATCGCGATGGCGCAAGGGACGGTCGGAACCGAGGCGAGCAAGTATGTGAACGGCACCCGCGTGGCTTCGAATGGCGCCGGCGCGTCGACGACGGGTACTTCGAACACTGGCGCTTCCACCAAGGTGAGCTTCGCTAAGGGCAAAGGCATGAAAGATCCGACCAGCAGGACCCTCGCCTCGACCAAGGGCGCGACCACGAAGAAGGGCCGCTCCACCCGACAAGCCTCCGTTGCCTCTTCCGAGCACGGCTCTTCCACGCTGGCCTCTTCCGCGCAGGCCTCCTCCGCTCGGGGCGCGTTGGTGACCAGCGGTGCAACCAAGGCCGCCGCACGCGCGGGAGCTGTCCGCGCTGCCCGTGGAAAGGAGCGCGGCCTCACCGTGGAGCGCCGGCACACCGAGCGCGGCGTCGATCCGCTCGACACCACCAACTGGGAGCTGCGTTCCAGCGTCATCACGAACACGGACGGATCGGTCGTGTTCAAGATGGAGGGCGCGGAGATTCCCTCCGAGTGGTCGCAGCTGGCGACGGACATCGTGGTGTCCAAGTACTTCCGCAAGGCCGGTATCATGGGCGACAAGGCCAAGGGCGAGACCAGCGTCCGCGACGTCGTCACGCGCATCGCGAAGACCATCCGCGAGGTGGGCACCGAGCTCGGGGGCTACTTCGCCAGCACGCGCGACGCCGACGCGTTCGAGGCCGAGCTCAGCTACTTGTTGGTGAACCAGTACGGTGCGTTCAACAGCCCCGTCTGGTTCAACTGCGGCCTGTTCCATCGCTACGGCATCACCGGCTCCGGCGGCAACTGCGCGGTGTCGTGGGACTACCTCACCGCCGGCGGCGCGCGGATGGCGGCCTCACCCGGCCAGGCTCCCCTCGAAGAGACGGCTTCCGCCTACGAGCGGCCGCAGTGCTCGGCGTGTTTCATCCAGTCGGTCGAAGACGATCTGATGAGCATGTACGACCTGGTGAAGAGCGAGGCGCGCTTGTTCAAGTACGGCTCGGGAACTGGCACCAACTTCAGCGTGATCCGCGGCAAGCAAGAGAAGCTGTCGGGAGGCGGCACGTCGAGCGGGCTGATGAGCTTCTTGGAGGTGTTCGACCGCGCCGCCGGCGCCACCAAGAGCGGTGGGACCACGCGGCGGGCTGCCAAGATGGTGTGCTTGGACATGGACCACCCGGAGATCCTGGACTTCATCCAGTGGAAGGTGCGCGAAGAGAAGAAGGCGCAAGCGCTGATCGCCTCTGGCTACTCGTCCGACTTCAACGGCGACGCCTACCACACCGTGAGCGGCCAGAACTCGAACAACTCGGTGCGCATCACCGACGCCTTCATGCAAGCGGTGATGAGCGGCGGCACCTGGCAGACGCGCGGGCGCACCAACGGCGAAGTGGTGGACACGTACCAAGCGAAGGACGTGTGGCGGACCGTGGCCGAGGCCGCCTGGGGCTGCGCCGACCCGGGCGTGCAGTACGACACCACCATCAACCGCTGGCACACCTGCCCCAACACCGCCCGCATCAATGCCTCGAACCCGTGCTCCGAGTACATGTTCTTGGACGACTCAGCGTGCAACCTGGCCAGCCTCAACCTGACCAAGTTCCTGGACGAAGAGGGCCGCTTCGACGTCGATGGCTTCCGTCACGCGGTGCGCGTGTTCTTCATGGCGCAAGAGATCCTGGTCGACTTCTCGGCGTACCCCACCAAGCCCATCGCCAAGAACTCGCACGACTATCGCCCGTTGGGGCTGGGTTACGCCAACCTCGGCACCATGTTGATGTTGCTCGGCTTGCCCTACGACTCGGACGAAGGGCGGTCCATGGCCGGAGCGATCACCGCGATCATGTGCGGCCACGCCTATCGCGTCTCGGCCGAGATGGCGGCCACGAAGGGGCCTTTCGCCGGCTACCACAAGAACCGCGATCCGATGTTGCGCGTGATGAACATGCACCGCGACGCCGCCTACCAGATCAACCGCGACAAGTGCCCCGAGGTGCTCTGGCGCGCGGCGTGCGAAGACTGGGACGAGGCGGTGCGCCTCGGCCAGGAGCACGGCTACCGCAACGCGCAAGCCACGGTGCTCGCGCCGACCGGCACGATCGGTCTTTTGATGGATTGCGACACGACCGGCATCGAGCCCGACTTCTCGCTGGTGAAGTTCAAGAAGCTCGCGGGCGGCGGCTACTTCAAGATCGTGAACCAATCCGTGCCGGAGGCGCTGCGGCGCCTCGGCTACTCGGATCTCGAGGTGCATGAGATCGTGGCCTTCGTGTCCGGCACCAACACGTTGCTCGCGGCGCCGCACATCAACCGCGCGTCGCTCAAGCAGCGTGGCCTGACCGACGCGGATTTGACCAAGATCGAGAAGGCGCTGCCGGGCGTGTTCGATCTCTCCCTGGCCTTCGGTGCGTGGGTGCTGGGTGACGACAGTTATGCCCGCTTGGGCATCTCGCCCGAGATGCGTAGCCGCCCCGGGTTCTCGCTGCTCAAGTTCCTGGGCTACTCCAGCGCCCAGATCGAAGAGGCCAACGACGTCATCGTCGGGCACATGACGATCGAAGGTGCGCCGCACCTCCGCATCGAGCACTACCCGGTGTTCGACTGCGCCAACCGCTGCGGCAAGACGGGGCAACGCTACCTCGCCCCCATGTCACACGTGCGCATGATGGCGGCGACGCAGCCGTTCCTGTCGGGCGCGATCTCCAAGACGGTGAACCTGCCGAACGAGTCCACCGTCGAAGAGGTGCAGCGCATCTACGAAGAGGGTTGGCGCCTCGGGTTGAAAGCGGTCGCGCTCTACCGCGACGGCTGCAAGGCCTCGCAGCCTCTGTCCACGTCGAGCAAGGAGTCCTCCACCGAGGAGACCACCGACTCGGCGCCGGAGTTGCCTCGCATGGCGCAGATGAACGCGCTGCGGCCCACCGGGGTGCGCGTGCGTCTGCCCAAGAAGCGCCGCGGCATCACGCAAGAGGCCACCGTCGGTGGTCACAAGATCTACCTGCGCACCGGCGAGTATCTCGATGGCTCGCTGGGCGAGATCTTCGTCGACATGCACAAGGAGGGCGCAGCATTCCGGTCGTTGATGAACTGCTTCGCCATGTCGGTGTCGCTCGGGTTGCAATACGGCGTGCCGCTGAAGAGCTTGGTCGAGCAGTTCACGTTCACCCGCTTCGAGCCGCAAGGCACGGTCGAAGGTCACGAGAACATCAAGCTCGCGACCTCGATCGTGGACTACATCTTCCGTGCGCTCGGCGTCGAGTACGACGGTCGCTATGATCTCGCGCACGTGGTCCCGCAGACCAAGATCGAAGATCCGACGGAGACGCGCCACCACGAGGTGGCGAGCATCCCGCCCCCGTCGTACCCGGAGCTACCGCCGGTGCAGCACGCGACCAGCAGAGATACGACGGGCGCAAACGCGCTCGACGCCCACCTCGACGAGCTGATGGGCGACGCGCCGGTGTGCGATGGCTGCGGCCACATCACCGTGCGCAATGGCGCTTGCTACAAGTGCTTGAACTGCGGCAATTCGATGGGCTGCAGTTGATTTGTGGGGGGCGCAGCCCCCCACACCCCCAGCCCTCAAGCTGCGCGGTGGGGCCCCAGCCCCACCTTGCTCCACGCGCCGAGGCCGCGCGCGCCAGTGAGGTTGTTGCCGAGTGAGGCGGTTTGGGGGGCGCAGCCCCCCACACCCCCAGCCCTCAAGCTGCGCGGTGGGGCCCCAGCCCCACCTTGCTTCACGCGCCGAGGCCGCGCGCGCCAGTGAGGTTGTTGCCTTGCGGCGCGGCGCTGCGGGCGCGTGGCACACATCGCACCGGCGCTGCTGGCGAAATCACGACGGAAGAAACGTGTACCGGGGTGGCACGTGCGATGCTTGGTGTGTGAGCGTGCCCCGGATCGTCAGCGGTTTCATGCTCGCCAGCCTCGCGACGCTGGGGCCGGCGTGCGAACCGAGCCAAGAGCTCTTGGTGGACGATCCGTCACGCTACATCGGTGACGTGTCGTATCGCCGCGCGGTGCTCGAGCGCGATCTGACCGCGCACGAGAACGACTACGCGCGCGACCGCTTGGCCCTGTACGGTCTCGAGGGCGAGGGCTGGGAGCTGTTGCCGGAGGTCGATCCCAAAAGTCGCGCGCTCCACGAAGAAGACCTACAGGGGGTGGCGCAAGGCGGCTGGCCTGCCCTGGGCGAGCAGGCGGCGTCACTCGCGCCGGCGGCAGCACCCACGAGCGAGGCGGAGTGGATCGCGCTCGGGGAACGAGTGTTCTTCGACTATCCGCTGCACGCCGATCCGGTGTACGAGGCGCTGGTCCGCATCCCCGGCGGGGTGGACGAGGCGGGCTTTCTGCGCGCGGGGCAGACGGTGGTGGGCCTGCGCGTGTTCGAGGACGATCATGGCTCCGTGCGCATCGGTCCGAGCTGCGCGCAGTGCCACGCCAGCTACGACGAGCGAGGCGTCGTGACCGGGGTGCTGGCCAACCGTGCGATGGACATCGGCGCCGCCAGGTTGCTCGTCATGGGCCTCGAGCCCGGCGAGCTGCCCGAGGAGATCGACTCGACCGCCGTCACCGACCTGGACAAGCTCGGGCCCGGTCGCACGGACGTGCTCGCTGACGGCGAGTTCAATCCCTTCGCGATCCCAGACTTTGGCGGCCTCGGGGATATGCCGTTCCTGCAGCACAACGCCAACTGGCAGCACTCGGGCACCGCCACACTGGCCATTCGCTGCGAGACCTTGTTCATCACCTCGAGCGGCGAACAGAGCCGCATTCCCCGCGTTCTGAGCTGGGCGCTGGCGACCTATCTGCGATCGCTGCCGCCGCCACCTCCGCTCGACGCCGTGCCCGCGGCGGAAGCGCAGCGCGGTCGAGAGGTGTTCGCGGCACAGGGCTGCGCCGGCTGTCACGCGCCGCCGCTCTACACCTCTTCCGCGCCGATTTCGATCGAGGTGATCGGCACCGATCCGGCGGCGCTCGAGAGCCCTGCACGGCGGACCGGCGAAGTGCGCGTACCGAGCCTGCGTGGCGTCGGCCGTACGGCGCCCTACCTCCATCATGGCGCGATCCCCGACCTCGAGGGCATGTTCGATCCGGAGCGCGTGGAACCCGGGCACCGCTTTGGTCTGGATCTCGGTGGGCCCGACCGCGCGGCGCTGATCGCGTTCTTGCGCTCGATCTGAGCGCCCAGAAAGCACGGGCTCGACGGGCCCGTGGACGCGCTTCCGGCCGGTGCGTAGGTCTAGCATCACAACCATGGATCGATTTGCGCCCTGGGGGCTGGCGCTCGGCACGTGCTCGTTGGTTTCGGTCGCGCACGCCGAGGACGCCGAGCCCGAACCAGCTCCCTCGGCAGAGCGCCCCGACGCACGTTCGGCGGTCTGCTCTTCACCAGCTTCGGCGGTGAGCGTCGCGGGCGCCGGCAGCAGTTCACCTTCGGCTTCGACGCGCACGTCTTCTTCGGCCAGCGCTTCGTGGTCGAAGGTGGCGTGTCCACGTCCACCCTGAGCTTGGGCGCGAGCGACGGCATCGCCGTAGGCTTCTTGCCGTCTGCGTTCCTCGGCTACGACGCCAAGTAGCTCAGCCGAAGTGGTCGAAGCCGGCGGCGGCGATGGGGCGCAACCCGCCCGGCGACTCGAGCAAGAGCGCGTGCGGACCGCGCGCCACGCAGCGCCCGATGCGCAGGAAGCGCTCGGCTGGCAGCGCCGCGCAACGAGGGGCGGTCACGAGCAGCGCGTAGTCGTCGCCGCCGGTGAGCACCACCTCGAGCGCGTCGCGCTGCGCCATCGCGCACAGGCGTGTCGAGGTGGTGGCAAGCACGTGGGGCTCCTCGAGGATGAGCGTGAGCTGGCTCTCGTCCGCGATGTGTGTCGCGTCGGCCGCCAAGCCGTCGGAAATGTCGATCAGCGCCGTCGCGCCGGCGCGCGCTGCACACAGGCCGTCTTCGATACGTGCGAACGGTCGGCGATAGGCAGCGAGCGCCCGCGAAACAAGCGGATCTGGCGAGCTCGCTCGCTGGGCGAGGCGCAGGCCCACCGCGGCGAACCCGAGCTCACCTGCCACGTACAGGTCGTCTCCGGCCTGCGCGCCACGCCGGTAGAGGGGCCGCTCGGCATGACCCAAGACGCTGGTGGTGATCGCGATCGAGTCGCCGCGCGCGAGGTTGCCACCGACCACCGACGTGCCCAGTCCGTGGGCGGCGTCACGCTGGCCGCGCGCGATGGCCAGCAAGTCGTCGTCGGTCACCCCAGCGGGCAGCACCAGCGCGGACACCAGCCCGAGGGGGCGGGCGCCCATCGCCGCCAGGTCGGACAACGCGGCCATCGTGGCGCGGTAGCCTGCGTCCTCGAGCGTCATCAGATCGCGGCGGAAGTGCACGCCCTCCACCGCGGTGTCGATCGACCACACGATGCGCGAGTCGATCGGCGAGAGCACCGCGCAGTCGTCGCCGAGCGCCAGGTCGAAGCCAGGCGCCGTCTCGCCGAACACGGTGCGCAACATGCGGATGCGCGTGTGCTCGGTCGAGCGACCTCCGCTCATGGATCGCCGTTCACGTGGTGGGATCCAGCCGAACGCGCGCGCCGGACGTGCCGGAGCCACCCAAGGGGAAGCTCACCACGAACGTAGAGCCGCGCGGCTCGTTGTCGTCGACGCGGATGCGCCCACGATGGCCCTCGACGATGCGCTTGACGATGGCCAGGCCCAGGCCCGCGCCACCTTGCTCGCGTGTGGAGGATTGGTCCACTTGGTAGAAGGGATCGAAGATGCGGTTCTTCTCGTGTTTGGGCACGCCCAGACCGGTGTCCTTGACCAGCACTTCGATCTCACGCCGCACCGGCGCGAGCAACACCATCCCGGCGTTGTCCTCTGGAGCGCTGTCCACCAGGCGCGTGGAGAGCGTGACCTCACCACCCTTGGGCGTGAACTTCACGGCGTTGTCGACCAGATTCACGAAGATCTGGCGCAGCCGATCGGGGTCGGCGCGCAGGTAGGGGACTGGCGGTCCAGGCACGAACGCCACGCGCACGCCCTTCTTGGCGGCGGCCGGCGAGATGGTGGAGACCGCGTCCTGTAGCACCGCCTCAATCGGCACCGACACGGGGTGCATGCGCAAGGTGCCGCTCTCGAGCTTGGACAGATCGAGCAGGCTCAAGATCAGCTTGAGCAGCTGGTCGCCTTTCTGGCGGATGGTCTGCACGAACTCGAGCTGCTCGTGCGTGAGCGTGCCGCACATGCCCTCCGCCAACATCTCGCTGTAGCCGATGATCGAGGTCAACGGAGTCCTGAGCTCGTGCGAGATGGTGGCGAGAAACCCGCTCTTCAGCTGGTCGAGCTCGCGGAGGCGGTTGATGGCTTCTTCGAGCGCGGCGTTCTTGCGCAGCAGCTCGGCGTAGCTTTCCTCGATCGAGGCGAGGTGCATGTTGGAGGCGAAGTTGGCGCGCTGCCGAGCGTGCAGGATCAGGTCGAGGCTGAGCAACAAGTGCTGCGTGTGAGCGAGCGCGCTGTCGTCGGGATGTTTGCTCGCGTCGCACGGTCCGACCACGATGCGGCCGATTTCGTCGTGATCGTAGTTGATCGGGCCGAGCACGTAGCGCTCCCCCTCGACCACCTCGAAGCCGAGCTCGTCCGCGCGCGCGGCGGCGATCGCGGCCTTGGCGGGGCCGCCGAACAGCTCCGTCCCCGAGGCGGAGCGCACGTACACCGACAGGCCCGTGACGGCGCGGAACGAGCTCGCAAGCTCGGCCAGCGCGTCCGGCGGCAACAGCTCCTCGAGCTTGGGCGTGTCGACGTTGGGGGCACCGCGGCTCGGCGGCGGATCCGAGTTGCCGGAGTGTTCGCGCGCACCTCCAGATCCGCCCGACGGCGGCCCGTCCATGCGGGGGGGCGCGCCCGCGCTCATCAGTGCCCTCCCTGGCTCCTGGGTGCTGGAGGCACGGGCGGACCGCCACCCGCACCGGAGACGGCGGCGCGCTGCCCGGACAACCGGCTGGACGGCGGGACGCCGACGGGCTCGAAGCTGCCACCGAGGCGGCGCGCGAGCAGGTCCTCGATCCCGGCCGGAGCATTCAGCTGCTGAGCGGCGTTGGCGACCAGCGAGCGCCCGTCCACGCGGAGCTTCTGGCCCAAGCCGTGGATGGTGTCGAGCGTGGTCCAGGTCAGCTGCAAGAGGGCGATGAACGTCTCGAGCACGCCGACGCCGTCCCGGGCGATGGCGGTGAAGACCGGCTCCCTGCCGCGGGACGCCATCTGCACGAGCTCGTCGTTGGTGCGGATGTCCGGGAGGTCACGCTTGTTGAACTGGATGACCAGCGGCGTTTTGCCGATGTCCGACCCGTTCGCCTTCAAGTTGTCGCGCAAATCCAGGAAGGAGGCCGCGTTGTGCTCGGTCTCCGACAGGCGCGAGTCGGCCACGAGCGCCACGCCGTCTGCGCCCTGCAGCACGAGCTTGCGCGTCGAGGAGTGGATGGGCTGCCCGGGGACCGTGAACAGCTTGATACGCAGCTTCACCTCGCCGCCGTCGGACTTGAAGGTGAGCGGCAGGAGATCGAAGAACAACGTGCGGTCGTTCTTGGTCTCGAGCGTCATCAGGCGGCCGCGCGAGTCCTTGCCCGCGCGCTCATGGAGCGCGATCAGGTTGGTGGTCTTGCCGCTGAGCGCCGGTCCGTAATAGACCAGCTTCATCGTCACTTCGCGTGCTGAGAAGTCGAGCTGCACCAGGGCCGAGCGTACACCGCCTATGCGGTGGCCGCACCTTCCGTGTTGCTGGTGGTGGCATCCGTTTTTTGCGCGGCTTCCGGGCTGGAGGCCGGCTGGCCCGACGAGCGAGCTCGCAAGCCCTCGCGCAGCACGCTCAAACGAGCGTCGACCGCCCCGAGCTGCGACAGCTGGTCGTCACACTGGGCGACGGCTCCCTGCGCCTCTCGATCTCCCGCCTCGCGCTCCTTGCTGGCCTGGCGCAGGATCTCGATGAGCTCACGGTGCAGCTCCTCGCCGGCGTTCACCACCCACGCGTCGAGCTTCTCGGCGAACTCGCTGATCATGGACTCGAGCTTGGGCCCGAGCTGCTGCGCGGCCTCGCGCACTGCGATCGGCGCCACCTCACGTGCCTTTTCACGGGTGAGGTTGTCCTTCTTGTTCCGCGTGTACCAGGCCAAGGGGAACGCGGCCACGATCAGGCTCCCGCCGAGCAGCAGGTTCGTGAACGCCAACCCTGCGCCCACCAGTCCGAGCGCCACCACCCCGAAGTCGTAGCCGATGGTGTCGACGCGGATCTCTGGCGCCTTCACTCCCTGGCCGAACGCGTCGGACAGACGCTTGGCCGAGTCATTGGCGTCGTCGCGCACGAGCGCCACTGTCTTCTCTGCCAGTGACTCGAGCGCCGCCCCGATCTCCTTGGTCTCCTTCTGGACCCACTCCACGATCGTTCGCTCGAGGAAAGGGCCCAGGTGCAGCTTCAGCTCGTCGGTCTTCGCCCCCTCGATCACCGTGGGGATCTGCTTGATCACGTCGTCCACGAAGTGGCTGAGATCGCGCTTCACCCACGCCTTGATCGCCGCCACCTCTTCGCGGATGGCCGCCCGCCGCTGCTCGATCGTCTTGGTCTTGCCTGCGAGGTCTTGCTCGAGGAACTCGATGCGACGCGAAAGCTCCTCGGCGCTCATCTGCACTGCGCGCTTGCGCGCCTCGATGCCCTTGCCGATCAACTTGCCAATCTCGATCGCCTGTCCGACGGCGTTGTCGAGCAGGATGGGGCCGCGCTCCTCGGCCAGGAAGGTCATCAGGTGCGCGACGAGCTCATCCATGCCGCTCGCGGCGCGCTCACCCGACAGGGCGCGCTCGGCAGACACCGGGAACACCGGCGCGCCGGGCAAGATCTTCTCGATCTCGGTGCGAATGTAGGTGAGCGCCTCTTTCTCCTCGCTCTCGTCCCAGATGTCGCGTTTGGTCACGACGAACAGGATCTTGTTGCGCGACTGTGAGAGCAGCTTCTCTTGAATGAAGACCCGCTCGCTCTCCTTGAGCGGTTGGCCGGCGTCGAGCAGGAACAGCACCGCGTCGCTCTTGGGGATGTAGGAGTACGTGATGTCTGCCCGCGAGAGCGAGAGATCGTTCACGCCTGGCGTGTCGACCAGCACGATGCGCTCCTTCAGGATGGGCGAGGGCACCGCCACCTCGATGTAGTCCACTTCGCCCCCATCCTGCTCGCCGCTCACGGCGTACTTCTTGACCTCGTCGACCGAGAGCTCGCGCCGCTCGCCGCTCGACAACTTCACCGACGCGCCCGGCTCCTCGCCGTACTCGAGGTGGTGAATCACGGCCGTCGTCGGCGTCACACCCACGGGCAGCAGGTCCTTGCCGATCAAGGCGTTCACGAACGTGGTCTTGCCGTGGTTGAACTCGCCCACGACCACCAGGTGAAAGCGGTCCGCTTCGAGCTTCTTGACCAGGTCGGCGTCGACCTTGGCTGCGAGCGACTTGGCTCCGATGCGCGTGCCGAGCGTGACCAGCTCGGCGACCGTGGCGGTGATGTCCCGCTTCTTGGCGTGAAACGACTCGAGCATGTGGGTTCTTTCCTCGTCAGCCAAACACCTTGATGACTTCGTGCACCTTCTGGTCGACGGCCTGCATCGACAGGCCAGGCTCGCCTTGGCCGAGGTGGCGCTTGTACAGCTCGCTCTCGGCGAAGTGGCGCAGCGCGATGACCCGCTTCGGCAGGTACGGATGGCTGGCGCGCATCTCCGCGTACCGCCCGATCCCGTCCTTCATCTCCTCGTACTGCTCGATGAAGGCATCCATGTTGAGCTGGTCGTACAGCTTGGAGCTGCCCAACGCGAGCTTGGTCAGCGCTCGGGTCGACACGTCCAGACTCTTGGAACAGAGCAACCCGGCGCGGTCGCAGGTGATCTCGGCTCTGCGTAGCCAGCCGAGAAGAGCGATCTCGGCAGGGGCCAGCAGCGGCCGCAGCAGCGCCCCCGCCATCACTCGGATGTAGTGCAGGGCCGTCAGGTAGACCACGTGGTTGTTGTGGATGTGCCCGCACTCGTGACCGATGACGCTGAGCAGCTCCTGGTCGTTGAAATGATCCACGAGCGCGCTGTGGACCATGATCACGCTCTCCTCGTTCGTGCCGAACGTGGCAGCGTTCATCACCGGGCTGTTCACGATGTACACCGTGGGCGTGGCGATGCCGAGCTGGTCTGCGCACGCGCTGGCAAGGTGCTGCACGCGGGGGAACTGCCGGGGCCCCACCTTCACCGCGTGGCCGAGCAGCTCGCTCCGGCCATACGCCTCGAACAGCCGCACCGCGGATCGGACCGCGACCTCGACCGGCTTGAGCGTCTCGAACACGGCGCGCGTGCTCTTGTCCGAGGCGTATGCGTAGCCGAGCCCGTGCTCGCGGCCCTGGTCGGGCAAGGCGCGCACGCGGCCTTCGATGAAGGTGCTGAAGTCGAGCTGGCCAGCTTCTGCCATGGGGGTACCGGGAGCGTACTGTCCAGGGGCCCCCTTCGCAAACCGGGAGCTCTTCAAAGTCCCAGCGCGTGCGGCAGGCCCTCGGGCCCGAGCTCGTCAACCACCTCGAGGCGCGCGAGCCAGCGGCGAAAGTCCTTGTACACGCCGAGGCCGCGCGGCCTGAGCTCGTAGTCGGTGATTCGCGTGCAAGCGAAGCGCACGCAGGCTGCGCGAGCCGCCGCGAACAAGGCCGCGCGCTCTGCCTCCGCCAGCGCACGCTCGCTGACGTAGCCGCGGCCCATCGCTCGGGCGAGCTCGAGCTCTAGACGATCGCCAAAGCACCACGCCAGCACGGTCACCATGAAGTCGAAGGCGGCCGCTCCACGCGACGCGCTCTCGAAGTCGAGCAGCACCAGCTCGCCCGAGCCCGTGAACAGCACGTTGTCTCGGAACAGATCGCCGTGGATTAGCGGCAGGGTCGGCGCCGGCGCAGGCTCCGTCGCCAGCGCCTCGAGCAGCGAGAGTAGGCGCGATCGCGCGGCCGCCACCTGTTCTGGCAGGCTCGGTGGCAGCTGCTCGAGCCGCTCGAACAGCGCCGCCAACGAGAAGCGGGACGGCTCGGTCAGGCCGTCCTCCGCGCGGAACCGCTCACCCACGCGGTGCACGCGCGCGAGCGCGGCGCCCACACGGGCCGCGTCGGCCGCCGACACCGACGCCTGGCAGCGGTGCTGGCCGGGCACGAACGGGAACAGGCATGCCGGCTTGCCGGCCGCGACCGCGACGAGACCCCGGCCGTTGGCCAGGGGACGTGGCGCGGGTGTGGGAACGCCCTCCCGCGAAAGCCGCGCGACGAGCCGCGCCTCGCGCTCGGCGCCGCGCAGCGGCTGCTCCTCGTACACGCGAAGGAACCAGCTCGCCCCATCGCGATCCGTCAGCTTGACGTTGGTGTTCACGCTGCCAGCGAGCACACCCTCCGCTCTCGACAGCTCCAGCCCGAACTCTCTTGCGGTCTGGGCTAGCTGTTCGGGCGAGAGCGCTGTCAGAATGGCCATGCGTGCCGCGTCCTCTCGCGGCCCGCCATCCTATGCCGCAAATCTCCGGGAACACCACCGGCCTGGCGCCCAACGCCCAGCGCATGCTCGAGCGACTGTTTCGGCGTCGGGTGCCGTTCGATCGGCTCACCACGCCGGAGCTGTCACGAGCGCTCGCGGACGCGTCCAAGGAGACCGGCCGCCAAGTTGGAGTGCTGGTCCACCGCTCCGGCGAGATCGATCACGTCGTGGTCGGAGACGCGACCAAGCTGATGTTGCCCGACGTCGGGCGTCTGCGCGCGGCCGAGGGCAGGCTGCGCGGGTTGCGGCTCGTGCACACGCACCTGTTCGGCGAGGAGCTGTCGCGGGACGATCTGGTGGACCTCGTGCGGCTGCGGCTCGACGCGATCGCCGCCATCCTGCTCACGCGTGAGAGCGACCCCAAGGCGATTCACTGGGCCTACAACGTGCCGCCCGTGCCCGCACGCGCTCGTGAGGTCAGCGATCGGTCGCTGCCCTACCGGGCGGTCGGGCCGGTTCTTCCCCACAAGCTCGAAGCCGACTTCGATCAGCTCGTCCGCTCGCTGGAAGACGAGTTTTCGCGCGAGCGGCGGCTGCGCGTCAACGAGGCCAAGGACGGGCGCGCCATCTTGGTGCACGTGGCCGAGAAGTCGAAGCCAGGCGCGCTCGAGAACGCCGAGGCGCGCCTGCGCGAGCTCAGCGAGCTGGCCCGCACGGCTGGCGTGGAGGTCGTCGACACGGTGCTGCAGGTGCGAGACCGCATCGATCCCCGGCGCGTGCTGGGCAAAGGCAAGCTGGACGAGGTGGTCCTACGCGCGGCCGAGCTCGACGCGGCCACGCTGATCTTCGACCACGACCTCAGCCCCACGCAGGCCTCCGCGATCAGCAAGCACACCGATCTCAAGGTGATCGACCGCACGCAGCTCATCTTGGACATTTTCGCCCAGCGCGCCGAGAGTGCCGACGGCAAGCTGCAGGTCGAGCTGGCGCAGCTCAAGTACGCGTTGCCGCGTCTGGGCTTGAAGGACGACTCGCTCTCCCGGCTGACGGGCGGGATCGGCGGGCGAGGGCCGGGCGAGACCAAGCTCGAGATCGGTCGGCGCCGTGCGCGCGAGCGCGTCTCTCACCTGGAGGGCAGGCTCAAGCGCCTCAGCGCGGAGCGGGAGCAGCGCCGCAAGCGCCGCACGCGCGCGGGCATCCCGATCGTGAGCATCGTGGGCTACACCAACGCCGGAAAGAGCACGCTCTTGAACGCGCTCACCGGCGCGGATGCGTTGGCGGAAGACAAGCTCTTCGCGACGCTCGACCCGCGCTCGCGCAGACTGCGGTTCCCCGAGGAGCGAGAGGTGGTCATCACCGACACCGTGGGGCTCATCCGCGATCTGCCGGAGGATCTGTTCGCTGCGTTCCGCGCCACCTTCGAGGAGGTGGCCGACGCCGATCTCTTGCTCCATGTGGTCGACGCGAGCGACCCGGCCAGTGACCAGCACATGCGCACCACCGAGGCGCTGCTCGAAGAGCTCTCGCTCGGCCAGATTCCGCGCATCTTGGTGTTCAACAAGGTCGATCGGCTCGAGCCGGAGCGACGACGGCTCCTCGGCTTCCGCAAGGACGTGGTGGCGGTGTCCGCCACCGAGCCCGGCTCGCTCGAGCCGCTCCTCGCCGCCATCGCGCAGGCGCTCACCGCCCGCTGGAAAGCCTCGGAGCTCGCGCGTTACCACGCCCCCGAAAGCGAAGAGCCGCAGCTTTTGGCCGCGGCTCCCAGCGTTCAGGAGTGAGCGATCAGGGGTCGCACTGCCCCGCGACCGCCACGCCGCAGGAGTTCGTCTCGCACTCGATGTTGATGGCGCACGCGGCTGGCGACACCTTCTTGTCGATGCATGCGCCGGCTGTCCCCAGCGCGCCGCCCACGCCGCCGCAGTAGGCGCCCGTGCTGAGGGTCGAGCCGGCGCACTCGGTGTGCGCTGCACAGGTGGCGTAACACGCGTCCGGCATCAGGCTGGCGTCGCAGCTGAACAAGCCACAGGTTGCGGTTGCGCCGGTGTCGCACATGTTGGTGACGCCGTCGCACTTGTCTTGCGCCTTCAGCGAGTCCCCCGCGCATGTCGGCCCGGTGCCGCAGTCCGTCGTGGACGGCTGCACGCCGCACACCGCGCCGGCCGCGCAGTTGCCGCTGTTGCAGTCCGCGCCTGCGACGTGGTCCGCGCAGTTGTTCTTGGGATCGCTGCCCGGCGTGATGTCGGCGCAGACGCCGTTGGTGCCGCCCGTGTCGGCCGCTGCGCACGAACGGCAGGTGCCACCGCAGTCCACGTTGCAACACATGTTGGTGCCGGCGCCGGTGGGCTCGCACTGCGCGTTGGCGCACTCGCCGTTGCCGGTGCAGCTCTGACCGTCGGCCTTGTCCGGCACGCAGGTGCCGCCGTCGATGCTGCTGTCGCACCACTCGGGTCCGGGACACTGGTTGTTCATGGCGCAGGGAGCGCACACGCTCGCGCTGCAGAAACCGCTGGTGCAGTCGTCGGTGTCGCCGCACATGTCCCCGTTGGGGCAGGTGTTGCAGGAGCCGCCGCAGTCGACGTCGGTCTCGTCACCATCCATCATGTTGTTGTTGCAGCCCGGCGCCACGCAGGTGTTGGTCGCCGTGTCGCAGGTGTCCGGGCTGGTGCAGTCCGTGTCGTCGTTGCACTCGACACAGCTGCCGTCGCCGTTGGTGGCCGTGCCCTCGTTGCACACGCCGGGGACGCCCACCGAGATCTCGCACACGGTGCCCTCGGCGTCGTCGGCACCGGGCTCGCACATCTCGTTGTTGCACTCGACCGTTTGGCACTCGGGCGGGTTGGGGCACTCGCCCGGCGTGGTGCACTCGGTGCCGCCGCCGCTGCCGCCGCCCCCAGTGGCGCCGCCGCCGCCGGTCGCACCACCACCACCCGTGGCTCCGCCGCCGCCCGTGGCGCCCGAGCCGCCGCCACCCGCGGGGCCGGCGCCTGCGCCCCCCGTCCCACCAGCTGCGATCAGGTCGTGGTCGACCGCCGCGATCAGCTCACAGCCGCCGAGCACCAGCGGGGCCGTCATCAGTAGCAAGCTCGAAAAGGCAACCGTTCGCATCGCGTCCCTCACCAACTCAGAAAGCCACGCAAAATCAGAAAGTCACGACGCCGACTGCGCCAGCACCGCTCGGGCCCGCGAAGGGCGCCACGAACAGGTTCGCCTTCTTCTCCGCCGGCTTCTCCGCCGGGGCGGGCTCTTCGCCGCCGCTGTCCGTGAGCAGCAGGACCAAGCCCGTCACGCCGAAGGTCAGCGCCACACCGAACGACATGTCCGCGATCAGCGCGTTGCGCTCGGTCTCGTCGAACAGATCTTGTGTGGGCCCGTCCTCGTACTCGCCCTTCGACTTCAGCGCCAACCCGCCGAACACCGCGCCGACGACGACGCCCGCGCCGGCCAAGCTGAGCGTCACCGCGGCGGGGATGACCGACGAGCCACCGCTCGTCTCTGCCGGGGGCTTGGGCGCGTCCGCAGGCTTGTCTGCAGGCTTGTCGGTGGGTTTGTCGGCGGCGACGTCCTTGGGCTTGGCGGTGAGCGTGATGCTCACCTCCTTCTTCTCGCCGCGGGTCACGTCGACCTCGACCTTGCCGTCCTCGTAGCCGTCCATCTTGGCGCCGATGGTGTGTTTGCCCGGTGGAACCTTGAGCGGGTTGCCCTGGGCGGGGGCGCCGTCGATCGTGAGCTGCGCCGCCGCGGCTTCCGCAGGCTGAATCACGACCTTCACGTCTGCGGGCGCGACCTTGAGCGCGGCGATGCGCGCGTTGGAGGTCTCGATCCGGTTCTTGTCCTCATCGGGGCGCGGCTTGGCGGCGAGGAACGCCTCGTACGCCTTGATGGCGCCCTCGACGTCCCCCTGCTTGTCCAAACACTCCGCCATTCGGAACTTCGGCACGGGCGGGTTGGGCAACAGCTCGTCGGCCTCCTTGAACGCGAGGTATGCGCCCGCGAAGTCACCGGAGTCGAACTTGGCCTTGCCCTCCACGAACAGCTTCTTGGCCGCCTCGCTCTTCTGCGCCGGCGTCATCGGCTTCTTGGGCGGGGGGGGCTTGGGCGGAACAGGCTTCGCGTCCTTGGGCGGAGCGGCCTGCTTCTCGGCCGGCGCGGGCTTGCCCGCGGGCTTGTCGCCTTTCCCTTGGGCGAGCGCGTTGCTCGAAGAGAGCACGAGCACGAGCCCCGTGATCGCGGCGCCAAACAGGGATGAACGGCCAACGCTCCTACGCATAGTGCAGAACCTCCGAAGGTGTCTCCAAACGGCGGGCCCAGGGTACACGCATGTCCCACAGCCAGGCACCCCATTTGTCGACTGTTTTTCAGCGGGTCTCTCGCTCGAACCGTGACAGTCCCGTCACACGCGCGTGCCGAGCTCGGTGGGCAAGGTCAGCTCGAGCGGCTCGGCCAGCGCGTCGAGCGCCATCCACGCCTCGCCAGCCAGCGCACGCAGTGCGGCGACATGCCCCTCGAGCTGCGCTTCGAGCGTGTTCTTCTCGCGCTCGATCGCCTCGTTGGCGAGATCGAGCCGTGCCGACAGCTCCTCCACCTCGCGCGCCATCTCCTCGGCGCGTGACAGCGACACGTCCTCGACCCGCTCGAGCGTGGCCTCCTCCCAGAGCAGCGCGTCCATGGCCGGGATCGGGAACGCCCCTGAGAGGCGCTGCGTGCGCACCACCTCGCCGCGCTCGGCGACCGAGCTTGCCCAGCCCATGGCCATCGAGCGCAGCTTGCCGAGCTCGTCGAGCCGGCCGCCAAACTCGGCGCGCATCACTCGGCCGCGCTCCTCCAGCGCGGCCAGGGCTTTGGAGTCGCTCACCACCAGACCCTGCAGCCTGCGCACCATCGCGATCAGCTCGAAGGCCCGGTCGAGCTCGTCGCTCGCCCCCGGGTGTTGCGACTCGTGCACACCGTCGGCGACCAAGCGAAACGCGTTGTCACACAGCTCGCCGATGCGATCGAAGGGGATGGTGAGCAGCTTGGGCCCGGTCTTCGCGCGCTTGCGGGGGGCCATGCGCTCGGTCGGCGGATCCACCTCCATCTCTTCGTCGTCGCCGCGCAGCGCCCCCAAGATGCGCTGAAACATCGCGACCACTTCGAACGCGTCGCGCGGGCGCTCATCGGGGTCGGTGCGTAGCAATCGCTCGAGCAGCCCGTCGAACATCGGCGGCACGCCCTGCGACAGATCGGACACCTTGCGCGGCTCGCCCTGCTCGGCGCGGCTGCGATCCGGAGAGAAGGGCAGGCTGCCGGTCGCGGCCTCGTACACGAGCACGCCCAACGAAAAGAGATCGCTGCGGCCATCGAGCGCACCAACCGCTTGCATCTCGGGCGCCACGTAGCCGGGTGTGAGTCGCACCGGGAGCAGGCCGGTGGTGGCCTGCACCTGCGGCGGCGCGCCGCTGTGCAGCAGCTTGGCCACGCCGAAGTCGGTGAGCTTGGCGAAGTCGTCGCCGCCGCGGCGCTGGATCACGAGTACGTTGGAGGGCTTGATGTCGCGGTGGATCACGCCCATCTCGTGCGCGCGGGAGAGCGCCAGCGCCACCTGCAAACCCAGCCGCGACGCGCGCTCCCAGCCCAACGGTCCGCGCGACAGGTGGCGCGAGAGCGGCTCGCCGGGCACGTACTCCATCACCAGGAAAGCGGTCTCCTCCGTCTCGCCGTAATCCGTGATCTCGACGATGTTCGGGTGGTTGATGCGGTTGACCGCCTTGGCCTCGCGCAGGAACAGGCGGCGCATGGCGCGGTCGCGCCCCATGTCGGGGCGAAGCACCTTGATCGCGCTCAGCCGATCGATGAGCACGTGGCGCGCCAGATACACCTCTGCGATCGGACCTTCGCCCAGCCGCGCGATCAGCCGATATCGGCTCGCGACCAGTCGCCCCAGCCAGGTTTCGTCCGCCATGCTTCCTGGAGGTTACGTCACCGACCCCGCGTCTTCTGCTTGTTCTTTTCGCGGAGGACTTCGAGCCCGCTCCTCGTTTGGCGGGCTCGACAGCGATCGCGAGAGGAGCGCGCGCTACTTCGAGCTCGCGGGGCCAGGCGCCGTGGCGTCCTTGCAGTACTCCTGCTGGGCTCCTTGCTTGCCGCACTCGACCTTGTAGATGCCGGTCACGTTGCCCACCTCCCAGCAGTGGCTGGACGTGGAGTAGTAACGCACGTGGCTGTCTTTCTTGCCGAACACCTGCTGGTGATCACCCAAGCAGCCACCCAGCGCCGACTCGAACTCTCGCTTCTTCACCTCGGGGGGCTTCTCCAGGAGGTCCCAGCCCTTGGAGGCCATGAACTCGGCGAACTTCTTGTCGCCCTCCTCCGGCTTGGTGCCAGCATAGTTGATGCTGCTGAGGTCGAGGTCGCCGCTCATCATCATGCACATCGTTCCGCCCGGCGGAACGCCGAACTCCTTGAAGCGCTCGCTGATCTCGCCGTCCTTCGCCGGCTTGGCGTCCTGACCGCAAGGGTTGGGCTTGCACGCGCCGAGGGCGCTCAGCGAGAGCAGCACCGCGAGCACGTCCACGGCCGATGGCTTCTTCTGCATGACGCGGAAGCTAGCATGACGCGCGCGGCCGTTTTCTCTTCGACTCGATGGGCAGGTTCGTCGAACGCTCCCGCGCGCGTGAGCCTCTTGTCACTGACCGCGCGTCTTCTTGCTCTTCTTGCCGGTGGATTTTTTGGTCGCTCTTGCGGCCGGTCTCTCGAGTGGCGGAGCAGCGGGGGTGCGGTCGGCCTCGGGCTTCGGCGCCTCGTCGTCCTCCACGCCCTCGTGCTCCTTGGAGCGGTCTTCGCTGCTCGCTTCGGCGTCGCCCTCGGACTCCGCGTCCGGCTCCTCCGGGCGGGCTTTGTGCGTGGCCTTCGTCTTCGGCTTCGTGTTGGGCTCGGGCGTCGGCTCCGCTTCGGGCTCGCCCTCTCGTGGCTCGAGGTGGCTGAAGTCAGGCAGCGCCATCGCGGCCTTGGGGTTCTGCTCGGCGGCCCTCGCCAGCATCGCGAAGCCCGCCGCGGCCGCGATCGCCGTGACGAGCCCGATGAACTGCGAGGTGGACAGCTGGACGGGCACGACCTGTGCGAACGCGTCGGGCTGCATGCGGAAGAACGCCCAGAGCGCGGGCACGAACACCGCTACCGAGAGCGCGCGCCGCGCGCCCGCAGCCTTGATGGAGGGACCGTACCCGAACGCGAAGGCCGCCCCGAAGGCAGCGAGCGACAGCGGGAACAGCACGTGCGGCGGCAGCGCCGGTGGGATGTTGCCGCGCTCCAGGTCGTCACGCAAAAGCTCCAGCCCGAAGCGCGCCGCGCCGTACAAGAACGTGAAGGTCAAGAATATCTGGCCACGGAAGCGCTGCGACTTGCGCAACGAAAGCAGCAGCACCAGCAGCGCGAGGCCGATCAGCGCTTCGTACAGCTGGGTGGGGTGCACCGGCAGCGAGCTCGCGGCGTCGATCGACAGGCCGCGCTCGCGCACGTGCTGCGCCCACGCTGGTGAGCCCGAGCCGTCCTCCAGGGTGCCCTCGGCCCATTTGGGGAAGGAGCCCAGTCGCTTGAGCCAGGCCGGCGCCGCGTCGCTCAGCGGCTGGCCGAAGTCGCAGCCGTACAGGTAACAACCGACGCGCGTGATCAGCAGGCCCGAGGCCAGGCTCGGCACGGCGACGTCGGCCCAAGGAATCAGCGGGATGCCCTTCAGCCGCAGGAACACGAAGCTGCCCACGAAGCCGCCCAAGAAGCCCCCGTACGCGACCATGCCGCCCGTGCGCACGTTGAACACATCGCCGAAGCTCTGAAACTCGTGCAGGTTGGTCACCACGTACAGCAGACGCGCGAACACCACCGCCGAAAGTGCGGTCACCACGTAGCAGTTCGCCATCGTCTCTTTGGGCAAGCGCTCGCGCTCGGCCAGCCCCAGCGTCAGGTACCAGCCCACGATGAACGACAGCCCGAGCATCACGCCGTAGCTGTAGATCGGCAGCTGCGACCCGCCGGGGAGCGGGATCCGGAACAGGATGGGGTACACGAACAGCGCCTTAGCCCCGAGCGCCTTCGGCGAGAAGCTCATGCGTGTTACGCTGCCGCCGGTGAAGGCGAGCTCGCCGCACGTGTGGCTGCTGCTCTCGGGGGTGGGCTGCGTGCCCGAGGGCCCGCCTACGCCCGATGCAGAGCCCTCGGCGGTCGAGCCGATCCTCACGCTGCCCACCCGGACGTTTCGTGACGACTTCGAACGCAGCGAGCTCGGTCCCGACTACCTCGCGCGCGCCGAAGTTTGGCAGCTCGCCGAAGGGCAGCTGTGTGTCGAGCAGGCCCAGAACCAAGGCGTGTGGCTCCAGCGACGCCTGCCAGACAACGTGCGCATCGAGCTCGATGCCGTGGCGCTCTCGACGGACGGCGACCTCAAGGTGGAGCTCTTCGGCGACGGCAGGAGCGGTGCGTCGGGGGTGAGCTACGACGACGCCACCAGCTACATCGCCATTCTGGGCGGTTGGAAGAACACTCGGCACGTGTTGGCGCGCCTCGACGAGCACGCGAGCGATCGGCAAGAGCTCGCCGTGGGGGGGGCGCCCGACGATCCCCGCAGCCACGCGGTGGAGCCGGGGCAGGTCTACCAGCTCAAGTTCGAGCGGCGCGGCAACAAGTTGTCGTGGTGGGTGAACGACACCCTGTATTTCGAACTCGTGGACGACGCCCCACTTCTGGGTGAAGGTCACGCATACTTCGGGTTCAATAACTGGGCAGCGCCCGTCTGCTTCGACAACCTCGTGGTGACCCCCCTCTGATGGACGCGTCCGAGCTCGAGAAGAACATCACGGAGTTCGAGGAGAAGCTCGACCGGCTCCGTGCGCTCTACGAGCAGTACTTCTGTGGGATCGAGAAGCTCGAGCCTCAGGTGCCGCGCAAGGATCTGGACCGGCGCATCATGCTGCTGCGCAAGGAGCACATCCGCAACACCGCGATGCGCTTCAAGTTCAACACGCTCGTCCAGCGCTACAGCACCCTGCAGCAGCACTGGGGGCGCGTGCTGCGCGAGATCGAGAACGGAACGTACAAGCGCGATCTGGCGCGTGCCGCGGCGCGCTTCGGCGTGGACGAGGCACTCACCGCCGTAGGCAAGAAGCGCGCGGAGCGCCTGGCCAAGGGCCTCGCCGCGCAGCTCGAGCGGCAAGGCCGGAACAGGAAGAAGGACCCGGAAGAAGAGGTGCAGGACGTCGACGACGCCGAGCTGCTGTCGGACGACGTCGACGACGACGCCCCCACGCCGCCCCCGCGTCGGGGCGGGGCGCAAGGCGAGTCGGCGTTGCCTGTCGTCCGTGCCTACACCTTGGACGAGGACGACGACGGCCCTCGGACCGACATCTCGCGGCCCGGCGTCGGGCCTGCGCCCGCCCACCCGAGCGCGGGCGGCTGGGCTCCCCCGCCGGGCTACCCAGCTCCGCAAGGCTACCCGCAGCCTGGCTACGCCCACGCGGCCCACCAGCAACAGCACGAGCACCAACAGCAGCAGCACGCATACGCCCAGCAGCAACAGGCCCACGCCGCGTACGCGCAGCAGCAGGCCGCCTACGCAGCCCAGCAGCACGCCTGGGCCGCGCAACAAGCAGCCGCGCGCGGTGGCGCCGCGGCGCCGCCTGGCTACCCCGATCCAGCCCAGTTCGCGCGGCCATCGCAGCCGCACGCCCAGCCCGCGATCGAGCCGCCGCCGCCTTCGGTGGGCTCACGCGCGGCGCAAGCAGAGAACAAACCCAAGGGCGGTCTCCGTCTGGGGGGCGGTCCGGCCAAGCGAGCCAGTGCGGACGCGCTGAGCCGCATCGCGTCCTCGTTGGGCGACGGCGTCGAGGCCCCGGCCCCCGCCAGCGTGCGGCCCCAGCACGAAGCGGCGCCTGCCGCCCCACCGCCGGCGCCGGCGGCGCGCAGGCCGCTGATGTCGAGCCCCATCGATCTCGATCTGCCTCCCTCCGCCGCGCCCGACCTGACGCCGAGGGCACCGCAGGTCGTCGCTGCTCCCGCTGCCGCCCCGGCTGCGCGCCGTCCCGGGCTGTTGGCCCCGCCACCGCGCGCAGACACCTCCACCGGCGCCGCGCTCAAGCCCCCGCCCAAGACGGCGTCACCAGCTCCCGCGCCGGTCGTGGAGAAGCCGGCCCCCACCACCGAGAAGCTGCCCCCCGTGGCCGACCAACCCAGCGCGCCCACGCCGGCGGAGAGCGCACCGCAGCGCCCCGCGGCTCGGCCTGCCGCGGCCGCCGCCAACGCGCTCAAGCCCCCACCTCGCGGTCCTGCCGGCAAGGACGACCTCAACGACACGCGGCTGCGCGAGATCTACTCGCAGTACGTGAACGCGCGCCGCGAGCGCAACGAGTCCACGGCGGGCATCACCTTCGAGAAGCTGGCCGACAGCTTGCGCTCCCAAGCCGAGAAGCTGCGCAGCAAACACACCGCCAAGAAGGTCGACTACGAGGTCGTGGTCAAAGACGGCAAGACCCTGATCAAGCCGATCGTGAAGTGAGCCGCGCCGACTGGCGCGCGCTGCGCAGTCAACCACCGGGCGTAAAGGCGATCATGCGCTTGACTGTATCGGCCGCCTCGCCGATGCCCACAACGTAGAGCTTCTCCTCTTCGCTGCAGGCGTCCTCGTCGTCGATGGGGTTGGAGTCCATCACCCGGATCACGTCGTCGTAGCTCATGGTGCCGAACGTCTCGCTCAAGCCGACTGCGTCCACTCGGCCCATGTCGAGCGCGATGCCGGGCGCGTTCTCTTGGTAGTAGCCGTCCCCCGCCGCAGGACTCGCCGGCATGATGATGCCTGGCTTGGCGCCGTCGACGCCGGCCCGCCACGAACCGTCGTTGTTCACGACGCGACCGTTTTCGTAGAAGTCGACGTCTTCTCCGAAGTAGCACACCGTGCCGTCCGAAGCCTCGACGTAGAAGTTGCGAGCGACCTCGTAAATTTCGTCGTCCAAGTATTCGATCGCTTCGAGCACGTGGGTCTCGACGCCCGCGACCGTCTCGGTATCCGGCAGCACCGTGCGCTCGACGCGGATGAGCACGCCATCCTCCATGCCTTCGAGCACGACACTGTTGCCGACGACCAGGGGGTAATATGGGTTGGTCGAGGCGAGCGAGAAGGTCGCAGTGGCTGGATCGCAGGCGGCGACTTCCACGCTGGGCTCGAAGCACTGGGGCCATGGGTCGCCGCCGCCGTCCCCGCCGCCTCCACCACCACTCCCGCCGCCCGCGCCTGCGGCAGAATCATCGCTGCAGCCCGCGAGCAAGCCAAGGCCGAGGCCCAAACAGAACAGCACCGACGGTCGAATGAGGCTCTGGTTCGTGATCATGGCAACCAGCACAGCAACCCCCGTGCCCGAGCGTTGAGCAGGGCTGCCCCGCGAGGCGGGTGATCTTCCGCGCCGCGGGCGGCGGAGTGTCCTGCCGTGGGGACAGCTTCGTCCTGGCGACAGGTCACCGCGCCGTCCGGCGAGCCAGCACGCTGCATCCCTCAGCGCTTGCTCGTGGGCTGCTTCACGGGGAGACCGAACTTGTTGTCGTAGGTGGTCGCGCTTGGGGGGGCTTGCGGCAGTGAGACGCTGGCTGAAGGCTTTGGCAAACGCGCCGCCGGCTTGCTCCAAGCGCCGTCGTTGCTCCGGAGTGCGGTCGTGCTTTCGACGGCGCGGCTTCGTTCCACTGCCGCCAACGAGGAGGGTACGGAGCTCGCGGAGGGCAAAAGCGGTGCGACGGGCGCGCTGGCCGTGGTCTCGCGCGCGGGGACACTCGCCGAACCGTCGGTCGCGGGCTGGGGGGGCTGCGGGGAGGGGAGAGTGAGGAGGAAGGCTGCCGCGCCGATCAACGTTGCGGTGAGGGCGATCGCTCCGGCCACGTAGGGCGCGTGACGCGTACGCGGACTCGCGACCGCGGGCACGCCGCCGATCGTGGTGGCGTGAGGGTCGACGGCGCGGAGCGCGCGGCTCGGAGTGGCCGCGACGGTCCCCTCGGTGGTCGGCTTCTCCGTGGTCGGACCGACGCTGTCTGCGCCGCCGCCTTCGGAGATCGCCTGTGCGAAGCCCTCTGCCAACGCAGAAGCGGTCGCAAACCGTTCCTCTGGGCTACGCGCCAAGGCGCGCTCGAAGAACGGCGCAAGCGACGGCGGCAGATCGGGGCGCAGCTCGCACGGGCGCGGCAGGTCGTCGCTCACGATGGCCTGGAACACCTTGGCCAGCGCGCCGCGCTCGAACGGATTCTCACCCAACACCAGCTCTGCCGCGATCACGCCCAACGACCACACATCCGACTTGGGGCTGACGGGCTCTCCCCAGACCTGTTCGGGGCTCATGTACGCTGGCGAGCCCACGACCCCGGCCCCGGTCGTGCTGGCGGTGCTGGGCTCGCCGCCCTCTACCTTCGCCACGCCGAAGTCGAGCACCTTCACGACGACGTCTGCGCCTTGCCGCGCGAGGAAAACGTTCGCCGGCTTGAGATCGCGATGAATGATCCCGTGCTGGTGGGCGAGATCCATGGCTCGCGCCACGGCGCGCAGAATGCCGGAGGTCTCCTCCAGGGGGGGCGGGCCGCTCTCGAGCCGCTGGGCCAGATCCTCCCCCTGCAGCAGCTCCATGGCCAGGTAGGGTTGCCCCTCGTGCAAACCGAAGTCGTGCACGCGCACGATGTGCGGGCTGTTCAGCTTGGCAGCTGCTCGAGCCTCGCGCCGAAACCGCTTCTCGCCGGAGCTGGAGCCCGCCACCGGGGCGAGCATGACCTTCAGCGCCACCTCGGTCTCCAGCTCCGCGTGTCGCGCGCGCCAGACTGCGCCCATGCCACCCTGCGCGAGCGGGGCGATCAGGCGGTAGCGACCCGCGACCATTTCTCCCGCCTGGAGCATGCTCATCGAGCGTACCACGGCGGGTCCGGCCGTCGTCTGGCGGCGGCCGATCGAGTAGCCTTCACCCATGGCAGGTGGTTCTGGCGGCGGAACGGTGGCGTTGAAGATGCCGGACGCCATGCCAGTGCGCACCTTGGTCGTGACGGTTCGAGAGGGAGCCGACGCGGGCCTGCGCTGGGAGGGCGAGCAGGCGAGCATCGGCAGCTCGAAGGGCAATGCCGTTTCGCTCTCCGACCCGGCCGTGTCGGGCTTCCACTTGCGGCTCACGGCGCAAAAGGGCGGGATCGAAGTGTTCGACTTCGGCTCCACCAACGGCACCTTTGCGGGGGCGATTCGGCTCGAGCGCGCGCTCGTCCCTCCCGGCACGGTGCTCTCGCTCGGCCGCAGCAAGCTCTTGATCGAGGCAGGCCGACCCGCGACGGTGGAGCTCCACGACGAAGACCGACTCGGCGACTTGCGCGGTCGATCGCCCCAGATGCGTCGCTTGATGAGCGACCTTCGTCGGGTGGCCGCGAGCAACGTTCCCGTGCTGCTCATCGGCGAGTCTGGCACCGGCAAGGAGCTCCTGGCGCGCGCCGTTCATGGCGCGAGCCCGCGTCACAAGGGCCCGTTCGTCACCATCGACTGCGGCTCACTCACGCCGACGCTGGTGGCAAGCGAGCTGTTCGGCCACGAGGCGGGCGCCTTCACTGGGGCCGTCAAGGCCAAGCGCGGGGCCTTCGAGCACGCCCACGGCGGCACGATCTTCCTGGACGAAGTTGGCGAGCTCCCGCCGGAGCTCCAGACCAACTTGCTCGGCGCGCTCGAGCGCAAGCGCTTTTGTCGGGTAGGAGGACGCAGCGAGATCGAGGTCGACGTGCGGGTGGTCGCCGCCACGAACCGCGATCTGCGTCGCGAAGTGAACCAAGGCGTGTTTCGGCTCGACCTCTACTACCGGCTGGCCGTGGTCACGCTCGAGGTGCCACCACTGCGCGAGCGCGTCAGCGACATCCCCATGTTGGTCGAGCACTTCGTGCGCGAAGAAGGCGAGGCGGCCCCTCTCGAGTCGCTCTTTCCACCCGAGGCCATGGCTGGCCTGGCGAAACACCGCTGGCCAGGCAACGTGCGTGAGCTTCGGAACTACGTGCAGGCCACTCTGGCCATGGGGGAGCCCGCAGCGCTCCGCGACGCCGACGAGACGGAAGCACCCACGGTCGACACGAGCGTCGCGTTCGAGCGGCTGACGGAGCTTCCTTACGCGGAGGCGCGACGCGCGCTGCTCGGGGAGTTCGAGACCTTCTACGTGACGAAGTTGCTGGAGCGGACGCACGGCAACGTGGCCAAAGCCGCGCGCGAAGCCGAGATGGCACGGTCGCACCTCAACGAGCTGCTTCGGCGCCACGCGCTGCGCGGGGCTTGAGGGCTGGCATGATCGCTGCAATGGCTCGGGCCGTGGATCGCATCCTTCCTGTCGGCGTTGGGTGGCTCGTCGGAGCTTGCTGCTGGGGTGGCTGTCGTGCGGTGGTGGACCCTGGCTTGAGCTTCCAATGTGATCTGAACGGTTACCAGGAGGAGTTCGCGATCGACGATGCTGCTCTGGCGGAGCGCTGCTGGCGCGAGCAGAGCGCGGATCCGGCGGACGTGGTGGTGGACGACGATGACCTGGTGGTGCGCGTGTCCGAGGGGGAGCGTTGGGCAGACGGCAGCCAAGGGCCGGCAGCCTTTCAGCGCTTGGAGCGAGATTTCGTGGCCGTCACCCGCGTCGAAATCTTGAGCAGCGACGACGGGGATCACTGCCTGGAGGTGGGGAACCGGGCCGGATGGGTGGTGCGCGACGACGGCGGCGACTGGTCGACCTTCCTCTTGGGGATCGCGCCGCCATCCAACGCACCGGGCTGCGACAACGAAGACGAGGCCCCCCCGGCCTTCGGTTACGTGGAGAGCGGCGGGCCAGGAGGCGACGCCGTGTGGGGCGAGCCTGCAGAAGCCCAAGGCGAGCCTGATCAAGGAATCGGAAAGGACGGCGAGGCCGACCTCGCCGTCTGCCGTCTCAATGGCAAGCTGCTCTTTTACTACCGAGAGATGGGGAGCAGCGTGAGCGCGCCGGTGTGGAGGCGCTTGGGCGGTCAGGGCTTCGAGCACTTTGCGGGTGAGGGCGCCGTCGACGTGGGCCTGACTGCGAGCGGGAGCGAAGCGAGCTTCCAAGCAGAGGGCCACTTTCAGTGGGTGTACTTCCACGACTCGGTGGGGACAGACGGCTGCGTGCGCGAGCTCGAGGCGATCACGCTCCCCGAGGTGCAATGATGCGACCCCCTATGCGGCGTGGCGTGCTTGCGTCTCTCTTGCTGGTCACCCTGGTGGTCGAGCAAGCGGTTTGGGCCCAGGCTGATCCGGCCGATCTTGCCCTTCAACGTGGGCGGGAGGCCGTGGCGCTTTACGAGCAGGGCCAGTGGGCCGAGGCGCTGTTGCTGTTTCGCGAGGCCGATGCGCTCTACCACTCGCCGGTGCTGACGTTGTATGCGGCGCGATCGCTCCGCCATCTCGGCCGCTTGATGGAAGCTTCTCGCCTTTACGCGGTGCTCGCCCACGAGACGATCGCCGACGGCGCCCCCACGCCATGGAAGGAAGCCCAGGCCGACGGAGCTGCCGAGGCGCGGGCGCTCGAGGCAGAGCTGCCCAGCCTCTTGGTGCGCGCCGCGCCTGCCTCGCCAAGCTTGCGCGCCACGCTCGATGGCAAGCCGCTCATCCTTGGCGAAGTCACGCGGGTGGACCCAGGTCCGCACGTCGTGGTGGTGATCGATGGCGCGCGCACGAAGACAGAGCAACCGACGCTCCGCCCGCGCGACAAGCTGGAGCTCACGGTCGACATCTCGCCGCCCGCAGCGGCACCCGTCAGCGCCTTCCGCGTCGCTGGGATTGTCGGCGTCTCGCTCGGCGGCGCGGCGTTGGTCGGGGGTGCGGTGCTCGGCGGCTTGGCGCTCAGCAAGTCCAACGAAACGCGAGCGAGTCTGCCCGAGCGCTGCAGCGAGAACGGGAGTTGCCCCATCGACCAGCGCGAACAGATCGAGCAGAGCTTCGAAGGTGTGTACCCGCTCGCGCACGCCTCCGACGGCCTGTTGATCTCCGGCGGGGTGACCGCAGCGGCCGGCATCGTGCTCCTGATCGTCGATCCTGACGCGCGCTCCGGCGTGACCGCGGCGCCGGGTGGTGGGCTGTCGATTCGGTTTTGAAGCCGAAGCTGCGCGCGGTCCTCGGGCTGCGCTACCCTCACGCGGCATGTGCGACACCATGGTCGTCGTCCCGTCGAGCGGGCCCGTCTGGTTCGCCAAGAACAGCGACCGCGAGCCAGGCGAGGCGCAGGTCGTCGAGCAGCACGAGCGTGCACCGGCGACCGCGCGGCGCGCCACGTGGGTCGTCGTCCCCGACTCGGCGCCGAGCTTCGCCGTCGTGCTCTCGCGCCCCGCGTGGATGTGGGGCGCCGAGATGGGCGTGAACGAGCACGGCGTGGCGATCGGCAATGAAGCGGTCTTCACCAAGATCCCCGTCGCTCCCGTGGGGCTCACAGGTATGGATATCGTCCGGATCGCGCTCGAGCGTTCGCTCACCGCCGAAGACGCGCTCGATGGCATCACCTCCCTGCTCGCGCGCCACGGGCAGGGGGGGCGGTGCGGCTTCCGCAGCGCGGGGTTTCGCTACCACAACGCGTTCGTGATCGCAGATCGCCTCGGTGCTTGGCTGCTCGAGACCGCCGACCGCTGGTGGGCCGCCGTGCGAATCCGAGGGGTGCGCACCACCTCCAACGTGCTCACCATCGATACGCCCGATCGCATCGGCCCCGGCACGATCGAAGAGGCGCGTCGTCGCGGCCTGTATCGCGACGATCGGCCCTTCTCGTTCCGAGAGGCCTTCGGACGCTTCGAGATGGGGGTGCTCTCCGGCGGGGACGTCCGCCGCGCGTGCTCGTTGCGGACCCTGTCGGCGCACGACGCTGGCGAGGGCACCGACCTCGAACGCTGCAAAGCGGCGCTCCGCGATCACGGCGGGGCTGATCCGCAACGTGGTCTGCGCATGGTCGCGCCTTGTGCACACGCGGGGATCCTCCCCACGCGAGCGGCTGGCCAGACGACCGCATCCATGATCGTGCGGCTCGGCGACCGTCCCGAGATTTGGGCCACCGGCACCAGCGCACCATGCCTCTCGGTCTTCAAACCAGTCTCGTTCGACACTGACACCGGCCCAGTGCCTGCGGCCGGACAGGCGGACAGCGAGAGCCTCTTCTGGCGTCACGAGCGTCTGCACCGCGCAGTGATGAGGCGCGACTGCGTGGCGGCGCGTGCGCTGTTCGAGGTCGACCGCACCGCGCTCGAGGCGGCTTGCCCCCCCGACGCCTGGACGCAACACCGCGTCGAGGTCGAACGCTGGGCGCGCGCCGTCCTCGCCACGCCCGAGACCGGTGCCCGGGTCGCGCGGTGGTTCTGGTCTCGCGCCTCGGCGCAAGATGGGTTGTGAGCATGCCTGAAGAGGTTCGCTGTGACGTCGTGGTGCTTGGCGGGGGCTTCGCAGGCCTCGCGGCGGCACGCGTGCTGGTGGACGCCGGGCGCGAGGTCGTCGTGCTCGAGGCTCGCGATCGGGTGGGCGGACGGGTCTTCACCACGACGCTCGACGACGGGACCTGGATCGACCTCGGCGGCCAGTGGCTCGGCGCAGGGCAGGAGCGGCTGGTGCATTGGCTCGGCCGCTACGCCATCGAGACGTACAAAAGCTGGACCGCCGGCGACAACCTGCTCGTGTGGCGCGGGAAGCGCACCCGTTACCGCGGCACCATTCCCAAGCTGCCGCTGCTTGCCCTGATCGGCGTGGGCTGGGCGCAGGCGCGGCTCGACTGGATGGCCAAGAAGGTGCCGCTCGACGCACCCTGGAACGCCAGGCAAGCCGCAGACTGGGATCGCCAAAGCTTCGGCGCCTGGGTGCGCGAGAACGTGGGCAACGAGCAGGCGCGCGCGCTGCTCGACATCGGCATGGAGACGGTCTTCGCCGAGAACGCCAACCACTACTCGCTGCTCCATGCGCTGTTCTACATTCGGTCGGGCCTCGGCACGGACTCCTTGCTCGGGACCGAAGGAGGTGCGCAGGACACCCGGGTGAAGGGGGGCATGCAGCGCCTCGCGCAGGCGATGGCCGAAGGGCTCACGGTGCGCACATCGACCCCGGTGCGGCGCGTCGAGTGGGGAGATGGCGTCGTGGTCCACGCGGACGGCGTGACGCTGCGGGCGACGCGAGCCGTCGTCGCGCTTCCGCCCCCGCTGGCGAACGAGGTCGAGTTCTCGCCTCCGCTGCCGCGCTCGCGCTCCGCGCTGCACGCGGGCATGCCCATGGGCGCGGCGGGCAAATGCGTGGCCGTGTACGAGAGGCCGTTCTGGCGCGACGAGGGCCTTTCCGGGATGGCCATCTGCGACGAGGGCCCGTGTCACGTCACCTTCGACAGCTCGCCGGCCGACGGCCGCCCCGGTGTGCTGCTCGGCTTCGTCGAGGGCGACGGCGCGCGCGCGCTCGGCAAGCTCGGCGAAGAAGAGCGCCGAGCGCGAGTGCTCGCTTGTTTTGCGCGGTACTTCGGTGCGCGCGCGAGAGAGCCCAGGCGCTACAGCGAGAAGCTGTGGGAGCACGACGAGTGGGCGAGAGGCTGCTACGGCGCGTTCTGTCCGCCAGGGTTGCTCACGGAGCACGGCGTTGCGCTGCGCGCGGTCGTAGGCCCCCTGCACTGGGCCGGCACAGAGACGGCGACCGCGTGGAGCGGCTACATCGACGGCGCGCTGCAGAGCGGCGAGCGCGCAGCAGGCGAGATCCTCGACCGGCTGCGCTGACTCGAGCACTGCGCGGCGCTCAGCTCTTCGGCGCCGGCATCGCGCTGGCCGCGACGCACAGCTCCGGCGCCCGGGTGCGCGTGCACGCACGCTGGTAGAGCTCCCGCGCCTTTTCGGCCTGCGGCTCGATCAAGAAGCCCGTGAACACGCAATCCGCGACCGAGCCAAGCTCGCAGGCGGCGGCGCTCTCCGCGCGACTCATGCCCTTTTTACTGGGCTTGACCAGCGGATCGACGCCGCCCCGGCCCGCGCTGAGCCACCCCAGCCGCAGGCAACCGCGCTCCTTGTTCGCCTCACACAGACCGCGCAGGAGGGCCTTGGCCGCGTCGGGATCTGCCGCGAGCGAGCCTGCGCCCTTCGCGTGGATCCGCGCGGCGCCCAGACACAAGCTCGAGCTCCAGCCCGGGTCGACCGGCAGCGGGCAGACGCGGTCGAGCGCCGCGCGCGCGACCTTGGCATCCGGCGCGAGCCCCGGCCCACCCACGGCGGCGAGCTCGGCCTGCTGCAGGCAGAACGACCGCTGTCCCTTCGCACAGGGCATCGCGTAGAGCTCGTGCGCTTGCGCGAAGTCGGCGTTGTGCCGGGAGCTCGCCGTGCGCCACAGCTTGGCGCCTCGGGCACAGGCCTCGTGGTCGTCCTTGGCGCAGCGCTCCTTCAGCAGCGCGAAGCCAGTCTCGACCTTCGCGCGTGGGATCGAGAACGTCACGTGTGCGTCTCCCAGCAGGGTGCAGCTGCCCAGGTCGCAAGCGCGCCTGTAAGCGTCGAACGCCGCATCGAGCTTTCCGTCGCCCTCGGCGCTCGCGAAGAGGCCGCCGAGGCGCTCGCATGCGCGGGCCTCGCCAGTAGCGCAGCCGCGATCGAGCAGCGCACGCTTGTGCTCGGCTGACTCGGCGTGGTTGGCCGCGAGCAAACACGCCTCTGGCACGTTGGGGCTGAGCTCACACGCGCGCGAGACCGCGCGCACGCTGCCGGGCAGCCAGACCGGGACCTTGCTCTGGAACACTTGCTTGGTGAGGGCAAAACAAGCTTTGGCCTCACCCGCGTCGCAGGCCGCGGAACGCGCCTCCGCGCGACGGGTGGTGCAGGCCAGCCAGTCCTCCTCGCCTTCGCAGGGGAGGTCCACGAACGCCGGCGGCTGCGTCGCCACTGCACGGACAGGTGCGTGCGGGCGCGGCGGCACGGGGCCAGGCAGGTCGGGGGCGGGGGTGGTGCCTTGGCAGGCAACGAGCAACGACAGGCTGGCGGCGGCTCCGAGCTTGTTCATCTGAGGCGGAAGGAGCGCGCTCGGCCCAGGGCGTTAACGAGCAGGAGGAAGAAATCACAAGGTCTGCTCAGCGCCGCAGGCTCTTCCACGCTGCGCCGGGGAGCAGCTTGCGCAGCCCAGCCGGGTCGAGCTCGCGGGCTCCCGCGAGCCAGCGGCGGAGCGCTTCGTGGGCCGGCCCGAGCACGATGACGTCGAAGGTCGCGACCGGCCAGCTGGGCAGCTCTCCGCGCGCCATGAAGGGCTCCAGGTGCGCGACGACCGGGGCGAGCTCCCGAGCCTTGGTCTCCGCAAGACGTGAGCGCAGAGCGGGGTGCAATCCGCCCACCTCGAGCGTCATGGCTTGGTACATCACGCGCCCTTCGGCGGGGTGCTCCGCGATCCACTCCAGGTGGCCATCGACCAACGCGCGCACGGCGCCCTCGGCGCTCCGCGTGCGGCACACGCGTGTTGCCAGGTGGGCGAACAGCTGCGTGAAGATGCGCTCGAGCAACGCGAGCACGATGGCGTCGAGATCCGCAAACAGGTGGTAGACCGACGAGGGACTGGCGCCGGCCTCGCGTCGAACATCTTCGATGCCGACCGCCCAGACCCCCTGCTTCGAGAAGCAGCGCTGCGCCGCGTCGAGCAGCTCGTTGCGGCGGCGCTGGCCGTCCAGGCGGCGGCGCACGGGCGGCGCAGAATGGTTGCGAGGCACGAACGCAGCCTACGCCGCCGAGGGTGGGAGCGAATTGGAATATGATTCCAATTCGCTCCCGATGCTGGTTTGCTCTGGGCATGACCGACTTCATCGTGACGGGCGCTTCGCGCGGCATCGGGCGCGCGCTGGCGGTGGCCCTGGCTCAGGATCGGCCGCGAGCGGCGCGGGTGTTTGCGCTGGCGCGCAGCGCCGAGCGGCTGAGTGAGCTCGCGCTCGAGGCCGGTGACCGCCAGCCGTTCGTCCCGATCGAATGCGATCTCGCATCGCTGACCGCAGCTCGCGACGCCGGCCTGCGGCTGCGCAGTCGGGTCTCGGCGGGCGCGGTGCTGATCCACAACGCGGGCGTCTGGCCTGCGAAGCTCGAGCGTCGTGATGGGCTGGAGGTTGCGTTCCTCGTCAACTGCTTGGCGCCGCTCGTGCTGCAGGCGCCTCTGCTCGAGGCGGGTCTGATCGCTCGCGTGTTGCTGGTGGGGGCCGGCTTGATGGCGAAGGGCCGCTTCGACGCGCGCGCCACCCCCGTGGGAGCCGACTTCTCGAGGCTGCGCACCTACTGCACGACCAAGCTTGCCGGCGCGGTGGCCATGCGCGAGGTGGCCGCACGGCACCCCAACATCGACTTCGCAGTGTGCCACCCCGGGGTGGTGGAGACGGAGCTCGGCGCGAGCGGAGGGCTTTGGGGTGCCCTCGTGCGCTGGGTCAAGCGCCGCTGGGAGAAGCCTGCGACCTGCGCAGCGAGGTTGCTCCGTCTGCTGGATCGCCCGCGCTGGCAGGCTCGGCCCGGCGTGGCACCGTGGTTTTTCGAGGAGGTCGAGATGGCTTGGCCCCCTGCGGCCAACCGCGACGCGCCCGTGATTCTCGAGGCCGTCCGCCAGCAATTGGCCCTCCACGACCGGCCGCGTTGAGGCCTCGCCGTGCGCTGGTCCGCGCCGCGCGAGTCATGAAGACGGCTCGTCGACGCTCAAGGCTTGCCAGCTCGCGCGCGACAGCACCAACAGCAGGACTCCGGCGGCGACGGGGACGATCACGATGACGGCGTGGGCCGCCTTTGCCACCCAGGTTGCCTCCAGCGCCGGCACGAACCTCCGCCCGTACATCGCGAGGAGCATCACCGCGAGCCACGGGATCGTTCGACGCAAACCCCCAGCGGCAACCTCCAGCACTTGGCTGCCCGCGAGCATGAACAGCGCCGCTGCGATGAAGACCATGGTGTAGAAAGTGCCGCCCACGATCGGTTGCGCCGCGCCGAAGGCGTCGCGCATGACCCAATACGCGGGCCAGGCCAGGCACAGCACCCCGAGCACGACCGCCATGCTCCGTGCACGCCCGCCCGCGCCGGCGTCGGTGAAGACGCCCCGCACCCGCGCCATCCCGGGGAGCAGCAGGCAGCACAGCGGCCCGACGCACGCATCGATGAGCAGGGTGGTCTGGTAGCCCCACGCTTCGGCGGCGATGCCCTGCCAGGTCGCGGCGATCGCGATGGCCAGGTTGGCCATGGCCATGTACGCCGTGAACTGCGTCGCCGCGACGGCCGGGTTGGTGACATCCATCATGATGGCCGAGCGCGTTCCGTACATCAGGCCCTGGAACACCGCGTACCCGAGGGACGAGACCCAGAGCGCGCGGATCAGCTCGGGGATGGGCGCGCCGCCCGGCGCGCGCGGCATGTCGTAGCCGTGTTGCCGCAGAGCCATGATGAGATACGCGACCGGCAGGCTCATGCCCACGATGTAGACGGCGAGCGTCAGCCTGCGGCCGAGCCTGTCCGAGGCCCATCCGCCCACCACCATGGAGGTGCCGGAGGCCAGCAACGACCAGGTCTGCAGCACCGCCACTTCGTCGTTTTTCATGCCGACCTCCACGGCCAGCCCGGATTGGAGCGCGAGCCCCAGCGTCATCGCGCCCGCGGGGAGCAGCGAGAAGAGCAGGCCCGTGAACGCACCCCTGGAACCGACGAAGGCTCGGAACGATTCGACGGCGAAGCGGCGCATCTCCGCGCCAGCTGCGCGCAGCCCACCCCCGGCGGAAGCAAGCTGGTCCGCGAGGGCCTCCTTCATCGGCAGCACGATCGTGGCGGTGACGGTCATGATCGCCAGCGCCACCAAGACGACGCTGCCGCGGAAGCCGATCCAGTCATAGACGAAGAGCACGCCCGCTCCACCGATGGCCTGGCCGAGCGAAGCACCAGCGAACATGAGGCCGTTGGCGGTGCCTCGCTCGTCCTCGTGGAGCGAGCCGACGGCCAACGAATCGATGGCGACGTCCTGCACTGCGGCGAAGCTGTTGTGAACCAGGAGGATGCCCGTGAACAGCCAGAGCTGCTCGGGGAGCTGGACCCCCATCGTGAGCAAGATCGTCCCGATCATCATTGCTTGGGTCAGCAGGATCCAGCCGCGCCGATGCCCGAAGCGCGCCGACCGGAACACGTCGACGAGAGGGCCGGCCACCCATTTGAACGCCCATGGGAGATAGAACGAAGCCACGAAGCCGCCGATCTCCGCTGGCCCGACGCCCATTCGCCGCAGCTGCGTGGCGACCGCTGTCGCCGCAAAGCCGAGCGGGATGCCCTCGGTGATGTAGAGCGCGAAGAACGCCGCGAGGCGCCCACGTCGCGAGGCGAGCAGGTTCGGGAGGCCGCGCATGCGCGGAGTGTAGCCGCGCCGGGACCGAACGCGCTGCCTCGCTGTGCTGCCGCGAGGAGGACGTGAGGCCGCGCGCCTGCTGCTCTACAGGGACCACCGGACAGGCGACCGTCGGGCACCTCTCGCCCACCGCCTCACGCCCTGCCGCCGACGAGAGCGCATTGCTTCGCCGCGCGTCCGGCGTCAGCATGGCCGGATGAGCTCCGCGCCCGAGCTGGTGTTCCGTACTCGCGTCGCGGGCGATCAGGCCTTCCTGGTGCGCCTCGGCAAACGGGCCTTCGCCCGCTGGGCGCGCGACGGAGGTGAGGTGGTGTGGCGCATGGTGAACGAGCCGCGCGCGATCACTCGGGTGGTCACCCATGGTGGGGAGCCGGTCGGCTTCGCGGTGGCGACGCTCGCGCCACTCGGCCGCCCTTACGCCGAGTGGGCTTCGCCAGCCGTCGCGCGATTGGATGCCATCGCGGTGGATACAGAGTCACGTCGGCGAGGTGTGGCGCGAGAGCTGCTCGCGCACGTGCAGGTGGAGACCCGCGAGCGCGGCGCGGTGGTGATGACGCTTATGACTGCCGAGAGCAATCGCGCCGGGCGCATCACGTTCGAGCGCAGCGGGTTCCTGCCGGTGCTGCGGTTGCCTGGGGCGTATTCGAATGGCGAGCCCGCGATCGAGATGTTCAAGCCCCTCGCTTGATCCGCGACCAGCTAGCTGCAGCTGATGCCCTGGCTACGAAGCGTGCCCAACGCCGCGCCGCGGTCCACGCTGCCCGCCTTGATGCGCTGGTTCATGCCGTTGCAAAGGCGCTTCTTGTTGGTGTCCTTCTGCCGTGAGCAACACGAGTCGATGCCCGGTTGAGGCTTCTTGACGGTGGTCGTGGTGGTCGTGGTGGTCGTGGTCGTGGTCGTGGCCGACGTGGACGCGACCGCGGTCGCGGTCTCGCTGGCCGACGCCGAAGCCGATGCGGTGTCCGACGCCGAGGCCGACGCCGATGCGCTGGAGCTCGCGTCTGCGGTGGCGCTGCTGCTGGCGGTGGCGTCAGCGGTGGCGGTGGCCGTCGCCGTCGCGCCCGCGGTGGCGTCGGCGCTGGCCGAGGGCTTGGCGCTGGGGATCGCCACGGTCTTGTCGTCGTCCTCGCTGCTGGCTTGCTGACCCTTCCACCACATGAACCCGCCGATGCCGCCACCAATGGCGAGGAACGCCACCGCGATGCCCACGTACAGTCCCGCCCCGCTGCTCTTCTGCGCGCGCGGCGGCGGCGCTGGGTACGCTTGGCCGCCGCCAGTCGGCACCGGGCCGCCCATCATCGGGCCCGCGCTGGGGTCGAAGCCTGCCATGGTGCGTGCAGGCGCAGTTTGACCGTCGCCTCCTTCGGGGAAGAGCGGTGCGCCAATCTGGGTGCTCCCGCCGCGCGCGGCCGGCGCCATCTGCAGGGCTTGGGTCTGAGGTTGCGGCACCGAGCCGACGCCGCCGGTGCCGAGGCCCACCATGCTCATGCGCGTGGCGCCGACGGTGAGCTCCTCGAAGAAGTCACGCGCCGTCGGCGGGCGGTGCGCGGGGTCCTTCGCCAAGGCGCGCATCACTGCTTGTTTCATCTTCCCTGGCACGTTGGCCGCGGTGGGGATGGTCTCGAACGGGAAGGGCTGCGCGCTCATGTGCTGCGTCATCCACTGCCACGGCGTGTCTGCCTCGAAGGGCAAGCGGCCCGTCAACATCTCGTAGGCGACCACGCCCAGCGAGTAGATGTCGCTGCGCGGATCGAGCTCTTTGCCGGTGAACTGCTCCGGGCTCATGTAGGGCGGCGTGCCCAGGATGGTGCCTTGCTGGGTGAGCTTCTGCTCTTGCTTGGAGTCCTTCGAATCGCGCTTGGCGATGCCGAAGTCGAGCACCTTGACCACGTCCTCTTCGCCGGCGCGCGTGGTGAGGAAGATGTTGGCCGGCTTGAGGTCGCGGTGGACGATGCCCTTGTCGTGCGCTTCCTGAAGCGACCCGCACACTTGGCCCAGGATGCGATCGACGCGCTCCGGCGCCACTGGCAGGTGCGCCGCGATCAGATCGTCGAGCGACTGGCCCTGCAGGAGCTCCATGGCGATGTAGAGCTCACCAGAGCCCTCGATCTGCCCGAAGTCGTAGACCTTGATCGTGTTCGGGTGCTCGAGCTCGCTGACCGTGCCCACCTCGCGCATGAAGCGCGCGACCGTCTGGGGGTCCTTGGCGAACTGCGCGAGCAAGGTCTTGACCGCGACCTTGCGCACGCTCGTGCCCATCTGCTGTTCGCCGTTGTAGACGCGGCCCATGCCGCCCTCGCCCAGCACCCCCATGATGCGGTATCGGCCGCCCACGGTCTTGCCGATCAACGGGTCAGCGTCGGCCGCTTTCTGCACCGGCAGTGGGGCGCCACACTTGGCGCAAAACCGAGCGCCGTCGATGTTCGGCGTGTGACAGGCTAGGCACTCCATGATCGTGTTCGGTCTCCCAACGCGGCGTTCGGCCCGATGCTCGCGCCAGCGGCGCGCCTGCGCAAGGTTTAGCGCGCACATTTTTTGGTGGTCGTGGCTCGAGCCGCGGGCTCAGTCCTAGCGCTCGAGGTGTCATCGCGCCGCCGCGATGATCGCTGCGAACAGAAGCTGCGCGCCGAACCCCCAAAGGGCGCCGCGCCGCGTGTCGCTGCGTGCGCCCGCCATCAGCGCCAAGGCCAGGAGGCCACCGAAGCTGCCCAGCATGACGCCCAGCCAAAAGTTGCCCCCCGCGCGATCGTCGCTCGCTTCGACCGTGGGCGGCGCGTAGGGGTTGCTCGGTCGGAACGGCTCGCGGCTCGATCGCAGGTGAGCTCCTTCGCTTCGGACTCGCCGCTCGCGCCGACGTCGGCGCGAGGGGGCCTGCTCCTGTCGGGCGGCGAGCGGGTCTTCGTCCACGACTTCGCGAGCATAGAATCCCAACGTTGCCCCGGCGCATGGTTGGCAAGATAGAGGCCAAGTTGGAGGGGTGGCCTTGACATGGTCCTTGCAAGGGGCTAAGAGGCCGTTCCTCCCATTCGCCGGCCTGTGTCGTGTTTCATTGCGACCCAGGTGGGAGCCGCTCGCACCACCCGGTGCGGTGACTCCCTCCAGCGAGTTGTCTCTGGCCTGTGGTCAGAGTCGAGGGGAGGACCCGTCACTCGGGCTGCGCCTCTCGCCGGAGGTCTCTCCGTCGAAGATGCAGAGCTTGACGGGGGCTTCGATTCGGTGGAAAGGCGCGTCGGCCCACTGCTGGCGTAGCTCAACTGGTAGAGCACCTGCCTTGTAAGCAGGGGGTTAGGGGTTCAAGTCCCCTCGTCAGCTCCGCCAACTGTCTGGAGGATCGAGAAGAAGTTTTCGCAACATAGACCGAGCATCCACGGAGGGTTGCCCGAGCGGCCAAAGGGAGCAGACTGTAAATCTGCCGGCATTGCCTTCGATGGTTCGAATCCATCACCCTCCACAAGGCGCTGCCGAAGCTCGGTAGCTGCCTGATCCGCGGGAGTAGCTCAGTTGGTAGAGCGTCAGCCTTCCAAGCTGAATGTCGCCGGTTCGAACCCGGTCTCCCGCTCTGTCCGCCCACCTAGCTCAGTTGGCAGAGCACGTCCTTGGTAAGGACGAGGTCGTCGGTTCAATCCCGATGGTGGGCTCCGAAGAGAACCCTCTCTTCGTTCGCGTTACGAGTCACGAACCTTCACCGCGCTCGGCGAGCGTGCCGAATCTGCAGGAGAGTCCGCGATGGCCAAGGAGAAATTCAACCGCACGAAGCCCCACGTGAACGTCGGCACCATCG
>CAZXMG010000019.1:0-130066 GCA_964641275.1 uncultured Polyangiaceae bacterium
GGGGCAGGTGGGGCAGGTGGTGGCGGCATTGCGCTGAGCCCGCTCGAGGTCCAAGGCACCATCGGCTCGGGCTCGGTCGCCTTCGGCGCAGAGGGTCTGTTTCGGCTGGTGGCGACCAGCGGCACCAACTGGCAGTTCACGAGCTGGTACGACTTGGCCTCGGACTCTGCCGGCGCCGTGGATCTGGCGGCGCTCGACAGCGGCCCCCTCGGCCGCGAGGTGTTGTACGAGCCGTTCTGGACTGCCGCGCCCCGATTCAGCTCCGAGAACAGCACCTTGCTCATGGTGACGCTGGTCGATGAGCGGCCTGTGCGGGCCACGCTGCAGGCCGAGATCGACTACGTGAACACGCCCGGCTTGCGGGTGCAGAGCCGCTACACCGTCTACGCGAGCGGCCGCGTGGCGACGCAGGTCGATGTCTCCACGTCGGGCCCGACGGTCGCGCTCAGCGACTCCGAGTACCATCACCTCACCGTCAACGAAGCGCTCGCCTTCTCGGCGCTGAGCTTGTCGGGTGGCAACGCAGCCGCGCTCGTCCGCACGGACGGAGCAACTCCAGCGCCGAACGTGCTGATCGCCAACCGCTCCGGCAACCCCAACGTCGCGACCGACGCGGCGGGCTTCAACTGGTACTGGCGCTCCGGCGCGATCACCTTCAATCCGGGCGACGTGAGCACCTTTGTCGGTGAGGTGAGGCTGTCTCCTTCGGGGCTGTCGGCGGCGGAGCTGAACGATCATGCTGCGGATGCGCTGTCCGGCTCGCTGAGCATCGCCTCAGGTGCCATGGGCGCATCCTTCGATGAGGCCACCTCCGCGCACGTGATGACCATGACCACGCCGCCCGTCGCGTTCGCGCCGGACGCTTCGGTGGCGCGCTTCTCCCCCGTGTTCCAGATCGTCGGTTGGACGTCGCCGACGTTCGTCGTCGAGCTGGGCGGCGAAGTGATCGCCAGCGACCAGCAGCCGGTCACGGATCGTGCGATCGCGCGCTTCGAGCCAGGTGACGGATCGCTGCTGCTGCTCTACGGCGGGAGCATCCCCGCGGGTGAACCGCTCGCAGCTCGCACCTTCACGGTGACGCCATGAGCCGGGCGCGGAGAGCTGCGTGGGTGGCCGCGCTCTGCGCGTGCTCGGCCACGGCGCAGCTCGCCTGGGCGGACGAGGTGCCGGACAAGGCGCAGGTGCTGCTCGAAGAGGGCCGCGTCGCCTACCGCGACGGCCGCTTCGCCGACTCGGTCAAGCTGATCAAAGAGGCTTACGATCTCAAGCCCGAGCCGGTGCTGCTCTACCACCTGGCTCGCGCCTACGAGGGGCAAGGGGAGCTCGAGCTCGCGGAACAGGCCTATTCGCGCTACCTCCGCGAAGAGAAGCAGATCAGCGATCGAGGCAACATCGAGCAAAAGATCGCCAGCCTGAAGAAGCTCGTGGCCGAGCGCAAGCAGCTCGCCGCAGAGGCCAAGAAGGCGCAGGGGAGGCCAGCGGCTGAACCCGACCAGAAGGCGAAGCCGCCGCCGGACTCGCCGAAGGAGAGCGTGAACCCATTCCCGTGGGTGTTGTTCGGCAGCGGCGCGCTGATCTGCGGCGCGGGCGGGGTGATGGGCGGCATCGCCCTCTCCAAGAACGACGACGCCAACGAGGCGCCCAACCAGAAAGAGGCGGTCGACGCGCGCGAGGACGCAGACGCGTTCGCCGTGGTGGCCACCGTGGGCTACGTCACGGGCGGCGTGCTCGCGGGTATCGGCCTGATCTGGGGCATCGTCGATGTGGCGACGCTCGGGCCGGCCGAGAAGACCGCGCTGCGCGTGCGGGTGGGGCCGACCGCTGCCCAGCTCAGCGTCCGCTTCTGATGGCCCGGGTCAGAAGCGTGGCTGGAGCTCGTCCGAGAGCCGCAAGATCCAGCGCTTGTGGGCGGAGGGGGCTTCGATCTGGAGGTTGGGCTTCGTGGGCGGGCTCCCATGGAGCCTGCGGGAGGAGGAGGGCACCTGAAGGCCCTCACTTGAGGTAGGCGCCGCAGCGAGGATCTCCGTTGGGCACGTCCTTGCCCTTGGCCTTGCCGAGCGGGAACGCGGTGCGATCGCAGAGCGCGGCGAAGATGTCGAGCAGCTCCTTGGTCATCTCCGACGGGGACCCACGGAGCTGCGCGCCCATCGGCGAGCCAGGTTGGCCCGCCGAGATCTTGAGCCAATCCTCGTAGGCCTTCTGCCGGGCGTGAGAGCCCAGCGAGAACTCGCCGTCGTCGAACAGCTCTTTGGTGCCATCGTCGCCGTGGCACGCCGAGCAGCGCTCCTTGATCAGCGCCTTGCCACGCGTCGCGTCGCCGCCCGGCTTGAGCACGTAGTTGTTGGGCGAGCCCTTCTTCAGCTCGAATACGTCGTCGGGGTGGACCAACTTGCGGTCGCGCGTGGCGACGACGAACTCTGCAATGGCGGCGAGGGCCTCGTCGTCGAGCGCTCCCGCGTACGACGGCAAACCAGCGTCGCCCTTCTTCAGCATGGCGACCAACTCCGCCGGCGTGGCCTTGCCCGAGAGCAGGTTCTGCTTCACCACGTAGGGCTTGTTCATGAACGCCGGCCCGTAGATGCCGTCCTTGCCCTTCAGGTCCCAGCCGAACAGGTTCTTCAAGCGATAGTCGTGGCCGGCGTCGTTGAGCATCGGCTTGCCGCCCGAGAGCAGCGTGCCGTCGCCATTCGGCCCGCCGCTGCCATCGGCCTTGCCCTTGGTCTTGGCGGAGTCTGGCTTGAACCCACCCTTGTAGGAGCTGTCACCATAGAACTTGTCGAACAAGCGGCCGCCCAGCCCGGGCGTCGGGCCGCTCGGCACCGCGCTCACCGCAGGCGCAGCGCTGGCGCTGGCCGTGGGTGCAGTCGTCACCTCGGGCGCAGCCGTGGCGGTCACGCTGGTCGTTGCTTCGGGCGCGCTGGTCGCGAGCGGGTCCGTGGGGGAAGCAGCCGGCTGACACGAGGTGATGGCGAGGAGAACAGCCAACGGAGCGACGCGCAGGTTCATGGCGAGCGAATGACACCACGCCAACAACGACGCAAGATGGTTCAGCCCATGCGCAGCTTCTTGAACCCGAACGCAGTCATCTTCAAGAGCAGCCAGCCGTGGGAGAAGCGGCTGATCTTGGTGTCCCCGTAGGTGCGAGCGCGGTACCGCACGGGGAGGTCGACGATCTTCAGGTTGAGCCGCGCGGCGCCGAACAACAGATCGAAGTCGCCGAAAGGATCGAAGTCGCCGAAGTAGGCGCGATTGTCTGCGATCTTCTGGTAGGCGCTCTTGTACAGCACCTTGGTGCCGCACAAAGAGTCCTTGATCGGTTGCTCGAGCAACCAGGAGAGCGCGGCGCTGAAGAACTTGTTTCCGAGCAGGTTCAAGAAGCGCATGGCCTCGCCTTCCATGGGGTAGACCAGGCGTACGCCATTGATGAACTCGCCCTTGTCAGTCACTAGCGCGCGATAGAACTTGGGCAGATCTTCGGGCGGGACTGTGAGATCGCTGTCCAAGATCATGAGCACGTCGTGTTTGGCGGCGGCGAAGCCCTTGCGCACGGCGTCGCCCTTGCCTTTGCCGTCGCCTTGCAGCACCAGTGACAGCTCCAGCGGGCCGCGATACTCGGCGATGGCAGCCTGGATCTCTTCGACGGTGCCATCGTTGGAGTTGCCGTCGACGAAGATCAGCTCGGTGCGCGGGCCCATCAGCGGGGTGCGCTCGATCGCCGCGCGGATGTTGCCGCGCTCGTTGCGGCACGGGCACACCACCGACACGCTCGGCAGCGTTGCCGGCAGGGCAGCCGGGCGATGGCGCGCGACGAAGTACGACACCAGCGACGCCTCCTTTACCACCGGGATCTTGGCCACGACGCGGTTGAGCAGCTCACTCACCACCGGCAGGTGCGCAGGCAGCAGCACATCGGTCCCGCGTCGCACGACCTCGAGGTCTGCCAGCGCGAGCAGGTTCTCGATGTCGTCCATGCTGAGCCAGTTCTGCTCTGGCCAGGCCGTCTTCAGGCCCAGCACCTCGCCCAGCTTGAGCGCAGGCTCCCAGGTGTAGCTGTAGTAGGTCACGATCACTCGGCCGCCGGGCGCGAGCAGAGGCGTGAGGCGCTCGAATGCGAGCTGCACGTCGGTGAGCAAGCCGACCGCGTCGGTCAACACGATGGTGTCGAACGGGCCGCCCACGACGCTGCCGAGGTCTGGAGATTGCACGTCGGCGACGAACAGCTCGAGCTCCGGGTGACGCTGCTTGGCGAGCTCGATCATCCGCGGCGAGATGTCGACGCCCACGCGACGCACGCCGGGCAGCTCGGCGATCAGATCGCCCAGACCGCAGCCAATCTCCAGCACGCGACCGCGCGGCGTGATCAGGCTGCCGAGCAAGCGGACGATTTGCTCGTGGTAGTAGCGACGGAAGTTGGCGTGCCCGTCGCGGCGGTCGGCGATGTGATCGATGCGCTCGACGGTGCGCGTCACCCGCTCCTGTTCGCGAGCCAAGAACGCTCGGCTTGGATCCTCGTCCTCTTGTCTCGTGCTCAACTCCACCACCGGCTCTGCCCTCTGCTGGTCCGCTCGAGGCGCTCGCAAGGTGGCACCGTCGGTGTGGCCGCGTCAACGCTACTCAAGGTGCCGCCGCTACCTCCTCGCTTGGGTACGGCGACCAGAGCGTCGAGACGATCTGCGGCCCTAGCCCCGGGCCCGCTTCTCGCGCGCGGCGAGCTCGAGATCGCTCTCGACCATGCGGCGGACCAGCTCTGCGAAGCTCACCTTGGGCTTCCAGCCGAGCAGGGTCTTGGCCTTGGTCGGGTCGGACAAGAGCAGGTCGACCTCGGCCGGGCGGAAGTAGCGCGGGTCGATCTTGACGAAGTCCTTGTAGTCGAGGCCCACCTGCGAGAACGCGCGCTCCGCGAACTCGCGCACCGAGTACGTCTCACCCGTGCCGATCACGAAGTCTTCCGGCGTGTCGTGTTGGAGCATGAGCCACATCGCCTCGACGTAGTCCTCCGCGTGGCCCCAGTCGCGCTTGGCGTCCAGGTTGCCGAGGAACAGCTCCTTCTGCAGGCCGTGTTTGATGCGGCCGAGGGCGCGTGTGATCTTGCGCGTCACGAACGTCTCCCCCCGCCGCTCCGACTCGTGGTTGAACAGGATGCCGTTGGTGGCGAACATGCCGTACGCCTCACGGTAGTTCTGCGTGATGTAGAAGGCGTAGGCCTTGGCGGCGGCGTACGGGCTGCGGGGGTGGAACGGCGTCGTCTCGCGTTGGGGCGTCTCCACCACCTTGCCGTAGAGCTCGCTCGAGCTCGCTTGGTAGAAGCGACACTTGACGCCGTGCTTGCGGATCGCCTCGAGCATGCGCACCGCGCCCAGGGCGGTGATCTCGGCGGTGTACTCGGGGATGTCGAACGACACGCGCACATGGCTCTGCGCGCCCAGGTTGTAGACCTCGTCCGGCCGCACCATGTCGACGATGCTCTGCAGGCTGGACGCGTCGTTCAGATCGCCGAAGTGGAGCGTCAGCTTCTTGTCCGTCTGCTCGTGCGGGTCGACGTAGAGGTGGTCGATGCGCTCGGTGTTGAAGGTGCTGGCGCGACGCACGACGCCGTGGACTTGGTAGCCCTTCTTGAGCAAGAGCTCGGTCAAGTACGAGCCATCTTGCCCGGTGATGCCGGTGACCAGCGCTCGTTTGGGTGTGGTTTCACTCACGATCGGCTCCGCTCGAACAGTCCACTATCACAGCCTTGGTGGCGCGCATTGCACTGTTCATTCGGGCTCGAGCTCCCTTTCTCCTGGCTCCGGCGCGGGGTTCGGCCCTTCCGGGTCAGGACTGCGCCCCGACAACCAGCGCGCCAGATCGCGCATGAGCTCCGCGCGCTCGGGCTCGTGCCACAGGTCGTGGTAGAGGCCGGGCGCGATCCTCAGCTGCTTGTCGGCGCTGCGCGCGCGCTCGACGAAACGTCTGCTCCCGCTGGGGCGCGTGATCTCGTCGGCGCCGCCGTGGATCACGAGCAGCGGGACGCGCACGAACGGGGCCTCGTGGAGCGCCTGGTCTGCACCTGCGAGCAGCGCCAAGGCCGTGCTGATGGGCGCGCCGGCCTGGTAGACCAGCGGGTCCCTCAGGTTGTCCAGGGTGACGTCTGGTCTTCGGGACCATTTCACCATGTCGATCTCAAGCTCCGGTGCGTGCGGAGACAGCTCCGCGAGCAATTGTGCGCCACAACGCTCGAGCTCCGAGACGCCCAGATCCAACGCGGGGGCGCTCAGCACCAGGCCGTCCACCTCGGCCCCCGGTCTCTCGGCGTAGAGCGCGGCGACGGCGCCTCCCAGGCTGTGACCGAACAGGAACAGCGGGGTCGAGGCGTCCTTGTCGCGCAGCGAGCGTACCAGCAGGGCGACGTCGTCGGCGTAGCGGTCGAGTCGATCGACGGTCACCCGCCGGCCGCCCGAGCGCGCGTGGCCGCGAAGGTCGAGCGCGACCACGGCGATGTTCCACTTGTTCAGCGTTTGGGCGAGCTCCACGTAGCGATCGCCGTGGTCGCGGAGCCCTGGCACGATCACGAGCCGTGCGCGCGGTGCGAGGCTCGGCTGCCACGACTGCACGTGCAGCAGCACCCCGTCGGGGGTGAGCAGCGCCGCCTCGCCGTGCCCCTTGCGGAGCGCGAGCTCCGAGACCCGGGCGCTGGCCGCAGGCACCGGCGGCGCGGGCGCGCAAGCTCCCGCCGAGAACGCGATGCAGATCGCCAGCAGGGCTCGGGCACGAAGCGTCATGGCAGCCGAACATGACACGGGGCAAGGACCGCTGTCTCGTGCGAGCTTCTGGGCCTTTCCTTGGAGACCCTTCCGGCCCTACCGAGAGAGGTGTAAGCGAGCCTGACCATGAAGAGCTACGACGCGATCGTCATCGGTGCTGGTCCCGGCGGTTACCCCTGCGGGATTCGTCTGGGGCAGCTCAAGCAGAAGGTGCTCGTGATCGAGAAGGATCAGCCCGGCGGCGTGTGCCTGAACTGGGGCTGCATCCCGTCGAAGGCGCTGATCAACGCCGCGAACACCTACGAGAAGATGAAGCACGGCGGCATGGGCCTGAAGATCCAGGGGTTGAGCATCGACGTGAACGAGATGCAGACCTGGAAAGAGGGCATCGTCAAGAAGCTCACCAGCGGCGTGCGGGGCTTGCTCAAGATGAACGGCGCCGAGCTGATGGCGGGGACGGCGACCATCACCAGCCCGAACACGGTCGAGGTGGTGGGCGAGGGTGGCCAGCGTGAGACGTTCAAGGCCGAGAAGGCGATCGTGCTCGCGACCGGCTCGCAGACGATCGAGCTGCCCACGTTCAAGTTCGACGGCGACAAGATCATCGGCGCCAAGGAGGCCGTGAGCTTGCGTCACATCCCCAAGCGCATGGTGGTGATCGGCGGCGGCATCATCGGGCTGGAGCTGGGCATGGTCTACCAGAAGCTCGGCTCGCAGCTGACGGTGCTCGAGTTCTTGCCTTCCATCCTGAACGGCGTGGATCCCGACTGCGTGAAGGTGGTCGAGCGCCGCATCACCAAGCTGGGCGGCACCATCCACACCGGCGCCAAGGCCCTCGGCTACGAGAAGCAGGCCGACGGCACACTGTTCGTCGCGTTCGAGAAGGATGGCAAGCGCGAGACCGTGGCGTGCGACACGGTGCTGGTCGCGGTCGGCATGAAGCCCGTGTCCAAGAGTCTCGGTCTCGAGCAGGTGGGTGTGAAGGTGAACGAGCGCGGCTTCGTCCCGATCGACAAGTTCGGTCGCACCAACATCCCCAGCATCTATGCGGTGGGAGACGTCAGCGGGCCGCCGATGCTCGCGCACAAGGCCACCAAAGAGGGCGAAATCGTGGCCGAGGTGGTCGCCGGCCACAAGGCCGCCATGGACTGGGCCACCATCCCGGGTGCCATCTTCACCGACCCCGAGATCGCCACCACCGGCCTCACCGAGGCCGAGGCCAAGCAGAAAGGCCACGAGGTGTCGGTGGGCAAGTTCCCGTTCGCAGCCCTGGGCAAGGCCATGGCGCTGAACGAAACCGATGGCTTCGTGAAGATCGTGGCCGACAAAAAGAGCAAGCAGATCCTGGGCGTCCACATCGTCGGCCCCGAGGCGAGCACCATGATCAGCGAGGCCGCGCTGTCGTTGGAGATGGCCGCGTTCCTGGAGGACGTGTCGCTCACCATCCACCCGCACCCCACCTTGGGCGAGGCCTACATGGAGGCCGCCGCCCACGCCATGGGCCACGCCGTGCACATCGCCAACCGCTGATGTAGCCGGTGGCTCGACTGCCCCAGGGATGGTAACGATCTCTGGTCGTGTTGTGCAGCTCCGCACGGTCCAGGACAGCCGTCGCCCTGCTGGCGTTGGCTGGCGCGGGGTGCCCCGCGCCCACGTCGGTGACGCCCGAGGGCGACGGTGCGTCGTCGGGTCGTGAGCCGCCCCCCGTCAACGTGGAGCTCTTGGCGATCGCGCCACGCTTCGAGCCCAGTCAGTTTCAGGGCCAAGCCAGTCTGGTCGCTCGTCTGCGTCGCAGCTCGTTCGACTACTTTCGCTACATCGCGGGACCGTTTGCGCAGGCGGTGTGCACTGCGCACGCGCGCGAGGTCTCGCACATGCCCACCGTCAACCTGCACGGGGACGTTCACCTCGAGCAGTATGCCGTGGCTGACGACGGCTTCGGGCTGGTGGACTTCGACGACGCGACGCTGGGACCGCCGGTGCTGGATTGGTTGCGGTTCGCCACCAGTGTGTGGCTAGGGAGCAGTGGCGACGAGGAGTCTGCTCGCGCGGCCATCGATCGCTTCGTCGCGGGTTACGAGGCGGCGCTAGCCGATCCCGAGGTGGACCGCCACGCACGCGAGCCTGCGGTGGCGGCGCGTGTGCGTGCGCAGTTCAAGACCAGCGCCGAAGAGTGGCTCAACCAGGTGAGCGCCATGGTCGAGCCGATGCCGGAGACGGACATCGCCAAAATGAAGGCCATGCGCGTGCAATATGTGAGCGCGATGTTGTCGCAGAACCCCGATCTTGGAGAGTCGTTCTTCGGCTGGAAGGGTGGCGGCGTGCTGAAGATGGGCGTCGGCAGCGCGCATCAGGCCAAGTACCTGGTGCGGCTCGAAGGCCCCACGACCGCACCGGGCGACGACGTCATCGTGGAGAAGAAGGAGATGAAGGCGAACAAGTTGGGCGCTTGCACGCGTGGCAACAGCGCCGATCCTCGCCGTGTGATCACCGCGCAGTCCAAGTTCTCGCGCAGCCCGCAGCGTCTGCTCGGCTACGTGGCGCTGCACGACTCGAGCTACTACGTGCACGCTTGGCGGGTGCACTACACCGAGGTGGGACTGAGCGACGTCAAGACGCCCGCCGAGCTGGCGGAGCTCGCGTATGACGTGGGGCTGCAGCTCGGTCGAGGGCACCCCCTGCTGTCCGTCGATTCGGACGCAGGCAAGGCCGAGCGCGAGCAGATTCGAGCGAGCCTCGCCGAGCTCAAGCCTCGGCTCGGGGAAGAAGCCAAGCTCCTCGCCCAGCAGACGGAGGCCGCCTACCAGCGCTTCAAGAGCGCCAGCGAAGCCGTGGCGGCCGAATGAAGGAGCTCGCCGCCGTCGCCTTGGGTGGCGCGACTGGGTCGGTGCTCCGGTACCTGGTGGGGTTGGGGGCGCTGAGATTGTCTCTAGGCGGGTTCCCGTTGGGCACGTTCCTGGTGAACGTGATCGGCTGCCTGGTGATGGGCGGCGTGCTGCAGGCGACGCTGCAGGAGGGGGTGCTCAGCTCGACTTGGAAGCTCGCGATCACCGTCGGCTTGCTCGGCGGCTTCACCACCTACTCGAGCTTCAACCAGGAGACGCTCCAGCTGTGGCGCAGCGGAGACGCGACTACGGCCATCGGCTACTTCGCGCTGACCACAGCGACGTGTTTGGGTGCTAGCGCGCTGGGCGCGTTTGCGTACCAGCGCGCCCTCGCTTGAGCGATCAGGGCTCCGCGGGCGTGGGGCTCTTGAGCTCGATCTCTGCGCGCACGCCCCGTTCCTTGGTGGCGCCGATGCCGACGCGGAACTGGCCCGGCGCGGCTGGCTTCTTGTCGAAGCTATTGCCATCCAAGCTCGAGCGCAGCCCGTCCTCGTCGATGCGCAGAAAGAAGTTGCGCTTGGCCTGCAACAAGATCGGAGGTTGATCCACCGGGCTCTCGAAGAGCGGACCGCTGAGCTTGAAATCGAGCGGGAGCACGTCGCCTTCATGCACCTCGATCACCAGCGGTTGCCCTGCGGCCAGCGTCGTCCCCAGGTTGGGCACGTCCGTGAGCCGCACCGTGCGCGCAGGGGGCGCGCTGGCGCAGCCGACGAGCGCGAGGCAGCCCAGCCAAAGCCAGTGTTCGTTCATGTCCAGCAGACGCGCCGAGCCTGAGAAATTTTCCGACTCGCGTGAGGTTGTCTCGTGCCTCGCAACCGGGACAAAGCAGCGAGAGCGCGCAGGCCCTGCACTCGCTGACGACCACTGTCATGCGTCGATCGCTCGAGTCTAGTGGGCAGTCAGGCGCCTTCCTGTGGCCACGGCTCTTCCACGATCTCGAGGCGCCCGAAGTCGTAGGGCTTCTGCGGCGCGGCTTCGACGGGGACCAGCCGCTCTCGCACACCCTTCCTCTTGAGCTGAATCACCCGGTGGTAGCAGTACGGGTTGTTGCCGCGCTTGCCGAGCACGGTGTGGGCCGTCCACGAGCAACCGCCGCGGCAGACGTCGGCGTAGTAGCAGGTCTTGCAGAAGCCCCAGAGCTCGTCCTTGTCGCGGTCCCGCGCGAAGCGCATGCGCTCGGCGCCTTCCCACAGCTTGGCCATCGTCATGTCGCGTAGGTTGCCCGCGTCGTACGGCTCGGTGGGCAAGGTCGGGCAAGCCTTCACCGTGCCGTCCGACTCGATGCCCATGGTGTAGATCCCGGCGGGGCAGCCCGACCAATGCACGTCCCCGCCCAAAGGGCGTGAGCGCAAGATCTGCTCGTGCGGTCCGTAGTAGCCGAGGTTGTTGTTGGCCACGACGTTGAAGGGGACGCCCTCTCCGTCCCAGCTCTTCATCGACTCGATCTGGATCTCGGCCAACGTGTCGATCACGGGCACGACCTCCCACGGATCCAAGAGCCAGCCGGCTTGATCAGCGGCTCGACCGAGCGGACCCGTGAGCTGCACCTGCCACACCTGCGTGCGTCGCTTCTTGAGCTCCTCGGCGAGCGGGCGCAGGTCGCCCATGTTGAGCTTGTTGACCTGGGTGTTCGCGGTGGTGACCAAACCCACCTTGCGCGCGGCCTCGAGCGCCTTCATGGCCGCCGACCAGCTGCCCAGGTTGCCGCGCAGCTTGTCGTGTGAGCGCGCCATGCCGTCCACCGAGACACCCAAGCTCGCGAGCCCGGCGTCCTTGAACTTGCGGGCGCGCTCCTCGTGGAACGCTCGGCCACCCGTCTGCATCGAGACGCGGATCCCCTGGTCGGTCAAGAACCGCGTGATCGCTTCGCAATCGGGCCGCAAGTAGGCCTCGCCGCCGATCAGCGTGACCTCTCTGGTGCCGAGCTTCACCAAGTCGCGCGCGACTTCGAAGATCTCTTCGGTGCCGAGCTCGCTCGGGCGCGCCTTGCCGGCGCGTGAGCCGCAGTGTTGGCAGGGCTGATCACACTTCATGGTGATCTCCCAAACCACGTAGATGGGCTTGGCGACGCCGAGGTCCTCCGCGCGCAAGGCGCGCACCGGCGCCTGACTCTGCTCCTGTGCGGAAGGGTCACCCATGGGCGTGAGTATACGGCTTGACCAAAGGCGGGCTGGGATCGATCCTGACCTCCATGAGCTCGCTCGTTGCTTGCCCCAGCTGTGCTTGCCACGTCGCCCGCACCGAGACCACGTGCCCGCACTGTGGGCTCGACCTCGGCAAGTCAGAGACGGGCAGCGTCGCGCGCACGGCAGGAGCGGTCGTGCTCGGCCTCGCGGTCGCTGCAGCTGGCACCCAGCTGGGCGCCTGCGGCGACGACGTGCAGTCGGACTACGGCGCGGGCGCCTCGGTGCCCGAGGGTGGCGGCGGCGCCGGCGGCGGCGAGGGTGGCGCTGTGCAGTCGGACTACGGCGCAGCCTCCTCCGAGTGAGGGCGCAGGCCCCGTCGGCCAACCCTTCCGCGCCACGCCTCACCCGCCATGTCGTCGCCCGCTGCACCAGCATCTTGCTCATGACTGGGGCGAGCGCGTGTGTGCGCGTGGCTCCCGAGCCCGCCTGCGCCTCCGTGCGCCCTGGCTTCGAGTTGGCAGTGCAGCTCGTCCATGCGGGCGCGGAGCCCCGACGTTCCCTCGCCTTCGCGCCGCCCGCCGCCGTGGGCGACGTGCGCATCACGACCGAGGAGGATGATCAACGCTCCGTGGTCGAGCTCGAGCTCGATCACGCCTTCGCCGCGAGGGAAGGCTGGTGCGTGCCGTTCCAGGTCGAGGACGTGTCCTTCTCGATCGGAGACCCGGCGCCGACGAGCGGCGGACTGCTGCTCGGACCGCGCGGGCTCCTGGCGGTTCGCACCGACAACGAGTCCAAGACGAAGGATGACTACGTTTTTATGGCAGTGGTGCAGGACGTGCTCGCCGCGCTCCCCTTCGCGCTCCCGATCGAGCGCGTCGGCGTTGGCGCGGAGTGGTTGGCGGACGACGCCTACCTTCAAGCAACCAAGCGCGTGACGCGGCGCGCGCGCTACCGCCTTCGAGACCTCGGCGCTAACGGCGCGCTGGTCGACGTCCACATCGAGCTGGACTCAGCCCTGCAGCCCTACCAAGGGCCGAGCGCAGATCCCCACGATGCGCTGTTCGGCTTCTCGGAGCGCGCCACGGGCGCGTTCCGCTTGGTCCCGGGCGCGCCGGTTCCGCTGGGCTCGATGCGCTGGACGCGTCGAGTCGTCCGCGCGGAGACGCTCGACGCCGCCCAAGAGGAGCGCACGGTCGAGGGGACGACGAGCATCGAGCTCTCGCGCTGAACGCCAGGGAGCTCATCTCCGCTGGTTGGACGTCTTGCCTGAAGAGCGCCCCTCTCGAGCCTCCTTGAGACGCCGCTCGAACGCGACGTCCACCCCCGACACCGCGGCGTGCACCGCGCGCAGCGCCTCGCGCATGGTCACCTCTTCGGTCGCCAGCACCTCGTGGTACCGCGCCGGGCTGATGCGGGCGTCGGGGAGCAGCCGCTCGAGCAGCTCGATCGCGTCGGCGCGGCGGTGCAGCTCGTCGGAGCCGAGCTCACCGACCACGTCGGCCACTGCCGCGAGCACGATACGGAGCGCCGCTGCGTCGCCGGCGAGCTCGTCGATCGTGTCCACGCGATGCTCGCTCACCTTGGGGAACCAGCGAAAGTAGCGGCGCTCGAGCGCGCGCGCGTTCTTGTCCTCGGCTTCGCGCTGCGCCGAGAGGCCTGCGCTCTGGTCGCTCTGCGTCGACTGGAATCGTCGCTTGGCGGAGAGGTCGGACAGCTCGAGCAGCACGTCCTCGATGCGGTCGCGCACCGAGACGTCGTCGAGCGGCAGGCCCTTGGCCGCGTGGACGCTCGCCAAGCGACCGCTGACCAGCTCCCACAAGCGCTGATCATCCATGAAGTGGTAGAAGGCTCGCTCGCCCCGCGCCCGCTGACGTGCTGCGAGCGCTCGCAGCACGGGGTTCTCCTCGCCGAGCGCGATGATCGAGATGGCGACGGCGACGCCTTGCGTGCCCTCGCGCGCGACGCGCACGGCCTGGCCATCGATCGGCGCGTTGCCGTCGGTGACGAGCACGATGTTCGCCCGAGCCAGATCGGGATCGTCGCGCTTGGCGTCGCGGATCAGCTCCAAGCTCGAGACGATGGCCTGCTGGATGTTGGTCCCGCCCTCGCGCACGGTGCCGGCCACCTCGGCCATGGCGGCCAACGCCTCGCGCGCGGTGCGCACGGTCACCAGCGGGCCGAGCTTCATGGTGAAGAAGCGATAGAACAACGACAGCCGGGTGTTGCGACCCGGCTCGTTCAAGCGGCGCATCATGGTCCCGAGCTCGGCGAGCATGATCGCGTCGCGCACTCTCGCGCGAGCGCCTCGGAGCCCGTCGGTGAGCATCGAGGTGGAGCCGTCGAGCACATAAATACGCGCCTCCCCGACCAGCCGAGTGCGCTCCACGGAGCGCTGCTTGCGCGCCACGAACCGGCGAGCGAGCAACCGCCCTGACGCCAGGTCCATGATGATGGATCGAGGATCCTCGATCACGGCGTTGGGCACGTCCTCGACCGAGCGCGCGGGCACCACCAACATCTCCGGTGTGGGGTGGGTGACCAGCGTGGAGATCTCCTCCATCTCCGCGACGCGGACGGGCGAGAGCGTGCCGCCCACCTCGAACGTCCCATCGACCGACACCAAGGCCGACATGGATGCGTCCTCGCACCCGGGCGACAGATACTCGGCGGCGAGCCGAGCGAGCTCTGGGTCGATGCCGGCCGTCGCGTATTGCGCTCGCGCAGCTTCACGCGCACGGGCCATGGCGCCGATCGCCTGCTCACCGAATGCTTCCGTGGCCGAGCGGAGCAGGCTCGCCTCCGCGCCTGCGCGCGCGTCGCTGCCCTCGCGGTACACGTTCACGCCCGGGATGAAGTTGAGGGCGCGCGCCGTGAGCGCGGACGCTGCCCGGTCTCCGACGGCGAGCGCGAACCCATCCATGGCGGTCAACGCCGCGTACAAGCGATCGCGGTCGCCGCGTCGCGCCGCCTGCACCGCCTGTCGATCCAGCGCCACGCGCGGTGAGAGCCCCAGCGCCTCGAGTCGGTCCAGCTTGGTGATCTCTTGGGCGATCCAGCGCTCGCGTTGGGTCGCGCCCTCGCGCTCCACCGGCAGCGCGGCGGTCGCGTCGAGCAGCAGCCGCCTCGCTCCTTCGAGCAGGCGCCGGCGCCGCGCCAGGAAGCGCGTCTCCGCCCGCGCGGCTTCGGCGATGTGGTCGATGGCCGCGAGCTCGAGCTCGATCAGGCGCGCCTCCTCCGACGTGCGCGGAGCTTCGGCGCTGTCGTCGTCGCCGAGCTCCGACTCGTCGGGCGCCTCCTTGCGCTCGGTCTCGATCGTGAGCGGAGGCAGCACGCGCGTCGGATCCAAATGGGCCCGGGCACGCGCCGCGTCCTGGCTGGCGTCGCTCTCTGCGATCGTGGACAGCACGCCGATGACGCGAGAGAGCCACGACGCGTGGGCCGTGGGCACGTAGCGGTGGGCCACCACCGCGCGCTCGGCGCGAGCGACGTTGTCGGCGAGCTCGTCCAGCGCTCGCTCGAGGCTCTCGTTGGCGAGCTCGGTGCCGGTCTCGTTCACGGCCAGAAGGCCGCGCAGCGCCTCGGTGTCGAACTTCGCCTGCCAGCCGAAGAGCCGGTACACGCGCCCGACCAGCTGCTTGAGCCGCCCGCCGACCTCGTCCGGGGCCGTGACCATGCGGTCGACGCGCTCAGCGAGCTCGGCCAGTCGTTCGCGCGGATCCGCCACGAAGCCTCAGCCCAGCTTGGCCCAACGGGCGTCTGCGGCGTCGTGGAGCAAGCCGACGCTGCACGTCTGCGCCTCTTGGTTCAGGGCGTCGATCTCGCCGAGCAACGCGCGCGCACGCTCGGCCTGATCGGGGAACACCTCCAGCACCAGCCGCGCCTCCATCGAGAAGCGCGCCAGCGCGGCCTCGTCCCACAGCACCTCGAACAGCCGCGAGTCGCCCACCTCGCGGATCGGCTTGCCGCTCAAGCTGGCGAGCCACCTTCGCAAGTAGCCGACAGCGCGAGCTGCGCGCGCGAGATCCACGTCTGCGAGGGCTCGCTGCAGGGACGGGTCGAGCTTGTCGACCAGGTGCGCGACGATTTCCGTGGGCGCGAGCTCCGCAGGCTTTTCGGGCGACTCACTGGGCGAGAGCAGCAGCGCGATCTCGCTGAGCGCCCAGGTCACGCCGGCCCGCTGCTCTCGTTCGCGCAGTCGACGATAGCCGGCGAGGTCGGGCGTATCGCCGTCGGTCGCCTCCGGTGCGCTGGGCTCGCCGGCGAGCAGCGCCTCTGCAGCCCAGCCCAGCAGCGCTTCGGCTCTGACCTCGGACTCGAGCGCGTGCTCTTCGAGCAACGCGAGCAGCTGGCGAATCTGGTCGACCATGGGCGCGCGCGCGCTCTTGCCCGTCACTCGCAGCGAGCTGCGAATCGCGTCTGCCAAGCGCGAGGTGACGACGCGGCTCTTGATGGCGGTGCGCCGCTCCGAAATCGCAGACAGCTTGAAGTCGATCTCGTCGAGCCGCTTCAGCTCTGGCTCGAGCGCCGACAGGATCTTGGCCAGCTCCTCGCTCTTGACCTTCGAAAGTGCGGTGACGAACGCGTGTGACCACCAAGCGGCGAACATCTCCTCCGTTTGCACGAGCGCCGCTTGCCAGCGCGCCTTGCCTTCATCGATCGAGGCGGCCTGTGTGAGGATGCTCCGCCGCAGCTCTGCGAGCCGCGACAGCTTCTTCAGCCGGTCTTCGGTGTGGGCCAGCGGGTCGGTGAGCGCGGCGCGAGCAGCCAGGTCGAGCAGCCGCGCCTCACCCACCAAGCCGTGTGTCGCGGCGTCGTGGATGAGATCGAGCGCGCGCTCCTCGACCCAACGTGACGTGCGATGCAAGGTGGCGCTGTCGTCACCCAGCGTCGTGCACAGCTCGACCACCTTCTCCACCGCCCCGAGCAAGGGCGTCTTGGGGTCAGCAACCTCGAAGGTGGAGCGCAACGCCAAGCCGGCCGCGCTGCGCGTCGCGCGCTCGAGCAGGTCGCGCGCGGCGTCACCGTCCGAGCCTCCAGCTTGCACGATCTCGTGGGCCTTGCGGATGATTCCCAAGATGGCTGACAGGTCCGCCCGCTTCTCGCTCCCTCGCAGGTTGGCCTCGAGCCCCAGCACGGGGCTGACCGGCCCTGGCGCGGGCGTCACGTGGGTGGTCGTGACGCGCGGCTCCGCGCGCCCTCCCGCCGCCGGGCCTTCGACCCCGCGCTTGACGGGCGCCCGCGTCTGATGGGGCAAGGGCCCGAGCTTGCGCAGGACGGTGTCGAAGATCTCGCGCTCGGTGCACAGAATGTCGAGCTGCCGCTTCTCGGTGGGGTTCACCTCCGCACGGCGCAGCTTCTCCGCCTCGGCGGGCGTCGGACCTGCGAGGATCAGGTGCAAGCGCAGCATCTCGAGGTCTTCGGGCATCACCTCCAAGGGGCGCTCGTCGCCGCGGAAGATGCGCCGCAGCACGCTCGCCGCGCGCAGGATCTGCCCGCATTTCACGGCCGTGCGCGTCGAGATGTAGCGCGTCTGGATGAACGCCGGGTCCGCGCGGGCCGCGCTGGCAAGCTCTTGGTCGAGCGCCTGCAGCAGGTCGGCGAGGCGATCGCAGATCTCGGGGGCGACGAACGTCTCGGCCACCATCTCTTGCAGCACGTCCAGGTCTTGCACGGTGAGCAGCGCGTCCAGCTTGGCCTTGCCGAGGCCCCCGACGTTGCGGCGCAGCACGGTCTTGAGCGCGCCCTCGTCGGCGAAGCCTCGCGGCACGAAGCCGATGAACGCGATGCGATCCACGAACGCGAGCAACGTCTCCCGCGATTGCTCGAGCACCTCGGAGATGTAGCGGTTGCTGGTCATCAGCGCGCACTCGATCCGCCCCTTGGCGATCGAGCCGCCCTGCTTCACCTCGCGCTCCTGCAGCACGTTGAGGGCCGAGCGCAGCAACATGTCGCGCCCGTCGAACACCTCGTCCAAGAAGGCGTGGATGCTGCCCAGCATGCCTTCGTCGGTGAAGTGGGTCGTGCGGCCGGTCTCCGTCAGGTTCTTGAAGTCGATCGGACCGATCAGATCCGTCTGCACCGTGCTCTCGGTGATCTGCCTGGCGTACAGGCTGGGGCTGCCTGTCTCCTCACACAGGATGCGGCCGAACACCGCCGACGCCACCTGACTCTTGGCCGTGCCCGGTGGGCCAGTCAGGAGCACGTGCTCCTTCGACAGGAGCGCGAGCGCCACTTGCGCCAGCACGTCGCCGCGCTCCACGAAGGCACCGCGCAGCTCGTCGAAGAACACCTTGAAGCGGCGAGATGCGCTGCTGCGTCGACCGTCGTTCGACATGAGCCTCCCCGAAAAGAGGAGGAAGGCTAACCCAAACTGGGCGTCACTGGCGGGGTTGCTGCCGTCTTCCCGCCGGCGGTACGTCTTTTGACGAACGTCGACCTGAGCGCAGAGGCGGAGGGTGGTTGGCGGGTGACTGCGCTGCGTAGCGGCGGCCCCAGGCGAGGTTGTGGAGGCTCAAGGCGAGAGAAGACGCAGCCAGCGGCTCAAGGCCTGCGAGCGCTCGCCTGGGCTCGCGGCGGGCAACGCCTCGAGCGCTGCCGCCAACTTGATGGCGTGATCGTCCAGTGAAAGGAGCGCCTGATCCACCCCACCGGGCCGACCGTCGTTGCCGTTTCGATGGTTGGTCCGAAGCCACGCTCCGACGAACGCGACCCGCATGGCGACGAGCGCGTGCGCCCCGTGCTCGACCAGCAGCTGCCCGTGCGCTGGGCAGGCAAGCACCAACGTCCGAACCGCCTCCATCCCGGTGACGGCGTGGAGCAAGGTGAAGGTGGCGGTGGGCAGGTAGTCGGCGTGGAGGAACATGCTCAGCGCGGCGGCGCAGAGCTCGTCGGCGGCAGCGGCCGGCTCTGGCAGGCGCAGCCGAGCCACGCTCGAGGCCATGGTTCGATGCGCGGAAGCGCGCTCGGCCAACGCGCTGGAAATCAGCCCGCTGCGCTGCTGCATGGCTTGGGGGCTGGGCTCGATCTCCTCGAGCACCTGCATCAAGGTGGCGCCTCGCGCCGCCTCGCTCGCCCGCGGCAACTCTTGCCCGCGCGTGATCGCGTAGGCCAAGGCGCGGCTGAGCTCGACTCGGCGAGCGGGTGTGTCTTCGCGCGCGCTCGCGCGCACGGCGTGGGCGACGCGCAACGTGCCGTGGAACGCCGCGCCCGCGAGGCCAGGGGCGAGCCTCGGCATCCAAGCAGCGAGCGCCTTCGACCACCCCACTCTGGCGATGTCGTGGTGAGCCTCTCGCGCGAGCGGCTCGAACGACGCGAGCGCTGGGTTGGCCTCCTGACCCTTGGGCCGTCGCTTCGGCAGCGTCTTCGCCAGGTAGGTCTCGATCAGCGACGAGCGCCCGAGCCGGTCGAGCGCTTCCACCACCATCGGGGCGTGATCGGACAGCTCATCGGCATACTCCGGACTGAGCGCGGCGATGAGTACCAGAGCGTCATCGAGTGAGGTGTCCATGGCGTCAACCTAGGCCTCCCGCTCCAGCGTGCTGGCATTCACTCCAGCAGATTGGCGAAGCGTCATTCTGCTGGCTCAGCTCAGACTTCGGCGCTCGAAGCAGTCGGCGGGGACCTTGGCGCGCTTGCGCACCAGCCTGGTCGCCTCGACGAAACCCTTGGTGACGGGGTCGTGGTAGCCGCTCGCGTCGGGCAGCTCGGGGATCACCTGCCGGTAATGGTGGACGATGCGCGCCATCAGCACCTCTCGCAGGTACTTGCCGACCAACGAGGCCATCGACACGAGCAGGTCCGAGGCGTCGGCGTCCATCACGAAGGAGAGCTCACCCACCCCGGGGAAGCGATAGGTGCTGCGCTCTTTGCGCTCCTCGATCACCGCGCACAGACGACCGTTGAGCGGCCCGAAGACGGGCTCGTATTGGCGCAGCCCGCCCACCTTGCCCAGCACTGCGCACACGTCCTCGGGCAAGCCCTCGCGCAGCGCAAGCACCAGTCGCTCCATGGCGTGCAGGTCGACCACGAAGCGGCTCCGGCCCTGATCCAGCTCGCGGTTGAGGCGCTTGTTGCAAGTGACGACCGCGCGCAGGCCGCGCAGCGTGATGCCGTTCTTCTCGAGCCGACGCAGATCTTTGTCGACCGTTTTGCAGAGATCGTCCGGCGCCACGAACGCGTCGCCGCCCACACCCCAGCACTGATGTTCGACGTGGCTCGGGCAGGGCGCCCGGAGCTCCTCGTGGCTGTCGAGCGAGATGGCGGCCACCAGCTCGTGCACCGTCGTGGGCTTCACGCCGGAGAGCCGCTCCACGAGCACGCGCGCCCAAGCCTCGGCCAAGGCGACGTCGCCGTGTGCGACCAGCGCCTTGCTGTCTCCCAGGCGCAGCTTCATCTTGCCCCGGGTGCCGCGCGCCATCTTGAGCTGGCCCTCGGGTGAGAGCTCGGCCAACACCGCGGTGGTGAGCATGGGCCCGAGCAAGGGCCCCAGGCCGTTCTCGTCTGCGCCGATGCGATACCGGTACGGCGGCTCGTTCACGCGCTCGGCTCCGGGGCCGCCGCGATCGGCGCGGCATCCTCCTCGCTGGTGACCTCGACCACCTGCTCGTAGGTGGTCTCGCCGAGCAACATCTTCTTGATGGCGGCCTCGCGCAACGTGAGCATGCCGTCTCGACGCGCCTGCTCCTTGATCATCATGTCGCTCTTCTTCTCGTGGATCATGCGGCGAATCACGGGCGTGACCTTGAACAGCTCGACGATGGCGCTGCGGCCGCGATAGCCCGTCTTGCGACAGTCGGCGCAACCCTCGCCGTACTGCACCAGCACCGCGCCCGCACGGGTGTCGAGTCCGATCAACGCCGCCTCCGCTTCGGTCAGCGCGCGCTGGGCGATGCAGGCGGGGCAGATCTTCTTCACCAAGCGTTGCGCCATGATGCCGAGCAAGGTCGACGAGAGCAGGAACTCCTGCGCACCGAGATCCAACAGCCGCGTCACCGCGCTGGCAGAGTCGTTGGTGTGCAAGGTGGAGAACACCAAGTGGCCGGTGAGCGCCGCTTGGATCGCGTGGCGCGCCGTGTCCAGATCGCGAATCTCGCCCACCATGATGATGTCCGGGTCTTGGCGCAGGATGGTGCGGAGCACCTCCGCGAAGCCCAGGTTGATCTGCGCGTGCACTGCGGTCTGGTTGATCCCCTCGAACACGTTCTCGATCGGATCCTCGATGGTGGTGACGTTCACGTCCTCGGTCGCGAGCTTGCGCAGCGCGGTGTACAGCGTCGTGGTCTTGCCCGAGCCCGTCGGGCCGGTGACCAGGATGATGCCGTGCGGGTGCGCGATCAGCTCCTCGAACAGCTCCTTGTCGCGCTCGAAGAAGCCGAGCGTGGCCAGATCGTCGCTCACGATCGCAGGGTCGAAGATGCGCAGCACCAGCTTCTCGCCGAAGGCCACCGGCAGGGTCGAGACGCGGATCTCGACGGGTTTGCCCTCGAACTCGGTCTTGATGCGACCGTCCTGCGGCTTGCGGCGCTCGGCGATGTCGAGCCGTGAAAGCGTCTTGATGCGGTTCACGAACGCCTTGTGCACGACCTGGGGCACGCGGCTCACGGCGTGCAGCGAGCCGTCGATGCGGAAGCGCACCACGCTCTCGAGCCGCTTGGGCTCGATGTGGATGTCGCTGGCGTGCTGGCCGAAGGCGTAGCGCAACATGTAGTCCACGGCGTGGACGACGTGCTCGTCCGAGGCCTCGATCTCCTGGTCCGACTTCAGCTTCACCAGCTGCTCGAGGTTGCCGAGCTCGATGCCGGTGGAAATCTGCTGCTCGGCGCGCTGCACCGACTGGCGGAAGCCGTAGAACTCGGTGATCAAGCGCTCGATGTCGCTGCGCGAGCTGATCACCAGATCGATACGCTTGCCAGTGACCCGCTCGACGGACTCGAGCGCGAGGTGGTCGAACGGGTTGTGGGTGGCGATGCGCAACACCCCCTCGCGCTCCTCGATGGCGAGGAAGCCGTTCTTGCGCGCGAAAGGCTTGGACACCACGCGCACGGCGAACGCCGGGTCGAGCTTGAGCGGGTCGAGCTTCAGGTACGGGAACCCGATCAGCTTGGCCCAGATTTCCGTGACCAGGTCTTCGCGCACCGGCTTGTCGTCGGCGCCGCGCTCGCCGTAGGACATGAACAGCTCGACGGGCGTCATCTCCTCGCGCACGTCGCGGGGGTTGCCCGCGGCCTTGGCCTCGCTCACGCGCGAGCGCAGCAAGAACGCGCGCTGCTCGTCCTGGCGCTCGAGCACGTCTTTGGCGCGCGCCGACGAGAGCGCCGACTCGCGCACCAGCGCCGCGACCAACGCCTCCAAGCTGACCGGGGCGCGAGCGGCGGCGGGCGCGTTCGAGGGTCGCCTCCTGGGTACTGGCGGGGGCGGGCTCATGTCGCGTGCAGTGTAGAGCAACACCACCACAGCTGCGCGCGCTAACCTCGGCGCGTGCTGGACCCCATCGTCATCCCGGTGCCGTGCCTGAGCGACAACTACGCCTACCTGGTGCACGCGCCTGGCTCGACGGCGGCGCTCGTGGTGGACCCGTCCGAAGCCGCGCCCGTGCTCTCGGCGGCCGAGCGCGCCGGGCTCTCGCTCGTCGGCGTGCTCGCCACCCACCACCACTTCGATCACGTCGGCGGCAACGAGGACCTCGCGCGGGCCGTGCCAGGGCTGCTGGTCGTTTGCTCGGAGCACGACCGAGCGCGTGTGCCCGCGGCGACGCGCGCGGTGCGCGACGAGGAACAGCTCGGGCTCGCCGGGCTCTCGATCCGCGTCTTGAACGTGCCGGGCCACACGCTGGGTGCGGTGGCCTACGTGATAGGCGACGCGGTGTTCACCGGTGATACGCTGTTCATCGCCGGGTGTGGCCGGCTGTTCGAGGGCACGCCGGCCGACATGACGCGCTCTTTGTGCGAGGTCTTGGGCCGACTGCCAGCGAGCACACGTGTGTACTGCGGGCACGAGTACACGCTGGCGAACGCCGCGTTCGCCGCGACGGTCGAGCCCGAGAACCCGGCCGTGCAGGCGCTGGTCGCCGCAGCGAGGTCCGCTCGCGCGCGCGGGGAGCCCACGGTGCCTTCCAGCATCGGCGCCGAGCTTCTCCACAACCCGTTCCTGCGCGTCGGCCAGCCGGCCCTGCGCGCCCGTTTCGGTCTGAGCGACCCTGTCGAGCTGCTCGCGCGCGTCCGAAAAGACAAGGACACCTTCAAGGCTCCCGAGCGCTAGCATGCGCCCGTGAGCAACGATCCCCCCATCTTCGGATTCAACGCCGCGCGTGACGGCATCGTGCGAGAAGTGGTCGAGCGCATCGTCGAGTCCACGCAGGACCCGCTCTTCTACCTGAACGACGCCGCGTATCACGAGATCAAGCGCCTGGAGGGGACGCGTCGCAAGAAAGATCAAGAGCGCCACGCCGAGTGGCAGCGGCTGGCGCGGACGCTGGGCCGGATGACGCAAGGCGAGCGCGTGGAGCGATTGCGCGACCTGGCGAGCGACTACGCGTGGGACGTCGCAGGGAACTTCGATCCGCGCGTGTACAAGGCGTCCACCAAAATTCTGCCGGGCCTGGTCACCGGCTTGCTCGCGCCCCGCACGCTGGCGCGTCTGGTCAAGCAGCCTGCCGAGCTGCTCAGCCTGGACGCTTTGGCAGACAAGGTGAAGGTCGAGGGGCCGCTCGAGAAGCTGCAGGGCATCGCCAAGAAGGGCGTGCTGGTGTTCGTGCCCACCCACCTCTCGAACATGGACTCGATCGTGTTCGGCTACGCGCTCGAGCGCGCCGGCCTGCCGCCTGCCACCTACGGCGCAGGCAAGAACCTGTTCACGAACCCGATTCTGTCGTTCTTCATGCACAACCTGGGCGCCTATCGCGTGGACCGGCGGCTGCGCCACGCGCTGTACAAGGACGTGCTCAAGACCTACTCGTGCGTGTTGCTCGAGCACGGCTACCACTCGCTGTTCTTCCCCGGTGGCACACGCGCGCGCTCGGGCGGCATCGAGCGTCGGCTGAAGCTGGGCCTGGTCGGCAGCGCGCTCGAGGCCTACACCCGCACCGTTCGCGCGGGCCGGGAGCGCCGCGTGTACTTCGTGCCCGCGACCATCAACTACCTGATCACGCTCGAGGCCGAGACGCTGATCCGCGACTACCTCTCGGAGACGGGCAAGAGCCGCTACATCATCGAAGACGACGAGTCGAGCCGCCTGGGCCGCATGGCGTCGTTCGTGCGCAAACTGCTCGGCATGGAGGGCTCCGTGGTGATCCGCTTCTCGCAGCCGATCGATGCGTTCGGGAATGCGGTCGACGACGCGGGGGACTCGTATGATCGGCGCGGCCGCAAGGTCGACCCCTCTTCGTACGTGCGCGATCAGAGCGGACAAGCGGTGATCGATCCGGTGCGCGACGCGCAATACACACGCGAGGTCGGCGAGGAGATCTGCAAGGCCTACATCAAAGACACCGTGGTGCTCTCCACCCATATCGTCGCGGCCGCGTGTTTTGCCAGGTTGCGCAAGTCGTCGTCGCGGCCCGACCTATTCAGCGTGTTGCGGCAACGCGACAGCCTGCTGATCCCGCGCGACGAGCTAGCCGCCGACGTACGTCAGCTGAAGGACGAGCTCTTGGCGATGGAGCAACGTGGCGAGGTCGTGTGCGGTGAGTTCGTGCGCTCGGCCTCGGGCGGCGATCTGCTGGAGCGGGCGCTGCGCGCGTACAGCGGCTACCACTCGACGCCCGTGCTCGTGCCCGAGCGCGATGGCATCCGCATCTGCGACGCCGAGCTGCTCTTCTACTACCAGAACCGGCTCGCTTCACACGGGCTCGCGTGGGACGTGCTGGGCGGACCGATCGCCGGCAAACCCACCGCTGCCAACGCGGCGGCGCCTTCGCTCGGGGGGGCGCGATGAAGATCGGAATCGTCGGTGGTGGGCCCTGGGGCGTGGCGCTGGCGCGCGCGGCCGCACGCGCGGGGAGCGAGGTGGCTCTGTTCTCCCGGCGCGAGGTCAAAGAGAGCCGCCTGATCCGCGTCACGGCGAGCTACGAGGAGATCGCGCAGAACAAACTCCTGGTCGTGGCTGCGCCGTCGAGCGCGGTGCGCGAGGTGGCGCGCGCCCTCGGTGATCACCTGGACGGCAGCCACCTGGTGGTCCACGGCATCCGCGGGCTCGCGCCGCTCGACACTTCGCGCGGGCAGGAGGACAGCTTGAGCACCGTCAGCGACGTGCTGCGCGAGGAGACGCCGGTGCGTCGGCTCGGCGCGTTGGGAGGGCCGGTCCAAGCGGACGAGCTGCATCACGGCACCGCGTCTGCGTTGGTCGTCGGGTCACGTTACCCGGAGGTGGTGCAGGCCGTGACGAAGGCGTTCAGCGGGCCGTGGCTGCGCATCTACTCGACGCACGATCTGCGCGGTCTCGAGCTCGCGAGCGCGATGGTCGGATGCATGTCGGTGGGTGTTGGCTTCGCCAAGGCAGGTGGCGCCGGCCCGGGCCTGCTCGCGGCGCTCATCTCCAGGGCGGTGCACGACGCTGGTCGGCTGGCGGTGGTGGCTGGCGCCGAGGAGCCGACGATCTACGGGTTGGGAGGCTACGGCGACCTGTTGGCGTCGATCGCCCTCGAGAACCGGCCAGAGGTGATCGTGGGTCGCGCCCTGGCGCAGGGCAAGACGCTCGACGCCGCGATCGAAGAGGCCAAGCTGCGCGTGGAGGCGCGCGAGCTCATCCCGCGGTTGGTCGCGTTCGCGAAGGCCAAGAGCGTGCAGGCTCCGGCGTTCGAGGGTTTGCTCCGCATGCTGGAAGGTCAGCGCGGCGAGGACATCCTCAGCAAGTTCTTCCAGGGCTGAAGGCTCAGAACAACGGCTGGCACTCGTAGATGAAGAAGTCGCCCTGATCGGTGGCGTCGCAGATCGCGAGCTCGCTGCAGTCGCCACCGTCGAGGCACAAGTCCGAGCAGTCGACGATCGCTCCTTCGAAGTCGAGGCAGACGCCGAACTCGGGGTCGGCGGTCTTGGGCTTCACCCGGGCGCAGCAGCCTTCGCACTGCACCGGATCCTCCAGATCGCACAACCGGAAGCAGAACTTCTCCGAGTCGGGCTGGTCGTTGAGCGGCTCGCAGCTGCTCGTGCCCGCATCGCCCCCGCAGCACTCCAGGTTCTCCGTGCAGGGGGCGAACGTCGGCAAGCACCCTGCGCTGTTGGAGGCGCACATCCCGTTGGTCGCGGAGCAGTAGCCCTGCAAAGGAATGGCGGGGTCGTGCCCGCAGCAAGCGATGTCGGCCCGCTCAGCCGCCGGATTGCAAGGTTCGCCGGGGGCGATGCAGACGGGTTCGACGGAGACGCAGGCTGCGATGTTGTCGCACTGCTGGCAGCTGTTCTCGGCGAATCGCGCCAGCCACGCCTGCTCCTGCTCGCGGCTGCCCGCAAAGGACGCGCTCAACAGGCTGGCGCAAGAGGCGCTGGAGTCCACGTCGGGGAACACGCCGGCCGCCCCGGAGAGCGCTTCGCACTTGCAGATGGTCTCGACCGCGCTCTGGAACTCGCTGTCCACCTCCAAGAGTTGGGCACACGAGGCGACGGCCCATCCAAGCGCTCCCAGCGCCGCGGTGCCGCGCCACGCGTGCATGTCAGAACTGCCCCCCCACCAATACGCCGCCACCGCCGGGGGCGAACCACGGCACCAGGTACGCGCGGTCCTCGAGCGTCGCGTACTCGCTCGGGGCCGTGGCGATCACCGTGACGCCGACCGCAGCGACGATGCCCGCGCCCACCAGCGTGAACGTGCTGGCGTCCGCCAGCATTTGAGCGTTGTCGGCGGTGTCCAACCCCTCGTCGGTGCAATAGCGGGGCTCGCCCGAGGTGCATTGTTCGTCCAGCTTGCTCGCTTCGCGCGACGCAAAGCCACCGAACGCGAAGCCAGCGCCTGCGGCCAAGACGCCGCCGCCGGCCACCACGAAGCCGGCGATGCGCTGGGTGCTCCAGAAGCCTTGCGGGGCCTCGCCCACGGCCCCCGCGCGGGCGCCTGCCGCGCCTGCAGCGCGCTTCTTCATGGGTGCGGGGTTCGCTTTGGCGATGGTCTCGAGCGGGATGTCGACCGTCTTCTGTTGAGCCTCGGCCAGGACCACGCTGGTCTCCCACAGCACCTGATCGCCGCCTCGCACCACTTGGATCAAGGTCTCGCCGGGATCGGTGGGCAGGCTCTCTCCGAATGCGCCCTTGGAGATCTTGGTGTCACCCTTGAACACCGTGAGATCGTCCGCAGAGCCGATCACGTTGAGCGTGACGAAGCTGAGCTTGGGCTTGATCGCCTCTCGCCGCTCGCGCGCGAACTTGACGCGCTCGTCGTTCTTCTTGGTCGCAAAAGCCACGGCGTCACCCCAGCGCCCATAGGCGGAGGCGAGGCGTCCATCGCGCTCCAGGCAGTCTGCCAAGTTGAGCAGCGCGCCCAGCGCGGGATCGGCGTCGTAGCTGGCCTCGAACTTGGCGCAGGCTTCGGCGAACTTGCCTTCGGCCATCAGCGCTTTCGCGGAGGCGAAGAGCTGATCCGCGGAGCCCACGTCAGGCGCAGCGGCGGCGGGCTCGCTCGGCAAGAGCGCGGCCACGAACAGGAAACAGGCTGCGAAGCGAGGCGAGGGCATCGGCGGATGCCGATAGTAACGGTCTGGGGCCGGACCGGTCACACTTGTGGCAACTTGGCGCAGGTTGGGGGGTCAAGGGCAGAGGAACTGCGGATCGGCGGCGTCTGCCCCGGCGGCGGTGCCCACGCTGGCGTCTGCGCTCGTGCCGCACACCTCGGGCACCGTGGTGGCGCGTCCGGGCGTCACCGCTTCGAAGTCGTACAGCAACGCCGCGCCGTTGCTGCAGGCGAGCGCGGCAGGGTCGAAGCCCGCGCTGAAGGCCTGGGAGATGTACGCGACGTGATCGATCTCCCCGCCGTAGGGGAAGATGCCCGTCTGGGATCGGCCCACGGTGAACACGCTGTCGCTGGCGATGTTGCACGTGACGTTGCCACAATCGGCGGTCGCGGCCAGGGAGCCGTCGATGAAGATGCGCGCGTCCGGAGCGCTGAAGCTGCCCAACAAGTGGTGGGCGCCGCTCCCCAACGGTGCCGAGACAGAGCACGTGCCGCCGCCGGTGAACACGATGAAGCGGGCGTTGAGCTGACCGTTCTCGTGCGCGAGCGCCAAGTAGTAGCCGTTGCTGTTGCCGTCTTGGTGCCGGCCAGCGAGGAAGGCCGTCTGACCCGCCGCGAGCGGCTCGGGAGCCACCACCGCAGCGACGGAGAAATCGTCTGCCCGACCCGCTTCGCTGCCCACCGCGGCGAAGAGTCCGTCGTCGACGCCATCGAACACAGCTCGGCAGCCGCCGGGGCCGTTGCCTCCCACTGGGCCCGCTCCTGCGCCTCCTGTGCTGGGATCGCCGCCTGCGCCTCCGACGGAGCCCCCGCCTTGGCTGCTGCCGCCAGACGGTGCGCCGCCAGAGCTTTGGCCTCCGGTCGCGCCGGTGCCGCCGGCTGCTCCCGCGCCGCTGTCGCCACACGCGAACGTCGCCACCGCCATGATGCATCCGAGCGAGAGCCAAGCGCGCATTTCGATCTCCGACGTTCTACAGACCGAGCTTCCACGCCAGCACCGCCGCCACGAAGCCCAAGAAGATCACGATCATCATCGTGAGCGGGCCGAAGCCGCGGTCTCGCATGCTGGTGCCGGGCGACAGCGCCGCGTCATCGACGGCGAGGACGGCCTTGGACTCCTGGCGCTTGAGGTATCGAATCGGCTTGTCGAGCGTGGGCTCGGTGCTGTCGTTCTCGTCTGCCTCGGCGGCGCGTGCTGCGAGGTCCTCGCTGCCTTGGGAGTGCGCTGGCACGGAGAGCGGTGGTCCCTCGTCTGGCGCAGCGACGCTGACCGGCGCTTCACTGCTCGGGGGATCGTCGCGGCCCTGCGCTGCGCTCTCCTCGGCGCGTATCTCCCGCAGCGCGTCGAGCAGGCCCTGCGGCAGCGCGCCGACGCGCGTCTCCGCGCTGTAGGCGTCGTCCTCGCCGGGGGGTGGTGGCACCGTGTCTGGCTGCGTCTCGGCCATGAGCTCGAACCGAAGACTATGAGAGCACACCCGCCTCGCTCGTGTGTGGTCTCAGAGGCGGCCCTCGAGCGGGTTCTTCGGGTCTTTGGGCGGGTCTGGTGGCTTGACCGGTTCGCTCGTCTTCTTGACGAGCGGACCGGAGCCCTTGATCGGGATCTTGACCGGCGCGGTCGGAGCGCTGCTCGCGGCGGGCTCGGCGCTCGCGGCGGCGCTGGCGCTGGCGCTCGGCGACGCAGACTCCGCCGGCTCGATCGCCGGCCCGCCCAGCGCGCTCGAGCTGGCCTGCGGCGACGGCGCCACCAGCGGGGGGTTGCCCTTGGCGGCTGCGTGACGTGCGGTGGCCGACACCCCTTGCGTCGGCTGAGCGTGAGTGCGCTGCACCGGCGAGGGGCTCAGCGTCATGTACAAGCCCCCGCCGAGGGCGCCGATCAACAGCGCTCCCACCGCCACCTTCAAGAAGGTGCTGCGCTCGGACCCTCGCGTGCGGGCGGCAAGGCCCGTCTGGGCGAGCTGCAGCTCGGTGCGTGACAGCGGCCGCGGCTCCGTGGCTTGCCGCAGCGAGGGAGGCGGCGCGGCGAGCAGGCTCGAGGGCACCCCAGGGGTGAACACCGCGTCGGCCTCGATCACGCCCAGCGCCTGACCGAGCTTGAACACGGCCTCTCCCGCCGTGGAGAAGCGCGCCTCGGGGTCGCGATCGCAGCAGCGCAGGAACCACGCGTCGTACGCGGCGCCGAAGGCGAAGCCCTTCTCCGATGGCTTCTGCATCGGCTCGTACACGACCTGGGCGATGAGCGCCGTGAGTGTCTCCGCGTCCCAGTAGTCCTGCGCGGTGAGCATGCGGTTGGCGATCAGCCCGAGCGCCCAAATGTCCGTCTGTGGCGAGATCTTCTTGGACTCGCCCTTGGCCTGCTCAGGCGCCATGTAAAGTGGCGTGCCGTAGATCTGCCCGGGCGATGTGGCCGTCTTGCTCACCATGTCGCCGGTGGCGCCGCTCGTGAACTTGGCGATGCCAAAGTCCAGGATCTTCAGGTGGGGGCTGCCGTCTTCGCGGCGCGTGATGAAGATGTTCTCGGGCTTGAGATCGCGGTGGACGATGCCGAGCGCGTGCGCCTTGTCGAGCGCGCGTGAGACTTGCTGCAGGTAGGTCACCACCTCGCGTGGGGTCATCGCGCCGCGATCAGTGATGGCGCGGTCGAGATCCTCCCCCCTGAGGTACTCCATGACCAGGAACGGGGCGCCCTTGAGCTCCTCCGCGACGTCCGCGTCGGTCACGCGCACGACGTGGTCGCTGTCAATACGTGCAGGTGTCCGTGCCTCTCGCCGGAAGCGATCGAGCGCGCTCGAGTCCGCGATGGTGGTCGAGAGCAAGACCTTCATCGCAAAGCGCTCGTCCGTGTGGACGTGCTGCACCAGGTGGACCTCGCCCATGCCGCCCACGCCGAGCTTGCGCTCCACGCGGTACCGCCCGGCAATCACCTTGCCGGGGGGGATCGTCTCGCTTTCTTCGTCGGCGTCATCCCTCATGGGGCTGGCTCTAGGGTGACAGAAGGCTAGATGCGCCTGGTCTGGTTGGGGTTCAGTAGCTCAAACGTGACCAGGCAGGCATCCTGACCGTTAGGATTCTCACTCAGGCCCGTTGGTAAAACAAACTCCGTGCCGGCGTCCAGGTGAGCCCCCAACGTGGGGTTGGGCGTCATACTTCGGAGGCGTGCAAAACCTCTCACCCATTCTCAGCTATTCCCTGCAAAGCGTGCTTTGATCGCAAAGGTCAGCCGTTTTCAACCGGCCTGCCGGTCGAATCAAAGACCAAGATTTCTCTTCTGATTCAACTGGCAAGCCAGTTGAATTCTCCCGTGCCCTCTGAACAAGCAGCGCCGAAGGCCCCGCCACCTGCCGACTGGCACGGGAGAATTCGTGCTTGCGGCAGCTCCCTCGACCCATGAAGCCAACCCGCTCCCCGCGCCCCGCGACCGCCAGCAACGCGGCGGGGCTGCGCCTCGTGGGCGGGGCCTCGGCTGCGCACCCGGCCCCGGGACCTGAGCCGAACCTGGCCGCTGAGCCGGTTCGAGCCAACTCGGTTGACGAGCTGGGCGGCGAGAAGGGTACGCGCTCCTCGCGTGGCCGGGCGATGGAAGCGCTGCTTTCGCTGCCCGATGCGCGGTTGGTGACGCTCGCCCGAACGGGTGACAGCTCCGCATGCGAGGCGCTCTACCGCCGCCACGCCACGTTCGCGATCCACCTGGCGACCCGCATCGAGGGCTCCACCCGAGACGTGGAAGACGTGGTGCACGACGCGTTCATCAAGGCGTTCACTCGCTTGTCGGATCTTGCGGACCCCCAGGCGTTTCGATCATGGCTGGGCTCGATCGTCGTCCATGCGGTGCGGTCGAGGCTTCGCCGCGCGCGGTTGATGAGCCTGCTCGGCCTGTCCAAGGGGGCCGACCCGATCGAGCTCGACAGCATCGCCAGCAGCGAGGCGTCACCGCACGTGCTCGCGCAGATCGCGCAGGTGTATGCGCTGCTGCGCACGTTGCCCACAGACGATCGCATCGCTTGGACGCTGCGCTACGTCGAGGGCCACGAGCTCGATGCCGCTGCCAAGCTGGCGGATTGTTCGCTCGCGACGGTCAAGCGCCGCATCGCGAGAGCGCAGAAATACCTTCAAGAGCACTTCATCCCGCTCGCCGTGCCCCCCGACGGCGCGACCACGGGGGCTGCCGAGAGCGCGGTTGGCTCCATCGCTTCGACTTCCTCTCCTTCTTCCGTGCCGCCCGCCTCCGGCTCTTTTTCGACCGACCGATGAACCAGCTTCCTCCCATCTCCCCCCGCGACCTGCGCACACACGACGACCACGATCGTGTCGAGCGCATCTGGTCGCGTGTGAAAGACGACCTGCCCGGCGCTGCGCGCACGGGGTCTCCTGCGCGCGCCATCATGCTGCTCGCGGCCGCCGCGGCCGTGTTCGGGGTCGGCATCGGAGTCGGCCGCGTCACGAGCCCTGCCACCGACGCAGTCGAGCTGTCTGCCGCCGGCGATGCGCCGCTCACCGACGTGTTCGCAGCGGGCTCGCAGGCGCGCAGCTTCGCGCTCCCGCGGGGTGGCAAGCTCTTGCTCGAGCCCGACTCGATGGTCGAGGTGGTCGAGGTAGGGCAGGGGCACATCACGCTGAGCCTGCTGCGTGGCGCCGCGTCGGTGGACGCGACCACCGCCGAGGGTTCGTTCCACGTGGTAGCCGGAGCCGCCCATGTGTCGGCGCCGGCCGGCTCATCCATGTCGCTCGCGCGTCGCCACGACGACATCGACGTGCTCGTCTCGGACGGCTCGGTCGAGGTGACCTCGCCCGCTGGTCGTCACACGGTGAACCGCGGGCAAGCCCTCGCGCACGTGCCCACGGTGGCGCTGGTGAGCTCGCATGGCGAGCCGCCGCCGCAGCCGGTGCAGGTGGCGATCGCGCCACACGACCGCCGCCTCAAGCGCACTCCGGGCGAGCCGCTGGTGCCCGCCAACCCAGACGTGATCGCCCCCGCGCCCGTCGAGCCTGCGCCGCCGAGCTGGATGGTGCTGGCAGACAACGTCAAGTGGGACGAGGCGCTCGAGGCGCTCGAGAAGACGGGTGGGCTCGACGCCACCATTCGCAACGCGCAGAGCGCGCGAGAGCTCATCGCGCTCTCCGATGTCGCGGGCCAGAAGCGCCCCGACGCGCGCATCCGCGCGCTCCGCCGCGTGGCCGACGAGTTCGGGGCCGATCCCCTCTCCCAAGCTGCGGCCATGGAGCTCTCTGCGTACTACCAGGCGACGGACAAGGCGCTCGCCGCCAAGTACGGCGAGAAGGCCAAGCAAGCGGCCGCGTTCCACGAGCTCGCGTTGTGCAACGAGATCCGCAACCTGCTCGACTCCGACTCGCCGGCCACGGCCATGGTGAGCAAAGCCAACGAGTACTTGTCCAAGTACCCCAAGGGCTCCTGTGTCGAGGATGCCAACACGTTGCTCGAGGAGGCCGGCACCAAGAAAGACAAGCCGGCCGAGCCAGCGGTGCCGCCCAAGCAAGAAGAAGCCAAGAAGCCCGAGGCCAAGAAGGCCGAGACCAACCCGCCGCCCGCGCCTCCCTCCGCCGCCGCGCCCTCTGCCTCCGCGAGCGCTGCGCGCCCACCCGCATCTGCCGCCGCCCCGACCGCCCCGAAGCCCTGAGCGCCGCTGTTGCAAGCCGCCCGTGTCGCTGGGCTTGACACGACCGGGGCCTGGGCGTAAACACCGGCCCCTTTTGCTCGGGGGTTGTGCTCACGCCGCGACCGCTGAACGAAGACCTGAACGCGCAACTGCGCGCCTGCAAGAGTTTAAGCCATGAATTCCAACGCTTCTCCCAGCCACAAGACGTTCTCTGCCACCTCGGAGACCGCGCTCGCGAACCGCAAGTGGTGGGTCGTCGACGCCAAGGGTCAGCCGCTGGGGCGCCTCGCGAGCAAGATCGCCACGGTGCTGCGCGGCAAGAACAAGGCGGTGTTCACGCCCCACGTCGACACCGGCGATTTCGTGGTCGTGGTCAACGCGGAGAAGGTCGGCCTCAGCGGCCGCAAGCTCGAGCAGAAGCTGTACGTGCGTCACAGCGGCGAGCCTGGTGGCTTCCGCCAAGAGGCGTACGGGCACTTGCTGCAGCGCATGCCCGAGCTGCCCATCACCAAGGCCGTGAAGGGCATGTTGCCCAAGAACGTGCTTGGTCGTCAGCTGCTCACCAAGCTCAAGGTCTACGCAGGCCCTGACCACCCGCACGCGGCCCAAAAGCCCGAGCCGCTCGCCTGAACCGCCACGCCACCCCCTAGAGATTCGAAGTCATGAGCGAAACGATTTACGCCACTGGGAAGCGAAAGACCGCCGTTGCACGCGTCTGGCTGAAGAGCGGAAGCGGCAACATCACGGTCAACTACAAGCCCGCCGACAATTACTTCGAGCGGGAGACCTCGCGCATGATCATGCGCCAGCCGCTCGAGCTGATCGAGGTGCTGGATCAGTACGACGTGGTGGCCACCGTGGCCGGTGGCGGTCACTCCGCGCAGGCCGAGGCGATGCGCCACGGCATCGCGCGGGCGCTGTGCGCTGCGGACGCCGAGCGTCGGTCGCCGCTGAAGCGCGCCGGGTTCTTGACCCGCGACGCGCGCAAGAAGGAGCGCAAGAAGTACGGCCAGCCTGGCGCGCGCAAGCGCTTCCAGTACTCGAAGCGCTGAGCGCTCGAGCCACGGTCACGCGCAGGCGGCAGGCTCTCTGGGTCTCGCCGCCTGAGTGCTTTTGTGGCCCGTAGCGCGATGCGAGCCCGAGCTCTGGACGCTCGGGCCCGCTCGCGGGTTGTGTGATGGCAGTCAGGCGTCGCCCACCGAGGTCACGATGCCTGCGCCCACGGTGAGGCCACCCTCACGCAGCGCGAAACGCACGCCGCGCTCGAGGGCCACGGGCTTGTCGAGGCTGAAGCGGACCATCGCCCGCTCGCCCGGCTGCACGCGACCGAGCGGACCAGCGTCGCCGATCACGCCGGTGACGTCCGTGGCCCCAAAGAAGAACTGCGGCTTGTAGCCCACACCGAACGGCGTGCGCCGGCCGCCCTCCTTCTCGCTGAGCACGTAGAGCTCCGCGCCACCCGTCGCGTGGGGCTGGATGCTGCCAGGGGCAGCGAGCGCGTGGCCGCGGACGATCTCGTCGCGGGCTACCCCCCGCAGGAGGAGGCCCACGTTGTCGCCGGCTCGCGCCTCCGCACGATCCTTGTGGAACGATTGGATGCCCGTGACGACGACCTCTCGACGTTCACGTTGGCCGGTGATCTCGACGCGCGCACCCTTGGCGAGCACGCCGCGTTCGACGCGCCCGGTGACCACCGTTCCGCGACCGTCCACCGTCACCACGCCCTCGACGGGCATGAAGAACGGAGAGATGAGGTCGCGGCTCGGCTCCGGGATGACCCGGTCCAGCGTAGCGATCAGCTCGCGGATGGAGCTCGTAGCCTCTCCCGAGAAGTCGCCACGGCCGGCCGCCTCGAGCGCGCGCAACGCGGAGCCGCGGACGAAGGGCACCTCGCGAAACCCGTGAGTCTCGAGAAGCTCCGCGACCTCGAGGATCGAGAGCTCCACCAGCTCTGGGTCAGCGATGTCCACCTTGTTCACGAACACCACCAGATGCTCGACGCCGACTTGGCGTGCGAGCAGCACGTGCTCCCTGGTCTGCGGCCCCATGCCTTGCGAGCCGTCGACCAGCAGGATCGCACCATCCATCTGGGACGCGCCGACGATCATGTTCTTCACGAAGTCGGCGTGACCTGGGCAGTCCACGTGCGCGTAGTGCCGCGTGGCGGACTCGTACTCGACGTGAGCGACGTTGATGGTGATGCCCCGCGCCTTCTCCTCGGGCGCGCTGTCGATCTCGCCGAGCGTGTGTGCGCGACCGCCGAACAGTCCGGCCATCACCTGCGTGATGGCGGCCGTGAGCGTGGTCTTGCCGTGGTCGACATGACCGATGGTGCCGACGTTGATGTGATGCTTGAACATGACGTAACTCCTCGCCTTCGAGACAAAAGACACGAGCCCCCACGGGCAGCGCCGGTGGAGGCTCGCGTCGGTTTCAGTGAGGTTCGCTCAGGTCACGACGGGGCCGCACGGCGCGAGGCCGTCGAGGCGTGAGAGTCGTGACACCAGCGCGAACATGGTCTCAGCGACGCACGCGGTCGGTCGGGCTGACCAGACCCGTTCGAGGTATGGAGCCACTATCCCACCTGAGGGTGAGGGGCGCTGGACCGCGGATCCACACTGGCCCTGGATCCAGCGCGGGTGGGCGTTCCGACGCCGAAACAAGAGCAAAATCAACTTCAAGTGGCGGGCACGCCAAGTGCTTTTGGGCGGGCGCAATGGCCTCTCGATCCGCCGTGTGTGGGGTTTCTCTGGCGACGTGGTTGGCGCTGTCGAGCTGGGCGTTCGGCTGCACCCCAGCCGAGCCCGAGCCGTTCGATCTCGAGGCCGAGGAGGCGGTCGATGGTGAGGACCCGCTCTCGGCGAGCTGCGCCAAGACGGCGCGGGTCTTCACCTACGACCCCAAGGGCTGGCAGCACCTGTCCGATGCGTTCGCGAAGAACCCTTCGCCTTGCGCGCACTACTACATCCACTTGCCGGCGATCGCGGGGGACAAGAAGCAGCCCCGCGGCGCCGAGGCGGTGCAAGGGATCCACGATCATGGCGCGCAGTTCCACGCCGCGGCGGAGTTTCACTGGACGGGCTGGAGCAAGTCGTCGAACGCGAGCTGGTACGACAAGGGCGTCGCGTTTCGCAAGCGCATGAAGGCCGCCGGCTACGTCGACGGGCGCGACACCTGGGCGATCAACGAGCTGCCGTCGAGCGTACGCAGCGACGCGAAGGTGCGGGCCAACGTGCGCGAGCTGGTGCGCGGCCTATACGAGGGCCCGCCCGGCTCCGAGCCCATGGGTGGCCTCGTGTTCATCGTGGGGATGGGATCGCCGACCACGAACTTCTCCGTTTACAAGCCGGCGATGCAGGACTGGCTCACCGACTCGACGTTCTGGAGCCAGATGGACGAGCACGTGCGCTGGTGGGGCCAAGAGGTGTACGCCGATCCGCTCAACTACTGCGTGAAGGGCGCCACCGTGGCCGACCGCGCCGCACGTCTGAACGAGTTCACCATGCACCCGCACAGCTTGGCGGCGGCCGGACCCGACGCGGCGGCGGCGGCGCGCAAGTTCTTCAACGAGAGCTACACGCCGATCTTGAATGGCTCGTTTCGATCCGAGATCTTCAACACCGGCACGATCAGCTTGGAGAACATGAAGGCGTTCGCCAGCACGCAGGTCTACGCCACGCGCGCCTACGCCAACAAGCACGACGCACCCGACTGGCGCATCGGGATCACGTGGAGCGAGCACCCGGAGGGTGTGAGCGACGCTGCGCTGACCGCGCTCGCCGACCGCATCGCGGACAGCATCCACACCGCCTACCCGGACGACGACACCCCGCTCAGCGACGTGTGCGGCACCACGGGCGCGTGGACGAAGTGCCACTGCAACATGGGCGGCGCCAAGTTCAACGAGGGCTGGAGCACGTTCGATCGCTGGTGAGGTCGCGTCGCGGGCCGGATGTAAGGCCGCTGTAAGGGGAGCCAGGTGTGCGGCTGGCGTACTCGGGACCACTTCCAACGAATGGAGATGGTCATGCAGCACTTGGCAACGGTCTCGAAGTTCTCGTCCCTCGCCCTGATCGCGCTCATCGGCGCAGGAGCGGCTGGTTGTGACTCCAAAGCGGAGGCGCGAGCGGCAGGCAGCGCAGACCCTTCCGCGAGCGCGAGGGGATCCGCCGCGGCCGTGGCGGCACCGGTCGTGCCCAAAGACGGCGACCCTACGGTCGTGGCCGCGCTGCGCAAGCTCTCGAGCTGCGAACGTGACGGAGGCTACCTGAAGGCGAACTGCGAGAGCGAGAGCGCGTGGGATGAGTTTCGCGACAAGTTCATCGAGGAGGACGACCTCAAGCTGACCAAGACCAGCAAGCTCGTCCGCGCTTGCTTCTCCCTGGTGGCCGACGACAACGACAGCGTCCGCGAGGCAGCGACGGCGTGCGTCGGTCGGCACCAGGAGGCGCTCGAGGACAAGCGCAGCGCCATCATGGTGCTGATTGGGCGGCTCGAGAGCGACAAGAGCGAAGGGGTGCGCAGCACCATACTTTCTGCTCTGGACGACCTGGATCCCGTGAAACACGGGGGCGCTGACGAGGTGCTCGCGATGGCTAAGAGGATGGCGACACGCGAGGACACCAGCGGCGTGGTGCGGGATCTGATGGACGCGCTCACGCCCGACCCGAATCAGGGAGAGCCCAACGCCTCGACCGTGGCGTACGCCATCGAGCTCACCAAGGACTCGAACAACACGCATCGCGCCACCGGAGCCGCCGTGCTGGGCTCAGCCAAGTCCAAGGCCAGTGAGGCGTGCCCCGCGCTGCTCAGCCTGATTCAGACCAAGAAGTACCCGTGGCACGAGGGGCTGCGCGCGATGGCGAGCCTGGAGGGCGCCTGCAAGGCTCAATACGACGACGTCGTCACGGTGGTGTTGGCCAAGATGGCCGAGGGCGAAGGCTACGATCAGGGCTTCGGGGTCAACGAGGCCTCGTACTTGACGCGGATGCTGGCGAAGCCGGGCTTCACGCCCGAGCAGAAGACCAAGCTGCTCGGGCCCGCGGAGAAGCTACACGCCGCGGCGACCAAGGATCACGTCAAGACGGGCTTCGCGGAGCTCGTGGCTCAACTGAAGAAATAAGCCGCGCGGTGGCGCTCAGATCATGGCGAACGCAGCGACGAAGGCGCTGCTCACCGCCACGGCGCACCCGAACACGACGGCCAAAGCCGCGTTGGTGCTGAGCGGCACCGCGTCTTCGAGCGCGAGCTCCTCGTCGCTCACGACCTCGCGTGGTGCCGGCGCTGGCGGCGCGGGCGACGCCACGTCGAGACCAAGCTCGCGAGCGAGCTCCTCGTCGCTGTCGTTTGCGGCTTCGGGCGCACGCACGGCAGGGCGGATGCCCGAGCTCGGCGAGCGAGAGATGGGGCCGGGCTCTTGATGCAGGTGGCGCGACGCGTGTCCCATGCGTGTTTGGATACGCCGCACCTCGAACAGAGCCAACGCTCAAGGTGGTAAATGGTGGGAGAAGCGCGGCCTGGCAAAAAGTTTCACCGTGCCTGCAGGCGAGCAGCTTGACCTCGTCCGGGCCTCACTGCGGTTGGCAAGCGCCCGTGTCGTCGCCGTTCTGGTCGATGCAGGGCACACACTTGAAGCCGTCTTCGCAGTCGGTCTGGCTCAAGCCAAAGGTGCCGTCGACTTCTGGGATGCACTCCGGCAAACAGGCACCCTCCTCGCTCGCGCCGGCGAGCTGGGTGAGGAAGCCCGTCTCGCATGGGCTGGGTTGATAGAGCTCACCACTCGAGTGCGCGGCGTAGATCGCGTCGGGCACACACACAGAGCCGGGTTGGCCGAGGTCTTCTTCGCACTCCTCCGCGTCGAGCTGCGCGGCGGACTCGGCGCCGACGGTGGCGGCGGGGATGCAGGTGCCTCCGCCCTTCTCTGCGCAACACTTGGGGAACGTCTGCGCGGGCTCGACCGGGCCGGCGTCGCACGAGAGCGTGCACGCGCCAGTGTCGTCGCCGGAGATGGGATCGAAACAGGGCACGCAGCGCTCGCTTGCTGCGCAGCCCTCGCTCGGGAGCAGGTCGATCTGCGCGGCCACATCCGGCAGACAAGTGGAGAGGCAACGCCCCTCGAAGCCACCGACCGAGTCGCAGCTGGGCGGCGTGAACAGGCCGCCGGTCTCGATCAACGCGTCGGGCACGCACTTCGAGCTCGCGTCGCAGTCCGCGAGCAGCTCCGCTTGGTCCGCGGGGACGAGCGTGCTCGGGACGCAGTGCCCCCCGCCCCCGCAGAGGCTGGCGGGACACGCGGGGAACAGCGCAGGGTCGGCCGCCGGCTGACCGGCGCAGGTGGTGTCGAGATCGTAGGCGCACGTGGCGGGGTCGTCACAAGGTGGCGCGCTCGGTGGCCCGTCCGGCGTGCCTGCGTCGCACGAGAAGCCGATCGCGCAGGCGCCCGTCTCCAGGCCATCGAGCGGACTGATGCACGGCACGCACTTCTCGTCGCTGGCGCAGACGTCTTGCGGCAAGAGCGGCGCGTTCTCGGCGACGAGCGGGATGCACAGCGACAGGCACACGCCCGGGCCACCGAGCGAGTCGCAGGCCTGGGGCGTGAAGACGCCGCCGGTCTCGATGAACACGTCGGGGACGCAGAACCCGCCGCCGTCGCAGGCTGCCGCCGTGCTCTCGAGCTCGTCGGGCACGTCCGCGACACAGTGCGCGCGGCCGTGCTCGGGGCAGCACGCGGGCAGGGTCTCGGGATCGACCGGTGCGCCGAGCGGCCCCTCGCACCCGGGATCCGGAAGTGTGGTCTCGGGCTCGGCGCCGTCTCCTCCACCCTGATCCCCTCCGCCCGCGCTCGAGTCCGTAGACTCGCAGGCGAGGAGCGTCCAACAAGCAACGAGCACGAGCGGGAGGCAGTGGAGGTGGCGCACGCAGTCGCCGAGTGCACGGTGCACGCCACCGCCGCGATCCATCGCGTGTGCACACAGCCGGGCAGCTTCTGCGACGTTCACGCCGTCGCGCCAATTGCCCACGAACACACGAGACCTCGAAGGGTTGGGGCACTGCTCCGTACGGCCGGTCGCGCTGATCGGCGCGGCTGCGTGATCCAGGCGGCGGATCAGCCGTTGACCGGGGAGCATGGCTCCGAGCTGCGCAGAGGCGAGCGCCGCGGGAATCCTGCACGCTGAGGATGCGGTGTGGCGCGGGACGACGCGCCTCGAGCGGCTGACTTGGGGTTAGTCTGTCCACCGATGGCGATCTCGCGCTCGTTCGCGACGTGTGTGGCACTGCTCGTCGGCTGCACCACGGTGGAGGTCGTGCCCAGCGACGGCGGCGCAGGTGGCGCCACCGCGCCACCTGGCCCGAGCACCGGTGGGTCCGGCGGAAATGACGCCGGCGGCTCGGGCGTGGGCGCCGCGGGCGGCAGCGAGCCCGGCCTAGTGCCAGGCTGCGAGGTGCTCGAGCTGGCGGGCGAGCCACTGGTGGTCGGACCCGAGTTCCCGCGCAGAACCTGGCTACTCGCGCGCGAGAACGAGGGCGCGACCCTGATGGTCGAAGAGCGCATCGCGCTGAGCGGCGAGACGGCGTTCGTGTCGTACTCGATGGCCGATCCATTTGGCGCCTGGCCGCCGCGGTTGGGCGCGCGCGTCGAGCACCTGCAGGAGGATGTGTACAACGCTCGGGGCGTCCTGTTCGGTCGCGCGGATGGCACCTTCGCGCTCGCGCCCGGCGCGCGCGCCGTGTTTCAGGCCGGGTCCCCCGGGGTGGCGCGGGCGTTCGAGGATGGTTGGACGCAGGTGCTGCCGCACCCGACCGCAGCTGGACCGTTCGATGTCGTCCACACCGACACCACCTTGGTGACAAACCTGATGCAGCTCACCGACCTGGCCGCGACGCCGACCCTACTCGGGACCTTGAACGGCCCCGAGTGTGCGACCGTGCGCGCCGCCAGTGGGCCGGGCGGGCGGGTCTACAGCCGCGCTCCGGACTGGTATTGCGCGGACCAAACCCCCGCGGTGAGCTTTCAGCGGGTGGTGGAGGGTCGCTTGGAGAACCTCGGCGGCTTCCCGCTGCCATTCAACCCGTGGCTCCAATGGCTCGAGCCGCGCACGGACGGCTATTGGTACGCGATGTGGCGCTTCGACACGGCAGCCGACGACGGCTCGCCGGTCCACAGTGGGCTCGTGGTGTACGCACTGGATCGGAACGGCCAGCGCGTGGGAGATCCGTTCATCGACGACTCCGTCTTTGGCGACACACCGTGGATGTTTCGGCCGTGGCGCGATGACTTCGTGGTGTCCCATCGTTCGGAGGCAGGGATCTCGGTGTACGTGACCGATGGCCACAACCGCACGTCGACTGTCGAGCTGCCCGTGGACCTGATCGAAAGCCGCGCAGAGCTCGCCATCATCACCGGCGGTCCCGACGAGCGCTCGATCCTGTTCGCGTATCCCACATGGCCAGGGGTCGCGTTGTATCGCGCCGACTGCGTCACACCAGCCGAGTAGCGCGGCAGACCAAAGGTGGCGGATGCTCACACCACGCCCACCCCCGCCCATGGTGCCGAACACGAGTTGCAGAGCCGTACGTGCGCGCCGGTATCGTTTCGTGCGGCGCGGCCGCGATGTGCCGGTCGCACGCGTCAACCGGGCGGCCGCCACTCGCACAAAGAGCCTCGGCTCGCGGCGTCGCCACGCGGCGGATCGCCCGTGGCCCGGACGACAATAGCGCGTGCAGGAGCGCGCGGCGCTCTCGTACCCTCGCGACATGTTGCAAGTCGTCGCGCGCCCGCTGGTCTTGATCACCACGTTCGTCACTGTGGGTTGCGCTTGCCCGACGGTTCGCACCGTCATCCCGCTGCGGGAGCCGTCTCCCCGCGACCTGGGGTGGATGGGCAGCGAGCGCCGCCTCCCGTTCGAGGAGTGCAAGGCGCTGTGTGGCGAGAGTCGCCGCCTGCAGGGCTGCACCGTGCACCAGATGCGGACGGAGCTCGACGGCGAGAACAAGGGGCCCACCGGACGCGCGCTGGTGTGCGAGACGATCTCGAGCTGCCCAGGCGGACGTGCGCCGTCGGGGGTCGACCTCTCCGCGCCAGTGCGGGCCGCGTCGCACGAGGGAGCGTTCTGGGCGGGGGTGGCGCGTATGGAGGCGGTGAGCATCGGCTCGTTCCTGCGCCTCGCCCGGGAGCTCCGCGCGCATGACGCTCCTCCTGCGTTGATCGACCGGGCGCACCACGCCGCGCGCGAGGAGCATGCGCACGCAACTGCGATGGCCAGACTCGCTGCGCGGTTGGGCGCCGAGTTGCCGGAAGTTCCGGTGGTCTCGCTGGAGGTGCGTGCGTTCGACGCGGTGGCACTCGAGAACGAGGTGGAGGGCTGCGTGCACGAGCGGTGGTCCGCAGCGGTGGTGGCGCATCAAGCCCACGCGCGCTCGGAGCTTCGGTCCGTGCTGCAGCCCGTCGCGATCGAGGAGTCCGAGCACGCCCAGCTATCGCTCGAGCTTGCTCGTTGGTTCCGAGATCGGGGTGGGGCCCGGCTCACCCGCGAGCTCGACGCTGCGCGGGAGCAAGCCCGCAGCCGCCTGCTCGCCTCGCTGGTCGAGGAGCCCGCGGCGGAATCCCTGGGGCTCCCCTCGGGCGCGCGGGCGCACGCCTTGGCAACGACCGCGCTCGCGTGACTCACGATTACGGAAGCGCGCTGAACAGCCAGGTTCCTTGGGTGAACCAGAGGGCGTCTGCCAGCTTGACGATGGGCCCAACCGGGCCATCCACAGTGCCGCGGTAGCGAGGACCGTCGCTGCATGTCTGCGCCGAGGGCGGGCCGCCAGAAACGTCCACCGCGGCGATGGCCTCCGAGCCATCGGGCAAGGCATAGTCGACGTACAGCACGCCATCTCGGGCAGTCAGTGAGCGAGCCTGGGGGCCGGTGAGCTCGGGGCACACCGGCTCGACTGCACTGCTGGCGCTGAAGTCTTGTGACACGCGGAACACCCCGAACCCGGCGGCGCTGTCGGACCACGCTCGGAAGTAGACGTGGCCGTCCACCACAGCGAGATCCGCGACCTGGCCCGACACGTCGAGCGCGGTGATGGCGCTCACTCCCGACGGGCTCAGGTTGGCGCGCGAGATCATGCCCACCCCGTGGGCGACGAAAAGTGCGCTGCCGGTCGACACCACCGCGCCCGCGCTAGCGCCCTCGATCAAGGGCGGATCGAGCGGTGTCTCGAGTTGGTTTGCTACGCCCACCACTTGCCCCGTGCCGCGATCGACGTACAGCTGCTCGAACGCCGCGAGCGGTGAGCTGACCAGTCCGGCCGCATCGGCGTTGGCCAGCCAGGGCGTGCAGGCGCTCTCGATCTTGTCTGCGAACAGGCAGCGCCAAATTCCACCTGCGACGCGCGAGTACAGGACCTCGTTGTAGGCGAGGGGCAAGAGGAAGCCCGGCTGCTCGGTGATGCTCGCCTCCGCGCCGATGCTGGGAGCCACTAGGTTCGCCGTGGTTACGCGGTGAACCGCGGCAGATCCCAGAGACGACACCGACACGACGAAGAGCGTGAGGCCGATGTACTCGGGCCCCACCACCATCCGCGCGCCTTCCCCTTGCATGTTCAAGATGGGCACGACGCAGTGCCCGTCGACACACTCCCCCACGTCGCACGCCGGATCGCAGCTCGGTTCGGCGCCCCCAGCTCCTCCCTGGCCGCCGGCCGACCCGCCAACCGACTCTCCGTTCCCGCCGCCGCCCGACGCGGCGGCAAGACCACCGGAACCGCTGGCTGCCCCGCCAGCTGGCGCTCCTCCAGTCGTATCGTCCTGATCGCAACCGGGGCACACGTCGCTGCAGCCGCCGACGGATGGCGCGGCCAGCCACGAAATCAGCAGGAACGCACGCACGTACATCTTGGAACAGCGTACGAGGATCGTTACCGAGCCCTCAACTCACAGGACCTCAACGCGTGTGAAGCTCCACGTCGTCTCTCCAGAGCGACGATGATCGCAGCCGCGGAGTGAGAGGGCCCTACCGGGGGGCTCGGAGCCGACTCAGGGCGTGCTCAGGGATCGTTGATGAAGCACTCGCCCTCGCCACGAAAGTGACCGAGCGTGCGGGACAAGAACGAGACGAACGCGCCTAGGTCGTTGACGCCATCCACGCCGCCTGTGCCGTACTGATCCGCGGGCAGGTCGATCAGCGAGACCGCGCTGAGCTCGGCTTGGGTGATCTCGCCATCCATGTCCGCGTCCGCATCGAAGATGGCCTGGCCTCGCACCACGGCGTCTGCAGCCTGGAGGTCGTCGTAAAAGAAGTGATCGCCATGCACGGTGAGCTCGATCACATCGTCGCCGCCCTCTGTCACCACGGCCCCCACGGTCTCTTTGCCGTCGAGCTCACCCTCGCAGTCGTCGAGCAAGGTGGGCACGTCGTAGCTCCAGCGAAACGTCTTCTCGGCACCTGTCCCATCGGTCAGCGTGCCTTCGACGTACACGTGGTAGCCATTGCTCGCCATCATGTCCGCGTCGGCCTCGCTCACGCTGCCGACCAGCACCATCTGATCACGCGCGGCGCCAGCCACGATGTAGCTGACCTTGGGGTAGGCCTTGGCCTCGAGCCCCTCGAACTTCACGATCTCCTTCACGCCCGGCTCGACGTGGTCGATCACGTAGAACTTGTCGTCGCTGGCAGCGACGTTGCCCTCGTCGTCCGCGACCGAGATGCCGCCCAGCACGATCAGGAACTTGTCGTAGCGGACCGAGAAGCCGTCCGCGAACTCGGCGGCCGGGATCCCCTGCTCGATGTACTCCTCGCCCCACGAGGTGAAGGTGAGGGTACCCACCGCTCCGCTCGGCGTGGACGTATCGTCGCCGCACCCCAGGAGCCCCGCCAACCCCAACGACAACACTCGCTTCAGCATGATCGATTTCTCCTTCAGGACGGCTCGAAGTGGAAGGTGAGCGCGGAGGACTTCTTGATGCCGCGCACGAACGCGCGGGCCGCAGGGTCGTCGGCGCTGGGGCTCACTGGCTCGCCGTCGGGGCTGTCCGGGAGCTCGTCGAGCTCGGCCTGATCCAGCCACACGCTCGGGTCGACGCGCAGCACCACGGTGCCGTCGCCTTGCACGTCGGCCTCGTCGAAGGCGCAGCCCTCCAGCGCCGGCTCGTCGGCGGCGTCGAGCGCGTCGGCGCGGGTCGCGACGAAGCGGAACACCTTGCTCAGCGCGCCCTTGGTGGCGCTGCCCTCGAGCAAGATCACGTGATCTCCCAGCTCGGCAGCGAGCGCGCCCTCCGCGGGGCTCTGCCAGTTGACCTTGGCCGAGCGGAACACGCCCGAGGTGCCTTCGCCGTCGGCGAGGCCGACCGCGCCAGGGATCAGGTCGAAGCTCGCGGGGGTGAGCATCTCTCCCTTGGCCTCGCCCGGGACGTAGTGCCCGGGGTGCGCGTGGGCGACGCGCGGCGAGAGCAGCTGCCAAGGCTGGAAGCCGTCAGGCTTGGGGGCGAGCGCCGCGGTGCTCTCGATCGGCTCGCCGTCGAAGTAGTAGAGGGCGCCCGTCGAGATCGCGACCTTGGTCAGCGTGAACTGCCAGTCGAAGGCGTTGGTGAAGGTGGCACCGCCGGCGAGCTCTGCGCGCGTCTTGAGCACCACACGGAAGCCCGGCGTGGTGTTGGTCTCGCTGTCGTCGCTGCAAGCCGAGGTTACGAGGCCCCCAGCGCCGACCAGCGAGGTGGCGATCAGCAACAGCGCGGCGTGACGCGGAGAGAGCAAGCTACGGAAGCGAAGACGGACGGTCATGGCGGGCTCACAGGTAGGCAGAGGCGGTGGCGAACACGGTGATCGGGTAACCAACGGAGACGTGGCGCTGCGGCAAGAGGCCCGGCGCCGAGCCCTGCTCGAAGTTCGAGGCGTAGGTGAACTCACCGTCGAACCACTCGGCGTCGAGCAGGTTGAGCACGTCGCACTTGAGCTCGATCTCCTTCCAGCGCAGGGCGAGCGAAGCATCGGCTTGGAAGATGTTGGTGCCGAGCTCCGAGAACGGCAGCGGTCGCAGCGCCACCAGCGAGAGCCCCAGGCCACCCTTGAGCACCAGCGCACGGTTCAGCAGCGTGGTCAGCTTGGGCGACGCCGACACATCGGCGCGGGCCACCACCTGGGGCGCGTACGGCAGCAGGTCTCCCTCGGCGTGTTGGGGGCCGTCTTCGGTGAAGGCCGCGTGCGTGTAGGTGATCGCGGCCTGGGACACGAACCACGGCGCCGGGCGCGAGGTGACCGTGAATACTCCGCCGGTGCGCGCGGTGGCTCCTACGGGCTCGTTGCGCGCGAGCTCCTCGTCGAAGGAGAGATCGTTGGACAGCCGCGTGTGGAACGCCGCCAAGCTCACGCCCAGCTCCGGTCCCGTGGTGTAGCGGGCGCCTCCCTCGGCCGAGAGCACCTCGGTGAACGGTGTCGCTTCCGCGTTCGCCAAGCTGCGGGCTTGGGGCGAGCGGTAGCCTGTGCCGAAGCTCGCCAAGAAGTGGAGCCCAGGCACGGCCATCACGTCGACCGTGGCGCGCGGACCGATGTGAAAGCCCATGGAGCTGCGCTCGGCGCCAGCGTCCTCTCGGGTGCCGTCGAGCGCGCCGAAGAACAGGCGTCTGCGCGCACGCCGGCCTTCATCCGCAGGCGGTTCCAGGCGGTCACCTCGGCGCTGACGAAGCCCGCCACGTTGGTGGCGCGCACCTCCGCGTCGACCAGCGTGGCGGTGACGCGATCGTTGACGCCCGAGAGCCGCAGCTGCCGCTGGTCGATCCAGTCGCTGCGCGCCACCACGCCGAGCTCGACCTCGTCGCGGGGCGAGAGCCAATCGAAGCGACGGGCGTAGCTGCCCGTGAGGCCGATGGTCTTGGACTGGTTGGTCTGCTGCGTCCCGTCGCCCGCGACGGGATCGATCAAGAAGCCGGTGAAGTTGTGGCGCAGGCGGAGGTCGCGCGCGATGAAGAAGGGCGCGATGCGGAAGCGATCGCGTCGCTGCTCTCCGCCGAGGCTGCTGATCTCCGCCAAGATCTGCGCGCGCATCGAGTCGCCGCCCTGGTTGGGATCGAGCGTGGCGAACGGGTCGAGCGCGCCCGACTGGATCTGCTCGAGCGGCACCACACCCGCCGAGTCGAAGCGACCCGCGTAGAACGAGGCCAGCAAACGAAGGTGCACCGCCTCGCCCAGATCCAGCCCCAGCTGACCGATGGTGCTGATGCGTCGGGCCGCGCGTGAGGGGCCGAAGCCGTTGGTGGCCTGCGCCTCGAAGGCGGCGAAGGTCTCGCTGCCGAGCTCTGCTGGCTGGTAGGCCAGGAACATGCGGCGCTCCCAGAACGAGCCGATCGTGGTCGCGGCGGTGAAGCCGGGCTCGTCGTAGCCGAAGTCCATGAACATGGAGCCGGCGATGGCGAAGTCGCCCTGGTGCACGTCGTAGGTGCCAGGCAACGAGCGCACGCGGAGGACCACCTCGGGCATCACGAAGTGCATGTCGGCGTAGCCTTGGCCGTGCAGGTTGGACACCTCGTTGACCGGAATGCCGCCCGCCCAGATCTCGACGTCCTGACCATGTTGCGCGTCGAAGCCGCGCAGGAAGATCTGGTGTGCCTTGCCCTGGCCGCTGTGCTGCGTGACGAACACCCCGGGCACGACGGCCAGCAGATCGCTGCCCGTCTTGTGGGGCGCCGCGCGGAGCACGTCCTTCTCGACCACCAGCTCGCTGGCCGAGCCGGCCTTCTTCTGGCCCTCGACGCGGACGGTGACCGGCTCGGGCTCCGACTCGGACCCTGGCTCAACCGGTGGCACAGCTTCCTGTGCCTCGGCGACGGAGCCGGACGTGACGACCACGCCAAGTCCGATCAAATAAGCAGAAAGGCAAAGTGAGGGCGATCGCAAGGGAGGAGACTCAGGACGCACATGGTGGCACGACGGGTCTAGAAAGTGCCACGACTACGCCCGGGGCGCTACCCTGGTTTCAGCGATCTCGGACTCTACTCACGAACGAGCGGATCGGTCGCAGCGCTCGGCTTGACGGGGGAGGTCTGCGAGGAAAGCGTCGGTTCGTGCCGAGCGCGCCCTCCATCGCGACACGGTGGGACGCGCTCGCCAGCGCGCTCCACGAGTATCGCGATGTGCTCGGCGGGCGGGTCACCGACGCAAGCGCGCCGGCGCCGCTGCTGGATCGAGGCTGGGACGAGGCGCTGCTGGCTCTGACCGAGGAGGAGCTGGTGGAGCTGGAGATCCGGGGCTGCGAAGCGGAGCCTCCGGCAACGCTCCCGGCCGCGCTCCGCGACCTCTTCGCCCAGTCCCTGGAGCTGTGCTCGCTCCCGGCGCTGGTCCCAGTCGCACCTGCGAGCCGGCGCCTCCGGCGCTTGGAGACCTCGCGCAAGCGCGCGCAGGTGGAGGCGCTCGCGCGTCTGACGCCGCCGCTGCTCGACGGCGCGACCCGTGTGGTCGAGGTGGGTGCGGGCCACGGACATCTGGCGCGAGAGATCGCCGCGCAGGTGGACCGGCCGATCGTGGCGTTGGAGCGCGACCCCGCGCTCTCGGCCAAGGCGCGCACGCTCGACCAGGGCGAGCACCTCACCTTTCGCGAGGTGGACGTGTTGCAGCGAGGCGTTGGGCTCGAGGCGGGGGACTGTGCGCTCGGGCTGCACGCGTGCGGGGAGCTCGGAGACGCGCTGGCGGTCGAGGTCGCCGAGCACGCGCAGAGCCTGTTGCTCGTCGGGTGCTGCCTTCAGAAGTTGCGCGCAGACGCGCGACCGGCGCTCCACCGCGACCACCCGCTCTCGGGGCGGCTTGCGCTCCCCAAGTCGCTGCTCGGGCTCAGCAACTTCACGCCGCGAGAGCAAGGTGTGGAGGCGACGCGCGCAGAGAATGTGCGCGCGCGCGAGCGCCGCTTGGCGCTGCACGCGTTGCTCTCGGCCGCGCTGGGGCCCATGCGCTTCGGCGCTGAGATGGATGGGCTCAACCGGCGCGCTGCCCACGGCGACCTTTCGAGGCTGGTCGAGCGCGCAACCTCGCTCCGCGGCCTGCCGATGCCGTCCGAGCTAGCCGTCGCCGAAGCGCAACGTGCGGCCAAGCTTCTCCACGATCGCATCCGGCGGCTCTCCTTGCCACGCATCCTCCTCGGGCGCGTGCTCGAGGTGTTCGTGCTCGTCGATCGCGCGCTCCACCTGGAGATGGCGGGCTTCGAGGTCAGCATCGGCACCGCGTTTCCCAAGGAGGTCAGCGCGCGCAACCTGACCCTCGTGGCGGTTCGTCGTGGCGTCGCACGCGCGGCAGGAAGAGCGTCCGCATGAGGACCGCGCGAAGGGCCTGCTCGGCGCTTCCTTTGCTGCTCGTCGTGGCCTGCAGCGCCGGCCTCGCACCAGAGCCGCCCGACCAGAGCTCACCTGCTCCGATCGGGGCGCGGCCAGGGCATGCCCAGAGCGAGAAGGTCTCTGGTCACGTCGTCGTCGCCGACGGCTCCGTGCACCCAGACGAGCGCTCGGCGCTCGCCGATGTCGGCCCCGCGCGCGCTGCCGCGGCGCTGGCCATGGAGGAGGGCTGCGATGGCTTTCGAGTGCCGTTCAGCACTTGGTCCGTGGTGGCTGCGCTGGCCGCGCCATTGTGTGCGCCAGCCGCGGCGGTGGCGCCGTAGCGGCGAAGCTCTGACACCCGCGAGCTGCGCACCGTGCACAGTTTGTTATCGTCGCGCGCAGACAACGCGTCGTCACGGCGCAGGTGGCCACTGCCCAGCAGCACCCGGCGCTGAACGCTATCGATCCACGCTGGCTTGCTCGGCGGGAGAGGTGCCGAGAGCGTCTGGCTCGCAGATCGCCGCGCGTTGCGCCTGCCAGTGCGACTCCTCCGAGGTGCCATCGATCGGGTGAGAAGGAGTGACGCGCAGGGAGAGCAGCGCGCCCGCGATCAAGAGCGCGACCACGACCCAAGCCCCGGGGCGCCGACCGCGTTCGTACGCTCGCAAACGCGCCTCTTGCTCGGCGAGCTCCGCCTGTAGCTCTTCGATCTTGGCGCGCAGAGAGGCGACGTCGGAGCGGTACGGCATGCTTCGAACGTAGCGAGCGGCCGTGTGGCTGTCGACGGGCGCTCGCGAGACGCTACGGCGCGCAGCTGAACTTGCCGCGCGGCTGGCCGTCGGGCCAGGTCTTGCCCGTGTTGGTCGCGGTGACGGCGCCGGAGCACTTCGGAACGCAGCCACACACCTTGGGTGCATCGGGCGCTGCGCCGCTCGCTGCTTCGCACGAGTAGCGCGCCGGCGTCTTACACTCCTTGTGGCTCTTGCAGTGCGCGGTCTCGCCCTTCTTGCACCACTCCGTCTTCAGCGTGGTGTGCCACGCCTTGAGCGGCGCCGCCTTGCTGGGCACGTCCTCGCACGCTTCTGCGAAGCCCGTCTCACAGCGCATCAGGTTGATCATCGAGGGCTTGTCTGCGTCGGTGACGGCGGTGGACTTGAACGCGCCGCAGCCGAGGAGCGTCTTGGTCTTGAGGTCGCACGCGCGCTTGTAAGTGTCGTAGACCGCGTCGCCGGGCGCGCCCGCTGCCATCTTTGTGAGGGCGGCCTGGCAGTCGGCAGGCTTGCCCCCTTCGCCCATGCACTTGTCGCGCTCGGGAGGGAGGGCGACGCCGGCGGTCACGCCCGGTGGGCTCGCTCCGGGAGGTGGGCCAGGCGGTGGCTGCTTGGGAGGTGGCGGCAGCTGTGCGCCGGGGGGAGGCTGCGGTGAACCGGGTGGCGGACCGTAGCCAGGCGGCGGGTAGCCGGGCGGCGGCTGCCCGTACTGCATGGTCGGCGGCATGTACGAGGGCGGCGGCGGCATGCGGCCGTAGTAGCCCTGCGGCCCGTAACCCGGCGGGTAACCACCAGGTGGCCCGTAGCCTGGTTGGCCGTAGCCCGGTTGGCCGTAGCCGGGACCACCCTGCCACTGCGGGTTGCGCGGCGGCGGCTTGTCCGAACAGGCCACGACGAGGAGCGCGATGGGGATCGAGTGGAGCGCGGTGCGCGGCATGGGGTGGCTCACTTCTGTCCGGGGAATTTCGGGACCGGCAGCCCTGAGGGGATGGGCGGGAGCTGAGAGGGAATCGCGGTCGGAATCCCCGGGAAGCCCGAACCTGGCTTCGCGCTCGACGAGCTCGAGGTCGAGCCCGAAGCGGTCGGCGCGGTCGTGGTGGTGGTGCCCGTGGCGGTGTTGGTGGTGGTCGTGGTGTTCGTGGGCGTGGGCGTGGGCGCCGGCGGTGGGGGCGTCTCGGTGGGCGTAGGCGCAGGCTCGGGCGGCGGCGCCTCGGCTTTGGCGGAGGCGCTCGTCTTCTTCTTGGGCTTGGGATCGTCGTCCTCGTCTTCCTTGTTGCAGCCAGCGACGATCATGGCGGAGGCGATCAGCGCTCCGAGCGCGAAGTGCTTCATGAGCGCGATGCTCGCATGACCGCTCGGTCGCGTGTCAACGTGCTGTGCGTCGAGACCGAGCTATGCTGCGGGGCATGCTCGAGCCCGGCACCGTGTTCGCTGGCGAATTCCGCGTAGAGCGCCCAATCCGCGCCGGCGCGATGGGCGCCGTGTACGAGGTGACCCAGCTCAGCACGACGCGGCGGCGGGCGCTGAAGCTGATGCACCCGGACCTGGTCAGAGATCCCGTGTTGCGCGAGCGCTTCACCCGCGAGGCGCAGGTGGGCTCGCGCATCGCGAGCGAGCACGTGGTCGAGGTGATCGCGGCGGGCATCGAGACGGGCACCGGCGAGCCCTACCTGGTGATGGAGCTGCTCGAGGGAGACACGCTGCGCGATCACTTGGAGCGACGCGGACCGCTGCCTCCGGCCGAGGCGGCCGAGATCCTGCGGCAGATCTGCCACGCCATCGGCGCGGCGCACGCTGCCATGGTGATCCACCGCGACCTGAAGCCAGAGAACATCATCCTGGCGCGCTCGCGCCGCGCCGACGCGAGCTTCACGGTGAAGGTGTTGGACTTTGGCATCGCCAAGATCGTCGCCGAGGCGAAGTCGCTGGCGAGCAGCGTGGTGGGCACGCCGATGTGGATGGCGCCGGAGCAGACCGAGGTGGGCAAGCCGCTCACGGCCGCGGCAGACGTGTGGGCGATCGGCCTCATCGCGTTTCGGATGTTGACGGGCGGGTCGTATTGGCTGGCGGGTCGACCGGACGCAGATGTCGGCGAGCTGTTGCGCGAGATCCAGGTCGAGCCGCTGGTCCCGGCCACGGAGCGGGCGCGTGCGCTCGGGCTCGTCGAGCCCCCGCCGGGCTTCGATGATTGGTTTCGGCGGTCGTGTGCGCGCGATGGCGTGGCCCGCTTTCCGAACGCGACGGTTGCGTGGGAGGCGCTCGGCCCAGTCCTGCACGCGAGCGCGGCGGCCAGGCCGGCGCCGAGCGCGGGGGTGTCGGCGACGGCGTTCGGCCCGCCGGTGCCACAGGCGTTCTCGCAAGCCGGCCCCCCGCAGGGCGCTGGGCTGACGCAGGTCGCGGCGCCAGCAGCCTTGGTGCCACACGCTGCCCAAGCGCGGCCCAAGCCGATCGGCGTGATGCCGTTCGCCCTCGCGGGCGTGCTGCTGGTGGGCGGGGTCGGCGGCTACCTGGCGTTGCGCGAGCCCGACAAGCCTGCCAAGCGCGAGCGTCGGGACGCGGACGACGACGACGACGACCGGCCGCGCAAGCCTCGCTCCGCCGAAGCGGAGGCCGCGATCGACAAGCGTCTACCGCCCAAGGCGACGGCTGTGAAGCTCGAGATCTACGCCATGTCGCAGTGCCCCTACGCAGTGCAGCTGGAGAACAGCCTGCAGACCGTGGTCGAGTCCCTCGGGACAGATCTGGATCTCAAGATCGACTACATCGGCAAGTCGGACAACGGCACCCTCACCTCCATGCACGGCCCCAAAGAGGTAGCTGGCGATCGCGTGCAGCTCTGCGCGATGAAGCACACGCCTCGCTGGTTCGATCTGATCCTGTGCCAGAACGAGAACATGAAGGAGGTGGACAGCAACTGGGAGGCGTGTGCCGACCGGCTGTCGATCAAGAAGGAGCCGATCTCCAAGTGCTTGGCGACCGAAGGCGACACGTTGCTCAAAGAGTCGTTCGAGCGGGCGCTCGCGCGAGGCGCACGGGGCAGCCCGACGATCTACATCGCCGGCGAGAAATACAGCGGCGGGCGGCGCGCCCCGGAGCTGATGCGCGCGCTGTGCGCGGCGCACGCGGACCCCAAGCCCGACGCGTGCAGCACGATCCCGGTGTCACCGAAGGTGAACGTCACCCTGCTTTCGGACGCGCGCTGCACCGCATGCGACAGCAAGAAGCTCGAGGTCCAGATCAAGGCCAAGGTCGGCAACCCGGTGTTCACGTCGCTCGACTACGGCTCCCCCGAGGGCAAGAAGCTGTGGGACAGCATCGCGCCGGCGAAGCTGCCGGCCGCGGTGTTCGACGCCACGCTGGATCAAGACACGGAGGCGCGCAGCGCGCTCGGAAAGGGCTTGCGACAAGCCGGCACGAAGCAGGTGCTGGAGGGGACCAGCTGGAACCCGGTGTGCGCAGACGCTGGCGGCTGCGCGCTGCCCGAGTGCGCGGCGGACCTGATGTGTGTGGCGGAGGTGCCGAGGAGCGTGCACCTGTTCATGATGAGCAAGTGCCCGTTCGCCGCGAAGGGCATCGTCGCGCTGCGAGAAGTGCGTGACAACTTCCGGAACAGCGGCGCGCCGCTCGGCTTGAAGGTGTCGTTCATCGGCAACGAGGACGCGAGCGGCAAGCTCACCGGCATGCACGGCCAGCGCGAGGTGGACGAGAACCTGCGCCATGTGTGCGCGATCAAGCACTACGCGCAGGGGCTGAAGTTCCTGGACTACTTCGAGTGCAGAGCCAAAGATCTGAAGGACGACGACTGGCGGCGCTGCGCGACCTCGAGCGGCCTGGACGCGAACAAGATCGGCAGCTGCGCCACCTCGGCGGAGGGCGATGGGCTCTTGCGCGCCTCCTACGCCGAGAGCAAGGCCGCGGGCATCGGGGCGAGCCCGACCTGGCTCGCCAACGCCAAGTACAAGTTCAGCGGCATCGACGCCGAGACGATCAAGACCAAGATCTGCGAGCGGAACGTGGGCATGGCGGGCTGCAACAACAAGCTCAGCGGGCCGCCGCCCAAGCCGTGATCTCTCACGCTCGCTCGGGCGCCAGCCGCCCTCTGGAAGTGCGCGCTTGGCCGCGCATCCTTCTCAAGCGAATCGCGACAGCTGAGAGAAGCTCAACGATTCCAACTCTGTACCGAAGGTCGGACTCGAACCGACACCCCTCGCGGGAGCGGATTTTGAATCCGCCGCGTCTGCCATTTCGCCACTTCGGCTCTAGGTGCGGAGCACCAAGGCGGCGGACTCTAGCCAAGGACGTGCCCGGGTGGCAATCACTGACCGCAGGTGGGGCTCAGCGCGCGCAGAGCGGGTCGCTGGCGCAGTCCTCACAGGCGCAGCCCTCGTCGTAGTAAACGCACACGCCGTTGTCGATGCAGCTGCCAGGGCCGCACTGGCTCTCGCTGTCGCACACGTCGCAGGTGCAGGCGTCGTCGGTGCCGCACGCTGCGTCCGCGCCGCAAGCACCACACTCGGGGATGTCGAGCGGGCAATCGGGGCACACGCCGCAGATCTCGCCGCTGTACACGCGGCACACGCCCTCGGTGTTGCAGCCGGGGACCTCGGCGACCCCGCCCGTTCCGCCAGCGCTCGAGGCTCCCGCGGCCAACGAGCCGCCTGCGCCGCCGGACGCAGCGCCGCCTCCGGTTCCGGACGCCCCGCGCCCCTCGGAGCAGCCCCAGGCGAGCATCACGAGCCACAGAGTGCGCATCGCGAGCACGGTGGCGCGGCGCGTGGCGGGCCGCAAGCGACCTCAGCTGAGCAGCAGCGTGGCGATCACGCCCGCTGCGACGCCGGCCGCAAAGATGAGGACGGATCGCAACCGCGCTTCCGTGGCGGGCTCGAGCTCGGGGACGCGGTAGCTCGAGAAGGCGACGTCCATGGCTTCGAGCGGATCCAGATCGTTGGCAGCGATCTGATCGACCTTCATCTCTGCCGGCGGCAGGAACGCGGGCAGCGAGAAGCGCGTGGGATCGGGGGTGCCCGGCGGCGGGCGACCGAACACGGGGCCGCGGGTCTGCACGCCGTCGGCAGGCGGCTTCACCACTGGCCAATCCTGCGCGGTGGTGGTCAGGGATCGAAACCCGTGGGACGAGGGCGGGGGAGAAGGCAACGAGTCACGGATCGAAGGTGCGGACGGCTGCGACGGAGGAGAAGCCGGGGCCACCTCTGCTGGTGAATTGGCCGCGACCTCGGCCCCCGCACCAGCCGGCGCAGGCGGCGCTGCCATGCTGGCTGGTGCGCTCGCGGGAGGGGCGAGCGCGGGGCGCGACGGCGGCGGAGGCGCGCTGCGCAGCCCGCTGGGCGGTGGGAGCTTGCGCGGTGCTGCAGAGGCGAGCGGATTGTCGCCATCGGGGCTCGACGGCGGGCGCGGCAAGCGCACGGACGATGGGGCTGCCGACCGCGTTGGGCGGGGACGGGTCGCGGCTCGCCCCGGCCGACTCGCCAGCGCCGTGGGAGGGACCAGCGAGCTCTGCGCGGGCGAGCCGGGGCGCGGCGGCGCGGGCGGCAAGCGCGGCGGCCTGGGGATCGTCGGGTTGAGGCGAACGCCAGACTTGGGCGAGTCGGACTCGGTCGTTCCGCTCGGCGCGGGCTCGGAGGCGTTGCTGAGTGCCATGGGATCTCCGCCTTGGAGCCAGGGAGCATGCAAAGGCGGCGCCCAAGGGCACTTTCGCGCGCGCCGGTAGCATTCCGGCGAGAGCGAACGGATTGTCTAGTCTGCCTGCACAATGTTGCCAGCAGCGCCGAAATTCTCGCGGCGAGTCCCCTGGGTGATGGATCGAAGATCCCCCCAGCCGCTATAAAGCGGGGCGTGACTCTACGCCATCACCTCGCCCTCGCGTTGCTGCTGAGCGCCTCTCTGTTCGGGTGCGCCAGCTTTCCTTCTCCTGTCGACCAGCTCGCTACTGCGCAGGCAGCCGTGCGCACCGCCGAGGAAGCAGGAGCCGACCGCCTCGACCCGCAGGCGCAGCTCTACCTCAAGCTGGCCAAAGAGAGCTTGGACAAGGGCAAGGCGCGCATGGAGGCGGACGAGCACGAGACCGCGGACCGCTTGCTGCGCAAGGCAGAGGCCGACGCGGAGCTCGCGCGCGCCATCGCGCGCAGCGTCTCGGCTCGTGCAGAGGCCGAGGAAGCAAAGAAAACCGTCGGCAAGATCAAGACGGTCCAGTAGGAGAGAACGACAGATGCGAACCATCGTCTCCGCAAGCATCATCGGCTGCCTTGGGCTCGCGCTCGCAGGGTGCGGCACGGTCCCGCCGCCGAAGGAGTTGGTCGAGGCGCGCGCGAGCTACGAGCGCGCTCAAGGTGGACCGGCGCTGAAGCTCGCGCCCGCCGCGCTCGACACCGCCAAGCAGGCGCTGCAGAAGGCCGAGCGCCAGTTCCGCGACGAGGAGGACACGGCCGAGACCCGCGCGCTGGCCTACATCGCGGATCGCCGCGCGCGGCAGGCCGAGGCCATGGCCGAGATCGCGCAAGCCGAGGCAGACAAGGCGTCCGCGGAGAACGAGTTCAAGGACAAGAGCACGCGCGAGCTGGAAGCAGCCGCCGAGAAGCTGCGCTCCGGCAAGGCGCAGCTGGCCGACTCGGAGCGCGCCCGCCAAGAGGCAGAGAAAGCGCGGCTCGAGGCGGAGAAGGCCAAAAAGGAAGCCGAGCGCGTGGCAGCAGCGGCGCTCGCGAGCCTGAAGGAAATGGCCTCGGTCAAGGAGGAGGCGCGCGGCGTGGTCATCACGCTGAGCGGCGCGGTCCTGTTCGCGTCGGGCAAGAGCGAGCTGCTCGCGATCGCGAAGGAGAAGCTGAACGAGGTGTACAAGGTGCTGAAAGACCAGGGCAGCCCCAAGCTGCGCATCGAGGGTCACACCGACTCCGTCGGCTCGGCCGAAGAGAACAAGAAGCTCAGCTTGGCGCGCGCCGAGTCGGTGAAGAGCCACCTGGTCTCGCAGGGCTACCCGGCAGATCGCATCAAGGCGGTGGGCCTCGGTCCAGACAAGCCCGTGGCGGACAACACCTCGGCGGAGGGGCGAGCCAACAATCGTCGCGTCGAGATGATCGTCAACCCGAAGGACTGGTAGTCCGCGCGAGCCTCAACGCGCCGGCGCCGGCAGGCTCCGGCTGGAGGGGGGCGGCGGATCCATGCGGCTGGCCATCGACACCGCCTCCTCCAGGTCCTTGGCGATGCGCAGGCCGGGGTACTTGGTGACCAGCTTGGCTTTCTCGAAGATGCGCTCCGGGCGCGGCAGCGGACCGGCCAGAACCACTGCGATCTTGGCCCGCATGACCGTACCGATCGCGGCGTCGAGCGCGACCAGCCCGGTCGCGTCGATGGTGGGCACCAGGCCCAAGTGGATGATGAGGACCCGAGGATGCTCCTCGGTGATGGTGGTGATGGCGCCCATGGCGTTCTTGGCTGCGCCGAAGAACAGCGGCCCTTGGATCTCGTACAGCGCGACGCCCGTGGGCAGCGCTTGGCCGTCGCTCTCGCCGCTTTCGAACACGCTCACGCGCGCGCCGGTGAGCTCGGCCATGCGTCGCATGAACAGGATCGCCGCCAACATCACGCCGATCGCGATCGCGATCACCATGTCGAACGCGACGGTCAGGCCGAAGCAGATGAGCAACACCGTGACGTCGCTCTTGGGAGCGATGCGCAACGTGTTCACGAACTGGTGCGCCTCGGACATGTTCCACGCCACGAGCAGGAGCAGCGCGGCCAGCGCAGCCATGGGGATGTAGCCGACCAAAGGCGCGAGCACGAGTACGGCGGCCAGCACGACGACCGAGTGCACCACGGCCGAGATGGGGGAGCGCCCGCCGGAGCGGATGTTGGTGGCCGTGCGTGCGAGCGCGCCGGTGGCAGCGATCCCACCGAAGATCGGCGCCAGGATGTTGCCGACGCCGAGGCCGACGAGCTCGGCGTCTGGATCGTGACGCGTGCCGGTGAGGCCGTCGGCGATGACGCCGGAGAGCAACGACTCGATCGCGCCCAGCATGGCGATCGCGAACGCCGACGACAAGAGCTCCTGGAACATCGTGAAGGTGAGCCCGCTCTCGCCCCAAGGCAGGCCCGGCACGGGCAGGCTGCGCGGGATGCCGTGCACCACGGCTCCGTCGACCGTGGTCGTGAATCGTGAGGCGATGGTATCCACCTGAAACCCGGGCACGAAGCGCACGAGCGCGGCGGTGGCGCCGGCCGCGAACGCGAGCGCGATCAGCGGTGCAGGCACGCGCCGAATCACTCTGGGCGCCAGCAACAAGAGCGCGAACGTCCCCGCGCCGACCGCCAGCTCGACGGGGCGGAACGTTCCTCTCGCGGCCACGTAGCCCATGATGCGTTCGGGGAGGTGGGCGCCCGCCACCGCGGGAGAGAGGCCGAGCAGATCCTTGATCTGCAACATCGCGATCACCACCGCGATACCGGTGGTGAACCCGGTCGTCACCGGATGGGGGATGAACTGAATCAGGCGACCCATACGCGCGGCGCCCATGCCCACCAACATGATTCCCGCGAGCAGACCTGCGGTGAGCAGGCCGCCGAGGCCGTAGCGTTCGGTGATGGGGGCGAGCACGACGATGAACGCGGCAGTGGGCCCGCTGACCTGGAACTTGCAGCCGCCCAAGAGCGCGATGGAGGCGCCGGCGACGATGGCGGTGTAGAGCCCGTGCTGCGGCGGCACACCGACGGCGATGGCGAGCGCCATCGAAAGGGGCAGAGCGACGATCCCGACCACCAACCCGGCCAGGATGTCTGCTCGCAGCATCGAGCGGTCGTAGCCCTTGTGCAGCACTCGGCGCATGGCCGAGGCGATGGGGAACTTCTTCCACCAAACTTGGGCTGGGAGCGCTTGGTCTGGGATCGAAGGCAGCGAGCGGAGACGAGGGGCGCTCCCCGCTCGCGCGCTTGGTTGTGGCGGTTCTGGGACGTTGGGCACGACGGACGACCTGGCTCTGCTAAACTCCGAACACTTTACGCCTGTCAGATGTCTCACCGCTACGATTCGGCTCACCCTGCCCGTCCGAGGGCCTGATGGCGCGCAAACGGCGGGCGCGAGACACTGAGCTTTTGTCTGCGGTGCTTGGCCGCAATCACAGCTTCGCGGTGCCGTTGGGGCACGCTCCTTCGCCCATTCCGGATCGCGTCTGGGAGCTGGCGGTGGGCTCGCGCATCGCCAAGCGGACGCGGCCCGTGCGGCTGGAGCGGGGCGTGCTGCTGGTGCTGGCCTCCACCTCGGCCTGGGCGAACGAGCTGTCGCTGCTGTCGGATGCCATCGTGGGCCAGCTTCGGAAGGGAGGCGTCGCGGTGGGATCGCTGCGCTTCAAGGTGGGCGAGCTCGAGGCGCCGGCTCCGCCTGCTCGCCGTCCCGCGAAGCTGGTTCCCGCGCCGGTCGATCTCTCCGGACCGCTCGTCAGCTCGCTCTCCAAGGTCGCCGACGACGAGCTGCGTGCGGCGTTGGAAAAGGCCGCGAGGACGGCCCTCGCCTACAGCGAGAGCCGGGCGAGGCCGCGCGCAGTGCGCGGCCGCTGAGATCCCGACCGCGGACGCAACTCAGGGCAGCGTCGCCAAGCGCCGCACCAAGCTCTCGATCCTCTTGAGCAAGAAGCGGTCGTTGGGGGTGAGGTTGGGCATCGCGTGCATGGTGTCGACGTAGTCGCGAATGGCGGCGCGGTTGAAGTGCTTGAGCTTCGGTCCGAGCACCAGCATGGCGTCGACGATCGGAGCTGGGAGCATGTGGCCGGCGCGCATGTACGCCTCGAGGATCCAATCTGCCCAGGTCGACTTGGACAGCTCGGTAGCGAGCTTCATCGCGTAGGTCGCGAGCCGGCCCAGCACCGAAGGGTCCACCGTGGCGCCGCGTCTCAGCTCGGCCAAGAAGTCGTTGAGCGGTCCGGACAGCAGCCGTTCGGCCTCTTCGGGGCGCCCGAGCGCAAGGGTCTTGTCGGCGAGGTGCGCGAGGGTCGAGAAGGAGCCGAGGGCTCGAGCGATGCCGGTCGTCGGCGTGTAGGGGGGCGCCCCATGCACCACGGCGTCCAACTTCTCGAGCTCGACGGGGCCGAGCGTGCGTGCCAGCGGCGTGCGAACGCGGCTCGAGTCCGGCGCTACCACCAAGAGCTGCAGGTGATGCGACCCGATCGAGATGCGGTCGCCGTCCTGCAGCTTGTGCTCGCTCTTGATCTTCTCGCCGTTGACGGAGACGCCGTTGCGGCTGCCCAGATCCGCCAAGATGACACTGCTCGAGCTGACGCGCAGCACGGCGTGGCGACGCGAGATCATCGCGTCGTCCAAAGACAGCTGGCACTCTTCGCTGCGGCCGATCACGAACTCGCCTGGAGCGAGCGCGATATCGTGCGCGCGGTATCGCAGTCGGAACTGCTGCATCCAGTGGCGAGGTTACTTCAGCCCGACCAGAGGTTCGAGGCCCTCGATGCGGGAGATCTGGAACTTGGCGTTCGGGCTCTGATCGCTGCCCTGGCGCAGCAGCTCGAGGTAGTAGGACAACTTGGAGCTGTCACAGCGCACCTTGCGCAAGAGCGTATACAGCTCGTCCACGACGGGTTGAGGCAGCAGCAGCCGCTTCTCGCTGTACAGATCCAACACGAAGTCGATCCACTCGCCTCGACCGAGGGCTCCGGCCAACTTGATCGACAACCCAGCAGCGCGTTCGAGGGTGGCATCGCCCACCGGTTGGCCGCCGCCGCGAACGCGGGCAAGGATGTCGCGCAGCGGGCGATCCAGGAGCCGCTGCGCGTCGTCGCTGCGCCCCAGGGCGAGCGCCTTCTCGGCGACGGCGCCGACCAAGGACAGCTCGTTGACGTTGCGATCGGGCGCGCCTTTGAAAGGCCCGGGGCGGATGGTCGTATCGTCGGTGGGATCGTCGCCGATCTCTGCCAACGCCGTGGTCTGGATCGTCTGCATCTCGACGCGCGTGCGCGGCACGTGCGCCGCGCGATCCGCGCTGACACCGTGCACGGTCATGGCCTGGGAGCCCACGGTAATGGTGTCTCCATCGGTGACGACCGCGCTGCCCTTGATGCGCTTGCCGTTGAGCAAGACGCCGTTGCGGCTGCCCAAGTCCTGCACCTCGACCAGCCCTCCTTGCACGGAAATGACCGCGTGTTGCCTCGAGATCAGCGGATCATCGATGCTGAGCTGGCATTTCGAGCTGCGGCCGATCACGAACTGGCCTTCTGGCACCTCGAGGTTGTGGCCTAGGTAACGCAGGCGAACCACTGTCGCTCATGGTACGGCCTCCGGTCGCGCCCTGCCCAAAGAAACTGCCGTACGGCTCGTGCTGGTGGCGTCATCGGCTCGCGATCAACCGCAAGAATCGCAGCGTGGTGCGCGGGTGGGCCAGCCACCCGTAGATCTTCAGCTCACCTTGCGTCAGCAGGCGGAGCAGCTCGCGCAGCTCGAGACGATCGTTGTTGCGGCTCGAAGGCGGGGGGATGCTCGACAGCCTGCGCTCTCGGCTCTCGACCAGCGCGACCTCCGCTCGCTCCCCGAGCAAGGTGGAGCCGAGATCGCGCAGGCGCAGTCGATCGAGGCTGAGCAGCGCGCGCTCCGGGCCGCCGAAGGTGATGGTGGGCATCCCGATGGTGCCTTCGTGCACCGTGAGGCGGCCGTGATCGAAGCGCAGCGTCGCCGCTTCTCCGGTGTCGAAGCCGACCACGAACACCGTGGCTTTCAGCGAACGAAAGGTGTTCTTGGTCGCGGGCTCGCCCAAGTTGGTGCGGATCCGCTCTGCGAAGAAGCGGCCCAGCGTGGAGCTCTCGGCTCCGGGAGCCAAGTCGACGATCGGTTCCAACCGACCGGCAGCCTACGCCATCGCGCGCGCTTCGGGAGGAGACTTGAGGATGCGAAACACCGCCTCGGCGTCCTCGACCCACTCGAGCACCGGCTGCAAGCCGCCGTCTTGCTCCTCGCCGAACGCGCCGCTCGGCGCGAACGCACGCGCCTTGGGCCCGTCCAGCACGAGGAACAGGTTCTTGCCGCCCCAGGCCGGCGCGTCGATCACGTCGACGATGCGGGCTCGGTCGAGGTGCAGCTCCTCGCTCCCGCGTTGGATGAGCACCCGGCGATCGGTGATCAGGTAGCGGGTGGAGCGCGCCAGTCTCGCGGGCTTCACCAGGCTCGCGTAGACCACCCCGAACGCCACGGCGCCGAGCAGCGATACACTGAGCGTGAGCGAGGCGACCAGCGCGATGAACGCAACACTTCCCGGCGAGAGCCCCGCGCCGAGCACGTTGCGCGCCCCGCTGATCGCGTTGACAGCGGCGACGAAGGCGGAAAGAACCAGCGACAAACCCAGCAGCAGGGAGAGCACCCCGCGCGCTTTGGTGGGGACCCAGCGGTGCCAATTGTCCTTGGGGTGGGCGGACCACAGCACGCGCTCGCCTTCATCCAAACGCTGCGCCAACAGGCGCTGCCCGTCCCCCGCGGGCGCTGCCGGAGTGATGCCGCGAACGAAGGCCCACACGCGGTCTGGCGCGGGGATGCCGGTGAGCACGATCGTGAGCCGCCGCATCAGCGCGCCGGTCGGTACGGCGCGCACCAGCTCGAGGTCGCCTACGTCCGAGTGGTCGCGGTCCCAGTGGATGCGCGCGAAGCTGATGGAGCGTCGGTCGATGAAGCGCCGGTAGCGGCCGCGACGGATGATGATGTTCTCCGCGGTGATGGTGTACTCGAGGTCTGCCCGCCACCACAGCGGCAGCCGCCAAAACGCCAGCGCCAACGTGGCCATCCACGCGGCGAACAGCAGCATGGATCCGACGGGTTGGGACAGGACCGTGGCCACCGCCACGGCGCTCATGGTGGAGGTGGCGGCGATCGTCGCGCACACGAGCGCGGCCCAGCGGTAGACGGCGGGCAAACGCAGCCGCTTGGGCCGGCCGGACCAGACCACGTCGTCACCGAAGAGCGAGTCGCGTCCCATGAGGCTGTAGAGTTACCCTCCTAGGGTGCCGACCTTTGGCCGAATGGCAACGGGGTCCGCGCAAAAAAAGAGAAGATGTCACGGCTCCCACACAGTGGGAGGACCGGCACCCGGGCCCCGCTCAGGGCGGGAGGGTGGGATCGATGGGCGTGGGCGTGGTGGCCTTCTTCTGAACTTCGGCGAACTCCTTGGACACGGCCTTCAAGCGCGCGCGTGCGACTGGCAGGTAATGATCATGCGCCGGGGCGCGCTCGATGTAGCTGCTAAACGAAAGCACAGCTCGCTCGTAGCCGCCGAGTCGATCCTCGATCTCCGCCGCGCGCCGACCCTGCAGCCAGTGCCCCAACGCCGCGTAGTAATCGGACTCGTGCTCGGGCACGAAGAACCAGCTCGGCCCGTTGATCTGTCGATCGTTGGGATCGTAGACGCGAGCCAACGCGATGCTGTCGAGCGCGCCCGGCAGATCGCCCGAGCGATCCAGCGCGACGCCCAGGCTCCACAGCGTGGTGGGAGCCACTTGGTGCATGGCCTGATTGGAGTCCACCGAGTCGAGCGCCGCGCGGTAACCACGGATCGCCCGGTCGACGTCGCCCAACACCATGAACCCCTCGGCTTGGTTGGCGATCATCGTGGCGCGCGCGCGCCCGTGCGGTTCGAGCGCGATCGCTTGGTGGTAGACCTCGATCTCCTGCTCTTGCCGCCCCTCGCGCGCGTGCGCGATCGCCAGCTCGGCCAAGGCGTGCGCCCGAAACGGACCCTCGAGCGTGCCCGGCCCGACCAAGCCCTCGAGCAGTCGGGCGGCGTCCGCGAAGCGGTCGAGCGCGTGCAACGTGAGCGCGAGCGCCAGCCGCGTCAGCGGCCGTGGGGACTCCGCGGCGCGCGCTTGCGACAACAGGGACAGCGCGAGCCGGTGGGGCGCGCCAGGATCGTCGAGCGGATCCGGTGGCTCGGTGGCGCGTCGCTTGCGCCGCACCAAGTCTTTGACGGCCGCTGCTTCGACCTGATGTCGGCCCTGGAGCTCCTCGTACAGAGCTGGCTCGCGCGCGAGCGCCCAGCGCGAAGGCGAAGCCTGCGCGGCGCTGGGCGGCACGAACCCGAGCCCCAGCGCGAGCGCCAGCAGTCGACCCGCGCGATTCACCGCGGCCTCGGCTTGCCTTTGGTTTTGGGGCTCGCGGCGAGCTTGCTCGCGCGCGCCTTGGCGGCGCTGACGAACGCAGCCACCTTGCTCGCACCCTGGAACGCCGCCCACTCCTTCTGCGCCTCGGCCGGCTTGTCGGCCTCGAGCAGAAGCGCCTTCAGCGCGAAAGAATCGCTTGGATCTGCGACCCAGCCCTTGCCGTCGGCCTCGGCAGGCACCAGGCCGGCGGCGTCGCCGAGCAACGCCTCGGCGCGGGTCGTGTCGCCTGCGCGGTCCGCGATCAGCGCGAGCGCCAGCAACGTGTCTGCGGCGAGCGGCGCGTGGTCCAGCGAGCGCGCTTCCGCGGCGAACGCGCTGGCCTCGGCCAAGTCGTCGGCGCTGAGCGGCTTGCTCCCGAGCGCTCTGCCGGCTTGCGCCATGGACACGAAGGCCGCTTCGAGCAGCACCCGCACGCGGAGCTTCTCGGGCAAGAGCGAGGCGCGTGGAACCAGCGCGCGGTAGCGCTCCAGTGCCGCAGCGAAGTCCCCGGCCAGCGAGAGCGCTCGCGCGTGCGCGCGCATCGCGCGGGGCTCCTCGAGCGCGCTCGGGTCGAGCTTGATCGCGGCATCGAAGCGGGCGCGAGCGAGCTCGTGTTTGCCGAGCGCGAGCTCCGCGCGTCCGGCGACCACCTCGGCGCCTGCGTGCTGCGGCCAAGTCGCGCTCGCCTGCTCAGCGAGCTCGAGCGCCTTCTTGGGATCCGTCTCGAGCGCGATCTGCGCCCGGGCGACCAGATCGCAATAGGGCACCATCTCTGGCACCCGCGCACGTTGCCACACGCTGGGGCGTTTCTTGCTGCGGCGCTTGCCCAGCGCCTGGCACTCCCTCGGCCGGCTCGACGAGCTCGCCAGAGCTTCGAGCGTGGCCTGGTCGGTGCTGTCGCTCGGCCACAGCGACAACCCCACGCCCAGCACCAGCACCGACAGCATCCGCCCTACTCTAGCTCAGCCAAACGGGTCGCGTAGCGTGATGGTCTGGTCGCGCCTCGGGCCCACCGAGACCAAGAACGCGGGCACGCCAGTGTCCTCCTCGATGAAGCGCACGAGCGCGCGCGCCTCGCTCGGCAGGTCTTCCAGCTTGGTGGCGCCCTCGATCGCCGACTCCCAGCCCGGAAAGGATCGGTACACCGGCTTCAGATCCGCCAGGCCCGCCAGCGGCAGCTCGGGCTCGCCTTCGTAGCCGACGCACACCTCGACCGTGGGCAACCCGGTGAGCACGTCGAGCTTGGTGATGGCCCAGCCGTCGACGCCGTTGACCCGGGCCGCGTAGCGCAGCGCCGGGAGATCGAGCCAGCCGGTGCGGCGCGGTCGGCCGGTGACGCTGCCGAACTCGCCGCCGCGGTCGCGTAGGCGCGCGCCGGTCGCGTCCGACAGCTCGCTGGGGAACGGGCCCTCGCCCACCCGCGTGGCGTACGCCTTGGTGATGCCGATCACACGATCGATCCTGCTCGGCCCGATGCCGGCGCCGGTGCACGCGCCGCCCGCTACCGCCGACGACGAGGTGACGAACGGGTAGGTGCCGTGATCGATGTCGAGCAGGGTGCCCTGCGCGCCCTCGAGCAACACGCGCTGCTTGGCGCGGACTGCCTCGTCGAGCAGCCTCGATGTGTCACCCAACAGCGGCACGATGCGCTCGGCCAGCGGCCACAGTGCGTCGACGATGCTGCCAGCGTCGCCCAGCTCGCCGCCGAGCGCTTGCGCCACGGGCTGCCAGGCCGCCAAACAGCGCTCCACCTGATCGCGCACGCGCCCGCGGTCGCGCAGATCGCCCAGGCGGATGCCCCGGCGGGCGACCTTGTCTTCGTAACAGGGGCCGATTCCCTTCTTGGTCGTGCCGATCTTGCGATCCGAGGCAGCGCTCTCGCGCAGGCCATCGATGGTCAGGTGGTAAGGCAGGATCAAGTGTGCGAGCGGCGAGATCACGAGCCGCCCGGCCACGCGCACGCCGCGCTGCTCGAGCGCGTCGATCTCGCTCGTGAGCACCGCCGGGTCGACCACCATGCCTTGGCCCATCAGGCAGGTGGTCGCTGGCTGCAGGATGCCGCTGGGCACCAGCCGAACGACCAGCTTGTCGTTGCCGACGACCAGCGTGTGGCCGGCGTTGGGGCCGCCGGCGTAACGCACGACCAGCTCGGCGTGCTCGGCCAGAAGGTCGACGACCTTGCCTTTGCCCTCGTCTCCCCACTGCGCGCCGACGACGACGATCGCGGTCATGGCCTCCGAATAGCCGGTTTCTCGCCGGGGGACCATCACCCTTGCTGACCTCTGGCCGTTGGAGGAAAGTGTCGCCATGAGCCAGCACACGGCAGCCAGGCCTGAAGAAGAGATCCCGCGCGTGGATGTGCACGAGCGTGGTGCGAAGGGTGAGGACGGCCAACCTCAGCTGCTGAACGCGCGCCTGTTCGTGCAGCTCATGGTGTTCGATTGCCCCGCCAAGGTGGACCCGGGCACGGCGATGGTCACGCTGCGTGACGAGCTCAAGGAGCGCGGCGCGAGCGGCGTGGTGTACGAGGACGTGAGCTCGCCGCGCGGCATCGGGCTCGTCACCTACGACGAGGACCCGTCTGTGTTCGTGAAGAAGGTGCGCCCTGCCGTGCTGGCCGCGGGCGACTTGGTGCAGCGCCAGAGCTTCAACATGCTCGGTCGCAGCTACTCACAGGGCTACGAGCAGGACCTCAAGCACTGGCTGATCGACCGCCCCAAGTCGGTGATGGCGAACCCGGAGTGGCCGTGGCACGTGTGGTACCCGCTCCGCCGATCCGGCGCGTTCGCCAAGCTCGACGGGCGCGAGCAGGCCGCGATCTTGCGCGAGCACGGCATCATCGGGCGCGCCTACGGGGCTCAGGACCTGGCGCACGATGTGCGCCTCGCTTGTCACGGCCTCGACGCCAACGACAACGAGTTCGTGGTGGGCCTGATCGGCAAAGATCTGCACCCGCTCTCCCACGTGGTGCAGTCCATGAGAAAGACCCGCCAAACCAGCGAGTTCATCTCCCAGATGGGGCCGTTTTTCGTAGGCCACGCCTGTTACCGCTGCTGAGCGCTCTCATTCAACCGCGTCAGCGGTGGAATGAGAAAACACGTGGGCTCGGCGGTAAGCGGGGAGCGGCCCCGCCGCCAACGTCCAGGAAGCCCGAGATCACCACTGCGCACGATCGAGCAGGCCGCGGGCGTGCTCGGCGGTCTCTCGCCACTCGGAGGGCGCGCGTGAGAGCTCGGGCAGCCAGTCCGCGAGCGCGGTGCCTCTGCTGATCGCTTCTCGCGCGTGGGCCGATCCGGTGAGTAGATCGAACGCTGGGATGTGGTCGACGAACTCGTATTTCTCCGTGCGGAACCGCAGCTCGTCGGGGTGGTGTCGGGCCACGAGCGCGGTGAGCGCCAGATAGGTGGGGTAGGGCTGGAACGTGGTGCGATCGGTCACGTGGACCTGCACGCCGCCGCAGATCTGGCCGCCGTGCTTCTGGAAGGTCGGCCGAAAGGTGAGCGGCCGCGCGACGAAGCCCGGCAGTCCGCTCTCGGCCAAGCCCCGCGCGAGGCGCGGCCCATCCACGAAAGGGGCGCCCACGATCTCGAACGGGCGCGTCGTACCGCGCCCCTCCGACAGGTTGGTGCCCTCGAGCAGGCAACCGCCGGGGTAGACCAGCGCGCAGTCCGCGGTGGGCATGTTGGGCGAGGTGATCACGAAGTCTCGATCCCAGGCGTGCGCCGTCTTCGTGCGGTCCCAGCCCTCCACCGTGAGCACGCGCAGCGCGTCTCCCAGCGCGATCCCGTCTCGCTCGGCGAACAGCGCCAGGATCTCGCCCAACGTCAGCCCGTGGCGGACCGGCACTGGCTCGAGCCCCACGAACGAGAGGTACCCAGGCTGCTGCAGCTGCCCTTCGACGGCGTCGCCGAGCGGGTTGGGACGATCCAGCACCAGCGTGCGCACGCCGCGCGCGGCGGCCTTGCGCAGGCACAAGAGCGCCGTCCAGATGAAGGTGTAGTAGCGCGAGCCGACGTCGGCCAAGTCGATCACGAGCAGGTCGATGCCCGACAGGTGCTCGTCGGTGGGAATGAGATCCTCGAAGCGCTCGCCGTACAGGCTGACGACGCGGGTGCCGAAGCGGTCCACCGAATCTCCGACGCCGACCATGTCCTGCGCCTCGCCGCCGTAGCCGTGCTCCGGACCGAACACGATCAGCGGGCGGACGCCGACCGCCTCCAGCACCTCCGAGACGTGACGAAAGGTCCGGTCGGTGCTGGCGGGGTGGGCGCACAGCCCGACGCGCGCGCCCCCGGTCAGCTCGCGCAAGAGGCGCGCTTCTGTTGGCAATCGATCCAGGCCGACCCGCATGCGTCCTCTTAACGAGGCGGCTTCGTGGGAACAAGACATGTCCCGTGCTACCGTGCGGAGGGTCTTGTGAGCCTCCAGCCTGGTCAGATCCTCGCGGACAAGTACCGCATCGTCCGTCCGATCGGGCAGGGCGGTATGGGTGCGGTGTTCGAGGGCGAGAACCTACGCATCCACCGCCGCGTGGCGATCAAGACGCTGCACGCGCAGGTCGCGGGCAAGTCGGACATCTTGCAGCGCTTCGAGCGCGAGGCTCAAGCGGCGGGCCGCATCGGGTCCGACCACATCGTCGAGGTGCTCGACATGGGCGACTTGCCGGATGGCACGCGCTTCATGGTGATGGAGTTCCTGGACGGCACCACGCTCGGAGACCGCATCGTGAAGCAGGGCCGGATCGCGCCGCGCGACGTGGTGGCGCCGCTGACCCAGCTGCTCGACGGGCTCGGCGCTGCGCACAACGCCGGCATCATCCACCGCGACCTCAAGCCCGCGAACGTGTTCCTGCTCGCCAACCGAGCGGGCCGCCCCGACTTCGTGAAGATCCTGGATTTCGGGGTCTCCAAGTTCAACGTCCTCAACTCGGACGAGATGAGCATGACCCGCACCGGCGCGGTGATGGGCACGCCGTATTACATGTCGCCCGAGCAAGCCAAGGGCACCCGCGCGGTCGACCCGCGCTCCGACCTCTACTCGGTGGGCGTGATCCTGTACGAGTCGATCACCGGGCAGGTGCCGTTCAACGCAGAGACCTTCAACGAGCTGATCTTCAAGATCGCGCTGGAGTCGCCGCCGCCGCCCGAGCACTTCGTGCCGAACCTCGATCCACAGTTCGGGGCGCTGCTGAGGAGGGCCATGGCGCGCGAGCCGAACGAGCGGTTCCAGAGCGCTCAAGAAATGAAGGAGGCACTGCTGGCGTGGGCGCGTGACTTCGATGCGCGCGTCGCGAGCGGCGCACCGGCGCGCACCCAGATGCTGCCTGCGGTCGGCGGACACGCGGCCCAGGGCCCACCCCCAGGCGGCTACGCGGCGGGCGCGACCGTCCACGCCCCGCTCGCGGCGCAGATCCCGCTTCCCGTCGCGGCGCAACGCCCAGATTGGCAGGCGGATCCCGCTCAGTTCGGAGCGCTGCCGGCGGCAGCTCCCCCCAAGAAGTCGTCGGCGCCCCTGATCGTGGCGCTGGGCCTCGCGTTGGTGGCGGGCGCGGCGGCTGCGTGGTTCTTCTATGGGCGCACCAACGTCGCAGAAGCCGGGCCCAAGCCGAGCGACAACTCCCAAGCGACGGCCACAGCGACCGCGGTGGTGACCGCCGAGGCTGCCAAGAGCACGGCGCCCACCGCTGACGATCCGAGCAGCGCTCCTGCCCCCTCTTCGGCGACGCCGGTCGACGCCTTGCCCTCGGCGGAGCCCACGACCAAGCCCAGCACCCAGCCAACGGCGGTGGCCACAGTGCCGCGGACCGCGCCGAGACCCACCGTTACGGCCCCGCCGACCGCGACTAGCAAGCCGACGGCCACCGCGACCAGCACCAAGGGTCGTGACATTCGTCCGGACCTTTGAGCCTCAGGCCTGTGATCCCGAGCGCGCTCGACGGATTGCGGTGCTAGCCTTCAGGTTCGAGCCAGAAGGGCGCTTTCACGGGTAAGGGGCATGGCACTCGCGGCGGGACAGATCATCGACGGCAAGTACCGCATCGTCCGCACCCTCGGTGTCGGCGGCATGGGCGAGGTGTACGAAGGCGAGAACACCCGCATCCACCGCAAGGTCGCGATCAAGGTCCTGCACGCCGAGGTGGCGCAGAAGGCGGACATCGTCCAGCGCTTCGAGCGCGAGGCGCAGGCCGCTGGTCGCATCGGGTCCGAGCACATCGTCGAAGTGCTCGACCTGGGCTCGTTGCCCGGCGGTGAGCGCTACCTGGTGATGGAGTTCCTGGATGGCGAGCCGCTGACCAGCCGCATCAAGCTGCGTGGGCGCCTGCCGCCTCAAGACATTGCCTACTTGCTGCGGCAGCTGCTCGAGGGCCTGGGCGCCGCGCACCAAGCCGGCATCGTCCACCGCGATCTCAAGCCGGACAACGTCTACGTGGTCAAGCGCGGCGGCTACGACTTCGTGAAGATCCTGGACTTCGGCGTCTCCAAGTTCACGTCCAGCAACGAAGAGCTGAGCATGACCAAGACCGGTGCGGTCATGGGCACGCCTTACTACATGTCGCCCGAGCAAGCGCGTGGGCAGCCCATCGATCACCGCAGCGATCTCTACGCCATCGGGGTGGTGGCCTACCAAGCAGCGACGGGGCGAGTCCCGTTCGACGCGGAGACCTTCAACGAGCTCCTGTTCAAGATCGCGCTCGAGACGCCCGAGCCGATCGAGCGTGTGGTGCCGGGCATCGACGTCGGCTTCGCGTCGATCGTGCGCAAGGCCATGGAGCGCGACCAAAACCACCGCTTCCAGAGCGCGCGCGAGTTCGCGCACGCGCTCGACACCTGGCGGGCGGGCGCGGGGCCGCAACGCGCGCAGTTCCTCAACGAGCCGACGTTCACGGGCGGGTACCCGTCTCAGTTCGCGAACGAGCAGTCGCACGGCTCGGGCCAGTTCTCGCAATCCCAAGCGATGCAGCGGCAGGCCATGGCGCAGTCGGGTGGGTCGCTCGGTCAGTCTGGGACGGGGCAGGTCGCCCTGAGGCAGTCGGGCGCGAACGGCCAGCCGCTCGGCACGAGCCACGCGCAAGTCGCTGCCCATCCATTGGGGGTCTCCGGCACCTCGGCGCCGAGACCGCACCCGGGCGCGCAAGCTCCGCTCGGTCAATCGCAGGTGGGCTTGGCCGTCACGGCCGGTCAGCCCAAGAAGAGCGCGTCATTGATGATCGCCATCGGGGCGATGGTGGCGTTGGGCGTGGGCGGCGGCGTGGCGCTGTTCGTGTTCCAAGGCTCGGGCTCCACGCCCGCCGCGGCCAAGACGGCAGAGGCGAGCGAGCCGACCGCAACGGCGACTGCGACCGCGTCGACGGCGCCGAGCGAGACGCCCACCGCCAAGGCCACTGCGGAGCCTCCGCCGACCGCGACGGAGGTGACGGCGAGCGCCACGACCAGCGCCGAGCCGACGGCGACCGCGACCGCGACGGCGAGCTCGAAGCCGGTGGCAGTGACGCCGCGAACCGGGCCTGGCCCCCAGCCGCCGCCGCCCAAGACCAGCACTCCTACCGCGACGCCGAAACCTCCGCCCACCGGCGGCGGTGGGCGACCCATCGACGGCAACCTCTAGATCCAGCCGCGGGCGTCGTCGCCCTCGAGCTCGAACTGATGCAGCGACAGCCCGTCGGGCGGCGCGGTGATGCCCGCGTCTCGGCGATCTTTGCTGGCGAGCGCGCGGGCGATGGCGCCCGGAGCCAGACGGCCACGGCCCACGTCGACCAGCGTGCCGACCAGGATGCGGACCATGTTGTAGAGGAAGCCATCCCCGCGCACGTCGACGAAGACGAGGCGGGGATCCTCGAGGCTCTGCCTGAGCTCGAGCTTGCTCACGGTGCGCACCGTCACGTCGCGGGCGTCGGATGCGCCGCGAAAGGCGGCGAAGTCCAGCGTGCCGATCGCTGCGCGGGCTTCTTCGCTCATCCGCGCGAGCGCCTCCTCACCGCACGCTTCGGGCACTCGCCAAGAGCGCCCACACCAGAACGGGTCGCGCGCCTCCGCGCTCAACAGCGTGTAGCGATAGGTCTTGGCGAGCGCGTGGAAGCGCGGGTTGTAGCCGGCTTCGACCTCGCTCCCGCCCCAGATCGAGATCTGCTCGGGCAGGTGGCGTTGCGCACCATGGGTCCACGCGGTGAGCGGGTACGTCTTGCTGCTGTCGAACGCCACGCGCTGATCCCGCGCGTGCACGCCGGCATCCGTTCGGCTCGCGCCGCGCACCTCCGCGATTTGCGGATCGATCGCGCGGAGCGCGCCGAGCAGCTCTCCGGCGACCGTGCGCTGCTCGGGTTGGGACGCGAACCCGTGGAAGCAGCTGCCGTCGTAGGAGAGCCGCAAGAGGACGCCGGGCAGGGCTACTCCTTGACGGTGAACACCACCGGGATGTTCACCACCACGCAGCCCTTGTCGGGACGCGGGAAGCTCTTGCCTTGGAAGCGCGAGAGCACGCAGCTCGACACGTCTGGGCTGCCCACGGTGTCGTTGGTGATGGCGGCGCTGCACACCTGGCCGCTCGAGCCCACCTGCACCGAAACATTGAGCTTGCCTGCGGCGCCCTGGTTCTTCTGCACCACGCGGTTGTAGCAACCACGCGCAGACCCAGCCGCGCCTTGCAGGGCGCTGTTGAGCGAGCTGTTGCTGACGCCCTCGCCGCACTTGGAGCAGGCACCGACCCCACCGGTGCCGCCCGAGACTTTGCCTCCCGTGGCCGAGGGGGCAGCGGACTCGACCGCAGCCGACGCCGACTCGGTGGCCGTGGGAGGCGGTGGCGGAGGTGGTGGAGGAGGCGGAGGCGCCGCGTTGACAGGCTCCGACGTGGCGGCGGCCGTGGGGGCCGCGGGTTTGGGCTCCTCCTTGTTGGTGAGGACGATGATCCCGACGACGCCTGCCGCGAGGAGCAGCGCCCCCACGACGTAGATGGCGGCGCCAGACTTTTGCTCGGGCGGTTGCGAGTCGGCCACGTTAGGTCTCCAGACGGCTCGAGAGCATAGCGCTCAAGGGCAGAAGCCACAGGTTTTTTCCCAGAACCCAAGCGTCGCGGGTAGACCACCCGGGTGTTGCCTGGCGCTCGCGGTTGTTTCCTCGCGCTGACCCTTTGGGGGTGCGGGAACGCGGACAGTGTACGAGGGCCCGCCGCATCGTCACCCCCCCCGAGCGCTTCGAGCCAGGACACGCCCGCTCCCGCTCCCGAGACTGCCAGCTGCCCCTTCGAGGGCGGAGCGGGGTGCCTGGATCCTGGCACGGCGTGGGCGTGTGACGCGCAGGGCGGGCTGGTGGAGCGCCCCTGCGCCGGCCACGAGGCGTGCGTCGCAGGCAGGTGCGAGCCCGCAGCGGAGCCGCAGCCGCGCGGCATCGCCGAGCGAGGTTTGCTGAACGGCTGGTCGGTGCAGGTGGGCGTTCCGGTGAAGGTTCGAGACGAGGTCGCTGCGAGCGGCTCGCTCGGCACACTGGCCTCGGGCAGCGGAGCGCGCGCGGTGTGCGCAGCGGACGGGTACGTGAACCCGGTGCAGCGGCGCGCAGAGCCCAAGGACCGAGCGAGCACCGCGGCCGTGCTGAGCGGGCGCCTGATCAGCGACCGCGCGCGCACCCTCGAGCTCGCCGCGGGGGTGATGGGCAAGCTGACGCTCCACGTGGCGGGACGACGCATCGAGCTCGACGAGCTTCCTGGACGGGAGGGGCGCCCTTGGATGGACGAGCGCTTCGCGACGGTGGAGCTGCCCAAGGGGGTCTCCCCGGTGGTCGCGGTGCTCGAGCCTGACAGTGGTGGGTTCTTCTTGCGGGTGCGCGACAGCGAGGGCCGAACACCCAACGGCCTTGGGTTCGTCGAAGGGCTGGCGAACGCTCGCTGCCCGGACGACGCGCTCCTGTCGCTCGACGCGCGCCTCGAGGCGCGCCCCGCAGGGCTGTTCGCTTCGGCCAGGCCGCAGTTCCTCGGCTTGGTGCCCCGCCTCCCGAGCCAGCCTGTGCTCGCTGTGCGCACCGAGTCGCGGGGCGCCATGTCGTCCGACCACGAGATCTCTCTCGCTCGAGGGGCCTTGGTGCGCGGAGAGCCGGACCTCGTGGCGCAGGCGATCGGCGTCGCCGACAAGGGCTCGACGCAGATCACGGTGGGGAGCACGGCCCGACCAGGGCTCGCGCGCACGCTGCCGGAGGATCGCGGGCTGCTCGCCCGGATCTCGGCGCTCCTCGCGCTCTCGCGCAAGGTGTCCAGTCGAGCCGCGCTGCCCGAAGGCTCGCGCGCGAGCTTCGAGCACCAGGTGCAGCTGGTCGCGGAGGCGTATGCCCAGGGCGACTCGGATCGGGCCTGGTTGCGCCGCAAGATCGACGAAGCGGAAGAGCTCGGTCGCGCGCTCGACGCGAACGAGGACCCCTACGCGAAGAAGCGAGGTGTCGTCGCGCGCGCGTACCGCTCCCCGCTCGACGGTGCGCTGCAGCGATACGTGGCCTATGTGCCGCCGTCGATCGACAAGGGGCAGCCGTTGCCCCTGGTGTTGGTGGCGCACGGACGTGACCGGCTGCCCGAGCACGCGCTGCGCACGTTGATCGGTCAGGCCCCGGACGAGCACATGACGCTGCGCTTCGCCGAGCGAAACCTGCCGGCCTTCCCGGACCAGGGCGCGCTGCTCGCCGCGCCTTGGGGCTACGGCAACGCCGGGGTGCTCCCGCTCGGGGAGCAGGATCTCTCGAGCGTGATCGCCGAGCTGTCGCGCGCGTACCGCGTCGATCCGACGCGCGTCACGCTCACCGGCTACTCGCTCGGTGGGACGGTGTCGTTCGCCGCGCCGCTGCACACCCCGGATCGCTTCGCGGCTGCGGCGCCGCTGTGTGGCTACCCCAACCTGCTCGACTACAACTCCGTGGCCAAGGTCGACAAGCTCCCTTGGGAGAAGGTCATGTTGGAGAAGGAGTACATCGTCCGCTACGCGGACAACGGCGCCCACGTGCCGCTCCACATCGTGCACGGTGGCAAAGACGTGCCCGGTCGCTCCAAGGTGGTGGCCGACCGCTACAAGGCGCTTCGTTACAGCCACGTGTTCGACATCCAGGAGGATCTGGACCACAACGTGTGGGACTACGCCTACGAGGACGGCAAGATGGTGTCTTGGCTCAAGCGCCATCGCATCCCGAGCGCGCCCAAGAGCGTCACCTTTCAGACAGGCAAGCTGCGCTATGACCGCGCCTATTGGTTGCGCGTGCTCGGTCAGATCGACGGCGCGAGCGGCAAGCCCGCGCGCGTCGAAGGCGCGCTCGATCCGGGCGGCATCTCGCTCACGACGGAGAACGTGTCTGCGCTGGCGATCGACGCCGCACGAGCGGGCTTCGGCGCAGACGCGGACGTGCGCCTCCGGATCGATGGCGCGACGCTGAGTGCCAAGGGCGGCGCGACCATCTCGCTGCGACGCGGCGACAAGGGCCAGTTCGAGATCGGGGCTCCGCCCCAGGGGCACAAGACCTTCGGGTCATCGGGCCCGATCGACGACGTACAGAACGGTCCGGTCACGGTGGTGTACGGCACTCGGCGTCCGGCACTGCGTGAGGCCAATCGCATGCTGGCTGAGCACTGGTCCAAGCTCGGAGGAGCCGCGGAGGTGAGCTACCCAGTGCTCTCGGATCAGGCGGCCGACGAGGCTTCGCTCGCGGGCCGCCACGTGGTGCTGGTGGGCGGCCCGCTCGACAACAGCCTGACGGCGCGCGTCGCGTCGCTGCTGCCGGTCAGCTTCGAGCCCGACGCGATCACGCTGCGCGGCCAGCGCGTCGCCGGCCAGCACGTGGGCGTGGCGCTGATCTTTCCGGGCCCCGATCTGTTCTTTGGCGCGGATCCAGTGCGTCGCGGGAGCCAGCGATACGTCGTGCTCTTGGCTGGTCTGTCGGCACGTGCCACGCTGTCTGCGCGCATGTTGCCGCGGTACCTCCCAGACTTCGTGGTGTTCGACGAGCCGAGCATGAAGCAGCGCGGCGGCCTGTTGATGGATCAGCGCAAGCCGCTCTTGGCCGGCTTCTTCTCGGAGAGCTGGCAGTAGTGACGACGGGACGTCGCGACCCGTTGCACGTGGCGAACGTCTTGCTCGACGGCAAGTACCTGGTGGAGCACGCCATCGGAGAGGGTGGCGCCGCCGTGGTCTACAAAGCCACGAGCCAGGCCAGCGGCGGCCCGGTGGCGATCAAGTTCTTGATCACGCTCGCCCAAGCCGAGGACAGCGAACGTGCGCGCGTGATGGAGGAGTTCCGACGCGAGGCGCGCTTGGTCGCCGAGCTGTCGGCGCGATCCAGCGCGATCGTGCAGGCGCGCGACCTCGGCCTGCTCAAGCGGCCCGGTCGGAGCGATCTGCCTTTTCTCGTGCTCGAGTGGCTCGACGGGCGAACCCTGGACGAGGTGCTGGTGGCGGAGACCAACTCCGGCAAAGCGCCGCGCACCTTGGCCGACGCCATCAAACTTCTCGAGCCCATCGCCGGAGCCCTCGCGGTCGCACACGAACGCAACGTCGCGCACCGCGACGTCAAGCCAGAGAACGTGTTCGTGCTTGCGCACGCGGGCACGGGGCCCGGCGCGCAGATCAAATTGCTCGACTTCGGCATCGCCAAGGTGATGCAAGCGCAGGCGGCGTCGCTGTCGCATACGGGCACGCTGCCGACCGCCTTCACGCCCCACTACGGGGCGCCAGAGCAGTTCAGCCGCACCTACGGTGAGACGGGTCCGCGTACGGACGTGTTCGCCATGGCGCTGGTCTTGATCGAGGTGATGCAGGGCGGGCGGCGCGCGTTCCGGGGCGACGACTACATGGAGCTTGCACGCCAAGCCTGCGACGAGAATCAGCGGCCCACGCCGCGCGCGCTCCAGCACCAGGTGAGCGACGCGGTGGAGGCTGTGTTCGAGCGCGCGTTGGCCGTGAACCCGATGTTGCGCTACCCGACCATGGCCGAGTTCTGGAGCGCGCTCTTGGGGGCCTTCAACACGCGGGTGTCGGGCTTTCCGTTGAGCGGACCGTCGGCCGCCGAGGTGGAGCGCCGCGCCAGCGCTCCACCGCCGGCCGCTGCCGCCGGGGCGGGGCGCGCCGCCGACTCCAACCCTTCGCGCAAAATCATCCTAGGCTCCTTGGTCGTGGGCGTGACCATGATCGTGCTCGCGGCGGTCACCGTGGGCGTGAGGCGCTCGCGCGCGAGCGGCGCCCCCACGGCCAGTGCCAGCGCGCCGGCCGCCGACAGCGCGGCCTCGTCGACGCAGGTGAGCGCCAGCTCGGTGCCCGCCGCCGCACCCAGCCTGTGCCCAGAGGGCGCCCTGGTCATCTCCGGCGGGCGCTTCACGATGGGCTCGCTCGCGACGCAGGCCAGGGACGACGTGCCGGAGCACACCGTCTTCGTCGACACGTTCTGCCTGGATCGCACCGAGGTCACGGTCGAAGGCTTCAAGCGCTGCGTGAGCGCTGGGTCCTGCTCCGCGCCGTCGTCCAGCGACGCCGAGGATGCGAGCAAGTGCACTTTCGAAAAGGCGGAGCTCCAGAAGCACCCCGTCAATTGCGTGTCGTTCGATCAAGCGGCCACGTTCTGCGCCTTTCGCGGCATGCGGCTGCCCACCGAGGCCGAGTTCGAGCTCGCCGCTAGGCGAGGTGGCGTGGTCCCGTGGGAGGCGGCTGGCGACGAGGTCCGAGCCAACCTGGCGGACAAGGACGGCTTCGACGCCACCGCGCCGGTGGGGTCGTTCGAGCAGGGCGCGTCTCGTGACGGCGTGCTCGACTTGATCGGCAACGTGGCGGAGTGGCAAGGGGACTGGTTCGCGCCCTACACCGAGGCCGAGGTGGTGAACCCGAAGGGGCCGGCGAGCGGCAGCAAGCGGGTGGTGCGCGGCGGCGCCTACAGCGGGCTGCGCGCGGTGACCAAGCTCGCGGCGCCACCCCTCCTGCATGCGGCGGTCCGTGAGTTTGCCATGCCCGAGGCCCGCTCGGCGCGCCTGGGCTTCCGCTGTGCCAAGAGCCTGCGCTGACTCGGGCTCACCCTGAAGTGGTGAGCTCTCCCAGGCTGATCGCGGTTTCTCCGTACACTCGCGTGGACACCAGCGCGAAGCTCGCGAGGGTCGGCCGATCGCTGGCCGCGTGCTCGAGCGCGAGCCGCGCGTGGGGCGCGAACACGCCGCCCCGAGCCAGGGTGTCGAGCACGGCGGTGGCCTGCTGCAACGACGCATAAGGAGGATCGGCCAGCACCAGCTCGAATGGTCCAAGTGGCGCCAGCCGAGCGCGCTCCACGCGATCGCGGAGCAACGTCGCGCGAGGCCCGAGCGAGAGGCTGGTCAGGTTTCGCTCGATCGACAGCGCTGCCTCTCGCGCCGACTCGACCAGCACCGCCCGCGCCGCGCCGCGCGAGAGCGCCTCGATCGCGAGCGCACCGCTGCCCGCATACAGATCGAGCACAACCAGATCGCTCACGTCTCCCAGGATGGAGAACAGGGCTTCTTTGACGCGATCCTGCGTGGGGCGCGTGGCGTCTCCGCGTGGTGTGTGAAGGCGTCGGCCACCGAGCGATCCTGCGATGACGCGCAACACGCGCGCTGCTCAGAAGCTCGAGGCTACCGACACGAAGCCGCCGCCCGGTCCGAAGCTCGGCCAGACCAAGAAGGGCAGCTTGGCCTCTTTGGGCGAGCCGCCGCTCCAATCGGCGGTGGCCAGCAGGATGATCCCGGTGCCAGCGAAGGCGCCCGCCACCGGCCAGAGGCCCAGCGTCATCGTTTGGAACGTCTTGCCTTCGTTGCAGATGTCTTGGATCTGCGTGAGCTTCTCGTCGTTCGCGTTGGTCTGCCCCTCGGCCAGCGCGATGTTGGGGTAGTTGCCCTCGGAGATGCAGCCGTCTTGGCCCTCGACGAAGACCCAGTCCGGATCGGCGCCTGAACGGTAGGGCTCGAGCTCGCTGTTCAGCTGGAGCACGCGCACACCGGCATAGGTGGCGACGCCGGCTGCGATCGCGCCCACGCCCAGCGCGGTGACGCCCAGGATCTTCTGGATGTCTGGACCCTGTTCCTCGACGACCGGCGTGAGCTTGAGGTTCTTCTCTTCCCGCGGCTTGAGGTCGACCGAGGCCTCCATCGTCTCGTACCCGGGAGAGACCACCTTGATCTTGTGGGGCCCTGGGGTCAGCTCCACGATCGCGACACCCGCCGTCATCTTCCCAGCGGGCTGTCCATCGACCGTCACCTCTCCGTTCAAGTTGCCGGCCATCAACCGCAGCTTGCCGCCGGGAGGGCCACCCGCGAGCTCGGCGAACTTGACGCGCGCGATCTCGATCAGCGTCTCGTCGGCCGATGTGGTGAGGTTGGCCGAGTAACGAAACGGGACGTACTTCCCGCCTTTGCCCTTGATCCACAGGTGCAGGTCGCCAGTGACGTCTGCGCCGTCCTTCTTGAGCTGCCCCCACAAGAAGCGGTCCACCTTGATCTCGGCGGCAATCTTCTCCTCGCACGCAGCGTCAGGCGGGTCGGCGCAGCCCAGGCTGTTGGAGAGCACGAGCAACGCGTAGTCCTTTTCGAGCTGCGCCGTGCTCCAACCGGGTGCGTCCTCGATCGCGCGCTTCATCGCGTTCGTCAGGGCGTCCGCTTGCTCGAACGCGTCCAAGGTCTGGATGGTCAACACCGCTACGGGCAGCTCCCCGTCATCCGCGAACGCGAAGGAGGGCACGGCCGCCGTAGCAACCAACGTGGTGATGAGAAGGCCTTGCCTTGCCCGATCAAGAAACATCGCCACACACGATACGTGCCCTCCGGACCTCTTCGCAACCAAAGGGCAATCGTGTGGGGCGGGGGGGCGTCCCTCGCTCTCGTCGCGTGTTCATCACGCTCGGCAAGGGAAGGTCGTGACGATCACGGCGACATGGCACCCCGTGTGGTCTCGCCCGCGTCGTCCTCCCTCGCCCCGCCGTGGGGAGGAACCGATCGAAATCACGGGGGCGAGGTGCTAGCCGATCTCGACCTTGGTCCACATGTCGCGCCTCATGCCGGCTTTGCGCCGATCGCTCTTCGTGACCAAGCGCGCAGCGCCCCAGGCTGCGAGCAGTTGACCCTCTTGCCCGAGCCCGGGCATCACGCTGCGGCCCACCAACAACGTGCGCTCGATCGGACCGCGCACCGGCTCGCCGCCCAAGCCCAGGTAGCCAGGAGGGTCGACCTCGAGCTGGCGCGGCATGGCCTCGATCGGCGGCAGACCGAACGACGCTCGGTCTCGCTCGACGCGTCGTCCGCCCTCGAACTGCCAGACCGGCAGGCCGTCGTACGGTGAGTCCACCAACACCTGGTGGCGCGAGAGGAAGGGGAGCTCGCCGAGCAAGGCCTTGTGCACGAACGAGCGAGCATCGCCCAACCGCAGCGAGCCCTGCTCGGGCAGAAGCAGCTCGCACACCAGCAGGCTGTGGCCGCTCGGACCATCGAAGCGCGAGGTCTTGATCGCCGCCGGCCGCGCACGGTTGGGCCAGGGGCTGTCCTTCAGGAACACGATCGACTCTGGTCCGAAGGGCTCGGGTAGGCCCTCGCTCTTGACCACCATCGACAGCGAGTAGCGGCCGACGGTGGAGGTGATGCGCGGCCACTCGCGCAGCGCGCGCTTGTGGATGCCCTGGCCACCGGCGAGCGCGGCCACGGCTTCGCCCTCGAGGTCGGTGATGACGAAGCCACAGCCGGTGGGCTCTTCGTCACCCGCCAGCACGACCCCGACTGCGACGCCACGCCTCAAGAACAGCGACTCGACCTTGGCGCCGAGCTCGCACTGCCCGCCGTGCGCCACGATGCGCTCGACCAAGAACGACTCGAGATCGGCTGCGCCCTGCTCGAGCCGCACGAGCCCGCGCGCCCACGCGCCGTGGAGCCGCGCGATGGCAAAGGGGGGCGGCATCACCGACAGGTCGGTGGCGAACAGCACGCTCGCGCGCACCAGCTGTCGATAGAAATGCCCTCGCGGAAACTCGGCCAACAGGTCCGCGTCCGGCGCGGCGTGCAAGTACGGTACGGCCGCGGTCGAGCGCGCCGTCTCGCGGCGCTCCCAGAAAGTGCCCGGAGGCCACATCACGTCGTGGTCGAAGGCCTCGTCGGCCGACGCGTTGACCCGCGTCAGGTTGTCGTACAGCTGCTCCACCACGTGGTGCAGCTCGGGGAACTCGCGGTTGACCTCGCGCGCGAACAAGCGCGCGTCGCTCGGAATGTCGAGTCGGAAGCCGGGCGCAACCGCTTGGAGCATGGGGTCGAGCGCCTTCACGCGTCGCTTCCACGTTTGCGACTGGGCCAGCTCCGACACCACCCGCCGCCAGGCGGGGCTCGCTGCGGCGAAGAAGCTGAACGCCCGGCGATGCAGCGAGTGGCCTTCGATGCGATAAGTCGGCGCGGGCGCGCCGTTGCCGAGCACCAGCACCGTGAAGTCTCGCCGCGCCAGAATGGCCGCTGCGGTGAGGGCCCCGATCGAGCGCCCCAACACCACCACGTCGAAGTGTTTCTTCACTTCTCGTTCCCCGACACGACGACCCGCGGCCTCGCGCCGCCATCTTGGATCGCGACGCGGCCCGCCGCGAGCCAACCCAGCACCCGCGGCAAGAGCTTGTGCTCCTCGACCAGGATGCGCGCTGCCAGGCTGTCGCGGTCGTCCGACTCGAGCACGGGAACGCTCGCCTGCGCGATGATGGGGCCGGTGTCCACGCCGCTGTCCACGAAGTGTACGGTGCAGCCAGCGACCTTGGCGCCGTAGCCGAGCGCCTGGCCGGGGCCGTCGACGCCCGGAAAGGAAGGCAACAGCGCCGGGTGAATGTTGATCACCCGCCGCGGAAACGCCGACAAGAGCACGGGGGTGACCACACGCATGAAGCCGGCCAGCACGACCCACTCGGCGCCGTGCTCGCGGAGCGTGTCGACCAGCGCGCGGTCGAAGTCCTCGCGCGCGGCGAACCCTGTGTGCGCGATCGCGACCGCGGGGACGCCCGCCACGCGTGCCCGCTCGAGCCCGAACGCGGCGGGTTTGTTGGAGATCACCACGCGCACACGCGCGTCGAGCTCGCCGGCGGAAATCGCAGACAAGATGGCGCCCAGGTTCGAGCCTGATCCGGACACCAGCACGCCGAGCTCGAGGGCCACGCCGTGAGCCTAGTACACGCGGCCCAAAGTTCGATGCCTCGCAAGCCCACGCGAGGCCGGGGGCAAGTCCTCGTCTCGGATGCGCTGGTGCACCGGGGCCTCCCGTCAGGGTGCCACGTGTTGCGCGGCCAGGCACCCGGCCCTCGACAGAGGGCACCGGGGGTGGTAAGTCCTCATCGTCTCGTTCGTGGGCTTGCCGACAGCGCGCCGTGAACCCCGCCAGGACCGGAAGGTAGCAACGGCAGCGGAAAGCGGGTGTGGCAGGCCCTTCCTTCTTTTGTCACGGCGCCCCGCCCCGGCCTTGCGGCAAGCCAGGTGAATCCGCATCCTGGGCCACTGACGCGATGGAAGAAGACGATCAGCAGCAGACCGGAACGTTCGGGCGTTGGCTCCGCGGCCTGCTGTTCGTGGGCTCGGCTGCAGCGTTCGCCGCGCTGGCTCATGCCTCCTTGGAGCGTCCATGGATCGGCCTGTTCGTCGCCGCAGCGGTCGCGCTCGTGTGGGCCTGGCGCTGGTGGAGCCGCGCGCGGCTGGTGCGCATGCTGCGGCGTGGCGACGTGAACGAGATCATCGCCGAGTGGTCGGAGCGATTCGAGCACACCCCCCACTCCGACACCATGGCGCCGCTCATGACGGCGACGGCGTTCGCCGCGTTCGGCCGGGTCGAAGACGCGCGGCGCGCGCTCTCGGCGGCCGCCAAGGGCCCCGCCTGGGACGCTGCGCTGGAGCATCGCCTGTTCCTCGACGCGTTGTTGAGCGCGTTCGAGGGCGAACAAGACCGCGCTTCAGAGTTGGCGCGGCGCCTCGGTGCACTGCCGATGCCGCGCGGCCGGGCCACCCGCGCGCGCATCGTCGCGTTGCGCCAAGCCGTGGCCGCGCTGGTACGCGCGTTCTCCCACTCCGCCGAGCCCGGGGACCTGGATCGGCTGGAGCTGGCCAGCGAGAAGAGCCCGCTCGTGCACTGGGCCATGCGCTACGCAGCCGCCATCGTCGCGATCGATCGGGGCGAGCCGGCCAAGGCGAGCACTCTCATCGAGGGTGCGCCGAGATGGCCCCAAGAGTCGTCGTTCCGAGCGTTCCACGACGAGATCTCTCGAGCGATCACGCGCTGACGCCAGCTGCTCAGGCGCGGTGGACCTCTTCGTCGTCGAAGTAGGGGGCGATGGCGTCGTACACGAACTCCTCGAACCGCAACATGCGCTCGTGGTCGATGTCGAGCAGCGCGAGATCGATGCCGCCCACGCCGTGGTCGCGCACGCAGCGCGCGACTCGGCCGGCCAGCTCGAACACGTCGTCGGTGTGCGGGTGGACCACCCAGAGCCCCACCAAGTCGCCCACGAAGCAAGGGCGCTCGGTCAGTACGAACATTCGTTTGCGGGTGATGTCCCGGCGAAAAAGCGTGATCAGATCCGTGAGCGTGGCGACGTGGATCTTGAGCCAGAACGCGCAGCTCTTGCCGCGCACGAACAGGGGCGTCACGGGCGCCGCGCTCGCCAGCGACGCGGAGCGCTCGTTCGCCTCTGGGAACTCCCGCACCGACGCGATGAACGTGGCCCAGCGCGCTCGCGCGTCGGATCCGAGCCCGTAGAACTGGATGCCGATCCCACCCCCGCGGTCGCCCTGGACGTGCGGCAGCTGGTGGACGATCTTGCCAGCCGCCTCGAAGTGGTCGGCATGGGGAGGCAGCAGCATCGACACGCGCACCAACTGGCGCAGCCCGAGCTCGAGCTCCGTGCGCAAGAACAGCCCTCCATGGCTCACGTCTTCGGTCACGAGCTCGTGTACTTGCCGTCCCACATCGAGCAGAAGGGGCAGCGCCACCATGTAGCGCCTGTCCATGCGGCGCGCCGGAGCAGGCGTCAGTTTGCGCTGAGTACGGTGCAGGCCGTCGAGCGTACCCTCGACCCGCTGCGGCTGTCACGGCGCCCAGAGCGGTGCCGCGCCTGCCGTCACCAGCCCAGCTCCACCTGGCGAATCCGGCCGCGCTCCCCCAGGTCCTCGGCGAAGAACAGCTGCTTGCCGGTTCCGTCGGCGAAGGAGAACGAGGGTTCGGCGAACGGCCCAGACGCGAGCGTGCCGAGCTTCACGATCGGCTGCGCCGCTCCGACAGCGTCGAGGTTGAGCGCCCCCAACTCCAGCCGTCCGTCGGTCGTGCCCCAAGACAACACCACGCGGCAGCTGTCGAGCGTGGCTCCACAGGTGAAACCGAAGCCGCTCACTGACCCCGCCTCTGGCGCCGCGATCACTTTGGGCGCGCCCACCAGGCGGCCCGCGCTGTCGACCTCGCCGACGCGCATCGTGGCGGGCTTGTTCTCGCCCGGGCTGCTCTCCTCGATCCACGCCAACAGCAGCTTGTTGCCTGCGGTGGCGAGCCGCGGCGACCGCGAAGGGCCGAGCGACGCATACACGCGCGCGTCTTCGTCGATCTCTTTGAGTGAGAACGCGTCCAGGTGGGCGAAGTAGATGTCGGTCGAAGGGCGGGCTGAGGGGACCGGCCCAGCGCCGGCGCCCTTGTCTTGGCGCGCGTCGGCGAAGACCACGAAGGCGTCGGAACCGCGCACCGTCACGTGAACGTCGGCCGCATCGCCCGCCGCTTGCGTGACGCGCTTGTCGACCACGACCTTCTCCAGTTCCTTGTTCAGCCGCGCGACGTACACCTCGCCGTTCTTGTCCCGCGGGTCGACCCAGGCGAGCACGTGCCCCTCTGCGCCGCCGGTCCCTTTGGCGCTGGGCTGGGCGGGCGAATGGGCGATCGCGACGCTGGACGGCACGCCAGGGTCCCTTCCCTTCTCCTTCTTGTCGCGGGCGACGACCGTGATCTTCTTTTGCAGCACCTTCTTGCCGCCGTCGTCGACGCGGGTGGCGTACACCTGGGCGCCGCTCTTCTCCGACGCCACCCAAGCCACCACCACCTCCGCCTTTTTGCCGCTGGACGACTCGGCCACCGACACGCCCCCGACCGACAGGGCGCGTTTGGAGATGATCACCGGCGCGCCCGCGGCGGCGCCGTCGGTCGACAGGCGCAGCCCGAGCGTTGCGGCAAAAGGGGCCTCGCCCTTGGGCGCAGCTTCCTGTGGCGTCGACCCTTCGAGGTGGTAGGTGACCCACGCGAGCGCGTTTCCGGTTTGCCCGAAACGTTGCGCATGCGCTGCGGCGACGCGCGCTCCCTCCATCCACGAGCGCAGCGCCAGCACCTTGGGCGGGCGCTCGTCGTCCGCCTTCCAGGCAGGGGCTTGCCAGGGGCTCTCGCGCTCGGCCGAGCCCACCAAGAAGAACGAGGCGGGGGCGGCGTCGTCCGCGGCCAGCGCGAAGCAGCTCTTGCCTTGGCAGCTCAGCGCCCAGGCCAGATCAGGCACGCCGTCCTTGGCGCGAGCTCCCATGAAGCGCACCGGCTCCGACCACTTGATCGACAGGTCCGATCCGATCCGCACCATGGTGGGCCAGGAAGGAGCAGGGTCTCCAGACTTCGCCTCCCGCAAGCGCGCCGGTGCCAGGGTCAAGGCCGCGAAGCCGTCGCCATCCGGCACGAGATCGGGCCGGTCCGCGTCGTCGAGCAGCAGCCGAGTGCGCGGCGCGCCGACCACTCCATCGGCTGCGATCGTCGCCAGGCTGAGCACGCGCGATGAGCCGGCCGTCTGACCCACGTTCTCCCAGGCGATGAGCGCGTGTTTGCCCTTGGGGTTGGAGGTGAGCCCCACGAAGGCTTGCTGGCCGATGGGTGGGGCGACCCACTTCGGCGGCGACTTGGGCGACCCGTCTGGACCGAGCGTGGCCACACGCACCGCACCCTCGTCGATCGACTCGTCCGTCCAGGCCACGACCAAGCCGCCTGCCAGCGCGGCGATCTCCACGTCGATCTGGGCGCTCTCTTCGGCCAGCAGCAGCCGCGGCGCGGAGGCCACGCCCTTCTCGTCGACGGTGATCACCTCGAGCCGTCCCAGCGCCGGTGCTCCTTCCTTGAAAGGCTGATCGCTGCGCACCACGGCCACAGCGAGCCCCTTGTCCGTCTGGGTCGCGTGCCAAGCGAGCGCACCTTCGAGCAGCGGTTTGGCCGGCCCGTCGGCGGCGGGGGGGGTCAGGCTCAGCGGCAGGGCGAGCACCGAGGAGCGCTCGTCCTTGACGAGCTCGTACAGCACGAGCGCGCGCTCACCGGTGATGGCGAGGTCCGCGTACGCGAGCGACGCCTCGGCCACCGGAGGCAACGTCAGCGCCGAGCCCTGCGGCTTTCCATCGGCCGCCACGAGCTGCACCTTGAACACATGGTTCTGATCGACCTTCTCGCTCCAGAACACCGCGAACGAGCCGTCCTCGCGCGCCTTCACGCTGAGCGCTACGCCCAGGTTGGGCAGCGGACCGAGCGCCACCGGCTCTCGAGGTCCGGGCTTCTCCTCGATCTTGCGCGCAAACAGCTTGCCGTCGGACACGAACACGAACAGGCCGCCTTGGTGGCCGGCGGCGAAGGCGGTCGGCGCGTTGGCGCGTGCCAGCGAAGCGAGTGTGGCGACGGGCAGGCCAGGCGGGCCGGGCAGTTGGCCGCGCTCGCTCGGCGGCGCGACTGCGCGGTCGAGGGGCGACTTGGGCCGCGGCGCGTCCGAGCCACAGCTGGCCAGGAGCAACAGAGCAGCGAGCGGGAGCGTGCGCCTCATGGTCGGGCGCACCTTACTCGCTCCCACTCTGTCCTTGAAGTCACCCTGCGGAGAACAGCGGAGCCGCTCAGCCATTCCAGGAAAGAGCCCAAGCTCAGCGACGAACCGGGCGCGCCGTCCGCAGTCTGGCCACCGGGAACCGCCCCACCACGTTGCGCAGTTGCTGTCGCAGCGCGTCGCTGGCCGAGCCGCTCACGTCGACTGCCACGCGGCCTTCGCGCAGCACCAGCACCACGTGGCAGGTGGCGCGCGCGCGCTTCAGCGCGTCGCCGAGATCGTTGAACAGCTCCGCGGGGGCGCGGCCTCGCGCGGCCACGATCTCCCCGCGCTCGACGCGGAGCACGAGCAGGCGCCGACTCTCGCGAACGAGCAGCGCGATCAGCGCAAAGGCCGCGATCACTCCGAGCAGCCAAAACCCCTGGCTCATGGCCTGTGCGCCTTGCGCCAGGCGCTCGGCGACACGCGCTCGAAGCGGCGGAACAGCTGACCGAAGTGCTGGAGCGACGCGCAGCCCACATCGAGCGCGATGCTCGTCAGCGGGTCGTCGGTCTCCGTCATCTTCAGCTTGGCGGCAGCGACCTTGGCGCGGGCGATCTCTTCGCTCAGCGTGGTGTCGGCTTCGAACAGGCGTCGCTGCAGCGTGCGCTCGCTGGTCGCGAGCCACGCGGCCACGTCCGCGAGGGTGGGCTCCTCCCGCAGGCGCGATGCCAGCACTGCGCGCACGCGCGCCAGCACGGGCGAGGTCCCTCGCACCGTCGCCATCGCCTCTGCCAGCTCGTGTGCGACCTGGGCGGGCTCGATGCCGAGCGCGCCCTCTGTCGCCAGCCAGGCGAGCGCCTGCTCCGGCCCCACGAAGGTGCGCACCGGGTAGGGTTTGGGCAGCACCTCGAAGAAGCCGGCCACGATGGCGCCGGCCATCCCTTCTGGGCGGACCAACGCGAGCTGCTTCACCTTGCGGGCGAGCCCGGAACGCTCCTGCGCCACGTACTCGGAGAGCGCCGCGAAGGCTCCCGGCTCTGCGCCGTCGACCCGCCGGGCGTCGACCAAGGAGCCGTGGGCTGCGACCAGGGGATCGAGCTCCACGGACAGCGATCGCACCAACCGCGCCACGTCGTGGCTGGTTGGGCGGCCCCACAACGAGACCCCCCAAAGACCCGCCGCGGCGTGGAAATGCAGCCAACTCTCTCCGGCGACGAAGCTCCCCGGTGCCGTGCGGAGCTCGGCGCTGGCGAAGACCGCTCGCATCCCTCGCAGGCTACCACTGGCGCCGGGAGATCAGCGGATGGCGTCGTCACGCGCGCGGACGAGCCCGTGGCCGGCTAGTACATCGTCCGCGAAGTTTCTTCGCGTAAGACGATGTACCGAAGACGGAGGTGCAAGTGAGCAGAAGTAGCCCGCGCATTGGTAGGGAAGCCGGCCCTTCACTTGCGAGCGTCAGCGAGGGGCCGGATTCCAAACCAATGCGGACGCACGCAAACGCAGCACTACGGGCGCGCTGGCTGGAGGGAACATGAAACGATTCGTCGTCGAACGCACGAGCGCGTGGCGCGCGGTGGCCATGGCCACTTGGGGCTCCCAGGCCGAGGCCAGCATCTACGGCTGGCTCGACATCGACGTCGGCGAGCTCTGCCGCTACCTCGAGCGGCGCTCGCGGCTAGGCCAGAAGATCACGGTCACCCACGCGGTCGGCAAGGCAGTGGCTCAGGCATTCGCCGAGAATCCCCAGGCCAACGCGGTCATCTCGCGCGGGCGGCTGCTCCGTCGCACCAGCGTCGACGTGTTCTTCTCCGTGGCGACGGACGGCGGCAAGGGGCTGGCTGGCCAGAAGCTTCGTGGCGTGGATCAGCTGGAGCTCGACGCGGTCGCGGCGAACCTCTCCAAGTCCGTTGCGCGCATCCGCGAGCGGCGCGACACGCCCATGCAGCGATCGCAGGAGCTGCTCAAGCACATGCCGAGCGGCGTGCTGGGCAAGTTGCTCACGGGTATCTCCGCGCTCACGTTCGACGCGGGCTTGGATCTTTCGCGCGTGGGGGTCCCCGTCGATCCGTTCGGCACCGCGATCGTGACGAACGTGGGGGTGCTCGGCATCGAGCAAGGTTTTGGGCCCTTGATGGAGCACGGCCGAACCGCAGCGCTGTTCACCGTCGGGCAAGTCCGAGACAAGGTGATCCCCGTCGCCGGGCGCCCCGAGGTGCGGCCGGTGCTGACTCTGGGCGCCACGTTCGACCACCGCGTGGTCGATGGCTACACCTTGGGCAGGATCAGCACGTTGGTGAAACGTGCCTTGGAGCAGCCCGAGGGAGCGTTCGGCCCGATCGGGGAGGCCGATCCGAGCAGAGCGCCTGCTCCACCGCTGCCAGCGAGCCACTAGTCTCTGTGGGGCACCTGCCGCTATCCTCACGCCCGGTCGAGGATCCCGGGTTTTGAGCGAAGACGAGGCGGAGTTCGTCGCGCGCCTGCAGGCGCGCAGCGAATCAGCGTTCAACGAGCTGGTGGTGACGTACGAGCGCCGCGTGTTCGCGCTCGTCTTCCGCATGCTCGGCCGCCGAGACGAGGCCGAAGACCTGGCGCAAGAAGTCTTCGTGCAGGTGTTCAAGGCGATCGACCAGTTCCGGGGCGACTCCAAGCTGTCGACCTGGATCTACCGAATCGCCGTCAATCTCTGCAAGAACCGCACGAAGTACCTGTCGCGACGCCACGCCGGTGACCAAGACGACGTCGACGCGATGGCCGAGCGCGCGCCGCTTTCGGCCGCCAAGGGCGTCAGCGTCGGCGACATCAGCCGTCCGGACGAGCTCGTGGAGGGCATGCAGCTCGAGGTGATCGTCAAGCGTGCCATCGAGCAGATCGATCCCGACTTTCGCGAGGTGCTCATCCTGCGCGACGTGGAGGACATGTCTTACGAGGAGATCGCGGCGGTGACGGGCCTGGCGGACGGCACGGTCAAGAGCCGCATCCATCGCGCCCGGGCGCAGCTGCGGGCGCTGGTGGAGAAGGCGGCTGGCGAGAAGTTGAGGAGCGGGTCATGAGCGACGACGAGCCGGACAAGAAGGGCGCGAGCACGCCTCCGGAGAGCGGCGCCGGGGCGGCCTCGGAGCCACCCGAGGAAGACTTCCCGGACGAGGGCGATCTGCCGGACTCGCTGCCCCCCGAGGCTGACTTGGCGGAGACGGGCATCGTGGTCGACGACGTGGATCTGAAGGACGCACTTCGCGGCGCGCTGCGTCCGCCGCCAGGCGCCGTCGCGCCGAACCTGCTGCGAGGGGTGCAGCGCAAGCTGAGGCTGCGCTCCAGAGGCAAGTTCTATGGAGATGGCTGGAGCAACAGCGCCTCTCCACGCTCCACCTACTTGATCACCAGCTTCGTGATGCTGGCGCTGGTGCTGATCGTATTCTTCGCGCTTTTGCCCTGGAGCTCGAGCAAGCTCCCCTGACGTCCTGGGCGAAACCTGGTACGCCTTACGGCGTGAATCAGCCGCCCGGTGCCATTCAGCCAGCCAGCCCTGCCGCGATCGCGGGCCCGCAAGAGACGGTGTTGTTCGAGGGCCAACCGGCGCTCGTGCACAGCCTGGGCGCCCTGCTGGCCGCCATCTTCACGTTGGGCTTGGCGGTGATCTATTTCTACTTCAAGCGTGGCGGCACGTCGTACCGCGTGACCACGCAGCGCATCGTGATCGATCGCGGAATCTTCTCGAAGAAGATGGAGCAGATCGATCTCTACCGCATCAACGACTTCACCGTGGATCGGCCCTTCGGGCAGCGTGTGCTCGGCACCGGTAACCTGCGCCTCTCGACCTTCGACAAGACCACGCCAGTGGTGGAGATCCAAGCGCTGAAGACCGACGTGGTGGCGCTGTACGAGACCTTGCGTCAAGCCGTCGAGGCCAGCAAGCAGCAGCGCGGCGTGCGCATGATCGACTACGAGCAAGGGTGAGCGCGGCGTTGCATCCGCGGCGGGATCCCAGCAAACGCTCGTTTTTGCTGCGCCGGATCCACTCGCTCACCGGCGTCCTGCCGGTGGGCCTGTTCCTGGTCGGCCATTTGTGGTCGAGCTCGCGCGCGCTGTTCGGGCAGGAGAGCTACGAGCGCCACCTGCGCGAGTCGCGTGAGGTGCCCTACGCGCTGGTGCTCGAGCTCGTGCTGGTGATGCTGCCGCTCACCTTCCACGCGCTGTACGGCTTGAAGCTCGCATTCAGCGGCAAGCCCAACGTGGGCGCCTACCCCGAGAGCCGCAACTGGATGTACACGGCTCAGCGCCTCACCGGGGTGTTGGCGTTCGGCTTCGTGGTCTGGCACGTGTCGCAGTATTGGGTGCCGGGGTTGATGGGCGATCTGCACCCGTCGTCGGTGTACCCAGCGCTGTGTCGCGACCTCTCCGCCACCCGCTTCGGGCTACCTCTCGCCGCGCTCGCGTACGTGTTCGGCGTGGGCGCGTGCGCCTTTCACCTCGGCAACGGGCTTTGGGGGTTCTGCGTCGGCTGGGGCCTGGCCGTGACGGAGCGCGCGCAGCGCATCACTGCCACTGTCACTGGCGTGCTCGGCCTGCTGCTCTTCTTGCTCGGAGCGAACACCGCAATCTACTTCGCCACGGGCGCCCGCCTCGCGATCCTGGGCGTCCCGCCCCGGGATCCACAGCTCGCCAAGGCGCTCACCTGTGAGCACGTCTCGGGTCCCAGGCCCGAGCTGCCCGCGGCCGCGCCACCACCTGCGTCAGCGCCATGAGCAGTGTCGCGCGCTCCGAGATCGGCAAGGTGCGGCGCGTCGCCGTGGTCGGAGCAGGCCCCACCGGCCTGATGGCGGCATTGTGCTTGGCCGACGCCGGCGTCGCGGTCGACCTGTTCGCATCCTGCGACCCAGCTCGCAGCGGCTCGGTGATCGAGCGCGAGGGCATCGCCGCCTCTTTCGACGATCCGGAGGAGCACCTCACGAGCTCGCTGACCAGCGCGAGCGGGTTGGCGGAGCCAGCGCTCGTGCGCGCCATGATCGGCGCAGCGCCCGAGATCGTCGGCTTCTTGGATCGCGCGGGTGTGCCCTTCGATCGCACTCCCGAGGGGCGACTGTGGGCGCGCTCGTCGCCGGGGGCACGCAGCGCGCGCACGTACTTGGCGGGTGGCTCCACGGGTTTGTTGGTCACCACCACGCTCGACGATCAGCTGCGCAAGAAGGAGCAGGAGCTCGCCAGCGACGCGCGCGGGGCGAGCATTCCTGGAGAGAGCTTGGTGCGGCGCTTCATTCCGTTCGAGCTCGTGCGCTGGGTCTCGAGCGACGAAGGGCGCGTGGTCGGTCTGGTTGCCCAAGACTTGCGGTCCATGTCCATCATGTCGTTCGCGTACGAGGCCGTGTTGCTCGCGACCGGTGGGTTCTCGTCGCTGTTCGAAAGCTCGGCCGTCGGGCCCTGCGCGCTGGGCTCTGCTTTGGCGGTCACCGTCCGCCAAGGCGCCGTGATCGCGAACCCGGAGATGGTGCAGCTTTCTGCTTTGGGTGTTGCAGGCGTTGGCAAAGTGCTCGCGCTGCCGGATTGGCTTCGCGCAGAAGGCGCGCGCGTGTTCGTGCCCGTCGAGGCCGACAGCGACAGCAACGCCAAGGCCATGCTGGAGCGTCAACGCAACTACGTGCTCCCGCGCAACAAGACCAGCGCAGAGCTTCCTACTGCGATCGAGGCCGCTCGCGCGCTGGCCGTCGCTGTCAGCGACAAGCCGGCGTACCTCGATCTCACGCTGCGCAAGGCCGACGCCGCGCTCGCGGCTCGCCTCGAGCGTCTGCCGCTGGTGGTTCACCGCTACGCCGGTGTCGGGCTGTTCGACGAGCCGGTCGCGTGCCGGCCGGTCGCGCTGCAGACCTTGGGCGGCCTGTTCATCGACCACGAGGTCGACGCCCACGGTGCCCTGGTGGTCGACTCGCCGCGCACGCACGCCACCTCGCTCCCCGGGCTGTACGCAGCGGGCGCTGCGGCGGCTGGGTACCACGGTGCGGCAGCGCTCCCCGACAACCTGCTGCTCGCGGGGCTGTGTGGCGCCAAGCTCGCCGCCAAGGGGATCCTTGCCTATCGCGCGGCGCTCCCGGACCGCGCCGCGGATCCACCGCGCTCCACCTTCGACGAGGCCCAAGCAGCGGCGCAAGCCGAGTACGACGCGTTGCTCGAGGAGCGGGAGGGCTCGAGCACGGGCGAGTCGGAGTGGCGGCGCTTCTCGCTGGCGCTCGGGCGCCTGCTCGGGCGGGCCGACGAGGCTGCGCTGGACCGCGCGGACGAGCAGGCTCGCGCGCTCGAGCTCGTGTTGCAGCAGGCGGTCAGCGTGGACGGCGCGAGTTACGCGAACCAGGGCGCCGTGCGACTGCGGAGCTTGCGCGGGGGCTTGTTGCTCGCGCGGCTGTTCCTCGCGGGCGCGCGCGCGCGCCCGGAGACGCGCGGCGGGTTCGCGCGGGTGGATCACCCGCGAGCGGCGGCAGATCTGGCGAGGCCGACGCTGCTCCGTCTCTCGAAGGAGGGGGAGCCGGTGAGCGCCACGTCCGCCGACGTGCGTGCTCGCGCGGCCGCCAACAGCCACCGGCCCGCGCCCGCGTCCCGAGAGGAAGAGGCCGAAGATGGCTGAAGAGCCGATCGATCGCAAACGAGCCACAGAAGTGGCGCCGGCGAAGGAGCGCGTGGTGCGCTTGCGCGTGTTGCGCCAGGACGCGCGCGACAAACCCGACACGAGGCGTGTCCAAGAGCTCGAAGTCAGCGCTCCCGAACGTGCCACCGTGCACGATTGTCTGGAGCTGCTGCGCCAGACTTGGGACGCGACCGAGCGCCCCGCGGGAGGGCCCGTCGCCTGGGAGGCGTCGTGCCTCGAGGGTGCGTGTGGTGGCTGTGCGATGTTGGTCGACGGGCGCGCGCAGCTTGCCTGCGTCACCCCCGTCGCCGACGTGGGCAAGCCGGGCAGGGCGATCTCGCTCGCGCCGCTGACGAAGTTCCCGGTCGAACGCGACCTGATCGTGGACCGCAGCGGCATGACGGCCTCGCTGACCGAGGTCCACGCGTGGGTCTCCCTCGGCCCCTCTGGTCCCAGCGCGGGTCCGGTGGAGTCGGTCGAACGGCAGCAGACTCGTCTGTCACTCGCAGCGTGCATCCAGTGCGGAGCGTGTCTCGAGGCGTGCCCCGAAGTGCACGGCGGCAGCTCGTTCATCGGCGCCTTCGCCATCAACCGCGCGCACCTCTACAACCTGCACGGGTCTGGCGCGCTCGAGAAGCGCGCGCGTGTGCGTGCGCTGATGGGGGAGGGAGGTGTCGGCGATTGCGGCAAAGCGCAGGTGTGCGTGGAGGTCTGCCCGGTCGCGATCCCGCTGACCGAGTCGATCGCTCACGTTTCGCGCGATGCCACGCGCGAGCTCTTGTTTGGCTGGCTCGGCAAAGACTCGTACTAGCGGCAGTCGGCGTCGCCGAGCACGCACAAGCCCACGCCGTCTGGAAGCGGCCCGCCGCCTTGGCACAGCGCGCCGGTGCCGGGGCAATCGTTGCTGTTCGTGTCGCAGAGCTGCACGCAAGTCCCCGAGTCCAGGCTGCAGACGAAGCCGTCCGCACAAGGGCATGGCTGGCACAATCGACCCGATCCGATCGCGACGCAGCTGGTCGACCCGTCTTCCCGCACGATGCTGCAGGTGAGCTCCGGACCGCAGGTGTCTTCGAGCAGTTGGCACTCCACGATGGGCGTGCACACGGGGATGGGAATCGCGGTGTTGGGATCTGGCAGCGCCGACGCGGCGTCGAACAGCGGCACTGGCGCGCAGAACGTCTCGGCCGGGCAGAGCTCGAGGTCGCCGCAGCAATAGGGCCGACACTGCCCCACGGAAGGGGCCTGCGAGCCCCCGCCGCCCTCGTTGCCGCTCTCGCTCAACACGCAGCCGAGCCCTGGGCCGCAGTCGGCGCTCGAGCTGCACACCGCGGACGCCTCGCCCCAGCCGGCGGGTCCACACAGCGCCACCGGGAGCTCGCGCTCGACGGCGATCTGACAACCTGACTGCTCCACACCCGCCACGCCACCGGCGCCGCCGGCGCCGCCGACGTTCCCAGGCAAGCAGCTGTCGTCGCGGGCCCCCGGGATGCAGTCCACGATGCCACACAGTCCGCTGTAGTCGAAGCTGCCCTGACCGCCGCCTCCGCCTGTGCCAGGGTTGGCTCCGCCGCCGTCCGACGTGGCGCCACCGAACTCGAAGCCTCCTTGGTTGAAGCCGCCTGCGCCACCGGCCGAGAGGTCGCCGCAAGCGGAGAGGAACACGAGGAGGAGAAGAGGAGCGCCGACTACACGCGACATGACGAATTCCTGCAGCACAAGTGTAAGTGACTCAACGATAGCACTGGCTGGTCCGCGGGCCCGCTTTCCATCGATGAGCGGGCGCTGAGCTTCGAGCGGCCATCCCTTGCTCGTATCCACGGTCCGTGCCGAGCCCTCGGGCGCGGGCTCGCGGGCAAAACCGGCCCAAACCGCGGCGTCGCGCCAAGAGTTGCCAGGGGCGGAATCACCCGCCACGACACGAATGTCGGGGCCCCAGCGAGGAGGGGTGTGTGGTAGAGTCCGCGCCTCTGCGAGAGGTCACCATGCGCTTTGCCAGCTTGGTTTTGTGGACGGGGGGAGCCCTGGCTTTGACCCTGACCGGATGTCCGGATCCCGAGGGTCAGTTCACCGAGTTCGAGGAACGCCAGAAAGCCATCAGCGGCGACGGCGGCGGGGGCACCGGCGGCGGGGGGACTTGCACTGCGCCCACCGAGGGCGAGGCGGACGGCGTGTACCTGTTCGCTCTGTCAGCCACCATCAACGAGTTCAAGGCGTTCGCGCTCGACGCGACCTTGACCACCTCTGGCAGCGACCCGCTGCTCGTGGACATGACGCTGCAGCCGCTCGCCAAAGAGGATCAGACCACGCCGGTGGGCGACCCGATCTCGTTCACCGGGCTCGAGGTCAACGCCGATGGCACCTTCGAATGGGACCTCGGCGCCATCACCCTCATCAACGCCGCCAACCCGATCTCCGCCTTCGACGTCGAGTCGACCTTGATTCTCTCTGGCGTGTTCTGCGGCGGCGAGGAGGGCATCGCGTTCGTGTGTGGCGACGTGAACGGCATCGTGACAGCCCCGCTCAACATGTTCGACCTGGTGGGCTCCACGTTCACCATGCAGCGCTACGAGGGCGAGAAGCCGGCGCCTGTGATCAACTGCGCCAAAGATCCTGCCAACTACGAGTGACCGTGAAGGAATCCAGGACCACCATGCGAACGAGAGCTCTCTCTCTGCTCCCGCTGTTCTTGGGCGCAGCCGTCACGATCCACGCCCCAGACGCCCACGCGTCGGGCTTCGCCACCGCCCGCTTCGGCGGTGAGCACGGCCACCCCACCACCGACAACCCGACGGCGCTGTACTACAACCCCGCCGGCATCGCCGAAGACACCCCCGACTTCGAGAAGAAGTTTTGGCGCTTCAAGTTCATGGCGGACGTGAACGTGGCGCTTCGCTGGGCAAGCTTCTCGCACCGCGCGTCGGAGTACGACCAGGCGGATCCGGACGACGCGATCGGCGCCAACTCGGGCGAGGCCAACCTGTTCAACGTGGCCACCGCTCCCATGGCGGGCGCCACGTTCCAGATCGAGAACTTCGCGTTCGGCGCGGGCTTCTTCGTGCCGTTCGGGGGAGCGTCGTCCTGGGGCAAGAACGACGACTTCGAGAACCACCCCGCCTACGCTGGCCCGGTCGACGGTGTGCAACGCTGGCACGCGATCGACGGCACTCTCCGCTCGATCTACATCTCGGTCGGCGCGGCCTACGACATCATGGACCGCGTCAGCATCGGTGTGGTGGGCAACATCGTGCGCAACGAGGTGAAGACCGTGCGCGCGCGCAACGCGTCGGGTGACAACAACGTCCGCACCGAAGGCCGCAGCTTGATCGACGTGTCCGGTTGGACGGGGTCGTTCGGCGTGGGCATCACCGGCGAAGTCGCCGAGAACAAGGTGTGGCTCGGCTTCTCCTACCAAGCACCCCCCGGGTTTGGCACCACGTCGCTCGAGGGCACGCTCAAGAACAAGTACGGCCAAGCCCCAGCGACGACCGACGAAGTGACGCTGCTCCAGTCCCTGCCGGACATCTACCGCATCGGCGTGCGCGCCCGCCCGGTGAAGGACGTCGAGGTCCGCTTCTTCGGCGACCTCACCAACTGGAGCAGCTTCGATCGGCAGTGCATCATCCCGCTCGACGCGGAAGACTGCCCCATCAACGAGGACGGCTCGACCTCCGCCACGGAGAACGTTCCCTACCTCAACCTGGTGCGCGATTGGGGCCCTGCGTTCGGTCTGCGAGGCGGCGGCTCCTACTGGGTGCTGCCTGCGCTCGAGCTGTACGTGGGCGCTGGCTACGACTCCAACGCGGTGCCCGACTCGACGCTCGAGCCCGCCCTGACCGACTTCCACAAGGCGTCGTTGGCTGGAGGCCTGCGCTTCAACGTGGGCGAGACGTTCGCGATGGCGTTCTCGTACACCCACCTGTTCTACGTGCCGCGCGAGACCGACGGCAAAAGCGTGCTGCCCGAGCTCGAGGCACCGTCGAAGTCTCCCGACTCAGGCGGCCGCTACACGCAGACAATCGGCGTGATCAACACCAACGCGCAGCTATCCTTCTGAATGCTGCGTTTCGAGATGCACCTTCGCCGCCTCACCCTCGCGGCCGTCTTCGCGTGTGCGGTGACGGCCTGCGGGGAGAAGAACGACAAGGCCACACCCGACCCTGCGGGCACCGGCTCGGGCTCGACCGTGAAGCCACCCACTGCCTTCGGCGAGCCTGCGCTCGCCCAGCTCACGCTGGGGAAGCTCACCGAGCGCGAACGTAAGGAGCTGGTCTCGTCGCTCGACGAGACGTCGTCGCCTTGCGCGGACACGCCCGTGCCGCTCTCGCAGTGCATCGCGGAGAAGCGAGCCTGCAACCTGTGCAAGCCTGCCGGCGAGATGATGGCGCGGCTGATCCGCGGCGGGCTGCCGCGCGCCGACCGCGCCAAGCTGATGGAGCTCCGCTTCGACCCGAAGGGCGTGGCGACGATCGACCTCAAGGGCAGCGCATCCAAGGGCCCGGAGGATGCGCCCGTCACCATCGTCGAGTGGGCAGACTTCGAATGCCCCTTCTGCGCCATGATGAACGAAATGCTCGAGCTTTACATGGAGCGTTTCCCCGGTCAGGTCCGGGTGGTCTACAAGTACTACGCCCTGCCCAACCACACGCACGCGCTGCCCGCCGCGCTGGCCTGCCGCGCCGCCCAGAACCAAGGCAAATTCTGGGAGATGCACAAGCTCCTGTTCGCCAACCAAGAGAAGCTCGAGCGCGCAGACCTCTTTGGGTACGCCAAGAGCGTGGGCTTGGACATGGACCAGTTCCAGAAGGACTTCGCCGACGAGAAGACCGCCGAGCTGGTCCAAAAGGACATGAAGGCGGCCGATGATCTCAAGCTCGACGGCACGCCGCTCATGTACGTGAACGGTCGCAAGCTGCCGGGCGAGCTCGTCCCCGCCTGGGAAGAGGTGGAGGCCTGGCTCAAGCTCGAGATCGAGCTCGCCGGCAAGAAGCCCGCGGAGCCGTCGGCTCGCTTCCACGAGTTGCTCAAGAAGTTCTCGGAGCCGCCCCCGAGCCCAGCCGCGAGCGGCAGCGCCGGGCCCGCCGTGCCACCGCCTGGCAGTGGAGCTCCCAGCGCCGCGCCCTCTGCCGGCTCCTCGGCGTCGCCCCGATAGCAGTGAAGGTCCTCGATCCATGCGGGTGTTTCCCGACCGGACGCCACTACCCCGGGATCGCTCACCTCGTCCGCGTGCGCGCGGTTGGCGTGGTCGAGGAGATCGACCCTGGGGCCGCTTGGCAAGACTGCCCGATCGCGTTCATCGACACGGAGACCACGGGCCGTGACGCGAACATCGATCGCGTGATCGAGATCGGCGTCGTGCTCGGCCAGGGTGGTGTGATCGTGGCGCGTCACAGCTGGCTGATCGACCCGGGCATCCGCATCTCGGAGGAGAGCACCGCGGTGCACGGCATCCGGGACGAAGACGTCAAAGGCAAGCCGAGCTTCGCGGCCATCCTGGACGAGGTGGTGGCCGCGCTGGCCGGCGCCGTGCCCGCTGCGTACAACGCGGAGTTCGATCGCTCCTTCCTGCGCGCAGAGCTTGCGCGGGTGGACCGCTCGCTCGAGGCCCCGCCGCCTGCGTTCCGTCGCGACGTCGAGTGGATCGACCCGCTGGTGTTCGCACGCGAGATCTACAAGGAGGAGCAGAGCCGCGCGCTCGGCGAGATGGCCGAGCGGTTGGGCATCAAGCTCGAGCGCGCGCACCGCGCGACCGACGACGCAGAGGCCGCGCTCTTGGTGCTGTATGCCTTGGGCAAGGACCCTCGCCTGCCTCGCGGCTACGCGGCGATGCTGCAGGAACAGCGGCGCCTGGGCCGCATGTTCGACGAAGCTCGGCGGTTCTGGCGCAAGCCGAGCTGACCATGCCCGCGGAGAAGCCGAAGCGCAGGTTGCCGGTCATCGGCGGGAGCAGCGGCGGCGACGGCGATCCGGAGCGGCCGGCGCACGAGTGGGTGATCGCCACGGCGGTGGCTACGCTGCTGTTGTGGCTGCTCGTGGCGGGCGTCGCGAACACGCTGCTCTCGCGGATGAGCGCGCGCGGCATGACGTTGTTGGCGGTCAACGTGATGGCGCTTCTGCTGGCGGCGGCTCTCGCGGGCGCGCTGACGGGTCGGTTCGGCAAGGCGACGGCGCCCCGACACGCCATGTTGGGCGCGTCGGCGAGCGCGCTCTTTGGCTGGGGGCTCGGCTTTGCGAGGAGCGGCGGCGGCGAGCTCGCCAGCTGGCTGCTGGTGCTCGCGTTGGTGCTGCTGTTGGCCTGCGGCGGAGCGCGGCTGGGCTACCGCCTGGCGGTACGCAAAACCGGCTCAGGCCAGCCTGCTCCGCGCTCAGAGTAGGCGCTTGAGCTCGGCGGCCGCGAGCGCGAGCTCGGCGAACGCGACCCCCTTCACGGGGTCGCTCGCGTCGGAGGCCACATCGAGCAGCGGGCGCAGCATGAACGCGCGCTCCGCGAGCCGGGGATGAGGCACCACCAGGTCGGTTTCTTGGATCGACTCGCCCTCGATCCAGAGGATATCGAGGTCGATCGTGCGCGGCGCGTTCTTCTCGCCCCGCACGCGACCGAGGCCCTGCTCGATGTCGAGCAGTCGCCGCAACAGCTCGTGCGCGTCCAGGGCTGTGAGCAGCAGCACCGCGCCGTTGGCGTAGTCGGGTTGGGGCGCGCCGCCCTCTGCCGCGGTCTCGTACAGCGGGGATCGGTCAGTGACGTGGATCTCGTCGTCCTGCTCCAGGCGCGCGATCGCCTGCTCGATGGTGCTGCTGCGGTCGCCGAGGTTCGAGCCGAGCCCGATCACGACCCGTCGAATGTGATCCACTGCGGGCTGCTTACTACAGCTCGCTGGCGATGTGCGTCGAAACTGGAGCGGGCTCAGGCCGCCACATCGCCAGCGCGCCGCCCTCTGGGCATGCGCCTTCCCTCCGGCCGTGGCGGAAACACGCGCCGGTCATCTGCTCCGCGTCGCTCCAGGACCGAGCGTCGATTGGGCGAGTCGCCGTCCTCCGGGAAGAGGCGACGCAGGTCTTCGTAGCGCTGCGGCATGTTCGCCGCGACGACCGCTGCGTGCGCGCGACACAGCAACAGCGTTCGGCCTTCCACCACTACGCGGCTGAGCTTGGCGCTCAGGAGCACGCTCTTGCAAACGGCACAGGGTGCCTCGGCTCGCCTCTTGGCCATGCACCCAATCACCAAGGATCGCGCGCTTGGGCCAAGTTCTCCGCGAAGTGCTCAAGCGCTCAGCGCTTGGCGCGCCGAGACTCGACCCAGGCGATCACTTTGTCCGAGGGTTTGCTGTTGGTGAAGCGGCCGAGCTCCTGGATGCCGGTGGGGCTCGTGACGTTCACCTCGGTCAGGCGCTCGCCGATCACGTCGAGGCCGACGAACACCAGGCCATCGGCCCTCAGGCGCGGGGCGATGGCGGCGACCAGCTCGCGCTCGCGCGGGCTGATGTCGCAGGGGACCACGTTGCCCCCTACGTGGATGTTGGAGCGCAGATCGTCGCCGCGGGGCACCCGCAGGATCGCGCCGAGCGGCTCGCCGTCCAGCAGCAAGATGCGCTTGTCGCCCTCGGTCACGGACGGCAAAAACTCCTGCACCATGGCCAGGCGTTTGCCCTCGAAGGTGATCACGTCGACGATCGCACGGGCGTTCTTGTCCCCCCAAGCGAGCATCATCACGCCGGAGCCGCCGGCGCCGTCCAGCGGCTTGATCACCGCCCGCTGCTTGTCGCGGGCGAACGCCAGGATCTGCTCGCGATCGCTGCTGACGATCGTCTCCGGCGTCCAGGCCGGGAAATTCATGGCGTAGAGCTTCTCGTTCGCGTCGCGCAGGCCCCGTGGATCGTTGACGATCAGCGGGCCGCCGCGAGCGTGCTCGAGCAGCAGCGTGACGTACATGTACGCGCGATCGAACGGCGGATCCTTGCGGATGAAGACGCAGTCGACGTCGGCGAGCTCGAGCTCGCGGGACTCCTCGGCGAGCCGGATGCGAGCCCCGTCTGGGTGGATGCTCAGCTTGCGGACGCGGGCAAAAGCGTTGCCGCCGCGCAAGCCGAGGTCGTTCACACGCGCGTGCCAGCTCTCGTGGCCGCGCGCTTGGGCAGCGTCGACGAAGGCGAACGTCGTGTCTTTGTCTGGATCCACTCGGTCCAGCGTGTCCATCACGAAGACGAAACGCATCGCAGCTCTCCTTGCTATCGTTGGGCGCACCGCCACCAACGGTCTCTCGAAGGGCTTCACCCGTGATCGCCGCGCGCGCAACCAGAAAGCAGACTCTCTTTTGCCCCTGGCAGAGTCTCTGGAGCGTGCTGGGACGGCCGGCGTACGGCGCCGCCTTGCTGCTCGTGACCGCCTGCACGCCCGCGCGGCCTCCTGCGCCCCGGGAGCCAACCAAGCCACCGCCCGCCGCCCCACCGGCGGAGCCACCCGCGCCGGTCGTGCGCGAACGCGACCGATTCGCGGTCGCCTCCGAGAACGAGCCAGCGGTGCTCGCCGCGCGCGGCGTGCTCGAGCGCGGCGGCTCGGCGGCGGACGCCGCGATCACAGGGGTGCTGGTGGGGTGCGCGGCGCACCCGGCCTCGTGCGGACTGGGTGGCGGCGGCGCGGCGATGTTGTTCCGACAAGCGGACCAGCAAACCACCTACCTCGACTTTCGTGAGGCCGCGCCGGCAGGGCTGCGCCGCGTCGACTATCTCTCGAAGAATCCACCCTCCTCACGTCGCGGCGTGCTCGTGGGGGTACCCGGGCTCTCCTCTGGTTTGCTGGCGCTGCACCAGCGCGCCGGGAAATTGCCGCTCGGAGATCTGATCGGCGGCGCCGCGGACCAAATCGAGAAGGGCATCCCCCTGAGCGCCTACATGGCGCAGGCGCTCGTCTGGAACGGGAAGTGGCTGCGCGAGGACGAGCGAGCGCGCACGTTCGGCATGGTCGACGCGGACAAACGTGTGGGCGAGGTGCTGCACAACGCAGCCCTGGTCGCCACGATGCGGACGTGGGCCCAGGATCCCGCCGGAGCGTTCGTGAACGGCGCTCTCGCCGACGACGTGATCAAGTCGGCGCGCGCCCACGGCAGCCGCATCGCCAAGAGCGACCTCGCGAAATACCGCGTGATCCCGCGCCAGCCGCTCAAGCTCACCTGGGACCGCTTCGAAGTCTTGGCCGCGCCGCCGTCCTCGGGCGGCGGGGTGACGCTGCTCTCGCTGCTGGCCATGTTCGAGCGCAGTGACCTGGTCAGCCTCGAGCTCGGCAGCGCGGCGCTGGTCCACGCGTTGGCCGAGGGATTTCGCCTCTCCTACGAGGATCGCGTGCTCGGCGTGGGGGATCCGGACTTTCATCGCGTCGACCCGAGCGGCTTGTTCGACCGGGAGAAGATGCGCGCGCGTCGCAGCAAGCTGCGACCCAACGCGACCAGCATGCCCAAGGTGCCGAGCATCGGGGACTCGGGGACGTTCCAGATCGTGGTGGTGGATGCGGCGGGCGACGTGGTCTGCCTGACCGCCAGCGTGACGGGCATGTTCGGCGCGAAGATCGTGACCGATGGCGGCTACGTGTTGAACGACGCGCTGCGCGACTTTCAGATCGACGACTACGGTCTGCGTGCGGTGACGCGAGGGCCCAACTTCGCTCGGGGCGGTGCACGACCGGTGTCCAACTTCGTTCCGACCTTGGTGCTCGAGTCTGGTAGCCCGCGACTGGCGCTGGGCGGCTCGGGTGGCCTACGAGCGATCACGGGCGTGGCCCAAGTGTTGATCGCAGCCCTCGCCTTCGATCGACCCGTGGCAGAGGCGATCGAGCGGCCGCGTTTCCACGTCACGGCAGGCGGCAGCCTCAAGCTCGATGAGGGCTTGGCGGCGCTCGCGCCGGATCTCGCGTCGCGCGGCGAGGTGGTGGACCCATCGTCCGCGAACTTCTCCAGCGTGACGGGCATTTCGATCCGTTCGCCAGCGGGCGTCCGAACGCTGGAGCCAGCGTTCGACCCGCGCAAAGGTGGCGCGGTCACGGTGGAGCATGGCGAGCTGCGTAACCAGGCACCCGCTCCCGCCGTACCCGCACCGTGAGCGACGTCCCGCCCGTCAAGTCGTCGGAGATCACCTCCGAAAGCGCCTACGAAGCGCGGCCCAAGAGCGACCTGGAGGAGGAGCTCTCGAGGCTGTCCGCGCGGCGCGCGTTCCTGCGCAAACTGGGGCTGGGCGCCACGGGCGCCGCCCTGTTCGGCGGAGGCTTGTACTGGGGCTCTGGCGCTTCTCGTGGTGTGCCGGCGCCTGCGTTGTCTGCGCTCCCTCCGCTGCCCATCAGCTCCGCGTCCGCGGTCGTGGCCGCTCCGCTGGCCGCGAACGACGCGCTCACGCCGATCGAGGACGTCACCGGCTACAACAATTTCTACGAGTTCGGCTTGGACAAGAGTGACCCAGCGGAGAACGCGGGCACGCTGATCACGAGGCCGTGGACGGTGGCGGTCGGCGGCGAAGCACACAAACCGAGGACGTTCGACATCGACGAGCTGTTGAGGCTGTTCCCGCTCGAGGAGCGCGTGTACCGCATGCGCTGCGTCGAAGCATGGTCGATGGTCATCCCGTGGCTGGGCTTCTCGCTGCGCAAGCTGCTCGATCACGTGGAGCCCACCGGGAGCGCCAAGTACGTCGCGCTCGAGACGCTGCACGACGAGAAGCAGATGCCCGGTCAACGGTCGAGCGTGCTGCCGTGGCCCTACGTGGAAGGCTTGCGCTTGGACGAGGCGCGTCACCCGCTCACGATCCTGGCCGCGGGGCTCTACGGCCGCACCATGCCGAACCAGAACGGCGCACCGCTGCGCCTGGTGGTGCCTTGGAAGTATGGCTTCAAGGGCGTCAAATCGATCGTGCGCATCACGCTCACGGAGACCCAGCCAGCGACCACCTGGAATCGGGCGGCTCCGAGCGAGTACGGCTTTTACGCCAACGTGAACCCGGCGGTGGATCACCCGCGTTGGAGCCAAGCGAGCGAGCGCCGGATCGGGGAGCTCTCTCGCAGGCCGACGCTCCCGTTCAACGGCTACGCCGAGCAAGTGGCAGCCCTCTACAGCGGGATGGATCTGTCGAGGATGTTCTGATGGCGCCGCGCCGCAGCGACGAGCTCGGCTGGTTGCCTTGGTCGGTGTGGGTCGGTGGGGCGATCCCCGGGGTGATGTTGGCTGTGCGCGCCTGGCGGGGTGAGCTGGGCGCCGACCCGGTGGCGCTCGTGCTCAACGCCTGCGGCGACCTGGCCATCAAGTGTTTGCTCCTGTGCTTGGCCTGCACGCCGCTTCGCATCCTCACGCGACGCACCTGGCCGATGCGCGTGCGCAAACATCTGGGGCTGCTCGCGTTCGTCTACGCCGCGCTGCATTTGGGCGTGTACGTGGGGGTCGACCGCGCGGGCGAGCTCGCGACCTTGATCGAAGACGTCACGCAAAGGCCGTTCATCATGGTCGGCATGTCGGCGTTTCTACTGCTCTTGCCGCTCGCGGCGACCTCTTCGCAGGCGGCGGTCAAGAAGCTCGGCGGCCGAGCGTGGGCTCGGCTGCACAAGCTGGTCTACGCGGTCGCCGTCCTGGCCGTGCTGCACTTCGTGCTGCGCGCGAAGAAAGACGCCACCGTGGCGCTCATGCACGGTGGCGTCCTCGCGTTGCTGCTCGCGGTGCGGGTCGTCGATCGCGTGCGCGCACGCGCGCGCGCCGCGGTGTAGTGCTGCGTTCGCAAAGTCCCCATGCTCGGGCTACTTCTGCTCACTTGCACCTGCGTCCTCGGTGCATCGTCTTGCGCGAAGCAACTTCGCGGACGATGCCACGAGGTCACAGCTTGCTGGCGGCGTGGTCCCAGTTCACCAAGTTCCACCAAGCTTCGACGTACTTGGCGCGCGCATTGCGGTAGTCGACGTAGTACGCGTGCTCCCAGACATCGCAGGTGAGGAGCGGCGTCTTGCCCTCCGTCAGGGGGCAACCGGCGTTGCTGGTCTGGGTGATCGACAGCGCGCCGGAGCCGTCCTTGACCAACCACGCCCAGCCCGATCCGAACTGACCGATGGCGGCGGCGGTGAACTTCTCCTTGAAGCTCCCGAACGAGCCGAAGGCCTTGTTGATCGCGTCGGCCAGAGCGCCGCTGGGGTCGCCCCCGCCCTGCGGCTTCATGCTGTGCCAGTAGAAGGTGTGGTTCCACACCTGCGCGGCCTGGTTGAAGATGCCGCCGCTGGTGGTGCGCACCAAGTCCTCGAGCGACTTGCCGGCCAACGCCGGGTCGGCCGCGACCAGCTCGTTCAGCTTGGTGACGTAGGCCTGGTGGTGTTTGCCGTGATGGAAGTCGAGCGTCTCGGCAGAGATGTGGGGCGAGAGTGCGTCTTTGGCGTACGGAAGCTCGGGCAGCGTGAAGGCCATGTCGGTTCTCCTCGTGGTGGGGGTCGCAGCCTACGCCCCGAGGAGTCGTCGTGCGCTCACGTGCCAACGCGTTGGAATGGTGCCAACGCGCAAGAGCCGGCGTGCGCAGGTCGCCTCGTCAGAAGGAGGCGACCATCTGCACGGTGTTGTCCTCGTCCAGGTCCGAGGCCAACGCGTACCCGACGCCCGACTTCTCACGCGCCGCGATCGAGAAGCCGCGCACGTTGCCCACGTACACGGGCTGCGCTGCGATGTGCTCCCGCCGCTCATGCCGCACGCCCTCGGGCTCGACCAAGCGGGGCTTCAAGCGCGTACGGTTCATCGGGATCAGCCGGGAGTCGAACACGTACACGGTCAGCCGGTGACCGCGGACTTTGTACGAGAGGATCGCGGCGTTGCGGGGCGCTGCGCCGCGATCGCGGATCGCGTGCAGCCTGGCACCGTCGAAGCTCGCGGTGTCCGCACCCGAGCCGCGCAGCAGCGAGAGCGCCGACCGCTTGACTGGCACACCCACGTACGGCTCGAGGCGGTTCAGCTCCTCTGGGTTCTTCTCTTCGGGGGGCAGCGGGTTCGCGTGCAGCGACACCAGCTGATCCACCACGGCGTCGAAGTTCCAAGCGGTGTCGTTGGCGGCCTCTGCCCCGTTGCTCAGCTGGGAGCCCACGATGGTGGCGAGCGGCGCCGCGTTGGTCAGTCCGCGGCTGAATCGGTTGCCCACGACGACCACCAGCACGAAACAAGCGGCGACGGTCACCGCTCCCGCCATGGCCCAGCGCGCGCGTCCGCGCTCGCTGCGGCTCGCGAACATCGCCTGCGCCACGAAGGGCAGCTGTCCCTTCGCCTCGACCACATCGCTCTCGCGCCGTGGGCTGGAGCTCGCGCGCTCGACGATCAATGCCGCGCGAGCGCGCGCCTCGAGCGAAGGACCTGCGCGTCGGGCACAGGATTGGCGCAGGCTCTTGCGCATGGCGCGGATGAAATCGAGCTCACCACGACACGGCGCGCAGGCAGCGAGGTGGTTCTCGGCCTCCAGCACGTGTGCTGGATCCAGCTCGCCGTCGGCGAGCAACATCACCGTTCGCGAGCAACAGTCGGACTTGGAGGTGGCCCTGATCGCGTTCATACGGCAGCGCGGCGCTTGTTGCGGAAGCTGTTGAGATCGGTGGGGGGAGCGGGGGCGGAGTCGACAGACTCCGGCGACAATGATGGATCAGAGCCGCGGCCGGCGTCCACGATGCCAAGCGCGACGGCATGGTCACGCAGCCGTCCTTGCAGGATCTTGCGGCCTCGGTGCAGGCGGCTCATCACCGTGCCGATCGGGCAGCCCATCACCTCTGCGATTTCCTTGTAGGACAGCTCCTCGACGTCCGAGAGGATCACGGCGAGCCGAAAGTCGGGCGGCAGCTCGTCGAGCGCGGCCATCAGCTCGCCCTCGACCAGCGGCCTCAGCGCCTGGGTCTCCGGGTCGCGCACCGCGCGCATGGTTGCGGCGCCCACCCAGCCATCGCTGAGCGGCTCCACCGAAGGGCCCTCGAACAGGTCCCGCTCCATCCCGCCCCGGCGGTAGCGGTTGATGAAGGTGTTGGTCAGGATGCGGAGCAGCCAAGCCTTCAGGTTGGTGCCGGGCTCGAATTGCTCGCGGGCCCGCATCGCCTTGACGATGGTGTCCTGGACCAGGTCCTCCGCCTCGGTCGAGCCGCGCGTCATGCGCGAGGCCACCGCGTAGAGGGTGTCCAAATATCCCAGCATTTCCGTGGCGAACGGGTCGAGGTTGCGAGCCTCCTCCGCCACGCTCTGGGGTTTCTTGAAGAAGAAAAACGCCATCGAGTCCTGTAACCGCCCAGCATGCCCATCATTCCCAAAGGGGCAAGCTTGGATCCTGCTTGAGGCGGTCAGCTGCGCTTACTGCTCTTTTGCTCAGCCAGCTGGCGCTCGAGCTGGTCGATGCGTTCGCTCAGCTTGGCGACCTTCTCCTCCAATTCCGAGAAGGAGCGCGCGCTGGGCACGATGTGGCGGATGCGCTCGTCGAGCGACGACAGGGAGCTCTCCATCAGCTCGCTCAGCCGGCCCTTCTTTTCCTCCTGCTTCCTTTCCCCCGCCTTGCCAGGCGACTCGGAGAGGATTTCCTCGTCCTTGTCTCGCCGCTCGGACTTGGGCGGCTCCGAGGGCTTGGGCGGCGGCTCCTGCTCGACCTTGGCTTCGTCCTCGGCGGCGCCGGTCTGAGGGATGAAACGCCCCAGCGTGCCCTCGCGCAGCTGGCTCAGCAGCCGACCGCCGCGCTCTTGGATGAGGTCGCGCAACGCCGCGAGCGGCACGCTGCGAGGTTGGCTCTTCAAGTCTTCGCTCAGGATCAGGGCGAGCGTGACCTCGGTCTTGTCCTCCTTGGTCTTGTTGTCGATGATCTGCACCTCTTCGCCGGCGCGGACCATCTCCCCGATTTGCTGCAGCGTGACGTAGCGGCTGTCGCGTGTGTCGTAGAGCTTGCGGTTCGAGTACCGCTTGATCACGCGGCGCGGCGCGGTCGCCGGCACAGCCTTCGTGGATTCCATCTTGCCTCAGTGCGTCAATTCGGGGGGCCCGAAGACAGACGCGCTCCGGATTTTCGCACCCCGGGGTGAGCGTCCGCAACTCGCGCGCTTGAATCTCAACAATTTTCGCAAGCGCCAGCCGGTCGTGTAGACGGAGCGAATGGCACTGTGGCAGCCCTGCCGCTGGCTGCTGATCACTTGGCTGGTGGCGCTGCTGTCAGGCTGCCAAGCTTCTCACGCGCAGCCGGACCTGTTGCAGCTCACGGACCTGGAGCCGCGAGCGGTGAGCTTGGGCGACCGCGTGGACCTGCTGGGCCGTGAGCTGCCGGTCGGCCAGGTCGACGAGGTCACGGTGGTGTTTCGCGGGCGCTTGTTGCGTGCGGGGCACGCGCCGCTCGAGGACCGCGTGATCGAGATCACCGACGCCACGCTCGACCGCGACCGCGTGTCGTTCTTGCTGAGTGAGGCGGCGCTCGAGCGTTTCGTCGGGCGAGGGCAGGAGGCCGTGCACACCACGTTCGTCGGTCGCGTCGAGCTTCGACTCGTGGGCGCCGCGCAGAAGCCCGTGCAAGGCGCTCTCAAAGGAGACGTCGCGCTCGACGTGACGCCGCCCGAGCCGGCGCGAAAGCTGCGCGAGCAACGCTTGGCGGAGGCGCAAGATGCGGCGAGCTTCCTCGGCTGGGAGCTGGCGCCGCTCGCCGACCCCACGCGCTGGGGCGTGAGCAAGCTCGACCCCTCGGGGCCGGCGGCCAAGGCTGGCGCGCAGCTCGGCGACGAGGTGGTGTCCGTGGCTGGGGTCTCGGTGCTGTCCGCGGCCGACGCGCTTCCGGCGGCGCAGGTGCCGTTCACGCCAGTCGTGGTCTCGCGCGGCGAGGCGCGCCTCGAGTTGGTGCTCGAGACGCGGGGCTATCGCGGCGCAGGGGTCGCAGCGTTGATGCCTGGGGTGATCGTACTGGCCACCCTGCTGCTCCTGGGGCTCGCGTTCGGGAGCCGATTTGCGCGCTGGCTGTCGTGGCTCACGCACCGGCTCGAGGAGACCATCGCTCGTCATCGAGTCGCCGACGGATCGGTGGTCGCGGCGCTGCTGCGGGCAGCCGCGTCCGATGCGCGGCGCGGACGGGAGCAGAGCCCTTGGGCGGTCGCCGCTCCGGCGATCGTCTTCGCGGGAGTGTCGATCATGTTTGCCTCGCTCCCGTTCTTGGAGCTGCGCGGGCTCGAGCTCGACGTCGGCATGCTCTACCTGTTGTCGGTGACCGCGCTGCTCAGCATGGGCGTGCTCACCGGTGGTTGGGGAGCTGGCCGCGCGCGCCTGTGGGGGCGCGTGCGCGCGCTCGTCGATCTGTTGGTGTGCCAGCTGCCTGCGCTGTGTGCGCTGCTCGCGGTGGTGCTCGCGACCGGCTCGCTTCGCGTACGAGACATCGTCGCCGCGCAATCAGGCGCCGGCGCCGAGCTGGGCCTGCCGTGGGCGTGGAACGCGCTGCGGAGCCCGCATCTGTTCTTGCTCTTCAGCTTGTTCTTCATGACCGCGTTGGTCGACGGATCTCGCTCCGCAGAGCCCGGTGCCACGACCGCGAAGCAGGCCGGGTCGGCGGGCTTCTTCTTCGCCGAGTGGATGCACTTGTTCGTGATGTGTGCGCTGGGTGCGATCTTGTTCCTCGGGGGCTACGGCCTGCCGTTCGTGTCTCCCGCGGACCTCTCCGTGAGCACGGTGTGGAAGGTGCTGGGCGCCACGCTGTTTCTGGTCAAGTGTTGGGCGCTGCTGGGCCTGGTGCTGGTGTTGCGCGCGGCGCTGCCGCGCCTGCGACCCGACACGGTGCTGCGCCTGGGCGTCTCCCTGGTGCTGCCGAGCTGCACGGTGGCCCTGGCGCTGGCGTTCCTCGCCAGCCGCTTCCCGCTGCTGCCCGAGGTCGAGCGCTCGCTCGGCCTGCTGACGCTGTTCATGGTGGCGGGGGTCGCGGCGCTGTTGGTCGGGACGGTGCTTACGGCGCCCGCGTCGAGCCTGGGGGCGCGCTTCCGAGCGCGGACCAACCCCCTCCTCTGACAACCTCTTTCCCCCCGACGAGGCTCGGGCTTACGCTCTCCACGTGGCAGGAGAGCAAGTCTCGACTCATTGCACGACGTGCGGTCTGGCCCTGTCGGGGGTCACATGTCGTGCGTGCGGAGGCAGCGCGACGCCGTTGGTCTTGCTCGACGGAGTCGCCGGTGCCGCCAGCGCCTACGCGCCAGACCCAGGGCGACCGGAGCTCGATTTGGCGCACGACGCTTGGCAAGCTGGCGATCTCGCGCGCTGCATCTCTCACAGCTTGGCCGCGCTCACGATCACGGACATCTCCACGCAGCAGGCCGCACAGGGCCAGGCGTTCCGGGCGATGCACCGGGGAATTTTGCTGTTCTTGCGGGTGGACGTGAGCACCACGAACATCGTGATCGAGTCGCCGGTGGTGCGCCTGCCGCTCACGCACTACGTCCCGGCGCTGAGGCTCCTGCTCGAGCTGTCCGATCGCGACGCCAAGGCCACGCGTTATTCGGTGCGCGGCGATTTGGTGCTGACGCGCTTCGTCGGTCGCGCGGGAGTGCTGCCGCCCACGCATCTCTGTCGCGCGGTCGAGGCCGTGGTCGAAACCTCGCGCGAAGGCGCTCGACTGCTCGTAGGCGCGCTGCAGGCGCGCACGCTCTCTCCAGAGGAGCTGCGCGGGCTGAGCATCGATGCGCTGCCCAAGGGCGTGCTGCTGGCCGACGAAGTCCCGGCGTCGAGCTTGATCTCCACTCCGCGCAAAGGGCCGCAGAGCGGCATGTTCGACACACTCTCGCCGCTCGTGGCAGAGGCTCCTCCCGTCGCTCCCGCGCAGAGGCCGACCCCAGCCGCTGAGATTCCCGCGATCTTGATGCCACCCGGCGGCATCTCTGCCCCCGTGGGCGGTCGGGCCAAGGTGCCCACGCCCGCACGTTTGCCGGATCGACGCTCCCCTGGCGTCGAGCTGCAGAAGCCGGCCGCTGCCTTGCGTCCGCCCAAACCAGCTGCGTACCAAGCCCCGACTGCGCCGCAGATGCCCGCGGCGATCCCTCCGGCGGCGCGGGGCTCCGCGCCACCCGCGCCGCGCGCCGCCCCTGGCGGAGAGGCACAAAAGACGATGGTCAGCGCCGAGCCTGCGCCAGCCACCACGCCCTCCGCGGTCGCCGATCCTTTGGGCGACACGTTCATCACCGCGGGTGCGCCAGCGGCCACCACACCGCCTCCGAAGACCGGCTCCCCTGCCGACCAGCTGTGCGAGCTGTTGCACCGCGCGCAGACGCTGGGCGCAGTGTTGAGCTTCGCGGATCAACCCGCCACGATGTGCCTGTTGATTCGAGCGACGTTGTACCGCTCCGTGTACCAGCACGAGGCCGAGGTGCCCCGTGCGGTCGCCTTCCTCCACGCAGCGACCGCGCCGATGACGAAGGAGATCTACATCACCGCACCGGGAAAGCGGCGCGGCTCGATGGCGATCCCTCCTACCTCGCCCGCGTTCGAGGCCATGAACCAGATCGTGTCGCAACGTGGCGAGGTGGAGCCGGGGGAGCCCATGGCTGTGCAGCCCATCACCACCGCACAAGAAGCCAAGCAGCACCTGGCACGCTACGTGTCCGAGATCGATCAAGCGCCCAGCGATCTCGACCTGCGCCACTTCCTGGCGCTGGGCGCTCTCAGCGAGTTGCTCGTGCGCACGAAGCTGCCCGCGGCCACGCAGGAGCGGCTGCGCGGGATCATCGCGCACGCCCAAAAGGAAGGCCCGGCTCGACCCGTGGTGGACTTGATGATGACCGCCTTGACCAGGATGATCGCCTGATGAACCCTATCAGCGATCTCGCTGCGCGCGTTCGCCCCGCGGTGGTGGGTGTGGTCTCGCCCACCGGACGCGGCGCCGGGTACTGCGCGCTGCCCAACGGCCTGATCGTGACCAGCCTGGACGTCGTGGGGTTCGAGCGCGAGGTGCAGCTCGTGCTCGAAGAGGGCGCGACCGTGGCCGGCGTGGTGGTGCGCGTGAACGTGGCGCTCGACGTGGCGCTGGTGTTGCCAGCCGAGGCGCTGTCGATCCCGTTCCTCGAGGCGGGTGCAGAGCCGCGCATCGGCGATCAGACGGTCTTGCTCGGGCGAGACGGCGCGGAGCCCATCCTGTTTGCGCCGCGCATCACGAGCACGGGCCGTCTGGGTGAAGGGTTCCCTCACATCTCGCTGGATTGGACCTTCGACGACAGCCTGCGCGGGGCACCGCTGATCGACATGCAGGGGGGCGTGCTCGGCATGGTGGTGCGACCGCGCCGCGCACGGGTGACCGGGGACCGCAACGCGCACCGATGGCTCTCCGGCATGGTGTTGCCGACCAGCGCCTTCGAGGGCGGGCTGATGGACGAGCCTGCCGAGGAGCTGCGCGAGGTCACTCCCGAGTACGGCTGCCCGCGCTGCGACACGGTGTTCGACGCCGAGATCGACCGCTGCTTGGAGTGTGGCACCTTGCTGCCGCACCGCTGGCTGCGCCGCGATCCGGTGGAGACGCCACCGCCGCTCACCGGCTTGTTCGCCGTGCGCGCTGCGTTGGCCTCGCTGGGGATCCCGGCCAACCGCGCGCGCATAGGGCCGCGCACGTGGCGTTTCGCCCCGGCGCTCGAGGGCCAGGAGCAAAGCACCCAGCTGGATCTGTCCGTGGACGACAGCGGCGATCACCTGGTGCTCCGGGCGCCCCTGGCGAGGTTGCCCCACGAACGCTTCGAGAACGTGTATCGGCACTTGCTCACGTTGAACGACGAGAGCTCTGGTCCCTATCGTTTCAGCGTGGTCGACGCGGCGGTGTACCTCTCTCTGTTCGAGCCCGTGCTGCACGTGGACAGCGCGACGTTTCCCACCACCATCTCGGACTTCGCCCGGGCCTCCACCCAGTACCGAGGCGTGCTCGCCAGGCACTTTCGGCTGGAGCCGCTGTTCGAGTGCGAGCCGGACGGCAGCTAGAAACCACGAGTCAACGCCGCCGTACGAAGAACGCCATGATGGTCGCTCGTTCGCTGTTGCACGCCGTGGTGCTGGTCTCTGCCATCGGCTGTCGGACCAACGACGACCCCGACGCCGCGACCGAGCTCATGAGCCGCATCCAGGCCGACGACTACCGGGGCTGGGCGCGCGCTCCCGGCTACGAAGCGCGCACCGCGACGAACGCACCCCACGCCGCCTCCGTCGAGATCTTCCTCAACGACGTCATGGCAGAAGCGCTCGATTCGGGGGTGTCTGGAGCTTGGCCCGACGGCTCGATCGTGGCCAAAGACGGCTACGACGACGACGGCGCGCTCGCGCAGGTGGCGATCATGGAGAAGGTGGACGGGGTGTGGTTCTGGGCCGAGCTCGACGCCGAGGGCACCCCGCTCTACTCCGGAGAGCCCGCGATCTGCACGGATTGCCACAGTTCCGGCGCTGATTTCGTGCGCGCCTTCGGCTTTCCTTGAAGCGCCGAAGCAGCCGGCCCAGGTGTCGAAAGTTGCTCCGCGAGCAAATCATTTGCCATGCTTCGAGCATGCGGCCCACCGCTCTCCTGACGCTCGCCCTCTGCTCTTTGGCCGCGGCTGCCTGTGGCGGCTCGCGTGAGAAGCCGGACAACGCCGCGTGGGAGACGCGAAAAGGCTTCCGCAGTCTGGGCGTCGATGACCAAGGCGAGATCGATGTCGCCCGCAACGTGGGGTACGGCGGGTTCGACTGGGTGGGCGTGCGCCACGATCTCGCGCTCAACCCTGACAAGAAACACCCCGCCAAGTGCAGCTGCCTGGCAGTCGAGGTCGGCTCGCCGAACGACGGCAAATTCGTTTGGCGCGGGGCGCGCCCAGATCTCAACCCGGCCAACCTCGCGGTCGCCGTCAGCGCGTTCGGCGTCGACTGCCCCGGCGGAGCGGCCAACCCAGCCGACCGGCGCCCCAGTATTCGCGCGGTCGATCGCGTCGGCCGCGACTTGGTGATCGAGATCGAGGAGCTGCCTCCGGACCGGCCGATTGCCACGGGTGCGATCATCCACCCCATGGAGATGGGTGGCAGCGTCTTCGTGCGGCCGCGGACCAAGGGCCTGCCGTACGCCAAGATCGCCGGCAAAGAGCTCTGCCGTGTAAAGTAGCCGCGTGCTGCGGCTCACGGTCGGGGCGGAGCAAGGCCGGCCCCTGTTCGACGAAGCTCGACTGCTGGCGATGACCGAAAGGCTGGCGCCCACGTTCGTGGTGGCGCGCGAAGCGATCCCGAGCGCCGACCAGATCCAAGCTGCGCTCGGGCCGGGCGACTGGGTTGCGCTCGTGCGCACCAAGTCCGGCGATCCCGGCTTCTTTGCACCGATCCCAAGATCTTCGAGCTCGAGCTCGAACGCGCTCGCGCTCGAGGCCCTGGCCATGACTGCGGAGGCGTGTTTTGGCATGTCCGCGGCCAGGTTTTTTGCGGTGCTTCCCAGGTCGCCCACCGTCGAAGCGGCCGAGTCCGTGCTCGCGGGGCTCGGCGCCGCCTCGGACGCGGGACCGATGGCGCCGAACGGCGCCGAGCGGGTGGTGTACGTGCTGCGTCGCGCCTTCCAGCGCTTGCGTGTGGCGGAGCTCCTGCTGCAGTGCCTGCCCCTCGGGCCGTTCGGCGTGTTCCTCAGCAGAGACCCCAAGAGCGGTGGGCGACCGCTGACCAAGTCGGGGGAGACCTTGCGCACGTTGCTCGAAAAGCCAGTGGTCTCTGCCGTGGGGCCCAGCGCCGTGGGGCCCGAGCTCGAGGCGCTGGGCAAGAATCTCGAGCAGCTGCTGGCGCGGCCCGTTCGGTTGGCGTGCTCACTCTCGAACGAGCTGATCGGCGTCGAGGTGCTCCGGCGCTCCGGCTTGGTGGCGTTCGAGATCGCCAGCGAGCAGCTGACGGCGGGCACGTGTTCGCCGAGCGCCGCGCTCGCCTCGATCGAGCCGGCAGATGTGGCGCAGGTGTACGAGCTGCGCCTCGAAGCAGCGCGCGAGTCGGTGCTCGTCACCGGCGTCGCCGCAGGGGCAGGGGTGGCGGAGGGGCATGTCGCGTTCTCGCCGGCGGCCGCCGAAGAGCTCGAGCGCGAAGGCCTGCCCGCGATCCTCGTGGTGCACGAGGTGTTGCCCGACGAAATCGCTGGAGTGCGGGCCGCGCGTGGGATCGTGACCGTACGGGGTGGCATCACCGGCGAAGCTGCGGTGATGGCGCGCGGGCTGAGCAAGCCGTGCGTCGCGAGCGGCGCCTCGCTGGCGTTTGGCGAGGGCGAGATCCGCGTTTCGGCGGGGGGCGTGATCCGTCCGGGGGAGCGCATCACCATCGACGGCAGGAGCGGCGTGATCCTGCGCGGGGCAGCTGCGCGCGTAGGACCAGAGCTGCCTGCCTCCGCGCGTGAGCTGCTCGCGGCGTTGCCACGAAGCGCAGACCGGCCCGTCGCGGCGCTCGTGGATCACCCTGCTCACGTGGCGACGGCCAAGCTGCTGGGCGCTGACGAGGTGGTCTTGCTGTTCCCGCAGGGAATCGTGCTCGAGGCCTGGGCCTCGTCTCATTCCGACCCTGCTGCGTTCATCGAGGCCCGCCTGCTCGAGCTCGGCCGCGCCGCGGACGAGCTCGGGCTCCCGCTCTCGGTCGGGCACTTGCCGCTCGGGGCCCGCTTCCCTGCGCCGCTCGATCGGACGGCCAACGAGACGGACGTCGCTGCGGTGGCGCTGGCGCTCTCTGCCCTGCTGAGGGAGCTCCCTGGCACCGAGGAGATCGTGAGCCCAGGCCACCGGCCCGTGGGGCCCAGCGGTCGCGTCGCGCTGCGCCTCTCGGCTCGTGATGGTGACGCCCCGGAGGGTGCTTGGTCCGCTGTCTTCGCGCTCGATCCTGGCGCGCTGGCTCGCGCCCCACACGCGCCCAGGCGGTTGTTGTTGGCTCGCCGTCCCGGCAGCCGGATGGCGGAGCTGGCCGCGACGACCGCGAGCGCCGGCTTGTTGTGCGAGCTCGACGAGCTCATGCCGCTCAGGTTGGTGCTCTCGCGCAACCCGCCCGCGGCGTGACCGATCACCGGGAACGGCTTTACAGCCAGGGCACGGCGATGCACGCTACGGCCATGGGCATCTTCGACCGTATGGGGAAGGTCATCTCGAGCAACGTCAACGCGCTGCTCGACAAGGCTGAAGACCCTGGAAAGTCCATCGATCTGCTCGTCACGGAGATGAAGGATCAGGTCAAGGCCGGCAAGAAGGAGCTGGTCGACGGCATCGCGGCAGAGAAGGTCCTGAAGAAGAAGGTCGAGGAGCTCGACGTCGAGGTCGAGAAGTGGGACCGCCGCGCCGAGCTGGCGCTTCGCGCCGATGACGAGAAGCTCGCGCGCGAGGCCTTGATGCAGAAGAAACGGGTGGTCGGTGAGCGCGACCGAGCCGAAGCACTGCGCGCCGAGCAACGCGCTGCGGTGCTCACCATGAAGGGCGAGCTCGATCGCATGGAGGCCAAGCAGCAGGAGTACGAGGCGCGCAAGGGCACGCTCGCTACGCAGCTGCGACAAGCGCGCGCTGGCGGCGGGGCGGAGGGTTTGGGGGCGCCTGCGGGGGGCAAGGCGTTCGAGGAGTTCCGCCGGATGGAGGCGCAGATCGATCAGCACAGCGAGCAGGTGGCCGCCCACCGCGAGGTGGAGGAGGCGCTCGGCGGCGGCCAGCGCGAGATCGACATCGAGTCCAAGTTCCGTCAGCTCGAAGGCAAGAGCTCCATGGGCGGAGAGTCCGCTGGGCAATCGCCCGAGCTCGACGACGAGATCGCGAAGCTGAAGAAGAAGATCCGCATCGGGACCTGAAGCAGGCGAACGCGTGAGCCGAGGGATTCGATAGGTGGCAGTGATCGTCGTCTGCTTTCGCTTCGACAGTGCGGTCGCCGTCGACCTGTCGCCTGCGAACGACCTCGCCCGCGAGGCGCAGAAGCTCGGCGGTGCGGTGTCGAGCTTCGCGCCGGGGGCGGCGGGTGAGCTGGCCTTGGCCTTCGACGACGGCGACTCGGCGCTCGCGCTCGATCTGGTGGCTCGCACGCTCGCGCCGCCGGGCACCAAGCCCACCGGGCCGGCCAAGCTCGCGTTCGTGGCCGCTGGCGTGGCGAGCGGCAGAGCAGAGACGTTCCTGCGCGGAGACGCACTGCGCTTGCTGTGGGGCTCGGCGGCCGAGCTTGCCAGCACCTTGGCGCGCCGCGCAGATCAGGGCGAAGTGTGGCTCGATCAATCGGTGTCCGCCGCGGGGGCGCCTGCGTTTGCCGCGGGCGGCGAGGAGCGAGAGCTGATGGTGGAAGGCCAGATGCGCGTCGCGCGCTGCTTCACGTTGCCGCTGGAACAGTCGGGCAACGCCGCGCTCCGTGGCTCTCAGCCCGAGGTGAGCTCCGAGTCGGTCGAGCTCGACGATGACGAGATCGAAGCGATTGAAGCCTCGGAGCGCCCTCCGGCGCCCGCCGCGATCGCGCCCGCGCCTGCTGCTGCGCCCGCGCCTGCGGCCCCCGCACCTCCGCTCAAGCCGCGCGCAGCCGTGGCTGCCGACTCCGCGACGAAGCCAGCGCCCGCGGCCGCAAAGCTGCCGCCGCCGCCACCTTCGTCGCAGACCGCCGCTGCCGCCGCGCCGCGCTCGCGACAAACCGGCTCGTTCGAGCTGCTCGAGTTGGCCAAAGAGGCGCTCGATCGCGCGGACGAAGTGCCTCTCGACGACGTGGTGGCGGCGCTCAAGTTGACCGTCGACAACGCCGAGGTCGTGGAGCGCCTCGCGGGCGTGTTGGCGATGACCCGCGGCGCCAAGGAGCAGGGGTTGGCGCTGCTCCGCCGGGGCGCGCAGGCAGAGGTGAGCCCCGACAAGCGGGCGCGCGGCGTGTTGGCCTACGCCATTGGCGTCGCCGCCGCGGGGCGCCACGAAGACAGCTTGCTCGAAGCGCTCTCGGCCTTGGCCCTGACGCGGCAGCAAGGTGACAGGAGCGGCGAGAAGGCGTGCGCGCGCTTCTTGGCGCGACTGTCCTACTCCACGGGCCACCCTGAGGCCGGGAGCGCGTGGGAGCACGTCGCCGTTCGGGCCGAGCAAGAGCCGTGAGCGAGCCCGCCCCGCGGACGCGCGGGGTGGCGCGGATACGCGGCGGGCTCTTGCTGCTCGCGCTCGTGCTCGCAGCCGCCGCGGGCGCTTGGTACTACCAGCATCAGGCGCGTTGGCTCGTGCCGGCACCTCCGCTCGACATGCGCTACGAGGCGGCCGCGCGCAAGCTCGCCGTGCCCGCCATGGTCTCGCCCAGCGAGGAGTACCCGGCGCCCGACGGCAGCACGCTGTACCTCACCGAGGACGAGTTCCGCGCCGTCAACACCGCCGCGGCGCTGCCCCGCGACGCGGGCCGTCGTTTGGCCCGCGCGCTCACGGAGCGAGACCCAGCAGAGAGGGCCGAGCTGCTCTCGGCGCTGGTGCGGGACGTCCCGGCGACGCGCGACGCGGACAAGGAAGCCATGGCGCTCTATCGCCTGGTGGACTTCGCGCTGCGCGCCCAACCCGAGTCTGCCGCTCGCACGCGCGCCAAGGCCGAAATCGATCGCCTCATTGGCTGTCGCTTCGTCGGCCCCCGGTTGCCCGATTGCGCTTCGAGGCCCTCGTTGCTGCCGCTGTGGCTGCTCGCAGGCGCGTCAGGCGCGAGCCTGCTCGGCTGGGTCGTGCTGCTCGTCGCGTCGCTCAGATCGAGAGCTCGCGAGCGATCGCGGGATCGAGCAGCCCGCGCGACTTAGCCATCGCCAAGGTGCATCGCAGCAGGCGGTCCGTGGCGCGATCGGCCATGCGGCCGTCGATCATCACCGCGCCTACACCACCCAGCTCGGCCTCCTTGAACGCGCGCGCCCCCCGGATCGCGCGTTCGATCAGCGCGGTCGACGGCGTGAACGTGGCGAGCACCGGCTCGATTTGCGCCGGGTGGCCCACCCACTTGCCGAGCATGCCCAAGTCGCGAGCGTGCTCGGCGTCGCGCACGCACTCGCGCAGCGACTCCGCGCGCTCGTCCTCGGTCTTGTCTTTGGTGGGAAACGAGGTGCTCATCTCGGCGATGGCAGGTACCCCGATGCTGGCGGCCGCCTTCACGATGCGCAGCCGAGCGGCGTCGACCGCTGGGTGATCGAAGCGGTACGGCGCGAGCGCCATGCCCAACGAGCTCCAATAGTCGAACGCGCCGAAGACCAGTGACACCACACGGCTCGAAGCACGAGCGATCTCGAACGCCTGCTCTTCGGCGCTCACGCTCTCGATCAGCACCGAGATCCGCACCCCCCCATGAGCGAGCCCCTCGCGGCGCTCGATCTCGCCCAGCGCGCGGTCGTAGCGGCGCACCTCGTCGGCGTTCTCCACCTTGGGGATGACGATGCCTTCGAGGCGCTCTCTCGCGCGCGGCAAGACGAAGTTGAGATCCTCCAGGCCGGGATCCAGATCCAATCCACGCGGCCGGAAGAAGCGCAGCTTGTCGCCCCAGGCGAGGTCCAGAAGGGCGCGCACCACCTGCGCGCGCCCAAGCTCCAGCGCGCGATCGTCCGCACGCGGCAGCGAGTCCTCGAGATCCAGCATCACCAACGGAGCTGGCGCCAGAGTCACCGCGCGCTCCACCATGGCCCAGCGCGTAGCCGGGACGGTCAGATGGGCCATCTGCAACGCGAAGCGAGGCGCGCGTTCCATGTCGGCCGTGTAGCACGGGGCATGCTGCGCAAGGGGGTCCCGTGCCCAGCCCAAGGTTTGTTCCATTCCCCCTGGTGGCGCCGGGCCGACCTGCTCGCGCTCCTGCTGCTAGGCTCGAGTCATCCGTGCGCGGTCGCTGGCTTTTCCTCCTGGGGCTCGGGGCGGGCGCTTGTGCGCCAGAGCCCACCACAACCGAGGCCAGCGCGCCGATCGCGCCTCCGCTGGCCGCCCATGAGCGCATGCCCCAGCCTGCACGGGCGCGCTTGTTCCCTGCGGTCGAACAGAACCGAGCCTGCGAGTCGTGCCACCGCGACCTGGCCGCCGAGTGGCGAGGCTCGCTCCACCAGCGTGCGGATATCGAGCCCGCCTACCAGCGCTCGTTCGCGATCGAGCCGCTGCCCTTCTGCCGCGGCTGCCACGCGCCCGAGGCCGATCCGCTCGAGCCGGAGCCAGAGGCCCTGGCCGAGCTGGGCGTGGGTTGCGTCACCTGCCACGTCACCAGCGACGCGGGCGTCCTGGCGGCGCCACACTCGGCCACTCGGAGCCGGCCAGCCCCCCACGGCGTGGTCCGCTCCGCCCGTTTCGCCAAGGCCGATGCGTGCGCGCATTGCCACCAGTTCCAGTTCCCGGGCGCTCACGGCGACGCCGCCTCGACCTACATGCAGACGACGTTGTTCGAGCACGAGGCGTCGCCGGCCAAGGATCGTTCGTGCGCCGACTGCCACATGCCCATCAACGCGCAGGGCAAGCGCAGCCATACGTTCCTCACGTCCCGCGACCCCGAGTTCCTCCGTCGAGCCATCACGCTGAAGGCCGAGCGGGCGACGCCGAATGTGGTGCGCGTCGTGCTCACGCAAGTCGATCCCGGCCACGCCTTCCCCACGGGCGACTTGTTCCGCCGGCTCGAGGTCAGCGCGGAGATCAGCGGTCCCGACCAGATGAGCCTGGGGTCGGCCACGCGCTACCTGACGCGGCATTGGGGCTTCCGGCCCACCAAGTTCGGACGCGAGCTGCTCAGCGACGACCGCGTGATGTTCGAGCCGCGCGAGGTGCTCCTCACCCTGCCGCCGCTCGCCGCCGAGCACAGCGTGGTTTGGCGCGTGGCCTACCAGCGCGTCGCACACCCCAAAGGCCTGGACGAGAGCGCCGCCGAGCTCGAGGCCGAGGTCGTCCTCGGCAGCGGCGTGCTCGAGCCGGCCGGGGGGCGTCCCTAGCATTCTCGTCGCGGTGTTCCTCACGACCCTCGCTGACGCTCGCAAGTGGAGGTCGTGACGAACCCCGCGACACATTCTTGGCCGCCCTTCGGGCGGACTAGCCCAGCCGAAAACTAGACGCACGCAGCTGGCGCGAGCATTCTTGGACTAGGTGCACCCGTGAGATCGAACCAGGCCCCTCGGCACAGGCCACAACGCATCCCCACCAGGCTCAACGCTTTGGTTGCCATGGGCCTGTTCGCAGGTGCAGCCATCGGCATGGTGGGCCCGCTCGGGTGTCTGCCCACCCCACCGGCGATTCCCGCCGCAGAAATTCCTCAAGCGACGCTCGAGGTGCCGCAAGCGCCCGAGCTGCAGGTGCCCGAGTTCCAGCCGCCAGAGATCCAAAAGCCAGAGGGTCCGGACTTGCCGGCGCAGCCCCCACCGAGCGAGGGCAACTGCTGCATCCGCACCGGCTCGCTGCTGAAGAAACTGTGCGGCGGCGCCGCCAGCTGCTGCACCGAAGAGTACGAGAGCACCAGCGACTGCGAAGAAGTGAAGGGCTTCTGGTTCTTCACGCCCGAAGGCTGCAAGGGCGCCTGCTGAGCCTCGTGCTTGGATTCAGCCGGCAGGCCGGTCGAATCGAGGCACAAGATTCTGCGCGTCAACGCGTAGGAACCGTGCGACCCTTCCTCCCCACGCCCCATGGCTAGTGAGCGCGAGTTCAACCTCGACGCCGTCCGAACGGATGGCTGGTTCGAGCGCATCGGTGAAGGAATCGGCAGCTTCCAGGCGCTGTGCGAGATCGTCGGGGAGGCGTTTTTCGCGTTCTCGATGATCACCGGGGCGCGCATCACGGCGCTGACGGTGGACCGCCGCAACCCGGACAACACCATCGTCGACTTCGTGGTGGGCGCCCCCACCGACGACGACGGCTCCGAGCCCCAACGGCTCACCTTGGTCGACTTCCGGCAGCGACTCGTGGGCGCGTTGCTCACCGACGATCCCTCCGCTCCCGCCCCAGACAAGGATGCCGACGTCGAGGCGCTGCAGCAGCACATCGGCGTGCGCTACCTGCTGCTCGCGCCCATCTACGGCTACTCGCTGCGCAAGCTGGTCGTCAAATCGCCTTCGCTCAGCCACCTGGTGCTGCTGCACGACGGCGACGAGGAGACGCTGGAGCTCAGCGAGTTCCGCGCTCGTGTGCGCAGCCACGTCCGAGAAGAGCTCGAGCGCGCCAACGTCGGTCAGCGCTCGGCCATCGACCTCACCAAAGTCGGCGAGGCCGAGCTCGCTGCAGAGAGCGGAGACAACACCCGCGTGCTCCAGTTGTTGGCCTCGTGGCCCGCGCCGCTGGCGATCTTCCTGCGCACGCCCGAGGGCCAGATGCTCGCCCCCGAGGCTCGCTCGCTGATCGCCAAAGGGCTGGGGCTCTTGGGCACCGCGTGCGTCGAGCTGGGCGAGCCCCAGCAGGGGGAGGAGGTGCTGCGCTTGGGCATCCAGTACGCCCAGGATGGTCCGGTCGCGAGTGACCTGTTCCGCCGCCTCGGCTTGGCCATGCACGGCACCGGCCGTCACGGCGAGGCCATCGGTCCCTTGCGGCGATCGATCAGCTTGGGCGCGCCGCCCAAGGCCGTGTGGCCCTTCCTGGCCAAAGCGTTCCTCGAGCGCGAGCGTTACCTGGCCGCGCTCACCTGCGTGCGCGAGGCTCGCTCGGCTGGCGTCGAGGAGCCCGAGCTGGTGCCCGAGCTGCAGCGCATCGAGGAGAAGCTCGGCAGCGCTCTCACCAAATGGCGTGGCCTGGTGCTCAGCGCCAAGGCGTAAGTCGCCGATCGCGCTCCGCCGCGCATGCGCATCGTCGCCGTCGCTGATACCCACTGCTACGAGCGGCACCTCGGAGCGCTCCCCGACGGAGACGTGTTCGTGCACGCTGGCGACCTGCTTCAACGCGGCACGATCGATGAGCTATGTCAGGCAGCGGAGTGGCTCCGAGCGCTGCCGCACGCGCACAAGCTCGTCGTCGCGGGCAACCACGACTGGTGCTTTCAGCGTGCGCCAGTGGTTGCCGCACGCGCACTCGCGGGCGCGGCGACCTACCTGGAGGACGCAGGGACGACGATCGAGGGGGTGTCGTTTTGGGGCAGCCCGTGGCAGCCGGAGTTCTTTGGCTGGGCGTTCAATCTCCGCCGCGGTGCCGCGCTGCGCGAGAAGTGGAGCCGCATCCCAGCTGGCCTCGATGTGTTGATCACCCATGGGCCCCCGCGCGGCATTGGCGACTTGGTGCAGGGGGACCACGCCGGGTGCGACGACTTGCTCGCGGCGATCGCAGAGCGGCGGCCTCGGTTGCATCTCTTCGGGCACATCCACGAGGCGGGTGGCTTCTGGCAGCGCGGAGACACGGCCTTCGCGAACGTGACCACGGCGGAGTGCGAGCGAGGCGCGACGGTCCTCGACCTCGACGTCGCGCGCGGGCAGATCACTGCGGTGGACGTGCCAGCCGCATCGCCGCGCTGATCTGCTCGCGTCCATCGGCTTGGCACGCGAAGTGGATGGCTCGAGCACGCCCCGCGCGGCGCTTCGCTTCCTTGGAGGTTCGACATATGGATTTCATCGCACGCTCCGCCGCTTGGCTGAGCTTCGGGTTGGCCTTCGCCCCTGGTGCCTCGTGGGCGTCTGATCCGATTGTCGCGGTCGACGCGGCGACGCACGGCTCGCCGGTCGACGTCATCCCCGCTCCCCCTGCGCCGGGTGAGCCCGACAGCGCGCCGGTCGCAGCGGCGAGCTCGGTCCCCCGCGGGATGTCGGCGTTGTACGAGCCCACTCCGCGCAAGAGCCAGGGGGACGTGCAAGTCGGCATGTCGCTCTACGGCATGCAAGGCGGCGCGAACGACGACTTCGATCCCGAGGTGATCGCCCTGTTGCTCAGGCCGTCGCTCGAGCTCCACGTGGCCTTTCGTGTCCGAGAGGACGAGTACGTGAAGGTCGGCGGGAGCACGCTGGCGATCGAGCTGTTCGTGTATCGCGACCGCACCAGCACCAACTACCCCGCGCTGCTCGGGGTCGGCTACCAGGCCAACGGCTGGCTGCTCGAGCTGATGGGGGGCGCCTCACTGTTCAGCAACGACTCCGAAGGAGCGTTCAGCGTCGACGGCGACGAGGACGCGTTGCCCAGCCCGCGCGTGGAGCTGCGGGCGGGTTGGCGTTTCAAGCGTTTCGTCGAGCTGCGCTTGTTGCTCGGCACCGAGCGCCGCATCGCGCCCTTGATCGAAGACGTCAGCCGCACCTACCTGGGGGTCGCGTTCGGTGTGGGGGGCGTGAGCAGCGACTGAGGCTCAGTCGTTCGCGGCGCCGTTCATGATCCAGCTCCGCAGCACCGCGCGCTCGCCTTCGGGGAGCGGATTGCCTGGCGGGGCAGACAGCTCGCAGCCTGGCTCGTTGCACTGCACCTCGGAGCACGTCCCACCGGGGATTGGGTACTCCACCTTGGCCAACATGTAGCTCCGCAGCGGATCGTTCGGCGCGACGAAGGCCAAGTGAGGAGCTTGATTGGGCACGCCGTTGAGCAACTTGTCGTGCACGATGGCGGCGTCTGCGCCGTAGTAGGTGCTGGCGGTCGTGTCGTCGTGGCACTCCTGGCAGCGGGCCGCGAAGATGGGCATCACGTCGCCCTGAAAGCTCACCGCGGTCGGCGTGAACGAGGCGTAGTCGAAGCAGCCCGTGGGCGCTCCGCCTCCCGGCGACGAAGCGCCGCCCGAGCCGCTCCCGGCCCCGCCGGCCCACTCTCCAGTCGAGCCACCATCGCTCACGCCCCCGCCCAAAGCGCCGCCGGTGCCGCCCGAACCGACGTCATCCGCACAGGCTGCGACCACGAGCGACAGCGTGAGCCGGGCCGCGACGAAGTTTCGCATCGACGCAAGCGTACGCGAGCCGCAGCGCCCACCCAACAGCGACGTGGTTGCGGCTCGCCGCGCCGAGCGTGCCCCGTTGGGCGTCGACCCGGCATGTGACATTCACGCGGCGACTCTTGGCAGCGGCGCTCACCGTGGTCTCATGGCTCGATGCTGAAGAGCGTCAAGGTGCCGCCCCCTTTCGAGGGGCCCTTTGCGGCGGCGGAGGGGTACGTCGAGAAGCTGTTCGCGCAGTTCGAGCGCAAACCCGAAAAGGGGACGATCCATGTCGGCGGCGAGCGCTATGTGTTGGTGCGCGCCGAGAGCCTGTACTTGACCTGGTTCGACGCCATGGCAGAGACGTTTGGCGACGATGCGGCGCGCGACTTCATCTACAACACGGCGCGGGAGATCGGTCGCAGTGACTCCAACGCGTTCTCTGCGCGCCTGGGCGTGACCGACGGCGTGGAGCGGCTGTCCTGCGGGCCGGTGCACTTCGCGCACGCGGGTTGGGCCTTCGTGGACATCCTGGACGACAGCCGCCCAGCGAAGGACGACAGCTACTTCCTCCACTACTACCACCCGAACACCTTCGAGTCGGAGACCGCGGCGGCGCGTGGCCGGCGGTTGGAGCGCCCCGGCTGCTTGTTCAGCGCCGGCTACTCGGCGGGTTGGTGCTCGGCCGCGTTCGAGGTGGAGGTGCACGGCCGGGAGATCCGCTGCCTGTCGGTCGGCGACGACGCTTGCGAGTTCGTCATGGCGCCCCGCTCCAAGCTCGACGACCATCAGAAGCGGTTGCGCGGCTGATGGACTCGGGGCTGCGCCGGCGGCCCGCGGACGTGACGTTCAACCCGCTCAGCGAAGCGGTGTTCGACGTGCTGTCGAGGTTCACCGTGTTTCCGTGGCCGGTGATGGTGGCGCAGTGCAAACGTGTGTCGGTCGACCCCGCCAACCTCACCAAGGAGGGGCTCGCGAAGTCACTGCCGTTCCTGGTGACCGGGGTGGGCCGCTTCACCGACGAAGACAAGGCTGCGGGCGCTGAACAGGCGCTGACCAGACTGCTCGAGCCGTGACAGGGGTTTGACTCGACACCGGGCCGGCGCTACATCGCGGGCCCTCTCCGGGTGACCACCTCGGGTGCATTTCGAGCCCGACCAAAGTAACGTACCGGCACCACCTCATGGCCACATACCTTCCTCTGATGCTGCTGTTCCTGGTGGCAGCGGTGATCGTCGGCGCGATGTTCACGCTGACGTCCATCCTCGGTCCGAAGAACCCGACCGAAGAGAAGATGATGCCGTTCGAGTGCGGCAGCGACTCGACCGGCACCAAACACGTCAAGCTCTCGGTCAAGTTCTACATGACCGCGATTCTGTTCGTGGTCCTCGATGTCGAGGTGGTCCTGCTCTACCCCTGGGTGATCACCTTCCGGGAGCAGGGCTGGAGCGGGCTCATGATCATGGCGCCATTCCTGGCGTTGCTGGTCGTCGGCCTGGTGTACGAGTGGAAGAAGGGCGCCATGGAGTGGGAGCGATGAGCGAGACCCGCGTCCTCGAAGGCTCGGAGCAGGGCTTCGCGACCACCAAGTTCGAGGCTGTCCTCAACTGGGCCAAGAAGTACTCCCTGTTCCAATACCCGTTCGTCACCGCCTGCTGCGGCATGGAGTTCATGTCCATGGCCAGCCCGCGCTTCGACATGGCGCGTTTTGGCGCGGAAGCCCCGCGCTTCTCGCCTCGCCAAGCCGACCTGTTGTGGGTGGTGGGCACCATCAGCCAGCGCCAGGCTCCGGCGCTGCGCCGCATCTACGAGCAGATGGCCGACCCGAAGTGGGTGCTGGCGTTCGGCACCTGCGCGTCGTGCGGCGGCTTCTATGACAACTACACCACCGTCGCCGGGATCGACAAAATCGTGCCCTGTGACATCTACGTGCCGGGTTGCCCGCCCAGACCCGAGGCGGTGCTCGACGGGCTGCTCTTGTTGCAAGACAAGATCGCCCGAGGTGATCGCACCCCCGCCATCGTCAAGCCGCGCACCGACGTAGTGCCCAAGGGCGAGAACCCGACGTTGGTCACGACCGAACGCCTGCGCCTCGGAGCTCGCCCGGCCAAATGAGCAAAGCAGTCATCGACGCTCTCACGCAGCGCTTCGGAGCTGCGATCCTGGAGACCCACGCCCAGTTCGGCGACGACACCGCGGTGGTCGAGGCGGACAAGTGGTTCGAGATCGCGCGCTTTCTGCGCACCGACTCCCGCTGCGCCATGAGCATGTTCGTGGACATCACGTGCGTCGACTACCCCGAGCGCGAGCAGCGCTTCGAGGTGGTGATGCACCTGCGCTCGCTCGAGCGTGGTCACCGCGTGCGCATCAAGGCGCGTGTGGGCGACCCCTACGCTGACAGTGTCGAGATCGACTCGGTCACACCGATTTGGGCAGGCGCCAACTGGTTCGAGCGTGAGGCCTTCGACATGTTCGGCGTGGTGTTCCGCGGGCACCCGGACTTGCGCCGCATCTTGATGTACCCCGAGTTCAAGGGCGCGCCGCTGCGCAAGGATTACCCAGCGAACAAGATCCAGCCGCTGATCGACTTCCGTGAGGTCACGGAGAAGCTGCCACCTTTCGGCCCGGACGAGGGCATGAGCTTCGGCCGCCAGACGCACGAGTACCACCGCGACGATCCGGTGATGATCGACGCGCGGTCGAAGAAGGCCAAGGGCAAGGCGCTGCCCGCCAAGGAGAGCTGACGTGGAACCGCTCGATCAGGACTTGGAAGACGGCGAGCTCGAGCTCCCGGCCGACCCGATGATGCTCAACATGGGGCCGAGCCACCCCGCGATGCACGGCACGGTGCGCATCGTGGTCGAGCTCTCCGGGGAGACCATCACCAAGGCCGACGTGCAGATCGGCTACCTCCATCGTGGCTTCGAGAAGATGTGCGAACGCGGCACCTGGAACCAGGTGTACCCGTACGTCGACCGGCTCAACTACGTCTCGCCCATGCTCAACAACGTGGGCTTCTCCCTGGCGGTCGAGAAGATGCTGGGGATCACGGTGCCGGAGCGGTCGCAGTACTACCGCGTCGCGCTGGGCGAGCTCGCGCGCATCTGTGATCACCTCACTTGCAACGGTGCCATGGCCATGGAGCTCGGCGCGTTCACGCCGTTCCTGTGGAACGTGCGCGCCCGCGAGATGATCTGGGACTTGTTCGAGGAGGAGACGGGCGCGCGCGTGACCCACAGCTTCGGGCGCGTCGGGGGCATGGCCAAGCCCCCCACGAAGTACTTCAAGGACATGGTCCGCGCCGTGCTCCCGCGTGTGCTCAGCGTGCTGGGCGAGAGCGAGAAGCTGCTGCTCAAGAACCGCATCTTCCTCGATCGGCTGGAGAACGTCGGCAAGATGTCGAAGGAAGACGCGATCGACTACGGCTGGACGGGGCCCTGTTTGCGCTCCACGGGCGTGCCCTACGACGTGCGCCGCGCCCACCCCTACCTTCTGTACGACCGCTTCGAGTTCGACGTGCCGGTCGGCTCCGCCGGCGACAACTACGACCGCTTCATGTGTCGCCAAGAGGAGATTCGCCAGAGCATGCGCATCCTGGACCAGTGCCTGGATCAGATGCCCGACGACGGCCCCATGTTCGTCGACGATCCGCGTGTGGTGTTGCCCGAGAAGGACGAGGTCTACCAGACCATCGAGGCCACCATCCAACACTTCAAGATCGTGATGGAGGGCATCAAGGTGCCGGCCGGCGAGTGCTACTCGTACACCGAGGCCGGCAACGGCGAGCTGGGCTTTTACCTGGTGAGCGACGGCAGCGGCACGCCCTACCGCGTGCGCATCCGGCCGCCTTGTTTCGCCATCACCCAATCGCTCGACAAGCTCATCGTGGGCGGGATGATCCCCGACGTCGTGCCCACGTTTGGATCCATGAACATGATCGGCGGGGAGTGCGATCACTGAGATGACGACCGAAGCTCCCAAGGAAGCTCCCAAGCCGCCCAACACGATCAAGATCGATGGGCGCGAGATCCCGTTCGAGCCGGGTGACACCGTCATCAAAGCGGCCCACCGCGCGGGCATCGACATCCCCCATTACTGCTGGCACCCGGGCCTGAGCGTGGCGGCCAACTGCCGCATGTGTCTGGTCGAGCTGCCGCCCCCTCCAGGTCGTCCGGCCATGCGCCTCGACGTGCTCAAGTGGGACGCCAAGGCCAACGACTACGTGGTCGACACCAAGCCCAAGCTGCAGCCCGCCTGCCAGCAAGGCTGCGCTCCAGGCATGGAGGTGCTCAGCGAGTCGAGCCCGCACGTGGCCGACGCGCGCTCGGCCGTCCAGGAGCTGCTGCTGCTCAACCACCCCGTCGATTGCCCGATCTGTGATCAGGCCGGCGAGTGCCGCCTGCAAGACTACTGGCTCGAGCACCAACGCAAGGGCAAGCGCATGCGCCAAGAGGTGGTGCACAAGCCCAAGGCGGTCTCGTTCGGCCCCACGATCGTGTACGACGCCGAGCGCTGCATCGTGTGCACGCGTTGCGTGCGCTTCACCGAAGAGATCGCCAACGATCCCGTGCTCAGCGTGCGCGAGCGTGGCAACCTGAACGAGATCGTGGTCTCGCCCGGGCGAGAGCTCGATCATGACTACACCTTGATGACCGAGCACGTGTGCCCGGTCGGCGCGCTCACCTCCAAGGACTTTCGCTTCAAGGCGCGCGTGTGGTTCCTGCGCAGCGCACGAACCGTGTGCCAGGGCTGCGCGACCGGCTGCAACGCCTACCTCGACTTCGACCCGCGCAACAACACGCCCTACCGGCACCGCCCGCGTGAGAACGCAG
>CAZXMG010000020.1:0-123537 GCA_964641275.1 uncultured Polyangiaceae bacterium
GGCCGCGAACCGTGCGATGAGCTTGGGGTAGACAACTCCTTTGACACGCACCGGGCCAACCATGGCGCATGGTGAGCGCTCACGGAGCATGGTCCGGCTTCACCGCGGCGTGGAAGCAGCCGGCGGTCAGCGAATCCTGCCGCAAGCGAGGTCCGACAGGGCTGCTGCCTGCCTCAGGCGGCGCACCATGCTCGGGGCGGGCCGACCATGCGCCATGGTCCCCGCCCTCCGAGCATGGTCCCCGCCCTCCGAGCATGGTCCCCGCCCTCCGAGCATGGTCCCCGCTCGCGTCCCCCAGCGTTTGCGACCGTGCGGCAGCTCCGTGTGACCGACGCCGCTGGGAACGGAACGCGCGCAAGCCGAGGCGCGTGATCGACCCCGAGGCCGACAGGCGCGGCCGACCCGACCAGCGAGGCTGAGGCCGAGGCCGCCTGGGACGGCGCCGAGCCCCGGAACGCGGACTGGTGGTACAACCTGGACCGATGCCGATCGATCTGCGCAGCGACACCGTCACCCGTCCGAGCGAGGGCATGCGCGAGGCGATGGCCCGCGCGGAGGTGGGCGACGATGTGTACGGCGAGGACCCGGGCGCGCTCGCGCTCGAGCAGCGCGTGGCGGAGCTCTGCGGCAAGGAGGCCGCGCTGTTCGTGCCGAGCGGCACGATGGGCAACCAGATCGCGCTGATGCTGCACTGCGAGCGCGGCGACGAGGTGTACGCAGGGGAGGGCTCGCACTGCATCTGGTACGAGTCCGGCGCTGGGGGAGCGTGGGCGGGAGTCTCGTTCGTGGAGGTCGGGCGCGGCGGCACGTTCGACGAGGGTGAGCTCAGCGCGGCGCTCAAACCACGCGCCTACTACTGCCCCAACCCCAAGCTGGTGGTGATCGAGAACACCCACAACCGCGGCGGGGGCAAGGTGTTCCCGGCAGCGACGCTGGCGCGGGTGACGGCGCGGGCTCGCGCGGAGGGGCTCTCGCTCCACCTGGATGGCGCGCGTCTGTGGAACGCGGCGGCAGCCACGGGGGTGAGCGTGAAGGCGCTGGCGGCAGCGTTCGACACCGTGAGCGTGTGCTTCTCCAAGGGGCTGGGCGCCCCGGTGGGCTCGGCGCTCGCGGGCAGCGCCGCGCTGATGACGCGTGCCCGGCGGTTGCGCAAGATGTTGGGCGGCGGCATGCGCCAGATCGGCGTGCTCACCGCGGCGTGCAGCTACGCGCTCGATCACCAGCGCGAGCGCCTGGTGGACGATCACCGCGCCGCCGCGAGGTTCGCCGAGATCGTGCGCTCCTCGGGCCGGGCGCGCGCCGAGCTGCCCGACACCAACATCGTAATGGTGGATCTCGACGACGACGCGGCAGCGGTGGCCAAATCGCTGGCGGGCGAGGGCGTGCTCGTGAGCGCGTTTGGCCCCAAGCGCCTGCGCGTGGTCACCCACCTCGACGTGAGCTTGGCGCAAGTGGAGGAGGCCGCGCGCGCGTTGGTCGCCACCTTGGAGCTCGCGCGGACGTGAGCCGGGTGCGCGCCGCGCTCCTTTCAGCGACGCTCGGCCTGAGCGCGTGCGCGCCCACCTACGCCGAGGGCTACCTGGACGCATTTCAGGAGGGGCTCCGCGCGCAGAACGCGGGCCGCTGGCAAGAGGCGGCTGGCCACTTCGATCGCGCCGCGGAGCTCGGAGATCGCTACAAGGATCGCGACGAGGCGCGGCTCATGTACGCCGAGGCGCAGGAGCGACTCGGCCGCTTCGCCGAGGCAGAGGCGGCCTACCGCAAGGTCGAGAAGGAGTCCGAGGGCCGCTACCAAGGCCAGCGCGCCGCGTTCGCGCTCGGTCGACTGGTGTGGCAGCAGCGCGGCTTCGAGGAAGGCTCCGAGGAGGTGCTGCGCGCCGTGCGTGCGTACCCCGATCACGGCAACGTGCGCCACGCGGTGAAGCGCCTGCTCGCGCACGTCGAGGAGAAACATGGCCCCCATGCCGCGCTGGCGTGGCTGGCGCCGATCGAGAAGGAGCTCCACGACACGGAGGCCGGCGAGGCCGTGACCTACGAGTACGGCACGCTGCTCGCGCGCGCGGACCAGAAGGCATTGGCGGTGAAGACGCTGCTCGCGTTGGCCCGCGCCCACCCTTACCCCCAGGGCTCGCTCACCGACGACGCCTTCTTCGTGGCCTCGATCTTCCTCGACGATCTCGGACAGCCGCAGGAGGCGATCGACGTGCTCGAGGAGATGCTCGCCCCCAGGGAGGCCGCCTACCTGGGCTCGAGCTACCAACGCCCACGCTTTCCCATGGCGGCCTACCGCATCGCCATCCTCAAACGCGATCGCTTGAAGGACCGCCCCGCCGCCAAGGCCGGCCTCTGGCGCGTGCACCGCGACCACTTCGAGTCGCGCCAGACCGACGACGCGCTGTGGGATCTCGCGCGCATGGAGAAGGACGACGGCAACCAAGAAGAGGTGTGCGAAGTGCTCGAGGTCTTGAAGAAGGACAAGCCCGCGTCGCGCTACCAGAACTGCCTGCACCTCTTGTGTTCGAGCCTGCCCAAGACCGAGCGCGGCTGCTCGAACAAGATCATGCTCGAGCTGGGCCTGGACCCAGACAGCGACTGGGACGACCGCCCGATCAAGTAGTCATTGCCTCTTCCTCAGGCCTTGGACGAGCTTGTCGAAATCGGCGCGTGCCTTGGCGACGGACTTCTCCGGGCCGCTCAGCTGCACGAGGTAGGTGGTGCTCTCGACCGGGACGATGGCGCCGACGAGCGCGAACCCCTGACGCGCCGGCCCGGTGCCGGACGGCCCCCAGAACGTGCCAGACAGCTCGACCAGCGTGACCTCCGCGCCGCCGACCTTGGTGCTGCGCACGACGTCGCAGGCGGGGCCACACACGTCGAACTGGCGACGCAGCCTCGCGCGCGTTTCTTCTGCGGTCGAGGTGATCACGCGGATCTCGACCGCGGCGTCTTCGGCGTCGCCTGGGGCGCGCGGCACGCGGTAGTTGGCGGCCACCCCGTTCGCGCTGGCGACGCGCTCCCAAGCGGCCGCTGGGATCCAGCGCAACTGCCCGTCGGTGTCGACCCTGACTGTCGGCGCCGCGGAGCCCTCTTCGGCCACGTCGTCTTCGTCCGTGGCCTGCGAGTCGCGATCGCGGGCTGACAGGAACAGCCCGAGCGCGACCAAGCCCGCCACGACCACCGAGAGGGCGATGGCGACGCCTAGCGCACGCGGCCAGCGGGGGCGCTTGTCCAAGCGCTCGATGATCTCGATCGTGTCCTTTCGCGTCGCGACCTCGGGTGTTGGGGCCGCGCTCGCAAGCACGGGCTCAGGGCCGGCAGCGCCCAAGCTGGAGAGCGTCGCGAGCACGGCGCGCGCGCTCTCGGGTCGGCGGTCGGCGGACTTCTCCAGCAACCGAAACACCAGCGAGACCAGCGCGGGCGGCAGGGCCGCCTGGAGCTGTGGCGACAGCGGCGGGGGCGCCGTCTCGCATTGGTCGCGGATGATCGCGAGCACCGAGCTCGACTGGAACGGAGGCGCGCCGCTCAGCATCTCGTAGGCGATCAAGCCGAGCGCGTAGAGATCGGCGCGCGGCGTGACGGCGCGCCCATCGATCTGCTCGGGGCTCATGTACTGCGCCGTGCCCACGATCTGGGTGGTGCGGGTGCGCTCCTGCTTCTCGTCCAGGATCTTGGCGATGCCGAAGTCCATGATCTTCACCGAGCCCCCATCGAGCAGCATGATGTTCTCGGGCTTGAGGTCGCGGTGCACGATCGGCGTCGCGCGCTCGTGCGCCACCACCAGCGCCGCGAGCACGGCGCGCACCACGGACAGGGCTCGCTCGAGCGGGAGACGCCCGACGCGCTCGAGCTCTGCGCGCAACGTGCGACCGCGGAGCAGCTCCAGCACCAGCACGAGCCGGCCCTCGCTCTCGAAGCTGCCGAGCGAGCGCACGATGTTCGGGTGCGACAGCTCGGCCAAAATCGCCATCTCGCGCACGAAGCGCTTCTTGGCGTCGGCGCCGCGGGAGAGGTCGGCGTGGAGCAGCTTGAGCGCGACTTGCTCGCCCCGTGCATCGAGCGCCTCGTGCACGACGCCCATCCCGCCCTCTCCGATCAGGCGGACGAGCCGATACTCACCGACGCGCTCCACCGCCGAACGGTAACCCGATCAGCGAGGGTCAGCGGCGCTCTTCTTCTTCGTCCGACTCTTCTTCGAGGTCGGTCTCGTCGTCGTCGTCGTCCTCGTCGTCGTCCTCGTCGACGTCGACGTCGTCATCGGCGCCGGCGCCCTCCTCGTCGTCGGCCTCGCGGGCCTCGTACTTGAGGTCGACGCCGACGTCACCGAGCTGGGTCTCGAGCATCTCGAACAACTCGTCGGCGTCGTCGCCGTTCCAGTCGTCGAGGACGTCGGAGAGGAACTCGAAGAAGTCGCTGTTGTCGAGCCGGCGCTCGATCTCTTCGACCTGCTCCTCGGAGAACGCCTCGAGGATGTCCTCGCGCAGCGATTCCGTGTCACCCTCTTCGATGGCGTCAGCAGCGGAGAGCCGAATCTGCCGTACGGCTCGCTTGTCGAGGAAGATCTCCATGTGGACGATGGGACGTTTAGGCAAGAACCCTAGCCGTCGTCAAGCAAAGGACAATCGGGATAGGATCGATCGCGATCGTGACGATGCCGAAACCGCCTTCGACGTCTGACCTCTTGCCCGTGCTCGCTGCGCTTGTGACCAGCGTCGGGCTGTGCGTGGGCCAGCGTGCCTACGCACAGGAGGCGGCCACGGGAGACGATGCCGCACCACCTCTGACCGCGGAGGCGCGCCTGCGCGCGAGCGCGGACGACGGCGAGCGCCCAAGCCCGCTCCAGGTCGACTACGCGCAGTACGGGATGGCGCTTGCGGGCAAGGTGCCGTTCGAGCCGGGCGGCATTTGTCCGAGCGGCGCGGTAACGCCCTGCATCATCGGCGCTGGCTTTGGTCCGGTGTTGCGCGGCGGGTACCGCCCCTCCGGGCCTTGGTACTTCGGCGGCGCCTATCAGTTTGCCAAGCTCGACTCGAACAACCTGCTCCGGCTCCCGATCCTGCAGGAGCTGCGCGCCGAGCTGCGCTACTTCATCGACGTCGGCAGCCGCTTCAGCCCGTACGTCACAGCCGCGCTGGGGGGCGTGATCTACGGCAACGAGTTCACCGCCGAGACGGCTGGAGCGATGGCCTTCGCCGGGGCCGGCGTCGAGTTCGAGGTGACCCGCTTCGCCGTGGTGGGCCTGAGCTTGGAGTACGAGCCGGTCCTGTTCGTCGGCTTCGAGGACACCGCACGCCAAGTGCGTGACACCGGCGTCGCTCACTTTCTCCACATGGAGCTGGTCGTCGAGCTGCGCACCGAGCTCAGCCGCGAGTAACGCTTGACGAAACACATGGGACAGGGTCGCATCCGTCGGTGCTCTGCGACGTCTGTGGGCGCGACAACCCAGACCGGCTCCTCTACTGCCAGGACTGCGGCAAGCGCCTGAAGGCTCCTGCGCAGCGGGGACCTTCGGGTGCGATGCCCGCTGTGCAACCGGCGGCGCCCGCGGAGCGTCCGCCTTCGATCCCCCCAGATTCCGGGAGCCCGCGGCGCTCCCGCCCCGAGGCTCCCGCGTTCTCGTTTGGTCCACCCTTGGCCGCCCCCGTGGCGGGCCCCGCGTCGGCCCCGGCCCCGAGCGACGTCGCAGCCAGCTCGAGCGCCCCCTCCACCCAGCCGGAGGGCTCTGCCTGCCCGGTGTGTGGCAGCCCGAACCCCTCGCTCTACCGCTTCTGCGCCGTGTGCGGCGCGACGCTCACGAAGGCGGCCGGCGGCACCCAGGGCATGGCCGCAGCGACCGCAGATCCGCCCGCCGTGGGGCCCGCTGCCAACCCCGTCGCTGCTGCGCTCGCCGCGCCGCCTCAGGCGCTGGTGCCGGCGCCCCCAGTCGCGCCACCGAAGCCGAGCCCCACCACCCCTCCTGCGGACCCGATTGTCCCGGCGCCCGTCGTGCAGATCGCAGATCCCGCCGCCGCGCCGCGCGTCACGGTGTTCGCGTGTGCGCGCTGCCAGGGCCAGAACGACTATCTCGCGAAGTTCTGCAAATACTGTGGCGCCCCCATGGCGGGCACCGCCGCGACGCCGGCCCCGGCGCCGGTCGCGCCCAAGCCAGCCCCTTCCCAACCTGGGCCGCCGAGCGCCGCGCCCGCTCCGGTTCCCATCGAGCCGGCGCCGCCAGCGCCCAAGCCCATCGCGGCCGCGCCCATCCCGGCCCCCTCCCCGGTCTCGCCTTCGGGCCTGGGCTTGGTGCCCGCGGCGGCGAACGGACCGAGCGCTCCTCGCATCCAACCACGACCGCCGTCATCCGCGCTCAACCCAGTGGTGCCCGGCCCAGTCGCCGGTGCACCAGGCAAGAGCTCCACGTCCGAGAAAACGGGGCCCCACCCGCTCGTGAAGGCCAGTGAGATCGCCGCCAAGCTTCGCGCCCATGGCGCTCCGCCCCCAGCCGGCGCAGCGGACGTGAACCCAGCGCTGCTGGGCGCACAGGCCCCGCAAGCCGACACCATCCAAACCCGCGCGCCAGACCTGCGCGGCGACGCCCCCACCACCAGCAAGGCGACCGCCCGGTTGGTGGTGGTGGTCGAAGACGGCTCCGACGGAAAAACGTTCGAGCTCCACGGCCCCGAGGTGATCGTGGGGCGCAGCGAGTGCGACGTGCTTCTGTTCGACGACCCGTACGTGTCCCCCCGGCACGCCAAGCTGGTCGAGCAGGGCGGTCGCTGGACGATACATGATCTCCGCTCCACCAACGGCGTCTTCCTCCGGACCCGAGGGCGCAAACCCGTCGAGAGCGGTGACTTGATTCTTCTGGGGTCGCAAGTGTTACAGTTTCAGCTCGTGAGCGACGAGGAGCGCCAGATGACGCCTGCGGTCCAACACGGGACCCGCGTCTTCGGGACCAAGCCGGTTCCGCGCGTAGCGCGCCTCGACCAGCGCTCGGTCACCGGCTTGATCGCCGACGTCTACTACGTCTACCGCGACGAGACGATCCTGGGCCGCGAGACGGGTGACCTCGTGTTCACGCAAGACGCCTTCCTGTCGCGCCGGCATGCCGCCCTGCGCCGCGAGCCTGCGACCAACCGCTTCCACCTCGAGGACCTCGACTCGTCCAACGGCACGTACGTGGCCATCCGCGGCGAAGCAGCGCTGACCACGGGGGATCGCGTGCGCATAGGGCAGCACCTGTTCCGATTCGAGAGCGGGGCATGAGCGGAGCCCCCGAGCCCAAAGCGCCGGTCCCCAACGACGAGGACACGGTCCAAGACGCCCGACCCCTCGGCGCGATCGTGGGAGACGCGCTCGCGTCCAAGATCGACAAGAGCAAAGACGGCGAGAAGCCCAGGGACAGCGCCAAAGCGAAGGGCGACGGCGCAAAGCCCAAGCCGGCAGAGGCCAAGGCCAAGCCGTCAGAGACCAAGGCCAAGGTCGACGAGCCCAAGGCCAAGACCGGCGAGCCCAAGGCCAAGGTCGACGAGCCCAAGGCCAAGACCGAGCTCAAGACCAAGACCGACGAGCCCAGCGCCAAGGCCGACGAGCAGGAGAACCCGAAGGATCCCAAGGAAGGCAGCGAGGGCACCAGCAACGGCGAGGGCGCGAGCGTGCCGTCTCCCACGGTGCCGATGCCCGAGGTCGCCGCGGAGCCGACTCCGGAGCCTGCGCCCGCCAAGCTGCCGATCGTGGTGCGCGTGTTCGGCCGCACCGACGTGGGCCAAGTGCGCGAGCACAACGAGGACAACTTCCTCGTGGCCGACCTCACCAAGGGCAGCCGCGGCCTGATGGAGGGCGATCGCCTGCAGACGGTGGGAGAGCGCGGCACGACGCTCGGGGTGTGCGACGGCATGGGTGGTGCCGCGGCCGGTGAGGTCGCGAGCCAGCTCGCCGTCGACATCGTGTACCAGCGCATGCTCGCGGGCGATCCGCCGCAGTCACACGACGAGCTCGCGACGCGGTTGGTGGCGGCGGTCGAAGCGGCCGGCATGCGCATCTTCGCCGAGGCCAAAGCCGATCGCTCACGCCGAGGCATGGGCACCACCGCCACCGTGGCAGCGCTGATCGACGACCACCTGTTCTTCGGTCAGGTCGGCGACAGCCGCGCGTACCTGCTGCGCGGCGACCGCATGGTGCAGGTGACGCGCGATCAATCGCTCGTCAATCAGCTGATCGAAGCTGGTCAGCTGACCGAAGAAGAAGCCGAGACGTTCGAGCACAACAACATCATCCTGCAAGCGCTCGGCACCGCCGACAGCGTGCAGGTGGACCTCACGTACGTGCACCTGCGTCGCGGCGACGTGCTGCTGTTGTGCAGCGACGGCTTGAGCGGCATGGTGCGCAACGACGAGATCCGCGAGGTGCTCGCGTCGTACGAGGACCCGCTGGAGGCCTGCCGCGAGCTCACGGACCGCGCGAACCTGGCCGGTGGACACGACAACGTGACGGTGGTGGTCGCCAGATTCGAAGGCGAAGGACTGAAGGAGCCCACGCCCGAGGACGTCGCGGACCTGAAGTACCGCAAGTACGAGCTGCCCGACCTGGTGGGCTACGGAGCAGACTCCCACCCCGGCCCTGGCATCAAGACCAGCATGCGCCCTGGGCGGCCGACGCTCACGCCCGACATCGAGGTCGGCTACGACGAGCACGACTCGGACTACCCGCACTCGGACCCTTTCCGCCACGATGATCCGGTCGAGCTGCCGCACCAGCCGCCACCGTCGTGGATCCTGACCATGTTGATCGTGTCCGCAGTGACCTGCGTGGTCGTCGCGGGCTATTACCTGCTGCGGTAGTGATCCTTGAGGGCTCCTCGGAGCGTGCGGGCGCGCTGGGAGTGATCAGGTGGTAGCGCTGCTGATCCGGCGTCTGCTCTGGCTGATCCCGACGCTGTTCGTCGTCTCTTTGCTGTTGTTCCTGCTGTTCTCGTTCGTGCCCGAGGACGCCGGTCATGACGCCACACCGCTCTTGCGTGATCCCCAGGCCGAGGCGCGAGCCGTGCGCGCTCGCTTCGGGGATCTGCCCCGCTTCTTCAACCGCGCCCCCGAGGACGTGCGCTCGCGCAGCCTGCGCGCGGCGGAGCGAGTGGCGGCGGACGGACCGGACGCCGCCGAAGCGCGCGCAGAGCTGTGCTGGCTCGGCGGCGCCGCCTTGCCGCACTTGATTCCGTCGCTGGATCAGTTCGACCCCGAGGCACGCGCGCGGGTCGCCGTGGCGCTCCACCCAGTCGCGTTGCGGATGGGCCTGCTGCGCGCCGACGACGCGCGCGATCCGGATCGTGCGGTCGCGTTCTGGTCGCGATTCTGGGCCGATCGCAGCGTCGAGTTTCGGCCCGCGTCGGTGCGCACCGCCGTCGAGCGACTGGCGCGATACCGCACGCCGTCACGCGCGACGGAGCTCGCGCAGCTGGACACGTTCGCGCTGGCCGCGATCTTGGCCAAGCTCGCCCCGCCTACCGACGCAGAGAGCACGCAGGTGGCCCGCACGCTGATCGACGTCGCAGCGCACGTCACCGGCCGCGACGACGTCATCGCCGACGACGCCACGCTGGCAGAGGCGCGGGCCGTGGTCGCTCGCTGGCACCGCTTCTGGCTGGTGTACGAGTCGGACTTCGTGGCGTTCAGCGGCACCACGCGCGCAGCGGCCGCGCTGCGCGAGACACGCTATGGCAAGTGGGCGCTCGGCATCGTGCTCTCGGTCACCGTGGAGCGCGACGCAACCAGAGCCCGTCTGACCGAGGTGCTGCGCGCGCTGCCCGTCACGCTCACGTTGGTGTTCGGTGGCATCGCGCTGGCGTACGTGAGCGGCGCCGCGCTGGGGACGGCCGCAGCCATCTCGCGCCGCAGGCTGCCGCGTGCGATCGCGGGCACGGCCATCGTGGCACTGCACGCCATGCCCACGGCCACCCTCGCGGTGCTGTTGATCGGACTGGCCCCCGAGAGGCCAGCGCTCTGGTTCGGCGTGCTGCTGGTGGCGCTGGGGCTGTTGGCCTCGCCGGCCCAGAAACAGCGCGACGCCCTGAGCGGCGTGTTCGCGCGCGACTTCGCCCGTGCCGCGCAGGCGCGCGGGGCCACTCGCACGCGGGCGATCGTGACTCAAGGCTTGCGCCAAGGCCTGCTCGGCTCGGTGGCGCTGGTGAGCGTCGAGCCCCCTGCGACGCTGGGGGCCGCCTTCGTGGCGGAGCAGGTGCTCGGCCTGCCCGGCCTGGGCGCGCTCACCGTGGCCGCCGTCGCTGATCGCGACGTCACCTTTCTGATGGGCCTGGTGATCGGTTGCGTGTTGGTCGCATCGATGCTGCTGTTCGTGTCGGACGTGATCCAGTCCAGCCTCGACCCTCGCCTTCGCGCACGCGTGGGAGGCAGAAGCGCATGAGCGCCGGCGGACTGAGGCCGCTGCTCGCGAGCAAGCGCGCCACCTTGGGCTTGTCCGTGCTGAGCACGTTGTTGCTGCTCGGCGTGTTCGCGGATCTGCTCGCATCCGACAAGCCGATCGTGCGCGCTTCGAGCGCCGGCCTCGAGCTGTGGCCCGAGACGGCGCTGCCCGAGGACGAAGCGGCGCGCTTCGAGTGGTGGGCTCCGTGCCGCTACGGCCCACGTGGAGAGACCTCGGCCATCCTGGCCCCGCCCTCGCGCCTGCACCCGTTGGGCACCGACGAGCGTGGCCGCGACGTGCTCGCCCGCTCCCTGCACGGCGCGCGCGCCGCCTTCGCCACCGGTCTGCTCGTGGTGATCATCGGCGCCATCGGGGGCCTGTTCGCCGGCGTCGTGTCGAGCTCGGGCCGCATGCTGGGTCGCAGCGTCGAGCGCCTGGCCCAGAGCGTGGATGCGTTTCCAGCGGTCGTGGTGGTCGCGCTGTTTCGCGCGGTCGAGGGCCGCTCGTCGGCGCTCTCGGCGATCGTGGGCGCGTCGCTGGTGCAGTGGGCCGTAGTGGCGCGCTTGGTGCGCACCGAGGTGCAGCTGCTCAGCGCCGAGGACTTCGCCCACGCATCACGCGCCCTCGGCGCGACGCGCTGGCAGGTGCTGCGCCGCCACGTCCTGCCCCACCTCACACCGAGCTTGGCCGCGTCGGCCGCGCTCGGTCTGTCCGCCGTCGTGGTGCTCGAGGCCACGCTCTCGTTCTTGGGGCTGGGGCCGCCCATCGCGGGCGCGTCGTGGGGGGAGATGTTGGCCGAGGGCGCACGCCACCCCGAGCACACGCAGTTGTTCTTCTGGCCGGTGATCCTGCTCACCCTCACCGTGGGCTCGGCCTACCTGGTGGCCGAGGGCATCCGCTCGGTGGGCGATCCGGTGCTCTCGCGCGTGCGGGCGATCGCCGAGCGCTAGCAGCCGTGGTCCCGGCTGCGGCACCGTGTTAAACCACGGCGCATATGACGGTCCCGTACGTTTCGGAGCAGGACTTCGAGCGAGAAGTGGTGCGCAGCGAGCTGCCGGTGTTGGTGGAGTTCACCGCCGACTGGTGCCAGCCCTGCAAGGTCGTCGCGCCCGAGCTCGCCGCCGCTGCGCGTGAGCTCGAGGGCAAGGCCAAGGTGGTGAAGATCGACATCGACAAGTCGAAGCGCCTGGCGACGCTTCTCAAGGTGCAGGCCGTGCCCACCTTCGTGGTCTTCGCCAAGGGCCGCCCGGTCGCGGGCGAGCAGGGCGTGCTGCGCAAGAACGACCTGATCGCCATGCTGGATCCCTTCCTGCCGCGCGCCGAGGGCGCGCTGAAGGCAGCCGAGCTCGCGCAGCTCGTGCAACAAGGCCAGGTCGTGGCGGTCGACACCCGCGAGGCGGCAGCCTTCGGGCGCGCGCACATCCCGCGCGCAGTCAACATGCCGCTCGACGAGATCGAGACGCGCTTGGCGGAGCTGCACATGCTGCCCGGCGAGCCCGTGCTCTACTGCCGGTCCGGCGACAAGGCCAAGGAGCTCAGCGACAAGCTCACCGCCTCCGGTGTTCCGGTCGGCTTCCTCGAGGGGGGCTTTCTGGCGTGGGAGGCTTCGTTCCTCCCGATCGAGCGACCGGACTGATGAGCAGCCTCGATCCCATCGTCGTGCTCGGCCAGCGCATCGAGCAAGCGCTGGTCACCGCGTTCGGCCCCGACCTGAGCGGAACCGATCCGGCCATCCGTCGTTCGGACCACGCCGACTTCCAGTGCAACGTTGCGCTCTCGCTCAAGAAGCGAGTGCCGGGCAACCCGCGCCAGACGGCGGAGAAGCTAGTCGCCGCGCTCGAGGTCGCAGACGTGTGCGACAAGGTCGAGATCGCCGGCCCCGGGTTCTTGAACCTCACTTTGTCGTCGACGTTCCTGTCGCGCCTGGCCAACGCGCAGCGTGCGAGCGAGCGGCTGGGCATCGAGCGCGCCGTGCACGCGGACACGGTGGTGATCGACTACTCCGCGCCGAACATCGCCAAGGAGATGCACGTCGGCCACCTGCGCAGCACGATCATCGGCGACTGCCTGGCGCGCACGCTCTCGTTCCTGGGCCACCACGTCATTCGCCAGAACCACGTGGGCGACTGGGGCACCCCGTTCGGCATGCTGATCGAGCACTTGATCGACGCCGGCGAGGACTCGCACGACCTCGGCGTCGGCGACCTGAGCGGCTTCTACAAGGAGGCGCGCAAGAAGTTCAACGAGGATCCCGCGTTCGCGGAGCGCGCGCGCCACCGCGTCGTCAGCCTCCAGGCGGGCGACGAGCGCACGCTGGCTTTGTGGAAGCGCCTGGTCGACCAGTCGATCGCCTACTTCCAGTCGGTCTACGACCGCCTCGGCGTCACGCTCACCCCCGCCGACATGGCCGGCGAGAGCTTGTATAACCCCATGCTCGCGCCGATCGTCCAAGAGCTCGAGGAGAGCGGCGTGGCGCGCATCGACCAGGGCGCGCTGTGCGTGTACCCGCCTGGCTTCAAGGGACGCGACGACGCGCCGATGCCGCTGATCGTGCGCAAGAGCGACGGCGGCTACGGCTACGCCACGACCGACCTGGCCGCGGTGAAGTACCGTTCCTCCACGCTCAAGGCGAACCGCATCCTGTACGTCGTGGGCGCGCCGCAGTCGCAACACCTGGCCATGGTGTACAAGGCCGCCGCGCTGGCAGGCTTCCTGGGCGCGAACACCCGCGCCGAGCACGTGGCGTTTGGCTCGGTGCTCGGAGAGGACGGCAAGATCCTGAAGAGCCGCGAGGGCGAGGCCGCACGCCTGGTCGATCTGCTCGACGAGGCCGACGAGCGCGCGCTCGCGATCGTGAAGGAAAAGAACGCCGAGCGCGACGAGGCCATCGGCGAGCAGGAGCTCTCCGACATCGCCCATGCGGTCGGCATCGCCGCCATCAAGTACGCAGACCTGTCGGCAGATCGCATGAAGGACTACGTGTTCTCGTGGTCGAAGATGCTCGCCACCATCGGGAACACGGGCCCGTACCTGCAGTACAACCACGCCCGCACCCGCTCGATCTTGCGCAAGGCCTCCGAGGACGGCGGCTCCGGCCCCGGAGAAATCAACGTGCAAACCAAGGAGGAGCGCGAGCTCGTGCTGGCGCTCTTGGGCTTGCCGCGCGTGGTCCACGACGTGGCGACGTCGCTCGAGCCGCACCGCCTGTGCACCCACATCTACGAGATCGCCAACACCTACTCGAGCTTCTTCAAGGCGTGCCCGGTGCTCAAGGCCGAGCCAGCCGAGCGCGCCTCGCGCCTCGCGCTGTGCGAGCTGTCGGCGCGCGCGCTGTCGCAGGGCCTCGAGCTCCTGGGCATTGCTGCGCCACAGCGCATGTAGCTGCCGTCGCCTCGCTCACGTATCGCCGGGCGGCGCGCACAAAGGCTCGCATTCGTACAAGCTGCGGCACAGCGCGAGCGCACGCGGCGAGCGCACATGCCAGTCCATGTTGTTGACCACGTAGCCGATGGTGAGCTCGGCCACCGGGTCGCACCAGCCGAGCGCTCCACCCATCCCCGCGTGCCCGAACGACTGCGGGTTGGGGCTGAAGGTCTGTCGCTCTTCCTTGAGGAAGCCCTGCGACCAACCGAGCGGTTTCTGCAGCACCAGATCGCGCGACGACCAGGTCTGCCGTCGGCTGACGGGTGGCAGCGTGCTCGCCGAGAAGAGCTGCTTGCCTTCGTGGCGACCCGCGCTCGCGAACGGCAGGTACGCCCGCGCGAGGCCGTCGGCGCTCGCCGTGGCCGACGCCCATGCCAGCGCTGCGCGTCGTACGTGGGCGTCGTTGTACGCCAGCACACCACGCTTGCCCGGAGAAGGATTGGTGAAGCCCGGCCGAACGATCGAGCCGCGCGACATCGCCTCGCGCGCGATGCGCGACTCGGGAGTGCCGTGCCCCTGAAGCAGGTTGCCGACCATCCCCCACAAACGCTGCCTCATGCCTGGCACGTACAGACTGGCCTGGCGGAGGTCTTCACTGGCCGGTGTGCCGAGGCGAGCATCGGAGCCGACCACGTCGAACAGCTCGCGCTGGAGGAAGGCACCCAGCGGCTCGGAAGCGATGCGCGAGAACAGCTCGCTCACGTACAAGCCGAAGGTGAGCGCGTGGTAGCCCTGCTTGGTGCCTGGCTGCCAGGCGGGGGCCTGCGTCTCGAGCGCCCGCAACACTTTGTCGGCGCGCGCGGGGTCGACGCAGTCGTCGAGGGTCAGCGGCACGTCCAAGTACGGCAGGCCCGCGCGGTGGTTGAGCAGCGTGCGAATGCTGATGTCCTGTTTGCCTCGCTGCCCGAACAGAGGCCAGTGTTTGGCGACCGGCTCGTCCCAGTCGAACGCGCCTCGATCGGCGAGCAGGTGCATACCCATCGCCGCCAGACCCTTCGTCACCGAGAAGACCACGATGCGGGTGTCGCGCTCCCAGGCGCGACCCGCTGCCTTGTCCGCAAGCCCACCCCACAGATCCACGACCTGCACGCCGCGGTGGTAGACGCTGAGGGCCGCGCCGATCTCCGCGCCGCTCGTCAGGTGGTCGGCAAAGCAGCGCGCGACTGGCGCGAAGCCCTCGGCGTAGCTCCCGAACGCAGGAGAAGGCGCGCGCTCGGCCGGAGGTGTTGGATTCATGGGCCGCGCCAAGCTCGCAGAGCCGCGGCGCGCCGTCCACCCGGTGCGCGTCGTGCTCCGAGAGCGGTCAGGGCTTGGGGTGAGCCAGCAACCACGCCACGACACCCTCGCGAAAGTCGGTGGTGACGAGGGGAATGTGCCCGCTGCCGGCCATGGTCCACAGCGCAACGTCGATGCCCGCCGCGCAGCCCTGGAAGTTCAAGGCGGTGGTCTCGCTGCCGGCCACGTCGCTGTCCAGATCGAGCATGGTGGCGTCGCTGACCGGCGTCGGGTCGCACCCGGCGAGCTCCGCCCAGAACGCTACCGTCTCGCTCGCGCTCGGGTACGGCAGCGTGGTCTCACCGCCCTCGTACAAGATCGTGTCGTCCAGATCGCCGTGGATCTGGAGCACACTCACGGGCTCACTCGCGCCGCAGTCGGCCGGGTCGACGAAGGTGGCTCCCGCGAGGCTCACGATCGCGGCGACGGTGCCGGCGTGATCGCAGGCCATGCGGTGCGACATGAAACCGCCATTCGAGTGGCCCACGAAGTAGATGCGCGCCGGATCGATGCTGACCTTGCTGGAGATCTCTGCGATCAGCCCGGCCAGGTAGGCAGAGTCGTCCACGCCGGTGCCTACGAAGTCGCAACACGCCTCGGTCGCGTTCCAGAATTGCTCGTCGGTTACGTCGACCGTGCCGTCGGGCGCCGCGAACACCAGTCCGTTCGCGCTCGCGACCGGACCTAGCTGAAAGTACGACTCTTGAATCGCGCCGCTGGCCGAGTAGCCGTGCAGCAAGATCAAGAGCGGCGCGGGCGTCTCCGGGCTGTAGCCCGTGGGGAGCTTCACCGTCACCGGCCGATCGCCACCTGCCTCGAAGTCTTCCGTGACGGGCCCGCTGCCGCCTGCGCCACCACCCCCCGCGGTGGGCGAGCCGCCACCGCCACCCGGCGCGTCGCCGCCGGTTCCCCCACCACCTGCCGGAGCGGTCTCGTCGTCGGAGCACGCGAGCAACGAAAGGCACGAGAGCAGCACGAGGGTTCGGCGCATGGAGGATCCTTACTCCACGCGCCGACGCGTCGCCATGCCGGCCAGCTCAGCGCGCGTCGAGCGGGGAAGCCGCGCCCTGGAACACGCCCAGCAGCGCAGGCTTGGGTGCGCCTCGCGGCCAACTCAGCACCAGTTTGTGGCTCTTGTCCGTCCAGGAGAACACGTACACCGAGTTGATGCCCTCCTCGTAGGGGATCACCAAGCTGGTGATCCCTCCGCTCGCGAAGGTGAACGCCTCTTTGGAGTCGCCGCTGATGAAGCGCAACGCGGTGGGCTTGCCGCCGGTGTCGTTCGTGCCCCTGCAAGACACTCGCAACCACTCGCGCACCTGCTTGGTCTCGCAGCCGAGCGCCGCAGATCCCCGGACGCCGACCTCCTTCGTTTGCGCGGCCCACTCGGCCTGGGTCGGGACGGCGGAGCGCCCACCCGCCGGAGTCGGGACTGGCGGTGGAGGAGGAGGCGGGGCCTCTGCGGTGGTAGTCGGCGCTGCGTCCGGTGGCGTCGTCGGGCTCGGCGCGGGGGTGGGGGTCGGCGCCGGCGTCGGGGCTGCTGGCGCAGTCGACGCCGAAGCAGCGCTGGCAGAGCTGCTCCCACTCTTCTTCTTTTTCTTCTTCTTGTCGTCGTCGTCGTCGTCGTCTTCTTTGGTGGCGCTCTTCTCCTTTTCGCGTGAGGCCTTCTCTTCACACGCGCCGAGCACGAGTGACAAGGCAACGAGGCCCATCCACGCGCCGCGTCGCGGCGCCCACTCCGTTCGGTTCATGGCAGACTCCCTGTCCCGAGGAGTACCTGGCGCGCCCGAGCCGCGCAATGCCAGCCCGCTGACAGGCTCCTCATCCCGGGCTGGGCTCGGCCGGACCGGGCGAGCCGGCGACGACCGGGCTGGGGGCGCCGCTCAGCGCGTTGGCCGCGAGCACCACGGCGCTCATCCACAAAAGGTCCGCCAGCAGCAGGTGCCCGAGCTGCATGATGGCGGGCGCCGCCAGCAGCAGGTTGACGAGCCCGAACAAGACTTGCACCACCACCAGTGTCCCGGATCGCTGGGCAGCGGCCCGGATGCGCTCATCCTTGTCGCGCGCGAGCGTGCTCGCGGCCATCAGCACCACGACGGCCGACAGCACCGCCACGAACGGGTGCACCGCGCGCAGCTTCACGAACAAGTGGGAGCCCGGCGCAAAGTCGGCCGCCAGCCCGTGCGCCAACGTCTCGGCAGGGAACAGCGTGTCCCCCAGCGCGGCGATGGCGCCGGTCACACCGGTGAGCAGCAGCAGCGCGAGCGAGCCCAGCGACAGGCGCCCCACACGCTCGCGCAGCGACCAGCGCGGACGCCGCGTCGAGGTAGCCGCCCAGGCACATAGCGTCATCGCGGCGACCAAGAGAAAGGTGTTGATCAGGTGAGCGGCCATCCACACGCCGCGTCCCAGCGACTGATCGTGGGCAACCTTCTCGAAGAGGACCAGCCCCGCGCCCACCAGCCCTTCGGTGATCATCAGGATCAACGACGCGCCCGCCATCGCCCGCGCGAAGTGCCCCTTCTGGAAGGTGCGCCGCGCAAGCACGAACAGCGCGATCGCCAACAGGCCCGCGACGCTGGAGGTCACGCGGTGCGTGAGCTCGATCAACGTCTCGGTGCTCGGCGCCCGCGGAATCACCTGGCCGTGGCAGGTCGGCCAATGGCTGCCGCAGCCGGCGCCGGAGCCCGTGACGCGCACGAACGCGCCCCACAGGATGACGGCCAGCGTGTAGACGAGCGCTCCGGTGGCGAAGCGTTGAAAGCGCAGGGGAGACACGGCGAGGGGGACTATGGGGCCGAACGCACCGGGAGAAAAGTCCGTATCGTCCGCTCGTCCGACCGGAGGTCGACCATGAACATCAAGGGGATGGAACACTCGGAGGCGTGAGGCTCGGACACCCCGCTGGCCCAGCGGCCTCTGGGACGTGCTACACCGCCGCTTCCGATGGACGTTCGCGCGCTTTTGGCAGCGGTTCAAGCCGGCGAGATCGATCTCGATGCCGCCCTCGAGCGCCTGCGCGCTTTGCCGTTCAAGGACGTCGGCGTCGCCAACGTGGACGCGCATCGCGAGCTTCGCCAGGGCGCGCCCGAGGTGATCTTCGGCGAGGGCAAGACCAAGGAGCAGATCCTCACCATCGCCCAGACGCTGCTCGACGCTGGGCAAAACGTGCTCGCCACACGCGTCGATGCCGAGCGCGCGGCCGCCATGGTCGCGGCGTTCCCGGGCGCCCGTCATGCGGCGCTGGCGCGCACCGTGCGGATCGAGCCGCGCGGCGTGCCTCAGCGATCGAGCGGCGCCACCGTCGCGATCGTCACCGGCGGCACCAGCGACATGCCCGTGGCCGAGGAGGCCAGCGAGACGCTCGAGGCGCTGGGCCACCGCACGGACAAGCTGTTCGACGTGGGCGTCGCCGGCATCCACCGCTTGCTCCACCGCGTCGACCGGCTGCGCAGCGCCCGCGCCGTGATCGCCATCGCGGGCATGGAGGGCGCGTTGCCCAGCGTGGTGGGCGGCATGGTGTCCACGCCCGTCGTCGCGGTGCCCACCTCGATCGGCTACGGCACCGCGCTCTCCGGCTTCACCCCGCTGTTCGCCATGCTCACCAGCTGCGCCAGCGGCATCACCGTGGTGAACATCGACAACGGCTTCGGCGCCGCGCTCGCGGTGCACCGCATCTTGATGGGCCTCGAGCCCAGCGCGCGAGGAGCGTAGCCACATGGCCTTCGGTCGGAAGAAGAGAGAGCCGGGCGCCGTCGAGGTATTTCAGAAGCGCACGCCTACCGCAGGCGCAGACCGCCGCGACCGGCCCGCGCCGTTTCGCGACGGCGGGCCACGAACCGAATCGCCTCGTCGTGAGGGCGCCCGCCGCGAAGGGCCGCGCCAGGAAGGGCCGCGTCAGGACGGGCCGCGTCCCCCGGGCGACCGCTTCCCACGCGACGACCGGCGACCGCGCGGAGATCGAGGACCGAGCGGCCCGCCGCGAGACGATCGGCGACCGCGTGCCGATCGCGGCCCGGCAGCTCGGCCCGCGCCCCCGAGAGCGGCGACGGCGTCGAGGCCCGACCCGAGCCACAGCCACGCGCACGACCACAGCCACGCGCACGACCACGGCCACGCGCACGACCACGGCCACACCCACGACCACGCGCACGACCACAGCCACGCGCACGACCACAGCCACGCGCACGACCACAGCCACGCGCACGACCACGGCCACGCGCACGCGCACGATCATGCTCACGATCACGCGCACGCCGACGGCCACGGCCACGGGCACGAGGCGGGCACCCCCAATCCCTTCCTGCACTCCCACGAGGATCCCGCCCCCAAACCTTCCCGGCCGTCCTCGATTTCACACGGCAGCCACCACGCGCACGGTCCCGTGGCCGAGGAAGGGCACGAGGGCGCCCACAGCCACGACGGCGCGCCCCAGCTCCCGCTGCTCACCGCCGGCAGCGGCCGCGGGATGCTCCTGTTCTTCGACGCGCAGAGCGGCGCCGCGGGCGACATGATCATCGGCTCGCTGCTCGACCTGGGCGTGCCGCTGCTCGTGATCGAGCGCGCGCTCTCGGCTCTACCGCTCGAGGACTTCCACCTGCACCGCGGGCACGCGCACAAGCACGCGATCGTGGCCACCAGCTTCGAGGTCCACCTCGAAGCCGCGCAGCCGCTGCGCACTCACAAGCAGATCGATCAGATGTTGGCCGAGAGCTCGCTCGAGCCGCCGATCAAGGAGCTCGCGCGCAAGATCTTCCAGCACCTGGCCGAGTCCGAGGCCACCGTGCACAAGATGCCGATCGACGACGTGCACTTCCACGAGGTGGGTGCGGTCGACGCGATCGTCGACATCGTCGGCGCCGCCGCCGCGCTGACGTTCCTGGATGCCACCGTGGTGTGCTCACCATTGCCCATGGGCCGTGGGTTCATTCGCGCAGCCCACGGCTTTTTGCCCAACCCGCCGCCCGCGGTGGTCCATTGTTTGCGAGGTGTGCCCACCTACCCGGCCGACGTGGAGGCCGAGTTGGTCACGCCCACCGGCGCCGCGATCCTGGCGACCGTGGCCAAGCGCTTCGTCAGCTGGCCGACGATGGCACCGGCGCGGATCGGCTATGGCGCTGGCCACATGAACCTGGCGGACCGCGCCAATGTGTTGCGCGCCGTGCTCGGCACTCCCTCCACGGCGGGCCAGACTGCAGATTGCTCGCACGTGGTGCTCGAGGCCAACGTGGACGACATGAGCGGTGAGCACGCGGCGCACGCCCTCAGCCAGCTGATCGCGGCCGGTGCGCTGGACGCGTGGGCCACGCCGGTAGTGATGAAGAAGGGCAGGCCTGGCCTGGTCATCGCCGCCATCGCCGAGACCGACCACGAGCGGGAGGTGGGCGAGGCGCTGCTGCGTGAGACCACCTCGATCGGCCTGCGGCGTACGCCCGTCTCTCGGCTCGAGCGGCCGCGTCGCACCATCTCGGTGACCACCGAGTACGGGCCGATTCGCGTCAAGGTCAGCGAAGGCCCCTACGGCGCGCCGCAATACAAGCCCGAGTTCGAGGACTGCGTGCGGGCGGCGCAGCAGCACGGCGTCCCGCTGCGCGAGATCGCCCGGCTGGCGTTGGCGCAAGTCGGGGGCTGAGAGCTCGAGCACGCTCGGGCTTGCGCTGACGCGCTACGCCCTCGAGAGCGCCGCGCTTGGCGCTCTCGCGCCTACGCGCAGCCCGACGCGCGCTGGCGGCGTCGGCTTCGGCCTCGACTGTGGCGTCAGTCTTCGGTCCGGGGCATGCGGCACGCCGCTTCGATCTCCGCTGCAACTCCCTCGCCTCGCCCCTGAACATGGTATGGAGCGCGCGTGCATTCGAACGCTCCCGCTCTTTCGCTCATCGTGTACGTGTGTGGGTTGTCGCTGGCAGCATGCGGCGACAGCGGTAGCGGCGCAGCGGCGCCTGGAGGCGCGAACGCTGGGGGCGGCGGCGCGGGCGGCAACGGCAGCGGTGGCGAGATCGCCAGCGGCGGCGCCCAGGTGGGCGGAGGCGGCGCGAGCGCCGGCGGAAGCGGAGGCACAAGCTCCGGCGGCGGCGGCGCGGGCGGCGGCAGCGCGGGCGGCGGCACCGTCTCCGGGGACGCGCTGGTCGGCGAGTGGCAGCCCACCGGCTTCTCGGACAGCGGCAACCCGATCGAGCCCGCGCCACCGGACGCCCCGTACTTCATCTTCGAGGCTGACGGCGACTTCCTCATGGGCTGCGGGACGGCGCCCGCGGGCACCTGGGTGTGGGACGACGCCGCGCCGGATCCGGCGATCGGTGTCATCCACGTCACGCTCGGCGGATCCACGATGATCGATTGGTTCGTGACCGAGCTGGACAGCGGCGTATTCACATTCGGTGAAGGCGGCGACTTCTTCTACTTCGCGCGCTCGAAGTGCCCCTGACTAGAGGCTCGGGCTTGCACGCACGGCCGCACCCTCGCGCGAGGTGGTCGGCGCTCACCGGTGGGCTTCGTGCTCGCGTTCGGCTTCGGCTGGTCGGCCATGCTCCGCGACCGGTGACCATGCTCCGCGACCGGTGACCATGCTCCGCGACCGGTGACCATGCTCCGTGACCGGTGACCATGCTCCGCGACCGGTGACCATGCTCCGTGACCGGTGACCATGCTCCGTGACCGGTGACCATGGCGCATGGTGGACCAGCTCTGAGCATGGTCCCCCGGATGGTGGCTGACCATCTGACGGGGCGCACTCCAATCAGCCTCCTTTCGCGTTGCGACCAGTGCGTGAGTAAGCTGGCGCGCTGGCGACGTGCGTGACCATGCTCCGTGGAGTCGAACCATGCGCCATGGTCGCGACGTTCCGCGTATGGTCCCACCAGCCACGATCGGCTTGCCCACCCTGGCTTCTTCGTGATGGATTCGGCGGCGGCTTCGACGTTGGGCTCAGCCTCGTCGATCCTTCGGGCGAGCCTCGGCGGTCGGCTTCGGCGGCGGCCGCACAAAGCCGAGACGCGATCCGAGTCCGAGGCCGAGTCCGAGGCCGAGTCCGAGTCCGAGACGACGCCGAGCTCGAGCTCAGGCGCTGGTGGACGCCGGACGCGGGCCGGCGAGCTTGCTCGCCTCTGCGCGCTCTTCCCGGGTCAGAATCCTCACCGGGTAGAGCGGCTCGCTCGCCCTGTTGAAGTACGGGTGTGGCCAGGCCTGGCCGCGCAGCTTCCAACCCAGAATGAGCCCGATGGTGTGAAGCAGGAAGCCGAGGTTCATCCCTTTCGACCCGGGCGGTGCCTCGCCGATCGCGCCGTCGCCATTGATGCTGGCCCGAATCGGGCCAAACAGCTCCTCGCGACGCTGCGGGTCGCGCGCCTCGCGAAAGGCCTCGTACACGAAGCCTACGAAAGGCAACGACGGTTTCACGGTGTTGCCCAAAGGCGTCTTGCAACACGTGGCGTACCAGCGATAGGGCCCCTTGGGTCCGAGGCGGATGGCGGCGATCTTGTCGGTGCCCCGGTCGAACGAGACCGTGTTCGGCGCGACCTGAATGATATCCGAGCCACCGTGCGCATCCAGCAGGTCGGCGCGTCCGAGGTGATGCAGGAACGTCTGACAGCTCGAGCACAAACAAACGCAGCGGTTCGCCGTCTTGGCCGACACGTCACGCGCCACCCCGTGCACCGCACCGCACAGACACTCGAGCTCGACGTCACGTCCCATGGCGCCGACGTACCACGAGGCGGAGCTTTTGGGCACCGGCCGGTGCTGCTCCGACGATCACGGGCGTCTGGGTGGTCCCGCCCTGGCTCGGCGACCAGGGACCCGGGCGATCCATGCCTCTCGCCCGCGGCATTTCTCCCGAGCCAGCCCGCGGCAAAAGTGGCTGACGTCCTCTGGTGCGCCGCTTGCTATCGCGCGAGCGTGCCGCGCGTCCGCTCGCTCCCCCTGGTCTGCCTCGCGCTGTGCGCCGCGCTCGCCGCCTCCTGCGGCGACTCGGGCGATCTCGTCGATGACGGCGCGGGCGGCGACGGCGAAGGAGGCGGATCCGCCGGAGCACCAAGCGGCGGCAACGGCGAGAGAGGCGACGGGGCGGCGGTGCCGGCGGTCGAGGATCCGTTCGACCCGCCCCCGTCCCCGACGCCGTTCACCGACGCCGAGCTCGACGCGCTGCGCGCCGACATCGACGACGCGCTCGCCGGCGCGACGGGGTCCTACTCCGTGTTGATCGAGGGTCTCGACAGCGGCCAGCTCGTGTACGAGCGGAGCCCCGACACGCTGCGAAAGCCCGCGTCGAACACCAAGCTCTTCACGACCGCTGCGACGCTGCTCACCAGCGGCGAGTCAGGGCGGCCTGCCGTCTCTGTCTACGCAGGCGCCCTCAGCAGCGGCACGGTGCAGGGAGACCTAGTGCTGGTGGCCGAGCACGATCCTTCCGCGACGCCTTGGTTCGGCGACAGCGCGCGGCAGTCGTTCGACGCTTTGGCACAGGCGCTCGCAGCGACTGGCGTGGGCGCTGTGAGCGGCGGCGTGATCGCCAAAGGCGAGTACCTGTACGAGGGGGACTCGCTGGGCACGATCGACTTCGCCTCGGAGCGCGCCCAAGCAGCGAGCGCGTTCCGAGCGGCGCTCGTCGCAGCGGGCATCACGGTCGCGGGAGGCGCGAGCGGAGCCGCCGGGTTCGAGCCGCCCGCGGGCGCAGAGCTGCTGCTCTCCGGTCCGAGCGCCTCTTCAGACGTGTCCGCGCACGCGATCAACGTGCCGAGCCACAACGAGATGGCTGATCTCGCGCTGCATCACCTTGGGCTCCTGGGCAGCGGAGAGAGCACCTACGCCGCAGGCTTCACGGCGGTCGAGGCCGCGCTGGACGAGCTCGGCGTGGCCCATGCCGGGCTCGATCTGAACGACGGCTCCGGCCTCTCCCACGACAACCGCGCGACGCCGCGCCAAGTTGCAGACCTGTTCGCGGCCCTGTCGGAGCGGCCCGAGTGGCCCGCCTTCGTCGGGTCGATGGCGGTCTCCGGGCTGCGCGGCACGATCGCGAGCCGCATGACCGGCCCCGACACGGCGGGCCGCTTCTGGGGCAAGACCGGCACGCTGACCGGCGTGGTCGCGCTGAGCGGCGTCTTGTTCCATCGCCACGACGGCCAGCGCTACGTGGCGTCGTTCCTCGTGAACGATGTCGCGAGCTCCACCTCCGTGCGCGCGGCGGTGGACGCCGCGGTGGGGGTGCTCGCCGCCGATCGCAAGGGCGCGAGCGGCATCCCTGAGGCGCCATTGCTGGAACGAGTGCTCGACGATCGCAACGGCGCGACGGCGACGGTGAGGCTGCGCGAGGTAGAGGGCGCGACCGGCTACCTGATCTGGCGCAGCCCGGATGGCAAGAGCTGGCGGCGCGAGGACGCGCGCCTCGTCCAGACGACCGCGCACCGCACGATGGTGATGGACGGCACATTGTTCGTGCGCGTCACGGCCGTGGGCCCCGCGGGGGAGAGCGCCCCGTCGAACGTGCTCGGCGTCCGCGTCTCGACGGCCGGCGAACGAAGCCTCTTCGTCGACGGCAACGACCGCTACGCGGCGGCGCCCGTGCCCGAGAACCCGCTCGCCTGGGGGCACGACGCCGTCGTCGCGCACGCCATGGCAATGGAAGGCCCGTTCGAGAGCGCCTCCCATTTCGCGGTGGAGGACGGATCGGTGGAGCTCTCGAGCTTCGCCCGCGTGTTGTGGGCGCTGGGCCGCGAGTCGGTGGACGACGTGACGTTCTCGCCCGACGAACAGGCGGCCATCGCAGCCTACGTCGATGGCGGTGGGCAGCTGTTCGTCTCGGGCGCGGAGATCGGCTACGACCTGGTCGCGCAGGGCTCCGCCGCAGACGCCTCCTTCGCTCGCGAGGTGCTGGGCATCGACTACGTGGCGGACGACGCAGGCACGACCTTCGTGGGCGCGGGCGCGACCGATTGGGGCCACGGCCTCGCCCGCTTCTCGAAGCTTGGCCGGCACGAGGCGGCGTTCCCTGATGTGCTCGCGGCCAGCGCCGGAGGCGCGAGCTGCCTCACGTACCTGGCTGGCGTCGCGGGCGCGGCCTGCATCGTGACGAACACGAGCGCGAGCGGGCGCGTGGTGGTGGTGGGCTTCCCGCTGGAGTCGCTGGACGATCCAGAGGCGGGAAGGGCGCTCGTCGGGCTGCTCGGCCGCTGAGGCCTTGGGCTCGGCTTCGGATTCGCGGGGCGGTCTCGGCTCAGGCGCGGCGGACGCGCCGGCGGCCGAGGGCGAGCAGCGCCAGCACGCCCAGCCAGCCTTGCCCACTCGGCGATGGGCCACCCGCGGCGCGGCAGTCGCAGCCGGACTCGCCGCCGCCGTCGTTGGCCGCGTCCCCACCGACGCCGGCGCCAGCGCCGCTGCCGTTGTTGCCGCTGCCGTTGGCACCGCTGCCGGAGCCTGCGCCGCTGCCCTCGCCGCCCGCCCCGTTGCCACCCGCGCCACTGCCTCCCTCGCCGATGACCGGCCCGGGATCGTCGGCGTTGCCGGAGCGCAGCAGGCTCCCGCGGCTCGTTCCCCACAGGATGCGCGCGTCGGCTGAGCCGGGCAGGTCGTAGGCGACCACACCGCTGGCGGTGGTGCCGATCACGATTTCCATGTCGGCATCGGAGTCGATGTTCGCGACGGTTGGGGCTCCCAATGATCCGTTCCAGTCGTCGCTGAGCGGCGCGGGCAGGTCGACCACGAAGAGCTGGTTGCCCATGGCGTCGAGCACGAACAATTGGCCAATGCGGTTGCCACCATTCTCGGGCCACGAGGTGAAGATGACCTCGGCAGGGCCATCACCCTCGATGTCCACGATCGCGGGCTCGCTCGCGAAGCGGATGCCGGCGCCCGGCACATCGAAGGGCCAGCCGCCATGCGCCGTGCGGTCCAGCCAATACGCGTGGAGCTTTCCGTCGTACGAGGGGTACAGGATCTCCTTCTCTCCATCGTCGTCGAGATCGGCCACGACCGCGCTGGTGACGCTGTTCTGGATCACGTTGAAGTCCTGCGAGAGCGGCCCGGAGTTGGACGCGGGCAGCGTCGTCCAGTCGTGGCCACCGCCGCTCCAGCGCGTGCGGTCGAGCTTCAGGATCCAGGGCGTGTGGTAGAGGTCGCCGTCCGGATCACCGACGCTGCAGTCGTACACGTCGCCGACGACGATGATCTCGTCGGTCCCGTCGCCATCCACGTCTGCGATCACAGGCGCGCTGTTGGCGAAGTTGGGTCGGTGCTGGGTGCCGCAATCGGCGTAGCCCTGCAGATCGGCGGCCTGATCGACGTGCACGCCCACCTGGCTCCAGACCTCGCCGGCGCCGTACACGTCGCTAGCGGGGAGCTGATCGCCATTGGGGGCGAGCGCGGTGATGTAGTGCGTGTCGGTGGGGGCGATGATCTCGCGTTGCCCATCACCGTCCAGGTCGCCGATGGTGACGTTCTGGTTGTACATGCCCCAGCCGTAGCCGGGCTCGCCCGCGCGCCGCGCGGGGAACCCGGGCCGCACCGAGCCATCGGGCTGGTACACGTTCACCTGCTCCACGTCGCCGCCGCTGCCGCGGCCGACGATGATCTCGATCGGGCCCGAGCTGTCGAGGTTGGCGAGCGCGAGCGTGCGCACCTCTCCGCTGCCGAACGGGTTTCGCGTCCACAGGAGCGCCCCCGTCGCGGAGTACACGCTGAGCTCATCCCCGCCGCGTCCGACCACGACCTCGAGCTGGCCGTCTCCGTCCAGGTCGGCGATGGCGGGGCTCGGCCACATGCGATTTGCGCTCGCCCCGCGCCAGATCTCGCTGCCGTCGCTGCCATTCATGGCCACGAGGTCGTAGCCACCCCACAGCACCTCGACGCTGCCGTCGCCGGTGAGATCCACCACAGCGGGCGAGGCGTACCAGCCGGTGTCGCACGAGCTCCCTTGGCAACCTCCTGCTTGCCACTTGAGCACGGGCTGCGCGCTCACGTCGAAGGGGAGCAAGCCGACGGCGATCAGCAGCGTAGCGGTGGCTCGGAGCGTCATGCGCTCATGATCGAGACCGGCGGTGCCGCGCGCAAGGGTCAGGCGCGGCTCACCACCCCGTGCGGCGAATGGCCTTGTAGGCGGACGACACGCTGCGGGTGCCTTCCACGCAGCCGGCTGCGCAGCCCTTGCACTCGTAGGCATAAGGCGAGCCCCAAGCGTCGCCGTGGTCGTAGATGAAGATGTGACCGGCACCGTTCGAGCGGTAGACCATCGCGTCGGCCTGCTTGAGGTCGTCGCGCGAGATGATCGACCAGTTGCTCGTGTTCTGGACGAAGTCCGCGGTGCTGTACGGGTGCGAGTCGGTGGAGAGGCTGGTGTTCGAGCCGGGGACTTGCCACACCTTGGCGACGTAGCCGGAGCAGTCGCCGCCGTACGAGCCGGAGTGCGAGCAGTCGGGGCAGGTGCCGGAGCAGGAGCCCTTGTTCGAGGGCGTGGCGCCGCTCTCCAAGAAGCGCCCGTGACCCCACCAATACGAGAAGCCGACGCCCGCCTTGGCGCGCTCGATCGCGGCCAGGCGCACGTTGGACACGGGGCCGTCGTCGCCGCCGTCGTCCGCCCCGTCGTCGCCGCCGCCGTCGGCCGGCGGAGTGTCGATCACGTAGTAGGCGCCGTAGCTCCAGCCGATGGTGCCGTTGTGCTTCACTTTGTAGAAGCCGTTGCTCGGAGCGGCTTGCTGCACGACGACCTTGGAGCCTTCCGGGACCGTGTACAGGATCGATTTGGACGTCGACGGGCCGGAGCGCAGGTTCACGCCGGTCGTGGACTTGAGCGTCGTGCCGACCGGGATCGAGCCTGAGAGGCCATCCTCTTTCGAGGCCGTGTCCTCGTCCGCTCCGACCAGATCCTGGCTGGCCGGGTCGTTGGTGCCAGGCGCACATGCGACGACAACGGTGGCCATGAGGGTGAAGAAGACAGCGATCAGGGAGCGGAGTTGACTGGTCATCGTTCTTGCACTCTCGTGAGGAGTTGGTCGCGCCCCGCTTCATCAATGGTCGTGCCAACCAGATCGAGACGGTGGCCAAATTGAGGAACAAATGCGCGTAGGTGCGACACGTGCGCTGGGAGTGGGAGCTGTCGTTGTCGGCCTCTTGCTGGTGGCGCGCTCGTGCGAAGGGCCGTCAACAACGCAGAAATCCGCGGCTACTGCGACGGAGCGAGAGTCGCGCGCAGCGGGTGTGTCCGGCACGAGCTCGGTCCGGCGACCAACCGCGCGCGCCGCGGCGCCGACTCCCACCTCCACCGCAAGCGCCAAACGTGAGCTGTTCTCAGCCTGGGGTGGAGGAGAACGCGACCTGGGCCGAGATCAACCCGGTGAAGGCAGCCCCAGTGGGCCGATGAGCTTCTCTGTAGATTCACGTGGTCGCGTGTGGGTGCTCGACCAGGTGAACGGCCGCGTCGCCCGCTTCAAGGACGGCGAGCTCGAGTCGTCCATCGCGCTCGACGGGCTGACCGCACAGGACTTGGCGGTGGCCAGCGACGGCTCCGTAGCCGTGCTCGACCGCTTCGGCGGGGCGAACGTGGCGGTGTACGGCGCCGACGGCTCCTGGGTGGGATCGCTTCCCCTCGCGGGCGAAGGCATCGACGGACCGGGCTACGTGACCGGCGTGTTCGTGGACGGCAGCGACGTGTACGTCGAGCACGAGCACGGCCCGCTGGTGCTGCTCGGCAACACGTCTGGCGCCCCGGCCGAGCCGCGCCAGCAGATCCCCGGGCGACCGAGCCGCGACGGCAAGTCCTACCTCAAAGCGGGCATCACCGACGCGGCCGCAGGCCGCACCTATGTGGTGTCGAACGTGCGCCCTTCGCAGGAGCACCGCTTCACGCGCGAGCTCACATTCGACGCATCCGTGTGGTCCATCCTCTTGCTCGACACGGATCTCAGCGGGCTCATCTACTTCGCGGTGCAGATCGACGACGGCAGCGAGCACGTGGTGGTGCTGACGTGCCTCGATCCGCTGACCGGCGTCCCGCAGGGCAGCGCCCTCTTGCCGGCGAACACCATGCCTGAGGAGAGCTTCCGCGACCTGGTGGTGCTCGACGAGGGCGGCGTGCTCGCCGCAGTTCGCTCCGAGAGCGGCGTCGCGTACGATCATTTCGATTGTGAGTGAGCGTCGGCCCCGGCGGGCACCGCCGGCCAAGTGCGAGCGGCACCGAGGCGCCCTGCCAGCCGAGGTCGCTCGACGATGGCAGGGTCCGTCGGGCGGGCACCCCACCTCGGCGCCGCGGCCGCGTCCGACGACGATCCAGACCCGCGACCGTGCGCGCGAGCTCAGGCGCTCTTCAGCTGCTCGGTGGCGCGCCGCAGGTCCCCCCGCACGGCGTCGCTGTCGCCTTCCTGGCCGTAACGCAACACCTCGTACGCCCGCAGCGCTTCGAGCGCGGCCTGCCGAGGCCCGACACCGAGCTCGGCCTCCGAGACTCGCCGCGCGAGGCGTGCGAGCGTCTCGTGAGGAGCGCGCTCGACGCCCAGCTTCGCGAGCGCTGCCAGCAGCGCGACCAGCTCGGTCGGGGCCTCCTCAGCCTCCGCGCGGCGTCTGCTGCGATCGCGCCCGCGGTAGGCTCGGAGCAGGCCGAGCAGCCCGACGAGCAGCACCAGCGCCAACGAGAACTCGAACGCGCTCCGCTCGGTCAGCCAATCGTCGACCACCTCCCAACCGGTGCGCAGCCCGTCGACCAGCGCGCCAATCAGCGAGGTGCGGTCGCGCGGGGCGGCCTCGAGCGAGGCCGGCGTCGGGTCGTACGTGACCCAGCGACCATCGAGCCACACCTCGACCCAGCTGTGCGCGTCGCGCTCCCGGACGATCGCGTAGCCGAGCGGAGAGCGCTCCGTGACGCGGTAGCCAGAGACCACGCGGCTCGGCACCAGCGCCTTGCGCGCCAGGAGCGCGAACGCCGACGCGAAGTACTCGCAGTGGCCCTGCTTGTTGTTGGTCAGGAAGTCGAGCACGGGCTCGACCCGCTGCGGGCGCTCGAACTCGGTGGAGTAGCGGTAGTCCTCGTTCAGTCGCCGCTCGATGATGGCGAGCTTCTCCTCGGCGCTCTGCTCGGCGACGCCCCACTCACGCAGCACTCCTGCGAGGTGCGGAGAGAGCCGCGACGGCACCATCAGCTCCGCAGGGGTGGGTGCTGGCTCAGGGGCCTCCGTGTTCGAGCGGAACCAGATGCGCTTCGCAGGCTGAATGTCGGCCGGACGCAGCACGCCGACCCCATCGCGATCGTAGTAGCCGGTGGAGGAGACGATCTCCGTCGCGCCCAGTGTTGCGAAATAGAAGCGGCTCTGCGACGGCATCGGCTGGGCGCGCTCGATCTCGGTCAGGCCCTCGAGGCTCTCGGGCAGCGGCGCGGTCTCGTGCAGCACGCGTGTGGCGTTGGCGTCGACGCCCTCCCAGCGCCCGGTCTCGTAACGCGACAGCACCACGCCGCGCAGCAGCGGAGGCACCTTGCCGCGCACGCGCAGAGCCACCTTGTCCGACTCCAAGAGCCCCGACAGCGCGCCCAGCCGCATCGACTCGGAGAAGCCGATCTGCTGGAAGTTGAAGCGAGACTGGGCGCGGGCCAGGAGCGCGCGGTGCGCGAGCGGCAGGCCCCAATGGGCGAGCCAGGTCAGCCCAAACGCGAGCGTGAAGCCGAGCGAGAGCGCACCGTAGTGCCGAAAGCCCAGCTGCTTGACCGGCGCGCGGCTCGGGTCTCCTGCACGCAACGCGAGAAACCCAGCGAGCAGCGCGCCCGCGGCCAGCAGCGGGAACGCGAGCCCATGTTGGACGCGCCCTGCCGCCGTCAACACCACCAAGGCCGCGACCAACGTCAACCTCTCGCCGTACACGGGTGCGGTCATGAGCGCGCGCGCACAGGCCACCAGGTGCACGGGCAACGCCAGGAGCAGCGCGCGCTCCGACAACGCCTCCACCTCCCACTCCGGGGGCGCCATGGCACGCGCGAGCAAGATGCCCGCGAGCAGCGCCGCGACCGACACGCCGGTCTGCGCGAAACGCGACAGCGCGAAGCGCGGGCCCAAGACGAGCGCGGTGATCGGCGCGAGCACCGCCACGATGCCCACCGAGACCGAGGACGCATTCGCGAGCGCGAGGCCCGCGAGCACCAAGGTCAGCGCCAGCGTGCGCTCCTTCACAGGACGATCACCTCGCCCTGCTCGAGCCGCGCCGCATCGACGTACTTGGCGCGCCGATCTCCCTGGTGTGGTGGCGCTTTGGCCGGCCTGGTCGGGTGCACCACCGCCCACACCACCGGCAGACCGCGCTGCTCCAAGTCGTCGATCAGCGCCCGGCGACGAGGCTCGTCGTCCGACGTCACCAAAAACAGCGCCGACAGCTCCGGCGCGATGTCGAGCACCGACTGCTCGACCGGCTCGACGCGCTGGGTGAGGGAGTGCACGGCGAGCCGATCGAGCACCGCGTCGAGCGCCGCCCGCCCGCTGCGCGGCGTGACGCGGAACACCGTCAAGTCCACGCACACCAAGCTGACCCCATCTCCCTGCGCGAGCAAGCGCGAGGTGATGCCCGCGGCCAACGAGAGCGCCGCCTCTTTGGTGCTGTCGAGCACCGCGTCGCCGTCGCACAAGACCGCCACCCCGATGCGATCGCTGCGCTCGGCGGCGTAGGTCTTGATATGGGGAGTCCCCGTGCGCGCCCAGGTGCGAGCGTGCAGGTGCTTGAGCGGATCGCCGCTCTTGTACGGACGGACTCCAGAGAACTCGCTCTCGCCTTGCTCGCGCGACAGCACGCGCGCCTCGTTGCGCTCGGGCAAGCGGTGCCGCACGCTCAAGGCCGCCACGTTCGGAATGCGTGGCACGACCAAAAAGCGCGCCTCGTTGCTCAACCGGCGTGGGCCCAGCGTGAGCCCGAGCGGCACCAAGAGCGCTGCCTCGACCGCGTCCAGGTGGTGCTCCCCCCGCGCCAAGAACGTGCCCTCGGCGGTGATGCGCTCGGACTTGCCGGGAGCGATCGCCGCGACGCCCGGCGGGGCGACCTGCCAGCTACCGTCCCAGGGCAGAAATGGCAGCATCACGCGCACGCTGGCCAACGCGCGCTCCGCCTCGTTCGAAAGCGTGATCAAGAACGTCTGGCGCTGACCGACCGTGACGCGCGCGGGCGCGTCGACCTTGATGCGCAGGCCGCGCGCGCGAAAGAACGGCCGCGCCGTCAGCGACGCAAGCAAGGTCGCGACCAACATCGCGAACAAGAGGTGCACTTGGGAGGATCGAATGTCGAGCCCCGCCAGGCCCACCATCAGGGTGAGCGTGAACAGCGCGCGTCCTTCGCGGCTCATGGCCAGGTACGCGGCGAAGGTGGGCTGGATCAGGCGGCCTACGCGACTCTTGCGGAAGCGATCGCGATCCTGCTTCTTCGCAGGGATGAAGATGTGGTTCAGCCGCAAGAGCTCGCGGCGGTCGCCGAGCATGCGGCGCCAGCGCTCGAGGCGCGAGCGCGGCGCGCTCATACCGGGACGCTGGTCGCCTTCACGACCTCGTCCACGAGCAGGCTGGCCCCCTTGCCCCCGTACCGCGCGCGCTCCGTCAGCATCAAACGGTGAGCGAACACCGCCTCGATCACCCCCTGCACATCGTCCGGTGTGACGAACGCGCGCCCCGCGAGCAATGCCCGAGCCTGACTGCAGCGGTAGAGCACCAGGGTGCCGCGCGGGCTCACGCCCAGAGCCACGTCGGAGTGGTCGCGCGTCGCCTGCGCCAGCCGGCGCATGTACTTGGCCACCCCCGGCTCCACGCGCACGGTGCGCACCTCGGCCACCACACTCAAGAACTGCTCGCGCGTGGCCACGGGGTCGACCACGGCGATTGGGTCGCCCTCACGACGGTCATCGAGCATGGCGAGCTCGTCCTCTTCACTCGGGTAGCCGAGCGACAAGCGCAACACGAAGCGATCGAGCTGCGCCTCTGGCAGCGGGTAGGTGCCCTGGAAGTCCACCGGGTTCTGCGTCGCGAGCACGATGAACGGCTCCGGCAGAGGCAACGTCTTGCCGTCGATCGTCACTTGCCCCTCGCTCATGGCCTCGAGCAGCGCCGACTGGGTCCGCGGCGAGGCGCGGTTGATTTCGTCGGCGAGCAGCACGTTCGCGAAGATCGGCCCGCGCTGGAAGGTGAGCGAGCCCTCACGCGGGTGGAGCGTGTGGGTGCCCAGGATGTCGGAGGGCAACAGGTCGGGCGTGAACTGCACTCGCGCGAACTCCAACTCCAGCGCGCGCGCCAGCGCCTTGGCGAGCGTGGTCTTGCCCACGCCGGGAACGTCCTCGATCAACACGTGCCCGCCCGCGAACGCGCCAACCAGGAGAAGATCGATCGCCTCGGACTTGCCGCGGATGACTGCGCCGAGAGCTTTGCGAAGATGGGAAACGATCTGCTTGGTGTCGGGCACGCGTGACCTTCTCGGGGACGCTCAATGTCGCAAGCTGCGGGGCGTTCCTCAAGCCCGATGTGCTAGCGTCACGCGCCGCTCCCCGCCATGAACCTCGAACAAACCCTCTCGCTCCTCTCGCCTCGGGCCATCGCCGAGAGCGATCGCAACGTCATCCGCGATCTTTGGGATCGATTGTCACCGCTGCCCTTCGGCAAACGGCTGTTCAGCCGCGCGGTGGGCTTGGCGGCGCCGTACACCAGCACCATCGGGGCGGAGGTGGACGTGCTCAAGCACGGCTACGCCGAGGTGAAGATGGCGGACAAGCGCTCCGTACGCAACCACCTCTCCTGCGTTCACGCCGTCGCCCTCGTCAACTTGGCCGAGCTCACGGGCAACATCGCCGTCGCGTACTCCATGCCCGACGACGCACGCTTCATCGTCGCAGGATTGTCCATCGAGTATCTGAAGAAGGCGCGCGGTCCGCTCCGCGCGAGCAGCGAGCCCCCCGCGATCGAGACCAGCGCCCGCGCCGAGTACATCGTGCCGGTGAGCATCTGGAACACCGCCGGGGAGGAGGTCGCACGCGCGCAGCTGAAGACGTTGATCGGACCCAAACGGAGCCAGACCTGATGAAGAAGCCCAACCTCGAGCTGAGCGGCAAGCAGAAGCGGTTCCTGCGCGCGCTCGGCCACCACCTGGATCCGGTCGTGCAGCTCGGCAAGTCGGGCCTCACCAGCGGCGCCAGTCGCGCGATCGACGAGGCGCTAGCAGAACACGAGCTGGTCAAGGTGCGCCTGGGCACCGAGTGCCCGATCGATCGCGACGACGTCGCCAATGAGCTCGGCCCTGCGCTCGCCGCCTCCGTCGCGCAGACCCTGGGGCGCACCATCCTCCTGTACCGGCGCCACCCCAAGAAGCCCGTGATCAAGCTCCCAGTCGAGAGCGCCGCCGCCAGCAAGAAGCCCAAGCCCAAGCCCGCCGAGTAGCGCGTGCCCGCGCGGAGCTCGCTGCCCTTGGTCGTGCTGCTCGCGGCTTGCCAGCGCGAGCCGGAGCCCGAGGCAAACGGCCCCGCGCCAGAGGCGAGCGCGGCCACGAGCGGCGAGCTGACGGCCGCCGCCACCGCTGCAGCCGACGCCCCTCCGGCGCCCGCCGAGGCCTCGCGCGGCACGGCCGAAGCGCCGCTGCCGAGCGCGAGCGCGGTCAATCCGCTGCTGATCACGCTGGCGCAGGAGCCAGTCGCTCGCCGTGCGGGCGAGCCGTTCGTGTTCACCGCCGCGTTCGATGGCAGCATGCGCTTCTCGTTGTGGCTGCGGCTGCTCGAGCACGCCCGGGCCATGGGCGCCAAATACGGCCAGAAGCCGCATTACACCTTCTTCGTCAACGCCTGTTACTACACCGCCGAGAAGGTCGAGAGCGACGTCGGGCGGGCCATGACCCGCGACGAGGTGCTCGTCCGCCGCGCGCTCACGCAGCAGGCGATCAACGAGGGCCACGACATCGGCGACCACGGCATGGGTCACCACGACGGACGGCTGTGGGACAAGTCGCAATGGCTGGCCGAGCTCGACCGCTTTCATCAAGTCATGGACTTCGCGCTCTTCCAGCCGGTGCTCGCTGGTGAGCCGGCGCGACCGGTGTTCCCGGTGTTCGAGCCCCTGGCGGGCGCGAGCGCGGGGGCGCTCGGCGCTGCCTGCGCGGGCCCCAGCGATTGCAGCTCCGGCCTGTGCGCGGCGCTCACCGAGACCACCAGCGTCTGCTCGGCGCCGTGCAACCTGCACCAGAAATGCCCGAAGGGCACCGCCTGCGGGGCGCCCATGTTCCGCAAAGACACCGACCTCTGCATCGTCGTGCCGAAGTTCCCGGTCGAGCTCGACGGCAAACGCCTGTTCGACGCGCGAGGCGAGCCCAACCTCAAGCACCCGCGCCTCGTGCGCTACCGCATCGAGGGTTTCCGCGCGCCCTACCTCGCCGCCAACGACGCTCTCTACGACGCGCTCTCCGAGCGAGGCTATCGCTACGACACCAGCCAGTCCGCCGGGCCTGGGTTGCCCACGCTGATCACCCCCGCGAACGAGAAGAAGCGCATCCTGGAGCTGCCGCTCGTCCTCCACCCAGGCGCCGCGGTGCTACCGATGGACTACAACTATGCCGACCGCAAGGTGTCGCCCGAGCGCATGGAGGCCGACTACCGCGCCGCCATCGCCGCGTCGATCAACCGCGGCAACGAGCCCTGGAACGTGGGCCACCACTTCGCGCTCTGGAACGAGGGGGCCTACTTCGACGTGCTGCTCCGCACCGTCGAGCACGTGCTCGACGGCTGCAAGGTCGACGGCAAAGCCACCTGCCCGGGCGCGCGGGTGCTGTCGTTTCGAGAGCTGGCCAACGAGCTGCTCTGATCGCAAAGGAAGCCGATTCAGTCGATGGGCACGCACTTCGCCTCGCGCTCGCGCGGCAATAGGGTGACCGTGATCAACGGGGAGCTGACGATGGATCTCGCCGTGCGTGGTTTGCTCGGCGCTGCCCCGCCGGGGTAGCGCCCATGGTCGCGCCAGAAGCAACGATCCCCAATACCGATCACTTCGTCTGTCTCGAAGCGATGCTTAGAAACTTCGTCATGGCGACATCTTTACCCACGCTCCACCTTGGAGGCTCAACGGCTGAGCAAGGAGGAAGACATGGGAAACAGTCGATGGAAAGTGCCGGAGACGGTGTGCGAGCAAGCCTCGAGGATGATCGAGATCGAGCGCGCGTTGTGGGTGCACAGGTTGTCTGGTCGCCAAGAGGCGGTGTGCGCGCTCGCGATCATCGAGCAAGCCGTCGACCGAGGCTGGCCCACACGCGCCCGACCGCGCGCACGCGTGGAGCGGCTGGTCCGGTCACTCGAGCGCCGCTTGCGCGCCTCGAGCTTTGGCTCGCCACGCTGGCACGGCATGGCGCGCGCGCTGGCTCGTCTGTTGGTGGCGCAGGGCCGCGCTCATGCGTTTCGTTTGGGGGAGTCGGTCGATCAGGCCATAGGCTCGCTGGCGCCGCGCCGCGAAGGCTCTGCGCAGGCGCTCGTCGCGGGTGCGCGCGAGCGGCACCTCGCGCTGCGGCAGGACCTGGTCGCCGGGCTGATGCCGACGGCGCTGCATGTCGCTTCCCTCTGCGCAGTGGTGAGCGGCGCCAGAATCGAGCAGCTCGTCAACGTCGCCGTCGCCTCCCTCGGTCGCGCCGTCGACAGCATCGACCCGGAGTCGGCCGGGGACTACGAACGCGCGGTGCTGCGCGCAGTGGATCGCGCGGTCGGCCACCACCTGGAGGGCGTACCTCGCGTGGCCCCGGGCGCTCTCGCGCCCTCGATGGACGGCGGCTTCTGAGCGATCGGGGGGGTGGAAGAGACCATGGGGAGCGAGTGGAGCAGCAAGGTAGCCCTGTCGCGGGGCAGGCACACGTGGCTGCTGCTTTCGCCGCCTGGCCTTGCCAAGGCGATACCAGTGACGGACAGACTGTTGCCCATGCCGATGCGGGCAGCCGCTCGCAGAGGCGCTAAGCTTGCCCTGTCATGAGACGTCGTCCACTCCTCGGCGCGCTCGCGTCGAGCCCTCTCTGGATCGCGTGCGGTCGCGAGGTGTCGCAACCCACGGAATCGCTGGCGCGCGACGTGGTCAAACAGTCGCAGCCGCTCGGCCCCCAATGGCCGACGCTCGATCCGTTCCTGTTCTGCGCGCACCACGACGACGCCTACCCCGCGGGGAACGGCAACTTCGGCCCGGAAGCACAGCTCGCAGGCCGCAACATCGGCAGCGACTTCGCTGGGAAAGATGGCTGGAACATGTACCACGGCTCGGTCGTGCCGGGGTTTCCACAGCACCCGCACCGTGGCTTCGAGACGGTGACGATCGTTCGCACGGGATTGATCGATCACTCGGACTCGCTCGGTGCCGCGGCGCGGTTCGGGCGCGGCGACGTGCAGTGGCTGACGGCGGGGGGCGGCATCGTCCACGCGGAGATGTTCCCCTTGCTCGACACTTCAGGTCCGAACCCGCTCGAGCTGTTTCAGATTTGGCTGAACCTGCCCTCGTACGACAAGATGGTGGCGCCCCACTTCTCGATGTTGTGGAAGGAGCGCATCCCCACGCGCGCCATCCTGGACTCGAACGGGCGATCGAGCATCGTCACCGTGATCGCGGGTCGCTTCGACGAGGTGAGCGCCGCGGCCCCGCCGCCGAAGTCTTGGGCGAGCAAGGCCGAGCACGACGTCGGCATCTGGACGATCAAGCTCGCTCCGGGAGCGACGCTCGCGTTGCCCCCGGCCAAGCCAGGCGCGAACCGCATGGTCTACTTCTTCGTCGGCTCATCGCTCCAAGTGGGCACGCGCACCTTCGATCGACACGCAGCCATCGAGGTGCAGGCCGACGTCGCGACGACGCTCACGAACGGCGACGCCGAGGCGGAGGTGCTCGTCCTGTCGGCGATGCCCATCGGCGAAGCGGTCGCGCGCCGTGGCCCCTTCGTGATGAACACGGATCGCGAGCTCGTGCAGGCGCAGCGCGACTACCAAAGCACGCGGTTCGGTGGCTGGCCGTGGCCCGCACACGATCCGGTTCACGACCTGAGCTTGCGCTTCGCACGCCACGCTGACGGTCGCGTCGAGAACGCCGGCTGACCCGACCGCCGAGCGTCCCGCGCCGGTCGGCGAGTCCCGTGCCTATTGCGGGGGCGAGTACAGGGTCTCGAGATCGACACGATAATGTTCTGCGAGGAACGCAGTGACCTCTTCGATCCTGTCACCCTCCAGCATGTGGTCGGCGACAAATCGTGTAGCGGCCACGAAGTTGAGCCGCCAGCCCTCGGGATCACGCCGGAACTCGAACGGCACCCGCCCCTCGAACGGGCTCCCTGCTTCGCCCAGTCCCAGCTCGCGAAGCGTGGCGCCGTCGAGGCCCACCTGTCCCGTCGCACGATCGCCATTCACCGCGATCTCGTAGACCTGCGTCCGCGCCGGGTCGATGATGGGCGTCAAGCTTGCCGCGATGAGCTCGGTGATCGGCTGCGTTTGCAGCGAGGCTCTCGTCTTGCCCTGCCTGAACATGATGATCGTGATTTGATCGTGGGGTGGCCTCGCCCTCAGCGCCGTCGCCGACAAGGTCAAAGCGTCGCGCCGGATGGTCTCATAGAAGGCGAGCGACTCCCGATCGATGAGCGCGACCGCGCCGAGCCGGTCGTCCGCCGAGAGCCTGCTCGCGTACGTGCGGTAGACTTCCCGAATCTCTGCACGGTCAACCTCCGGATCCCGCGAACCGCGAGGCTCCGACGAGCTCGTCGTAGCGCCGCCGTGCCGACAGGCCGGGCCGGCGACGCTGAGCGCCAAGACGACAGCGGCTCGAACGAGGGGCCTGCGCTTCGGACTGTTGGTTGTGCTCGCCATCATGGAGTCGAGGGCGAGCCTACCATCGCGCCTTCAAATGGAGCGGCCGCGCCTGCCTCGGCGGGCCCATCGGCGCAGCCCGACCGCTAGCGCGAGCAGCGCGCCGCCCCAGAAGCTGCGCTCGGAGCCGGGCTCGGCGCCCACCCGACACATGCAGCCCCGCTTTCCGCGCTCGTACGGGGCGGGCGCGCTGGCTTCCGTGCGTTGGCCCGCCAGGTCCTCGCTGTCGGGCACGCCGTCGCTGTCGCCCTTGAGCGACGGCCGGTCGACGGACCCCGCGGGCGGCTGCGCGGGAGCGGGAGGGCCTCGGAAGTTGCCCTCGCTCATGCCCTCGGGGCGCTCGTGCGGCTGCACCACCTGCTTGATTTCGCCGTCGCCGACGCGACGCGAGTTGTCGACGGCGACGAAGCTCGTGAAGCGCGTGACCAACCCGAAGTCCTTGCCGAGCTTGGTGATGGTGGCGCGCGCGCTCGGGTCGCCGGAGGCGAAGTCGGCGTCCAGAACGGCCACCTTGGAGCGGGCCCACAAGAGGCCCAAAACCTCGCGTTTGTCTTGCTTCTTGGCGGCGACGATCTCGACTGGGATCTGGATCGGCCCGCTGGCGGAGGTGGCGTGCACCACCGGCGGACGCGAGGGCTTGCCGGCGATCTTGCCGTGCACGATCAGCGGGTGACTGGCGAACAGATCGGGCAGCTCGGCCGGAAGTACCTCGCTCACCTTGGCGCCACCCCAATCGACCGAGACGTCGCGGAGCACCGAGCGATCGATGTAGCGGAAGAACTGGTTCACCGCTCGCGCGGGATCTTCCCGCGTGCCTGCGTACACGGGCACTCCTTTGCCCTCGCGCGAGAGCCCATCGAGCAGTGCGCGGTTGGGCGCGGAGCCCACGCCGAAGCCGAACACCTTGGCGCGCTGGCCCTTCTTCTCCATCTCGCTCACGAACGAGCGGGTGCTCTTGATGATCTGATCCTCGACGCCGACGAAGCCGTCGGTGAGGAAGAACACGTACCGACCGCGCCCCTCGGCCACGTTGGGGCTCAGCGCCGTGGCCACCGCGTCGAGCATCATCGTCCCGCCGCCCGCGCGCATGCGCTCCACGAAGCTCATCGCCAGGCGCACGTTGGCGTCGTTGGCGGGTCGCGCCGATTCGAAGGCGCGCGCGGTGCTGCCCGCGAAGGTGATCACGTTGAAGGTGTCCACCGGGCGGATTTTGCCGAGCGCGATGCGCATCGCCTCCTTGCACAGGGCGAGCGGCTGGCCGGCCATGGATCCCGAGATGTCGACCACGAACACGATCTCGCGCCGGCCCACCAGCTCGTCCACCGGCAGGTTGGGCGGATCGATGGCCAGCGAGAAGAACCCGGTCTCGTCGGGGCTCATCAGCAGCGTGGCGCGCGGCTTCTCACCCGCGACCCTGTAGCGCAGCACGAAGTCCCGGTTGGGGATGTTGTCCTTCTCGCTCAGGCTGATGCGGACCAGCCCCGATTCGTCTTTGCGCGCGTCGACCTGGTGGCTGACCGCCTCGTAGCCCGAGAGCGCCAGCGCTGGGTCGGCCAGGATCTCGAGCTTCACGTTCCTGCCCGATCGCTCGCCCTTGCCGATGTAGGGCGGGCTGACGCGCGAGGCGTCGTTCACCATCGTGGTGTCGTGCGCGATGCCGCTGCCCGTCTGCGGGCCACTCACCGGCGCACCCTGCATGAATCGCGGGCCAATCACGAGCGGAAACACGAACTCGTAGATGCCGCTGTCGTAGGACAGATCTTGCACGTAGCGAACGGTCACCTCGATCGACTTCTGGGGCTCGATGTTCGCGACGGACTGGGTGAACACGTTGGGGCGCTCCTGCTCGAGCAGAGCGGCCGCGAAGCCCTCGCGTTTGGCTCGCTCGTAGGTCTTCCTGGCCGCGTCGCGCTCGTCGATCTTCGCTTCGATCACGCGGTCACCGACGGTCATCTGCATGCGGCTGACGGCGGAGTTCTCCGGCAGCGGGAACACGTAGATCGCCTCGATCGGCGTGGCGTGCGGGTTCTCGTAACGTTGGGTGACCTCGACCTCAGCCGAAAATTCGCGCAGCTTGGCGGAGACGCGCGTCTCCTTGAGCGGGAGCGCGTCTCCTTCTCCTGCCTTCACTCCTGCCCTGGCCACCACCAAGCTCGGCAAGTCGCCCGGCTCGGTGAACACAGGGAACGCCGCCAGGCCCTTGGCCGCGACCGACGCGCTTGGCGCCGCCTCCAGCGGAGGTGGCGGCACGGCCGCCGTCAGCGCCTGGAAGGGCTCGCCGGGCTGGTTCTCTCCCGGCAACGGTGCGCTATCGTTCCAGCCGGCGAGCTGCGGCTCACTGGGTGGAGCCGTGGCCGCGCAGGCCCAAGAGACGAGCGCGATCAAAGCGATGAGCCAGCGGAACAGCAGCGTCTTTTCGCGCACGTTCATAGAGCACCCCCGGGCGGCGTGGGCCGATCGTTCTCTTTGGGCAAAGCACGGCCAAGGAAAGGGAAAGCCGGCACAGAACGCGCCTCGAGGCAGCACCTTACAGGCCGCGATGATCTTTTCTCTGCTGGCCCCGCAAGCGGCCTGCAGCTCGGCGCAGCGCGAAGCGGATGTCGCCGCGGTGACCGAGCTCTCGCCCCCGCCGCCTCCCCCACCCTCGCCCTGGGTGCCACCCGACCTCAGCCCCGCGGATCGCGCGCTGCACCTCGCCGACGCCGAGGCCCAGCTCGCCGCCGCCGAGCGCGCCGTCGACGAGCAACTCAGCCGGGCGCGCACGGCGCCCAAGCCCCCACCGCTCGAGGCCACGAACCCCACCCCGCTCGGCAGCGAGCCCGCCGAGGGGTGCCCTCGCGCGTGTGTCGCGCTGACCTCGATGGTGCGCTCGGTCGAGCACCTCTGCCGCCTGGCCGGCCCCCAAGACGCACGCTGCATCGCGGCGCGGGCGCGCGCGGACCGCGCCGCCGCGCGCGTGCGCAACGCCGACTGCGCATGCGACCGCGAATGATCCACGCCCGGGCTCGGCCGACGTGGTACCCCACCGGGATGCGGCCTCTCGTGTTGATCTTGTTCTGCGCTTCGGCGCCCGCGTGTGGACCAGAGACGCCTGCCACGAGCAGCGTGGATGTGACGCCCACGAGCACGATGGCGAGCGGCGCGGCTCCCCCCCCGGCGCTCCCCCCCACCTCGAGCGCCGCGCCCAGAGCACCCACGCAGAGCGACGCGGACGGTACCTGGACAGGAACCGCTTGCGGCGAGCGCAAGTACGAGCGGGTGATCGTGATCAGCGGCGCGACGTTCAGCGCGCAAGACCTCGTCTCACCGTGCCCGCCCAGCGCGCGCTGCGTGTGGTCCGGCATCGTCGAGCGCAAGGGCAAGGTCGAGCGCAATGGATCCACGCTCACGCTCGTGCCCCACGCGCTCGAGGGCAAGACGCCGGGGGCACCGTTCGCGACCGCGCTGACCATCGAGGGGCCGGGCCTCAAGGACGAGCTCGGCTGCAACTACGTGCGGCGGTAGCTCGGGTGGTCCACCGCGCCCGCGCGATCCTCCGCTTGCAGCGCCAGGCCTCGCCGCCTACCTTCGCCCGCCATGAAATCGCAGATTGATGCACTGACCGCCAAGTTCGCCGCAGACATCGAGGCCGTCGTCCGGAAAGAGATGATGGCGAGCCTTCAGCAGGCCATGTCGAGCTGGTCCGGCGGCGGTGCTCCCGCCAAGGGTGCTCCCGCGGCGAAGGCAGAGGCGACCACGCCCCAAAAGGCAGCCGGCGGCACGGCCAAGAAGAAGGCGGCCGCAAAAGGCAAGCGCATCCGCCGCAGCCCCGAGCAGATCAAGGCTGCCGCCGACAAGATTCACGCGTACGTGCGGCAGAATCCCAACAGCAACGCGGAGAAGATCAAGAAGGCGCTCGGCATCGCCGCCAACGAGTGGTCTCTACCGGTCGGGGAGCTCTTGGCGGGAGGCCGCCTGCTGGCCAAGGGCGAGAAGCGGAGCACGACCTACACCGCGAAGTAGAGCTACTCCCGAACGAGCTGCGCCTTGAGCTGCTTGGCAGCCAGGGCGTAGCCGCCATCGGCCCCGTCGACGAAGTGCACGTGGCGGCCTTCGTAGGCTTGAATGGCGCAGGTCATGATCGAGGCGCCGGACTCGTGGATGCCGTAGACGACCGCGCCGCGGGCGCGCCACTCTTCTAGCTTCCGGCGAATCTCCTCGAGCGTGTCGCGCGAGACATCGACCACCAGCCGTAACGTCTCATCGAACTTGCGAAAGTCGGTGTTGGCCACCACCTCATCTCGGTACACATCGCCGGGAAAGCCTCCCGCCCGCCACTGGTTCGACAGGAGCAGCGCGCCGACCACAGCGTCTGCCGCAGCGCGAAACCTCCGCCAGCGAAAGCCGAGGCCGCTCGCCTTGCCCGAAAGAATGCGCGCCTCCGTGTCGAAGTTGCCGCGAGCCCCCTGGAGCGTGAGCGTCTCTTTGGCCACTGGCGAGCCGGCGCTCTCGAGCAGCGTGACCAGCTCGGTGAGCACCTCCGTGTTGATCCGATCGACCTCCGCCTCGCTCTCGCCACGGGCCTGCACAAGCAAGCTCGCCACCACACCACGACGCGAGGGGATGGGCTCCCAGCGGCACTCGAAGCCGGTGAAGTCTGCGACCGAGGGGCCATCGTCGCCGACGGCGTAGCGGCTGGCGGTGTCTCGTCCCTTCACCAGCTTCTCGGCGTGCCCGAGCCCGGAGCCGCGAAACATGGCCAGGTGCACGTCCTTGCTCGACTGAAAGCGCGCGACCAGGATGGGGTGGCCGCTCGCGCGGAGCTCCGAGACGGGCACGATCGCGGTGCGCATCTCCATCTCGAACGCGGTGCGCGCCATCGCTTTCACGCCCCGGAGCGAAGCCTCCACCGCGGCGCGCTCGGCTCCCGGCACCAGCAGCGTGGCGCCGTCGCCTCCGAACACGAACGGGATGTCAGCGCCGCGAAGCGCGTTGCTCAGCGCCACGATCGACGCCACCCCGAGCGCGTTGACGTCCTTGTATCTGCCGGCCTCGATCGCCTTGGTGGAGCCGCGTACGTCGGTGATCACCACCAGCCAGTCGTCCGGCACCTCCCGGTAATGGGCGGCGTTCGCCACCTCGACGAAGTCACTGAACGGCTCGAGCAAGCTGAAGAACGTCGGTTGCAACGCCCCACTTACGCGTCAGCCGGCGCCCGGTCCCACACGGGCGACAAATCAGTCGCAGGCCGTCCCACATGGGATGCCAACCCGTCAGCGCGGCTCCGCGAGCGCCAGAGCATCGGCGCCAGCGGGCGAACGAAGCGGAGCAGCGGGATCCGTCGCCACGCGAAACACCACCTCGGCCACGTCGACCTCGCGCGTCACCTTGGTCACTTGGGTGAACAGCGCGAACGTGCGCTGGGCGAAGGCCGCGTACGGCTCGGGGATCAGCCCCTCGAGCCGCGGCCCGGTGTTCGCCGTGAAGCGCGACGTGGGGCAGTAGCCGGGCTCGACCAACCTCACTCGCACGCCGAGCTCGGCGAGCTCGTGCGACAGCGAGCCCGTGAAGCCCTCGATCGCCGCCTTGCTCGCCGTGTAGGCAGCGACGAGTGGCATCGGGGCGAGCGTCGCGCTCGAGGTCACGTTCACGATCACGCCCGCCCTGCGCGCGCGCATCTGCGGCAGCACGGCCTGGACCATCGCCATCACGCCGAACGTGTTGGTCTCGAACAGCTCACGCACGCGGGCCATGGGCGTGGCCTCGAACGCCCCCATCAGGCCGATGCCGGCGTTGTTCACCAACACGTCGATCGGCCCGGCGCTGGCGATCACCTGCTCGATGCTCGCGGGATTGGTGACGTCGAGCGGCAGAACCCGAAGTCGATCCGAGGTTGGCAGCACATCCGTGCGCGGCGTGCGCATGGTGGCGAGCACGCTCCAGCCCCGGTCCAGGAAGTGCCGCGCAGTCTCGAGACCATAACCAGAGGAGCAACCAGTGATGAGGACCTTGTTCATGCACTCACCCTAGCGACGCCAAGCTGGACGATCTATCATGCTCAGTCCAACATTCATTCGCGAGAGTCCAAACATGAGTGATCCGCTGTCCGAGGTCATCCAGCTGCTCCTGCCTCGCGCCGTGTTCGGGAAGCGCATCAGCGGGGCCGGCCGCTGGGCCGTGAGGTACCAGGCCTTCGGTCATCCGAGCTTCTGCGTCGTGACCGAGGGTGGCTGTCGCCTCGCCGTCGACGGCCACGCGCCGCTGGTGCTCGAGGCCGGCGATTTCATTCTGCTGCCGTCCACGCCCAGCTTCACCATGTCGGGCTTCGAGCCTTGTGAGCCAGAGTCGATCTCGCCCGAGTCGAGCGCCGCGCCGGCAGAGGTCCGTCACGGCCGCCGCGGCGGCAAGCCGGACGTGCGCATGCTGGGCGGCTACTTCGTGTTCGACGGGCCAGACAAGGCGCTCTTGCTGTCGCTGCTCCCGACGGTCGTGCACGTGCGCGGCGTGCCGCGGCTCTCCGTGCTGGTGCGTTTGGTCGGCGAGGAGACCTCCGAGCAGAGGCCCGGTCGTGAGCTGGTGCTCACGCGCCTGGTGGACCTGCTGCTGATCGAGGCGCTGCGCGCCGCTCCCGCGGAGGACGCGCCGCCCGGCCTGCTGCGCGGGTTGGCCGATGCCCGCCTCGCGCCGGCGCTGAGGCAAATTCACGGTCAGCTCCAGCGCACCTTCACGGTGGCTGAGCTCGCCAAGACGGCCGGCCTGTCGCGCTCTGGGTTCTTCGACCACTTCTCGCGCACGGTCGGCTTGCCGCCCATGGAGTACTTGCTCTCGTGGCGAATGGCCGTCGCCAAAGACCTGCTCCGCAAGCACGAGCTCGGCGTCGCCGAGATCGCCGAGCGCGTCGGCTACGGCTCGGCCAGCACGTTCAGCACCGCGTTCTCCCGCCGAGAAGGCGTCGCGCCGCGCCGATACGCCATGCAGGCGTGGGCGCGCGCCGAGCAGGTGCAAACGCTTGCACCTCGCGCGCAGGCGCTTGCACCTGCCTGACTCTGGACGGCTGGTCTGACCTTCGATCCACGAGCGGCAGTGCTGGCATGTGTGTTGCGGTGGGCAGCAGCATGGCGAACCTCGTGCGTCCTTCACTCCTCCACCATGCCGTCGCTGCAGCCCTCTTGCTCGCCGCGTGCGGCGACTCCACCAGCTCCGACGGCGGTCCCCCCGAGGGTGGCGGCGGCAGCGGGGCCAACCCAGTCGGGCCGGGCGGCGCGGGCGCCGGATCGACCGGCGGCGAGAACGCAGTCGGGGGATCCAGCGTGGGCGGCGGCGGCGGCGACGCGCCCGTCCCGATCGGGCCCGAGCCAACCGGTATCTACGGCATCGAGGATCACGACGTGGTCGAGCTCCCTGCCGGCATCGGGCTCCACGACGTGGACTACGAATACCTGCTCCACCTGACCCAAAGCGCATCGTGGGAGAACGCCCCCGGCGCCGCGTTCGATGGGCGCGACGCCGCGCGCTTCTACCCGCGCGACGTCTCCGACGGCTACGCAGGCATCCGCGAGCTCCACTTCGAGAACACCATCCCGAACCTCACTCGGCTCAACGTGCGCTGGTTGGCGAAGTACTCGAACGTCGCGCACGAAGCGTTCCCAGGCAACAAGCAGCTCATCATCGTGCGCACGCCCGATCCGCTCGGGCTCGGCGGCACGGGACGCTCGATCTCGCTCTGGCGACAGACACCGCCCGGCTTTGCCCCCGGCATGGTGCTCGGGCCGTGTGACGGCATCGTGTGCAGCTACTACGGCGCGGACCCGCCCTATTGGCCGGACGGGTCCGACACGTTCTGGATCGGGCCGCAGGCGCAGGGCGGTCACGCCGACGAGTGGATCTCGTTCGAGCAGGAGTATGTGACGGACGCACCCCGGCCGCTCTCCGGCTCGCCCGCTGCCACGCTCTCCACGGTGCCCGGCACCGACACGATCGAGCTCGCCGGCGCCCATTTCAGCGACGACCTCGAGGTGTACGACACGCTGACGATCCACGATGGCCCAGACGCGAGCCGCTACATCGTTCGCGAGATCCTGAGCGACACCACCTTGGCCGTGGACCGCGCCCCCGTCGGCTTCGAGATCGACGTGAGCTTCCAGGGGGCGAGCGCGAGCTACACCTTCCACCACGCGTACTCGAAGCTCTACATCCACACCCGAGACGGCGGGTTCGCGGGCGAGTACGTGACCGTGCCGCAGTGGGACACCGGCGCGTTCGGTCACATCGCTTACTTCGACGTGCTCGGCGGCTACATGACGGCGAGCGCAGATCTGGGAGACGAGGGCTGGTTCATGCTCGATCGCGTGCGCATCGACGATCAGTACATCGGCCCGCCCGATGGCTTCGTGGAGTGAGGCGCGCAGAGCGGGAGCTGTGCCTCACCGCCGACTTGAAGATCCATCGCGCGGGTCCAACGTCAAAGAAGGCTCGTGCGACGACCGCTGAATCCTGGTCGCACCGCGACGGCGCGCAAGACAAAGCCCGACGTGTGCTGCTACGACGTGCCCAACGGCGACGGACCCACAAGAAAGCCACTGCCCATGCTCACCGCCACCCGAGCCACCTGGTTGCTCCTCACCCTGACCGCCCTCGCCTGTGACGAGCCGGCCCGACCGGAGGCGGTGGCCCCCTCCGTCAGCGCGAAGCCAGCGAGCGGGCAGCCCTCCTCGCAGCCAGCCAGCTCCGCGACGGCACCCTCGAGCTCGTCGGCCCCAGCCAGCACGAGCTCGGCACCAGCCGTGACCGCGCCCGAGGTCGAGCCGCCTCCGGCGGACGCCGTGAGCAAGCTGGCGCAAGGCACCAACGCCTTCGGGGTCGAGCTGTATGGCCGGCTTCGCTCGCAGCCAGGCAACCTGATCATCTCGCCAGCGAGCCTGTCGACCGCGCTGGCGATGACCTGGGGTGGCGCCAAGGGCGAGACGGCCACAGAGATGCAGAAGGTGCTGCGCTTTCGCGGGACGGCCGACGAGATCATGACCACCTCCGGCACGCTCACCCGGTCGCTCCAGAGCCCGAGCCGCTCGGTCACCTTCCGTGTGGCCAATCAGCTGTTCGCGGACAAGTCGTTCGATCTTTTGCCGTCTTTCGTCGACAAGACCAAGGCGGCCTTCGGTGCACCGGTCGAGCGCTTGGATTTCAAAGGCGGGGCCGAGCCAGCTCGCCTCCACATCAACGGCTGGGTGGAGCAGAAGACAGAGAAGCGCATCAAGGACTTGATACCGCCGGGTGGCGTGAACGCCGGTACGCCGCTCGTGCTCGCCAACGCCATCTACTTCTTGGGCGACTGGGATCGGCCGTTCACCAAGGAGAGCACGCAGCAAGCTGCCTTCTTCAGGACCAAGAGCGACAAGATCGACGTGGCCACCATGAAGCAGCTGAGCAAGCTCCTTTACGGAAAGTCCGGCGCCGTGCACACGCTCGAGCTGCCCTACAAAGGCGGCGACATGTCCATGGTGCTGTTGGTGCCCGACGCGGTCGACGGGCTCGACGCGCTGGAGAAGTCACTCGACGACAAGAAGCTCGACGGCTGGCTCAAGGCGGCCAAGAGCCAGCTGGTGAGCCTGTCGCTTCCGAAATTCGAGATCGCGCCAGCCGAGACGCTGAAGGTGGGCGAGCACCTGGTCGCCATGGGCATGAAGGCCGCGTTCGACGCCGAGAAGGCGGACTTCTCCGCGTTGAGCAAGGCCCGCATCTCCATCGGCCAGGTGTTCCACAAGGGCTTCGTGCGGGTCGACGAGAAGGGGACAGAAGCGGCGGCTGCCTCGGCGGTGGTGATGGCGCCGGCGGGAGCTCCCCCGCAGCCGGATGTGGAGCTCAAGGTGGACCGTCCATTCCTGTTCCTGATCCGCGACACCAAGAGCGGCCTGGTGCTGTTTTGGGGCCGCGTGGTGGACCCCAGCAAGAAGTGAGGGCCAATCAGCCAGGCTCCACCGCCTCGAGCTCGCGGGCCAGGCGATCGATCGCGGCTTTGGGCGCGCGCACGTTCACGAACGTGCCGCGCTCGTCGTAGCGTTCGCCCAACACCGAAGCGGAGTCGTGCAGGCGCTTGACCAAGCCGTGCCGCGCATACGGCACGAACAGCTCGCGCTCCTCCAGCTCGCCGTCGAAGAAGGTGACGATCCGCTCATACACGCGGTGGACGTCGCCCTTGTCTCGTGTGGAGACGATCCAGGCTTCTGGGAACTCGCGCGCAAGCGCAGCCTGCGCTTCTTCGCTCACGCGATCGCGCTTGTTCAGCACGATGCGCGATGGCACCTGGTCGGCACCGATGTCCGAAAGCACGCCTTGGGTGACGGCGAGCTGCTCGCGAAAGGTGGGGTCGGCGGCGTCGACCACGTAGAGTAGCAGCGACGCCTCGAGCGCTTCGTCCAGCGTGGAGCGGAACGAGGCCACCAGCTCGTGCGGCAGCTTCTTGATGAAGCCGACCGTATCGCTCACGAGCACACGCGACTCGGTCTCGGGCTTGAGCGCACGCACCGTGGTGTCGAGCGTGGCGAATAGTTTGTCGGCGACGAGCACCTCGCTGCCGGTGAGGGCTCGCATCAGCGACGATTTTCCTGCGTTGGTGTAACCGACCAGCGCCACACGACGTTGGTCCTTGCGCGCCGTGCGTCGCCCCGCCTGCTCGGCATGGATGCGCGCGATCTCGCGCCGCAGCTCGGCGATGCGATCGCGAATGCGCCGCCGATCCAGCTCCATCGCGCTCTCGCCGGCGCCCTTGCCCCCGATGCCGCCCCGCTGCCGGTCCGCGCCTGCTCCTGCCTCGCGCAGGCGTGGTGCCACGTAGGTCAGCCGCGCGATCTCCACCTCGAGCCGCGCCTCTCGGCTCTTGGCGTGCCGGTGAAAGATCTCGACGATCACCTGCGTGCGATCCAGCACCTCGGCGTCGGTGGCCTTCTCCAGGTTGCGCTGCTCGCGCGGCGACAGCTCCAGATCCACCACCACCACGCTGGCGCGCACGGACGGCTTGACCGCGGAGGGGCCATCGTTCTCGTCCTCGTCGACGTCGTCCGGGGCGGTCTCGAGCTCGTCGTCGTCCGTCTCCTCCTCTTCGGCTTGCTCGTGGCGCTTGTCGAGCTTGTTCTTGCGCTTCACGTGCGGCTGTATCTTGCCGCCGCCGCCCGTCCAAGCCGCCAGCTCGTGGAGCTTGCCCAAACCGAGCACCGTGCCGGAACGGGGGTGACCCCGGCGCTGGCTCACGCGGCCCACCACGTCGAGCCCGAGCGTCGTCGAAAGGCGCGCCAGCTCGTCCAGGTCGGCCTGGTGTTGTTCATCGCTCACGCCTGGAAGCTGCACCCCCACCAGCACGGCTTTGGGGCGCTCGGAGTCGTCGTCGACCATGTCGAGGGCACACTAGTGCGTCGCCCCAGTGATTTCGATCGGTTCCTCCCACCCCGGCGGCGGGGCGAGAGGTTCACAGCCGCTCCACCTCGACTCGGCTCACCATGCGGTAGCGCCCGGAAGCGAGCAGCGTTCCTTGGACGGCGGCTACGTCGTCAGCGCGAGAGCCCAGGGCGAGCGCGAGGTGAGCGTCCGCGGGCCGCGACAGGATGGGGTCCCAATCGAGCCACCCGCTCGGACCGAGATCAATCGAGACCCACATGTGCAAATCGGTCGGTCCCTCGCGATCGAGGAGGTAGCCCGACACGAACCGACAACCAAGGCCGAGCCCCGACACCGCCAGCGCCGTGCGCTCGCTGAGCTCGCGGCACGCGCCGCTGCGCGCCCGAGGCGGACCGCTCGGCGCGATCCGGCGCAGCTGCACCGCCAGATCTGGGTCGAGCTCGGGGCGATTCAGCGCGGTCCTCAGCTCGAGCGTGGTGAGCGCGCTGACGCTGAGCGCCGACGTGGGCGCGCCGAGCAACGCGTGCAGCGTGACGTTGCCGTACGCGTCAGTGGCTCGCTCCAGGCTCGTTGCGTGCGGCTCGACCAGGACCTGATGGTGGCGCACGCCAGGTTGTTCGGGCCTGGGTGACAGCAAGATCTCGAGACTCGCGTGGGCGATGGGCTCGTGGAAGCGGTAGTCGATCGCGTGCAGCACCCGGATGCGCACGTCTTGTCCGCCTCAGCTCGCGACGAGGACCTTGGTCTGGGAAGGTACGCTCTGCATACCCATGGTGTTCGGGCTCGAGCCGTTGTGGGCGGTGTTGCACGTGTTGTAGACCACGTTGACCCCCTCGAACTTCACCTTGCTGCTGAACTTCTTGAAGGTGCAGGGACCTTTGATCATGCCGCTGACCAGACCGCCGGCCACGCCACCTTCGTCGCCGCTCGACATGGGGATTTGCGTGTCCTTGGTGATGACCGGCTGATTGTTGACCTTCACCTTCTTGGTGCAAGTGCCCGGATTGGCCTGGTTGCACATGGCCATGTTCGGAAACGGTGTCGGCACCGGCGGCGCGGGCGGCGCGGGGACCTTGCAAGTGTCCGTCGGACCTTGCGTCATACACATGCCGTTCTCTTTGGTGCTCGCGGGCATCATGGCTCACCCCAAGTTGATGTGATCGCCGTCGATGCGGACGTCTTTTTTGGCCAACAGGGTCACGTCGTCGCCTCTCATCCACAGGCTGTCCGTGATCAGCGCGCGGAGTCGGCCAGCCTTCAGCTCGTACAGCTCCCCGACCCTCTGGTACAGGTTCTCCGCCTGCTCGATCGCACGCACCGCGGTCCTGGTGACCTCGCCGAAGCGGAGCTCGGCGCGTTCGACCATGGAAGCCAAAGAGCTGGCGCGAGCCTGCGCAACGCCCAACTTCAGATCGGTCTCTTGCGCCTCGACCTCGAGCTTGTCGGCACGAAGCGTGGTCTCGCCTTGGTCGAGCCGCAGCGAGCTTCGCTCCTTTTCGCCAGTCACATCCAAGGCCACCGCGGTCGCGCTCGAGATCGAAACATCGCCCCCAGCAGCGGCGCGGATGCCGTGCGCGGCGAGCAGCTCGATCGAGCCGCGCGGCGTGCACAAACGCAGGTCTCCTTCGGGCATGGTCAGCGAGCCGCGCCCCGTGGCGGCGTCATACTCGAACAGCAAGCGACCCGCGCGGTCTCGCACGGTGAGTGTCTCCCCCCCCGTCCGCTGTTCCAGGCGCGCGCGGGCGCCATCTTGGGTGACGATCTCGGGCTGGTCGATGCGGCGTAGAGCGGCGGTCATGGCGGGTCCCTTCATGTCTCAGGCGGTCGGGCGGAAGTCTTCGGCGCGGGCGCGCTCCGGGTCGGTGGTGCGGGTGCCCACGCGCGAGGCGCCGTCGAGCACGGCGCTCGACAGCTGCGCGCGATGTAGGTTGGCGCCGTCCAAGATGGAGCCGTCGAGCAGCGCGCCCTGCAGATCGGCGTGGGACAGGTCGGCGTAGCGCAGGCTCGCGCCAGAGAGCCGCACGCCTCGCGCGCTCAGCTTCTCGGCCACCACCTCGTCGAGCCTGGCTTTCGACAGGTCCGCCTGAGTCAGCACAGCGCCGCTCAAACAAGCGCGGCGCAAGTCGGCCCCGACCAGCTTCGCCTTCTCGAGCAGCGCGTCCACCAGATCCGCATTGCGCAGATCTGCACCGTCGAGCGTGGCGCCGCTGAGGTCGGCGGATATCAGGCGGGCGCCTTTGAGCTTGGCGCCCGCCAGGTTCGCGCGCGCGAGGCGCGCTCCCTCCAGGCTCACTCCTTCCAGGCTGAGCCCGCGCAGATCGGCGCCTTCGAGCTTGGCGCCGTCGAGCGTGGTCTTGATCATGACCGCGTGCGAGAGCTTGGTCGTCGACAGGTCGAGCTCCGGCAGCTCGCACGACTCCAAGCTGACCTCGCTGAGATCCGCGCTCGAGAGCGTCGCTTCGCCCAGCTGACAGCGCGAGAGCTGCGCTCGCGCGAGCTTCGCTCCACTCAGGTTGGCCCCCTTCAGGCGCGAGGTGGACAGCTCCGCGCTGCGCAGGTCTGCGTGCGAGAGGTCCGCGCCGGTGAGGTCACACTCCGCCCAGCGCGCGCCGCTAGCGCTCGCCTGTGCCAGAGACGCACCGCGCAGATCCACCGCGACGAGCTTGCTCGCAGCGAGCTCGGCGCCGCGCAGATCTGCGCCGGCGAGGGACGTTCCGTCCAGGGTCGCCCCGGTGAAATGTGCCCCGTCGAGCTTGGCCTCGCGCAGCCAGGCGCCGGTGAGGTCGGCGCCCGAGAGGTCGACCCCCGACAGCGGAGCGCGCTCGAGCCGAGCGCCCCGCAAGGTCGCGCGCGAGAGGCGCACGCCTGCCACCTCGGCTTCTTCCAGCGACACACCGGTGAGGTTGGCGGCGCTGAGGTCGGCGCCGCGCAGCGTGGCATCCTTCAGGTTGGCGCCGCGCAGGTCTGCCCCGTGCAGCGTGGCACCTTCGAGGTTGCTGGCGCGCAGACTGCAGCGCGAGAGGTTCCAGCCGGTGAGGTCGCGCCCAGCCAGGTTGCAGCCACTGAGGTCCCCCCGCTCCCAGTCTTTGGGCAGGTCTTTCACATGTCGCAGGTCTTGGCCGCCCAGCCGCAGCCCCGTCACCGTCGCGGAGGCCAGAGGGAGCTCGTCCAGCGCGATGCGAATCAGCGTGAGGTCCGTGAGCTCCGCGCCATCGAGCTTGACGCCCTCGGGGTTGCCCCCGATCCATTTGCACTCGCGCAGGACCGCGTCCGCGAGCGTGGCGCCCACGAGCTTGCAGTCGTCCAGCACGACGCGCTCGAGGCGCACCTTGGACAGGTCGGCCCCCGTGAGGTCGGCGCCCACCAGCTTGCTGCCACGCAACGTGGCGCCGGTGAGCTTGGCCGACACCATCGGCAGCTGCCCCTGTTTGCTCTGCAGCGACGAGAACAGCTGCTCCATCTCCGCTGACGTCGTCGCACGCGAGAACGCCTGTGATGCCTTGCCATCGGGCATCTCGCGATCGAGCGAGAGCACGCTGTCTTCGATGGTCGCGCCCTGAAGGTCGACCTCCGTGAGATCACAGTTGAGGATCATCGTCTGCCGCAGGGTCGCGCCGCGCATGTTGGCCCCCGACAGCTTGCAGTCGTGGAACGTGACGGTCGACAGATCGAGCCCGCTCAAGTCGGCGCCCGACAGATCGAGCTTCACCACCACGCCCACGAGCAGCTGCTCTTTGGCGCGGAGCTTCTTCAGCAGGCTCTCCCGGGTGAGGACGATCTCATCCATCGGGACCTCGTTGGCAGCGCTCGAATCGCCGGCCTGCAGCCGCTTGAGGATCGAATCGAAATCGAATGTCGCCATGGCTTCAGCCCGCCCAGTTCTTCACGGGGGTTTGCATCAAGGTGCCCGTGGTGATGGCCCCATCGAGCTCGGCACCCTCCATCTGGGCGAGCCACAGCTGCGCTTGGTAGAGGCTCGCGCCGCGCAGGCTCGCGCGCCGCAGATCTGCACTTTCGAGCTGTGCCGCAGCCAAGTTGGAGCCGCCCAAGTCGGCGCCGGCGAGCTTGCTGTTCGTGAAGTCGGCGCCCTGACAATCGGCGCCGCGCAACGTGGCCTCACGCAGGTTGGAGCGGCTGAGATCCGCTCCCATGAGCTTGGCGCGCGAGAAGTCCGCGAGCTCCAAATTGGAGCGCATCCAGCGCGAGCGCTCGCCTCCGCAGCCCCCCAGCTTGGCGCCCACATAGCTCGACTTCTCGCCGCCTCTGAAGTTGTTGAGCGAGGCTTTGCTGAAGTCGGCGCCGTCGCCCTTCACCCCTTCCGCGCTGGCTTCGTCCAGCTTGGCCTCCACGAAGCTCGCGCGCTCGAGCGTCGCGCCGTCGAAGATCGCCGTCTTGAGATTGGCCTTGGTAAAGCTCGCCCCGGCGAGCTGCGCTCGCCGAAAGAAGGTGCCCGCCGCCTCGACCTTGTCGAGCTTGGCCGCGTTGAGGTCGGCGTTGTCGAACAACGCGCCCGTCAGAGCGGCGCTCGTAAAGTCTGATTCCTTCGCGGAGAGCGCGGTGAGGTCCGCGTCGGCGAGTGACGCCTCTCGGAACGACGCGCCGACCGCCGAGGCCGCGCTCAACGTCGCTCCGTCGAGCTTCGCGCCGTCGAGCTTGGCGCCGTCAAGCTTGGTGCCGCTCATGATCGCACCGCTGAAGTCCATCTCGGCGAGGTCGAGCTCGCTGAGATCCAGCTTGCTCAGATCGGCCCCCGCAGGCGCCACGCCGGAGATCTTGGCGGCCTCGACGCGCGCGCGGGACCAACCCGCAGCCGCCGCTTCTTTGGGAGGCGCCGGCTTGGGCTTGGGCGGAGGCGGGTCGAAGTCCTTGGGGTCGCCACCTTGCGCGACGTGCGCCTTCTTCGCGACCTCGCGCTGCTCAGCGAGCATCTTGTCCAGATCGGGTTGGCTGACGCCGAAGGTCTTTTGCAACGATGCAACCGCACCCGCTTCGTCCCCGCGCTCGAGCGCGGCGATCGCGGCGGCGGGTGTGCCCATGGCCAAGAGCTGCTTCTTCAGGGACTCGGGGAACGGCTCGACCGTCACCTCTTTGGGTACGGGCTTCTGGGCAGGAGCCGGCGGCGGTGGCAGGACGACCTCTGGGGGAGCCTCCACGACGGGAGCCTTCTTGGCCGCCTCCTCCGCTCGGTGCAGATCGAACACTTGCTTGTGTTGCTCCAGCGTGAGGCGCGGGCCTTTCAGATCTTCGAGCACCACGTACACACACTCGACGTCCTCGAGATCGCGCGAGGCGATGGGCACGTTCCCGCGCCAAACCAGCACCAACTTCTCTGCGTCCATGTCGACCCAGAGCGTGTCGAGACGTAGCGGCACCTCGCGAAAGCGAGCCTTGCCCCCGGGCTGGTCGAGCACGAAGCAGCGCGGCCGCAGGCCCGGCAGCTCGCAGCGGTAGCGAGGGTGTTCGGGGTGGAGCCCGTCGCAGACCACCTTCTCGTCACCGCTCAGGTAGTCGACCTGCAGCGCCGGCTGTGCCGCGTTGAAGTACGCGTAGTCCAGCTCGGCCGGTGCCCAGGGCCAGCCGCGCTCGATCCACGCGTCGGTCACGGGAGGCCATTTCGACATTCGATACGACCAGTGCGGCCCGAGCGGCCCGAAGCCCGCAGGCACCGGCTGATCCGAGGCAGTCTTGGCCACGTCGCTCGGGTGCTCCACGTTGGGCAATGGGCGGCTCTTGCCCACCACCCCGACGGCTCCCTTGCCCACGGGGTTGGCTGCGAAGGACGCCCCACCGAAGGCACGTTCGTACCCGAGCGGCATGCTCTCGAACGCGAGCGGCTCACTCGCACGGCCCTCGTCCAGCCACTGCCGATCGCCAGTCACGCGCAGCGAGAGCGAGGTCGCCCCGACCGCAAAGCTCACCGAGCACTGCGAGGTCGGCTTCGGCGGATGTGCCGTCCCGACCAGCAACAGGTCGGCCTTGGGCTTGAGCGGCACCACGTCCGAGGCGTAGCGGCAGCCACCCAGCTCTGGCTCCTCCCCGGTGAACACGTCGCCGGTGATGGGGTCGGGCTCGGCGCTCGGCTGCGCCTTACCGGAGGGCTCCATCTGGAAGGTGCCCTTCAGCGCGACCACGAGCGAGTCCTGCGTGGGCTGGAAGCGCCAATGCGCCACACCCACCGCCAGGGATTGGGGGCTCAAGAGCTCCATCACGCCACCTTGACGGCCGTGCCCTTGACCGTGAGCGAGTCGGAGAACTCACCTGGCTTCTTGACGGTGAGCTTGCCGTCGATCTCGACGTCGCCCTTGATGTTGAGGTTGGTCGCCTCGATCGTGAACGTCTTGGTCGTGATCTTGAGCGTGTCGTTCTCGATGAAGAACAGCGTCTTCTTGCTCTTGTCCGACTGCAACGAGACCTTGCCACCCTCCTCGATGATGAGCGCAGCCTCCGCGTCGGCCTTGGTCAGATCTGTCACGGTCTTCTGCGAGGGCGGGGGCGGTGTGCCGGTGGAGCTGTAGGGCAGGTTCTTGCCCAACACGGCAGAGTCGCGCGTCAGGAGCAGGCACCAGTCGTCGGAGCGCAGCGCTGCGAGCTTCTTGGGTTTGTCCAGGCTGAGGATGGGGTCGCCGTCGATCAGGTCGCGCTCCGCGCTCTTGGCTCGCGCGATGCCGAATGCGATCGCGTAGATGACGCCGAGGCCCGCGCTGGCGATGTTCGAGTAGGTGTCGCCGTCATTGTAGTTCTTGGCCACCTCCCCCGCCGCGACGGCCAAGCCCGCGCCGATGACGGCCACTGCCGCCGCGACCTTGGTGCCCGTCGCGATCGCGTCGCTCGCGGCGTCGCTCTCGATGCTGTACTGGATCTTGTCCTTGGCCCGCTTGTCGATGGTGGTGGACAGGCCGAGCTCTTCGCCTTTACGGATCTCGAAGCTGTCCGCGTAGACGAAGTCGAGCTTGTAGCCCGCGGTGGTGTTGATCAGAAAGCCCACGTCGATGCTGGCCTTGCCGCCCAACAGCACGTCGACCTTGCCACCCACCACGGCCTCGGCCTTGAGGCCACCGTAGTAGTCCAGCTTGGCGCCAGTGGTGTACGCCCAAACCGGCGTGCGCGCCTGCGTGAAGGCCAGGTTCTTGCCGACGATCAGCTCGAAGTTGGTGTTACCGCTCGTCCCCCCGCCAACGATCGCGAGTCGTCCCGTCCCGTCCACCACATGCTCCCAATCGCCGCGGGTCATCTGAGTTCGGGCACCGTCGGTGTAGTCGAAGAAGCCGGGCGCGTTGTCGGCCCAGCTGTTGCCGAGACCGGCCGCATAACCCTCGCGCTTGATGGTGTCGTATTTGGTCTTCTCGTCGAACGCCGACGGCGAAGTGAGGCTGGCCGCCGCTTCCCCGGCACGGATGTAGCTCCAGCCGGAGCCGTGCGGGATGGCGAAGCGCAGGTAGGTGTTGGCAGCATGACCAGCTGGCGTGGTGTGGTGCAGCGGCGCGGGGGGTGACTCCTGCAGGTCCCCTTCCATCACGTCGAGTGGAACGCTCCCCGCGAGCTCCATGGTGGCGCCGCCCTGAGTCCGAAGCACGACGCGCTCCGCGCACAGCGCGCTCGCCTGCTGGCCAGGCAGCGAGGTGATCACGGGTCTCTCGGGATCCCCTTCCAAGCAGCCCCACAGCACTGGCGTGCCCTCGGCCAAGGCAGTGTCTTGGCCGGCGCCCAGCACCATGCCGCGGTCGGACGCCGCCCCAGCGCGATCACGGACCCGCACCGACGCGGTGTCGCTGCCACTCTGGCCGGGTGCACGTGGCGCGATCTGACCGGCCGAGATGCCCAGGATTCTGGGCTCGGCAACGCGGCGCTCTGGGCGGAACGGGACGCTGCCCGGGATCGCCTTCACTCGCGTGTGCCACGCGCCGCCAGCAAAGCCGTGCTCCACCTCTACGACGCAAAGTTCGCGGCCGTTGATCACCAGCAGGCCAGGGCAGCCAGGCTCCGCCAGCGTCGCCATCGACACGGTGGCCCCGGAGCGCACACGCTCGGCCCACAGCTCGGCTGCGCGCGGGCCATCCTCCGGCGCGCGGAAGGATTCGTCGTGGACCTCGAGCGCCCCCACTCCGCGCTCGGACACGACCGCGGTCGCGCGGAGCGGCAGCGAGGGTCGCTCGGGATCGGTTCCGAACAGCTCCACTCGCCGCGGCAGCAGCTTCGACTCGCTGCGGAGGTCGCTCGCGTGGAAGGCACCTTGGCGCGGGAGCGCCCCGTTGTGGTCGGTGAGGAGCAACCTCTCGTTGCCTCCCTCGCTGTGCATCACCGCCGCGATGCCCTCGCGTTCGAGCAGCCGCAGCACGAAGTCGAGGTCGCTCTCGCGATGCTGGACCGTGAGCGGCCTGACCGCATACGAAGCGCTCAAGCGGAGCTCGAGCTCCAGATCGCTCTCGGCCAGCACCGCGGCCACGATCTCAGGGGTGGTCATCCGCTCGAAGCTGCGCGAGCGCCTGCTGAGACCCAACAGTCCGATGCGGGGCACGAGCGTCACGCGATAGGCCGGCGCACCAGCCGATTCGTCGGTCCGGAGCGCGGTCACCACGCCGACGATCGAGCGCTCGCCGACCTGCAACGTCGCTGCGGATCCGAGCAAGGCGTCCGGCGCGTCGCCGCCGAGCGCGATCTCGAACTGGTAAGGGCGACCCAGTGACTCCGATCCCGTCAGGCTTTGGACCGGGAGGTGCAGTTGACCGAGCTCGGGCAGAGAGAGCGTGACGTTCATCGATCTTGTCTCCAAGAGTGGGGGACCAAGAAGAGCAGCAGCTACTTGCCCTCGCCGAACTCGATCAGCACGCCCGCGGTCGTGTGCAGGCGGTTCTTGTTCGAGTTGGCAGAGGTGGTGGTGGAGCGGTTCACGTGGTTCGGCACCGAGCCGACGATGATGGGCCTGTCCGGATCTCCATCCAGGAAGGCGACCACCACCTCGGATCCGGGCCGCAGGGGGAAATGGATGCCGTGGGTGGGGCCGGCGAACATCTGGGCCATCCGGATCGGGTGAGACGCCGGGTCGGTCCCCTCGTGCTGGACCGTGTCCAAGTGGAACTGCACGAGATACCTGCCTTCGCTGTCGATCTGGGCAGCGCCGCCCGCGCTCGTCGCCGTGCCGAGCGCGATGGTGCCGGTGACCAGCCCGTGGATGCGGGGACGCGGCGTCACGCGCGGTGGTCGGTAGCGGACCGAGCTCGACACGGCGCGGAAGCTGTTCTGGTAGCCAGCGCTCGGATCGGAGCCGAAGGTGGCTCGGTGCTCGACCGACACCACGAGCAGCGTCGGGTCGGTCGCCGCATAACCCGACAGTCGCACCAGGCCCCCCGCGGTCAGCTCCGCGAACGAGCTCTCCACCGTGAACACCTCGTGTCGACTCACGCGCTCCTCGCGCCGCACCGCAGCGAGCGCATTGCCCTCAGTCTGGTCCAGCTGATGGGTGCCGTACTCGATGATGCCTCCCCCGTTGCCGAGCGGAGCCTCTTCCGTACCGAGCATGGCCTTGCCATTGATGTCCGCGTTGGGGTTTCGGTAGTTGTAGTCTTGCGCGTAGTACGAGGTCGGGATCAGCCCGCGCTCCACCTGCACGGAGAACGCTCCCGCGAGCTCGCCCTCGGGGCGGTAGGGCAGCTCCACCGGGGTGCTCGTGAGACCCGCGTTCACCACGTCATCGGTGAAGATGACCCGCTCGGGGCCGTCCTCGCCGTGCTCGAACACGAAGCTGATGCCGAGGTGCTCCGCCAGGCGGCTGACGAACGCCAGATCCGACTCCCGATACTGCATGACGAGCTCGCGCGCGGAATGCCCTGTCGGCTGCATGGTGAGGCGTGCGCCTGCCAGATCATGCAGATCGAGCTTGGCGGTGATGACGGCCGGGACCGCCTGGTTCACGAACAAGTCCTGGGTCTCCGTGAGCAGCAGGCGCGCAAGCTCCGGCACGATCCGCAGCGTGTAGGTGCTGTGCTCGAGGAGCGCGTCGCGCCGATCGCGAATCCACTCGACGATGCCGTGGATCTTGCGGACCGTCTGCACGGACGTGCGCGTGAAGCGCAGCACCAACGACACACTGACGCCCGGCACAATCTCTGGCGGCAAGTCCCCCCCGTCGCGCACGAGCAGATCCAGCTCGAACGAGAACAGCTGGGAGATCTGCTCCTTGCCACGCAAGGCCAAGATCTGAAGGTTCGCCACCTCGAACTCGCTGGACTCGAGCTCTGCTTCGAGAGGAGTGAGCGTATCCATGCGCGGAAGGTACCTGGGAACTTCGACTGAAGGCAGCCCCTACCTCTGGCTGTCAGGTCTGCCCCGCGCGCCGAGGCCGAGGGCAACAATCAGGCCGCGCGCACCCGCACGCCAAACGGCTCACGTAGATCCGCGAGCTCTTGCTCGAGGCTCAGCTCTGCGCCCAGCACCTCGCGGGCGGTGCGCTCGATCTCGCCACGAGCCTCGGCGAAGGTGCCCTCCCCGTTCGGCATGTTCAAGCGGTCCAGGACGCGCAGCAGCAGCTCGCTGCGGCCCAGCCTGAAGCCGTGCAGACGCGGATCCGCCTCGAGCTTGCCCGCGACATCGAGCAAGCGGCGCAGCGAGTCGCCGAGCGCACCGTCCGCGGGGGCCCGCTTGCGCTGATAGCTCAAGCCCAGGCGGCCCTCACCCAAGTCGATCGCGTAGTCGGACTCGTGCCCGACGAACAACACGCTAGGGCCGTGGTGCACGTGGCCGTACTCGATCACGTCGAACATCAGCTCGGCCAGCACGTCGCGCTTGATCCAGTCGTGGAACACCTCGACGAAGCGGATCGGGTCCGGCAGCGCGCCCGGCTCGGCATAGAGCTTCAGCCAGATTTTGGAGCTTTTCATCGTCATTCAGCGGCCGGCACGGCGGCCTGTGAGAGCATCCGCTCGTAACATTGGTGCGAGGCGTCGACGAACAGCTGCGCCTCCTCGATGCGCTGATGGGCGCCCTCCAGCGTCGACTCGCTGCGGCCCTCGCGGTGGGCTTTGAACAGGTAATGCGCGAACTTGCCGCCCGCGAACGGGTCGAAGAACAGCTTGGTCTCGACCAGCTCGCGCGTGAAGCTTTCCACGATCTCTTGGGGGTCGTCTCCGAGGTCGGGCAGCTTCTCACGCGTGAGCGCGCGCGCCGCGGTCAGCATCGCGCGATACGCGCGTTCGGCGGCCTGCGCAGCCTCGTTCTGCTCGAGCAAGACCTGAGACTCGAACACCTCGCGCTCGGCGCCCGCGAGCGCCATGATCACGTAGGGCACCACCTCGCCGGCGCACTCACCCACGCCCATGTCGCCGATCGAGTACTCGCGCGGGTCCCCCCAATCCGAGTAGTACGAGCGATCGGAGTCGTAGCTCGGCACTTCGGCCAGCTTGTCCACCATGGCGCGTACCTCCTTCTTGCCGATGCGCTGGATGAAGTCGGTGAACGTGTCGTTCGGCTGCCGCTCGCGCACGTAACGCTCGCTCAGCTGCTTCACCATCTCTGGCACGTTCTTGGAGGGGATGGCGCCGATGGCGAGCCCGTACGCGCCGGCGTTGTGCGTCCACTTGCCCCCCACCACCACCTGGAAATGAGGGACGCGTCGACCGTTGACGTTGCGACTCACGCCGAGGAAGCCCAGGTCCGCTGCGTGGTGTTGGCCACACGCGTTGAAGCAGCCGCTGGTCTTGATGTGCAACGCGCGCGCCGCCGGCGCGAGCTCGTCTTGGATCACGGTCAGCCTGCGCTTGAGCTCGCCGGCGAGCCCCCGCGAAGACGAGATGCCCAGCTTGCACGTGTCGGTGCCGGGGCATGCGGTCACGTCGGTGATGGTGTTGGCGCCCACTTCACCGAGGCCAATCTCGCAGAGGCCTTGGTGCAAAGCGGGCAGGTCGCCGTTCGCGACCCAGCGGAAGGCGAGGTTCTGCTCGACGGTGGTGCGCAGCGTGTCGCCCGTGAGCTTGCGCGCGAGGTCGGCCAACTTGCGCGCCTGCCACGAGCTGAGATCACCGAGCGGAAGCACGACCGTGGCCACCGAGTACCCGGGCTGCGCTTGGGGCCGTACGTTGAACGCGCGCCAGCGCTCGAACTCCGCGCTGACGGCGACGGGCAGCTCCGAGGCCGGGTGGAGCGGGCGCTCGCGGGTCACCTCGAGATCCTCGAGGTAGGCCTGCCAGCGCGGATCGGGCCGAAGCTTCTGGCGCTCTTCACGCACCAGCCGCGTGAACTCCTCGATGCCGATCTTCTTGATCACGAACTTGAGCCGCGCACGCGCGCGGTTCTCGCGCTCCCCCAGACGCGAAAAGATCCTGCACACGGCTTGCATCGTCGGGAGCAGCTCCTCTTCCGAGACGAACTCGGCGAGCAGCTTGGCGGCGTGCGGCACCGAGCCCAGCCCTCCGCCCACGTACACGTCGAAGCCGCGCTTCTTCACGCCGTCCACCTCGCGCACCCGCGCGATGCAGCCGAGATCGTGAAAGCTCGTGAGCCCACACGGGTGGTCGGCGCAACCAGAGAACGCGATCTTGAACTTGCGCCCGAAGTCCTGGGTGTCGTCGTGGCCGAGCAAGAAGTAGGTGGCGGCGTGCGCGTAGGGCGCCACGTCGAATGATTCGTCGTTGCACACTCCTGCGTACGGGCAGGCGGTGATGTTGCGCACGCTGTTGCCACAGGCCTCGCGCGTGGTGATGCCCACGCTCGCCAGCCGCCGCATCAGGTCGGGCGTGTCCTCGATGTGCACGAAGTGGAGCTGGAAGTCCTGCCGGGTGGTCACGTGCAAGATCGCATCGGCGTACTCCTCGGCGCAGTCGGCGAGCACCTCGAGCTGCGCGGCGCTGAGCTTGCCGAACGGCACCTTGATGCGGTGCATGCCGAGCGCGTCCCAGATCGTCATCGGCCCCTTGGTCAGCTCGGGGTGCTCGAACGCGAGCGTGCGCATCGCCTCGCCATCGTGGCGCTGGCCGTTGTCGTAGCGCTGCCCGTAAGCGCCGCGACGCAGGCGCGTCTCGGCGAACAACTTCTCTTCGAGCTTGCCCTGCTTGCGCAGCAGCATCTGCGTTTCGAAGATGTCGATCTCGCGGCCCATCGCCTCGGGCACGGACGACCCCAACGCGTCTTTCCAGGAGGTCATGCGGCGGTGTAGACCCATTCTCCGCAAGGCACACGAGAATTGCCAAGAATCTGGCGCAATATGTTGATATCAATGATTATTGTAACCGATTGTTGACCCACTAAAATAGTCGTAAATATGGCCTGCCGGGACGCTCGCCCCGGGTGGGGCGCGGGGCTCCTCGTCATCGCCGCTTGGCAGGTACGCGCACGGTCACGACCACCACGTGGTCTCCCGGCGCGGCCACGAACTCGTACTCGAGCTGCCCGCGAGTGGTCGCCACCGTGAGCGTATGTTTGCCCGGCTCGATCGGCAGCGGCTTGCCCGGCTCCGAGAGCAGGAGCTTCTTGCCGTCGAGCTCCACCTCGGTGCGCGCAGGCAACATGGGCAGCGTCAGCGTGGTCCTCACGTCGCGACGCTCGGCGCGCCGTCCGACCAAGAAGCCGAGCAAGAACACCAGGAGCACGCCCCCCGCGAGCGCGACGAGCCAGCGCCGGCCCAGCTGCCAGCCTGGGCGCGTCGCCGGCTCCTTGCTCGCTGCGTCCGGGGCGGGCGCGGGCGCCGTCGCCTGCGCGCGCGCGATCGATCGTGGCGCAGGCCGCGAGATCGAGCGCGCGACCTCGCTGAACGCGAGCACGCGCGCGGCCAACGCCGCTTTGGCGGAGGGCTCCGCGCTCAGCGCGCCCAGCAGATCGCGCGCGGCGGGCCGCTCCGAGGCCTCCAGCGAGAGCGCCCTGCGCAGCAGCGGCAGCTCGTCCACGATCGCTGGCAGCGCCGCGGAGCGTGCTGCTGCCTCGGCCAAGTCGCGCTCGTCGAACAGGCGCTTGTCGAGCAGACACTCGGCCACCACCACACCCCAGCCGTACACGTCGTCGCTGGCAGCCGCCGCTCGCGCCAGCGCCGCGTCGGGGGAAGCGTAGCCGGCCTTGCCTGCCGGCAGCTCGCGCGCTTCGCCCGCGCGTCGCGCGAGCCCCAGATCGATCAAGCAAAGCTCGCCCTCGTCGTCGACCATGACGTTCGCAGGCGAGACGTCGCCGTGCACCCAACCCCGTTCGTGCAGCGAGCCGAGCACCCTGGCGAGCTCTCGCGCCACGAGCACCACCTCGTCGCGCTCGAGCGGGCCCTGCGCCAGCAGCGCGGCGAGTGAGCGTCCGCGGACGTGCCCCAGCACGATGAACGGCAGCCCGCCGACTTCGCCTTCGTCCTCCAGGCTGGCGACGCCCGGTAGGCGCCCAGCGCGCAGCACGTCGGCCTCGCGCCGGATCGACTCGGCGATCGCGCCGCTCACGCGCTCGCCGAGCGGAGTGCGCTTCAGCACGTAGCTCTGCCCGGAGCGATCGCCGAGCTTCACGGCCAAGAACACCTCGGCCATGGAGCGCTCGCCCAAGCGCGAAATGAGCAGGTACTCGCCGAAGACCTCGGGGCTCACGGCCGTGCGCGCCCCACGCGCTCCCGCGGCTCGGGCGTGGCCAGTCGGAAGCCGCCGAACTCCTCCTCCAGCGCGAGCGCCGCGCGCACGGAGACGTGGTCGCGCCCCGGCGCCGCGATCACCTGTACGGCCACGGGCAGGTCTCCGTCGTAGTGGATGGGCAGCACCGTCACCGGCGTCTCGAGCACGTTGAACAGCGCCGTGTACGCCGCGTCGAACGGCGTGCGCCACATGTCGTGGTGCCGAGGAGCCGGGCGTGTGTACGGCGGGTGGAGCAATACGCCGCGATCTCCGAGCAGCTGGTCGAGCTCCGCGCGCAGCTCGGCTCCCATACGCGCGAAGCGCTCTGTGCTCGACCCCAAGCGGCCCACCAAGCCACCGAGACCGGCGACGGCCAGCGCGGGCAGCGTATGGTGAGAACGCCCGAGCGCGAGCTTGGCCAGCTCGATCATCACCGGCACCTTCTCGCGCTTCTGTCCGGTCGCGAGCAGGCGGTCGTAGCTCTCGTCTGCGCCTTGCGCCAAGGCGCCCGCCCAGATCTCGAGCCCGCGCGCGAGCTTCGTCACGTCGAACTCGCGCACCGTGGCACCGCGGCGCGCGAGCGCGTGCGCGGCGTCGTCCACCGCGCGCACCATCACGTCACGGGGGGTATGCCGGTGATTGTTGCGCGCGACGTGCACCACCAGGTCACGGAGCGACAGCTCCTCGGGGTTGCCCAGTGGCATCGCTCGACAGAACGGATCGCTCGGATCAGGCCCCGCCATGACCCTGAGCAGCGGCATCACGTCGCGCACGCTCCGCACCATGGGGCCGGGGCACAACATGGCCAGCGCCGGCCCTTTGGGCGCCGGAAACTGCCCGCCGTTGGGCAGCAATCGACCCGAGGGCTTGTGGCCGACGATGCCACAGAACGCGGCGGGGATGCGGACCGAGCCGCCAATGTCCGAGCCGAGCCCGAACACCGATCCACCCGAGGCGACGATGGCGCCCTCGCCGCCGCTCGACCCTCCGCTGGTGCGGGCGAGATCGCGCGGGTTGTTGGTGCGCCCATAGAGCGCGTTGTAGGTCTCGCCCCAGATCCCTCCCTCGGGCACGTTGGTGGTGCCGATCACGATCGCGCCGGCAGCGCGCAAGCGCGCCACCAGCGGCGCGTCCTGTTGGCTCACGTGGCCCCTGCGCGCGACCAGCCCCGCCGTTTGTGGCGCTCCCGTCACCGCGAAGAACTCCTTGATGGTGCAAGGCACTCCCGCGAGCGGGCCCACTGGCTCGCCGCGGCGCACCTGCTCGTCCACCGCGCGCGCCTCGGCCCGCGCCTCGATCAGGCGGGTGTGAACCACCGCGTTCAGGAGCGGGTTGACGGCGAGCATCCGCGCGATCGTCGCCTCGACTAGCTCCGCGCTGCTCAGCTTCCGCGCGCGGATGCGCGCAGCGAGCTCCACGGCCGGTGCGCGCAGCAGGTCTTCGTCACTCGGGCTCGTTCCAAGATGCGCCTGGACCATCGCCCGGAGGTATCGCACGAGGGCCGGCCCGCGGACAGGGGACGCCTGACGAGAGCAGATGCGATAGGCTTCGCCCATGCGCTGGCTGCTGTGCGTAGCGATTCTTGGCTGCGCTCCCCGTCGCCCGGTCACGCCGGGAACCAGCCCGGCAGTCCAACAGCCGATGCCCCACCGTTCGGGGCCGGGGACGAGCACGCTGCCTTCGACGACGGCACGCGTGACGGCCCCGCCCCCGAACGTGCCCGGCTGCATGCGCGCCCGCCAGACGCACGTCTACCATTGCACCGGCGTGCCGCCGCTCCCGGGCGAATCGAACTCGTCGCCCGTGATCGCGTGTGATCGATGCCTCGACGACTCTCACTGCACCTCGAGCCCTGGCGGCAAATGCCAGAGCGTCGGCGACGGGATGTGCACGGGGCCGGTGCAGCTTCAGTGCAAGTACCCCGACCCCGCGTGCGGAGGGCAGATCTGTCCTGAGCCGCCTCCCACCGCTCCCCCCTCCTTGCCGCCGGGCGGATAGCTGCGTCGCTGGCGCGTCGAAAGCGCAAGGTTCCGGGCAGGGGACGTGCGGAGGCGCGAGCGCACATGCCTGTAGAGCCCGCCCCCTCGGCGTGGGATGCTCGCGCTTGGTGGCGTCTGAGCGCAAGGTTCCCGAGGGCAGGTTGTCGCGCTTCGCGATGTTGGCCTCGCTCGGCGCCAAGACGGGCGCGAGCTTGCTCACCAAGGGCAGCTCGCAGGTAGCCGCCGAGCGCACCGCCGAGGTGCTGGGCCGCATGCGCGGTCTGGCGGCGAAGGTGGGCCAAATCGCCAGCTACGTGGACGGCGTGATCCCAGAGGGCAGCCGCGAGGTGTACGAAAAGGCGCTGTCGGGTCTGCGCGACAGCGCCATGACCTCGAGCTTCAGCGGCGTGCGCGCCACGCTCGAAGAGGATCTCGGCGCCCCCGTCGAGCGCTTGTTCTCGGAGATCGAGGAGGCGCCGTTCGCCAGCGCTTCCATCGGTCAGGTGCACCGGGCCAGGTTGCCCGACGGCCGCGCGGTCGCCGTCAAGGTGCAACACGCCGGCATCCACAACGCGGTGGAGAGCGATCTCAAGAGCGCCGGGATGCTCGAGCCGCTCGCGGCGCTCGCCCACGGCGGCAAGGTGAACTCCAAACAAGTGATGGAGGAGATGGCCGCGCGCCTGCGCGAGGAGCTCGACTACCGGCTCGAGGCCGAGCGCCAGACACACTTCCGCAAGGTGCACGAGGGTGACCCCAAGATCCGCATCCCAGAGGTGATCGCCACACACTCCGGGCCGCGCGTGCTCACCAGCGAGCTGGTGCAGGGTGTGAGCTTGGAGCAGGCCGCGGAGCGCAGCGTGGGCGAACGCACGGCGTTTGCCGAGACGCTGTGGCGCTTCGTGTTCAAGGGCAACCTGGTGGGCGGCGTGTTCAACGCCGACCCGCACCCGGGCAATTACCTGTTCGCTGAGGACGGCGTGGTGCACTTCTTGGACTTCGGCTGTTGCGAGCCGATCACCGGCGAGCGCCAGGCGCACGCACGTGGCCTGCACCGCGCCGCGATCGACGGCGACGAGGACGCCTTCGCGCGCTTCGCGGCCAAGCTGCTGCACACCCAGGGTGGAGCTTGGGAGAAGCTCGCGGTCGGCTACTCCCGACTGTGCTTTTCGCCCATCTTCGACGCGCCCTTCAAGATCACGCGCCCGTTCGCCGCCAGCTTGGTGACGCGCCTGAAAGAGATCGGCAAACAGGCGCGCTCGCTGCCCAAGGGCGAGCACGTGCCCGTGCCCAAGGGCATGGTGTTCATGAACCGCCTCCAGTTCGGCTTCTACTCGGTGCTGGCGCGGCTCGACGTGGAGGTCGACTACCGCGAGGTCGAGCGGCAGTTCCTCAGCGACGCGGGCCTGATGTGAAAGAGCGCCCGTGCCCCGTCACCGCCAGTGCGCGTCGAACGCGGCCAGGAGCTTCGTCCGGTCGTCCCCCGCGCCCACGTGGGCGTAGAAGAACCTGACCAGCTTGCGATCGAGCGCGCTCAGGTCCTGGGCGGTGCCGCCATCGCTGCCCTTGGCAAAGAACACGCTCTCCGAGAACAGCGCCGAGTCGTTCGACAAGCCGAGCGCTTGTGTCACCTCCTCGTAGGTGAAGTGCTTCAGCTCCTGTGCGGAGAGCTTGTCCGTGGCGAGCAGCACGAACGCCCGCTGGATCTCGTACCGGTCGTTCCAAAAAGTGTAGAAAAAGCCGTCGTTGCCCGAGACGTAGCGAAAGCCGTTGGTCGACGCGATGCCGTCGAGCTCCGACGCTTTGGCGAAGTAGACCTTCAGCTCGGCGCTCGCGTCGAGATCGGCGACCATCCTGATCGAGCCGCCCGCCGGGCTGAGGAGCTCGTGCAGCGTGGGGACCAGCAGCAACAGGTCCTTTCTCACCGCCTGGTCGCCCTTCATCACGCTGACACGAATCGGCTTGGCGAAACGCGCGCACAGCCCGCTGCGCGATCCGGAGGGCCCCGCGAACTCGGTCCCGAGCGCCACCTCCGCGACCCAGCGGCGGATCTTGGGCCGGTCCTCGGCTTGTGCCGGGGGCTCGACCCGGGGAGGGATGGTCGGCGCAGGCTCGAGCTTGGGAACGGCGGAGGGCCCAGGCGGCCTCGCAGGCTCCGCGGGAGGCACCACCGGTCTCGGCGCAGGTGGCACCCCCGCGGTGGCGCTGACCGCTGGAGCCGCGGATGCGCTGGCGCTCCCCTTCTTCTTTTTCTTCTTCTTCTTTTCACGCTCCGGACGCGAGTCTCGCTCCGCGCTCTCGTCGTCATCCGAGCTGCTGCGATCCGCGCGCACATCGCACGCGGCGAGCAGAGCCAAGCCGAGCAGCGAGATCACGCCGAGACGCACGAACCGCATGCTGCCAGACGCCGGCGGCTCGCGCAGCCCCCGCCAACGGCACGATTGCTAGGATTGGGGCCTTGCGCCGGATCGGGCTTTCGTGCGACGAGTTCCGGCTCATGCGCGGCAACTTCTCGAAGCGGCTCCAGTCCGTGGTCAAGGTGCTCACGGTCTCGGACGCGCCCGACTACGAGCAGCCCTGGCAGAGCCACGGCCCCACGAACAGTACAGGCTCCGGCGCGATCATCGCCACGCCGCGCGGCCTGCGCGTGATCACCAACGGACACGTGGTGCAAAACCAAGTGTTCGTGGAGCTGCGACGTTTCGGCTCGTCGCGCAAATACGTGGCGGAGGTCGAGGGCGTGAGCCACGAGTGCGACCTCGCGCTCTTGCGCGTGCGCAAAGACGAGTTCTTCGAGGGGGCCGAGCCGATCGAGCTCGGGACGTTGCCCGCCTTGGGCGACGCGGTCACCGTGTGTGGCTACCCCATCGGCGGCGATCGTCTGTCGCTCACGCAAGGTGTGGTGTCGCGCATCGAGGTGTCCGCGTATGCGCACAGCCAAAGGCCGCTGCTCAGCGTGCAGATCGACGCGGCGGTCAACTCCGGCAACAGCGGCGGCCCGGTGTTCAAGGGCGACAAGATCATCGGCATCGCGTTCCAGGCGCTCGACGAGTCGCAGAACATCGCCTACGCGATCGCGCTGCCGATCGTGGAGCACTTCCTGCGCGATCTGGCCGAAGGCCGGCCGGCCGCGTTCCCCAGCTTGGGCGTGGTCTGGCAACGGCTCGAGTCCGATTCGCACCGGCGTGCGCTCGGCCTCAAGCGGCACGAGGGCGGCATCATGGTCGTGCGCGTCGCGTTCGAGAGCTCTGCCTGGGGCTTGCTCGAAGAGGGCGATGTGCTGCTGGCGATCGACGGTGAGCCGCTGGGATCGGACGGGACGGTCGAGCTGCGAAAAGGTGAGCTGGTCGATCACAGCCACCGCATCGCGCTCAGACACGTGGGCGCTCCCTTGCCGATCGAGGTGCTGCGCAAGGGCCAGCGCATCTCCGTGAGCGTGCCGCTCAAGCGTCCGAGCCTGTTGGTGCCCGAGGACCAGTACGACATCAAACCCACCTACTTCGTGTTCGGGGGGCTGCTGTTCGCGCCCCTCTCCCGCGACTACTTGAAGAGCTGGGGCCACGAGTGGTGGAAGGCGGCGCCCAACGAGCTGGTGGCGATCTACGAGAACCAGGTGCGCACGCCCGAGCGCCAGGACGTGGTGATCCTGCAGAAGGTGCTCGCTGATCGCGTGAACCAGGGCTACCACGAGTACGAGAACCATGTCGTCGTCGGCGTCGACGACGTGCGCATCCGCAACATCCGCGAGCTGGTGCAGGTGGTCGAGCGGAGCAAGGCACGCTACCTGAGCGTCGCGCTCCAAGATGGGCAGCGCATCGTGCTCGAGCGTCAGAAGGCGCTCGAGCGCACGCCGGTGATCTTGGAACGCTACAACCTGCGCTTCGACCGCTCGGCCGACCTGCGGCGCAACGCGCGAGCGTCAAGTCGCTGACGAGCGTCACCTGATTGATGGACGGGGCCGCGCTCGCCCGCGCGTCCCCCCCCGAATGTCCGGCGATTCCGCAGCGAACGGAGGCTGGCACCACATTCGCAAGCCGCGAAAGCGTGAACCTCGCCACGAGCCCCGTTTCGACTCCCCCCGGGTCCGCCACCGACCGCGTGCTGCAGAGCCCGGCGATGCGCGAGACCATCGACACGGTCCTGCACCTGGGCCTCCAATACTTCGGGCTCGAGGTCGCGAGCTTCACCGAGATTCGAGGCGAGACGCTGATCGTGCATGGGCGCCGCGCGGCAGAGGGTGCACCCCCCGAGCCGCTCTCCGCTGCGCCCGGCTTGCGCTTGGTGCGCTGCCTGGCCATCCACGACGTGCGCCGCTCGGTACGCACGGAGGCGCGGAGGCTGCTGCAGCTGGGCGTGGCCTCCTACATCGCCGCACCGATAAGCTTCGAGGGGGCGCTGGTGGGCGTGATCGAGCTCACCGGGAGCAAGCCGCGCAACCCCTTCAGCCAGAGCGACGAGGACATGGCCGAGAGCTTGGCGCGCTGGCTCGAGACCGAGCTCGGGCAAGCCATCCTGCAGCCGGCACGCGAGTGGCATCGCATCTCTTCGCTCGGCCAGCGGATCTCGGGCACCTACTTCGCGCGAGAGCTGTTCCACCCCATCTCCAGCCTGATCGGTCTGAGCGAGGCGCTCGGGGAAGACACGCTCGGGAGCTTGAACGACGAGCAGAAGCGAGTGCTGTCCGCCATGCACGAGAGCGGCCGGCAGATGCTGTCGCTGGTCAACGACATCCTGGAGATCGCGCGTATGGACGCCGGGGAGGTCGAGCTCTCCATCGAGCCGTGCCCGATCGAGCGCACCTGCGAGAGCGCGCTGGCGCGCGCCAGCGTGCCGGCCAACCGCAAGAACGTGAGACTGTTCAGCGCGATCGATCCCTCACTCTCCCACGTGCGCGTCGACCGCTCGCGCTTCGAGCAGCTGCTCAGCACGCTCATCGAGAACGCTCTGCGTTTGGCCAACGAGGGCGGACACGTCGGGCTCGACGTGCTCGGTGACGAGCGGTCCGAGACGGTCACCTTTTCGGTCTGGGACGACGGCCCCAGCCAAAGCGAAGAAGACGTGGAACGCTCCTTCACGCCCTTCGCCGACGCGGACGCCGCCATGTCGCAGCGCGCGGCGGGGCTCGGCGTGGGGCTCTCGCTGGTGCACCGTTTGGCCGATCTGCACCAGGGCAGCTTGACCATCGAGCGGCCGCGCCTCGGCAATCGCTTCACCGTCACCATCCCCCACCATGGCACGCAGGCGCCCGCGTCCATCCGCTCTGCGTGGCAGAGCTTGCTGGTGCTGGTGGTGGACCCTCATGGCGCGCTGCGCGCCGGCTCCGAGCCCTGGCTTCGGTCTCGCGGACATCGCGTGCTCTCGGCGCGATCGCACGATGAGGCTTACGACCAGCTCAGCATGTTCCGTCCAGACGTCGTGCTGCTCGACGTGGCGAGCTCCGAGCCCGCCGGCGAGCGGCTGATCCGACGGGTGCGCGGCGCCACCAGCGAGCGCTTCCGCGACGTGCCGATCGTGGCCTCGAGCGCGCTGTGTTTGCCGCGAGATCAAGAGCGCTACCTGTCTGCTGGCGCCAGCGAGTACCTGCGCCGGCCGCTCAAGATGCGCAACGTGATGGCGCTCGTGGAGCGCCACGGCCCCTTCGCCAAGGCCGGGTGATCCTGGGAGCGCACCATGACCCTCCTCCAGCGTGACTGTCTGTACGATCCGAACACCGGCCTCCCGGGTCCGCTGCTGCTCGCAGATCGCTTGCAGGTCGCGGTGGCCGGCGCCATGCGCGCGGGCGCCGGCATCGCCGTGCTGGTGATCCGCCCTGACCGCTTGGAGCTGCTCGACGCGTCGTTCGGCGCCAGCGTGAGAGATCGCGTGGTCGCCGCGACGGCCGCACGGCTGCGCGCTGCGGTGCGCCCGGACGAGACCGTCGCGCTGATGCAAGACGGCGGCTTCGCGGTGGTGCTGACGGGGTTCGAGAACGCGCAGCAGATCGTGACCAAAGCGCAGACCATCCTCAGCGACATCGGGAAGCCGAGCTCGATCGACGGCCGACACGTGCGCGTCACGGCCGCCTTGGGCGTCGCGGTGTTCCCACGAGACGCGACCGTGCCGGAGGAGCTGCTCGGGGCGGCCATGGCCGCTGCCGACGCTGCCTCGTGCTCCGGTGGGAACGCGATCCGCTACCACGCGCCCGACATGGAGGCGCGCAGCCTGATGCGGCTCGACATCGAGCTGCGCTTGCGCAAGGCCATGAAGCGAAGCGAGCTCACGCTCGACTATCAGACCAAGTGCTCACTCGCCTCCGGCGTGGTCTCCGGCGCAGAGGCGCTCTTGCGTTGGCTGGACGCGGAGCGCGGAGCCATCTCCCCGCGCGACTTCATCCCTGTCGCGGAGGAGACCGATCTCATCTTGGGCTTGGGCTCCTGGGTGATCAAACGCGCCTGCGCGATGTTGCAGGAGCGCTCGCGTCAGGGTCTGCCCGAGGTGCCCATCGCGGTGAACATGTCGGTGCGACAGTTCGTGGAGCAAGACGTTGCCGAGCTGGTCCGGGCAGCGCTCGAAGAGACGGGCGTGGATCCTCAGCTGCTTCAGCTGGAAGTGACCGAGTCGCTGTTGTCACGCGACTCGGGGCGCGCGCTGCACACGCTGTTCGCGCTGAAAGAGATGGGCGTCTGCTTGTCTCTCGACGACTTCGGCTCGGGTTACTTCAGCCTGCGCGAGCTGAAGCACTTGCCGCTCGACTCGCTGAAGATCGATCCGAGCTTCGTCCGCGGCATGCGCAGCGACGATCGCGACCAGGCCGTGGTCGAGGCGATCGTGCGCACCGGGCATCGCTTGGGCTTCCGCGTGATCGCAGAGGGTGTCGAGACCGCATGGGAGGCTGACCGCCTGCGCGATCTCGGCTGCGACGAGGCGCAGGGCTACTTCTTTCAGCGACCGATGCCGGAGCAGGAGTTCGCCAAGCTGATCCCGGCGCCGCACAGCACACGCCTCACCGGACCTGGCAGCGATCCGGCGCGCAGGAAGAGCGACGCAACCCTGCGTCGCTCCGCCTGACGAACGCTCACTTCTCGTACAGCTGTGCGGCGGCGTTGCCCTGACCCGCCGACACCTTCAGCACAAGCTTCGCCGGCACGGGGAACGGCGACGGGTTGCGGAAGCAGTTCGGGGTACCTCCGAGCACGGCCATGGTGCCCGAGGTGTTGTCTTGTGCGATCGGCGGCGCCATCGGGATGCCAGGCGTGAGCATGACGTCCACCTCGGTCGGGCCAGCGCCCGTGCCGATGGCCGTGTAGCACTTGCCGGGGTTCAGCGTGACCGCGACCTCGACGCACTGGCCCGTCTGGAAGTTACCAGCGGCGACGCCACCGACAGCCGTCGCGCCGGGCGCGTACTGCTGCGCGAGCAAGCTCAGACCCGGGCCCGCGGCGCTCGCCGTCATGGCGTCCGCAGGTTGAGCGGGCGGGCACGAACCGCCGATCCCGAACGGGTTGGCCGGGAAGCCACCGCCCGCGCCTGCGACACACGCCGAGCCATTCCAGGTCTGGCCGGCCGGGCAGGTCGGCGCGGTGCCGACACCCGCCGCGCACTGCATGCCGTTCCAGGTCTGACCAGGGGGGCAAGAAGGTTGCTGGCCGAAGCACTGGCCCGAGTTCTGATCGTAGAACTGACCGGGCGGGCAGGCGACGTTGTTCTCGCTCGGACAACCAGTCAGAGACAGCAACGCGACCGGAAACATGGCGATCGACGCAAGAGCAAGGCGGGACATACGGTCTCCTTGGGTGGACGAAGGGGCCCAGACGCTACAACGGAGGGCGGGCGAGAGCCTTACAGAAAGGGTGATGGGGGCCAAATACGGTCCAACCCCCCACAAAGCGCTTCGGAGCCCTCAGCCGTCACAGCCCATACGACGTTCATCGCCGGTTCCCGTGCAGGGAATGTAGCGGCAGACCTCGAGCTGCGCTGCGCAATCGCACCACTCTGTCTCGTCGAGCCCCTCGCACTCCGGAGGCCATTCGACGCAGAAATGGTCGGTGTCCTCCGCGCTGCAGACGAAGGTCAGGTCAGGCGTGCGCGAACGATCTCTTGGAGGTGGGCCAGACCCACGCTGCCACTCTCCAGCACGGCCTCGTGGAATTGCCGCAGATCGAAGCGGGATCCCAGGCGCTCGCGCATCTCCCTGCGAAGGTCGAGGATCACGCGCTCACCGACCTTGTAGGAGATGGCCTGGCCTGGCCAGCCCAGGTAGCGGGTGGCCTCGCTCTCTGCCATCTCCTGGCCGATGAAGGCGCGTTGGGTGAGAAGCTCGACCGTGAGCTCCCAAGACCAGGTCTCGCCGGGGTGGAAGTCGAAGCCCGCGGGGATGGCGAGCTCGAGGTGCATGCCGATGTCCGCCACCACGCGGCAGGCGCGGAACAGCTTGGCCATGTGCATGCCGAGCACGTACTCGGGCTTGTCGTAGTAACCGAGCTCGTCCATCAGCTGCTCGGCGTAGAGCGCCCAGCCCTCCGCGTAGCCCGAGCACACCACGAACAGGCGGTGCAGCCGGCTGAGCTTCTCCGCCATGTACACCTGCAGGCCGCATTGCAGGTGATGGCCAGGGAAGCCCTCGTGGTACGCGGTGGTGATCTCGGTGAAGAGAGTGAAGCTGTGCCCTTCGGCGGGCGCGTAGAAGACGGAGCCAGGGCGCGTGAAGTCTTCGTTGGGGGGGATGTAGTAGGCGCCGAGCGCCCCCCCGAGCGGCGCGAGCCGAACGTCGATCTTCTTCACTGGCTCGGGCACGGTGAAGTGTGTGCCCATCAGCTCGGAGAGCGCTCGCTCTTGGCGCGCCTGCATCAGCGCCAAGAACGCGGTGGTGTCGTGCACGAGCTGCTCCTTCGAGCCTTGGAGCTCGCGGATCACTTCGGGCAACGTGCGCCCGGGGAGGATGCGCGCGGCGACGTCGCGCATCGCCGCCTCGATCGCGTGGATCTCGCGAAAGCCCCAGGCGTAGGTCTCGAGCGGATCGAGGTCCATCCCCAGGAAGCGGTACGCCGAGCGCACGTAGCGGTCGCGTCCCACCGCGTCTTTGGGGGTGGCGCGCGCCAGGAATCCACGCAGGAACGTCGCCATTTCGGCGTAGCTGCGCTTGGCGTGCTCCACGCCGGCCTTCACCCGCCGTGCGAGCTCGGCATCACCCAGGCCGCGCTGCTCGAAGTTGGCCGCGATCTCGTGGAAGCTCGAGCGGTCGGACGCGTGCGTCTCGGCCTGCTGCAGCGCGGCCTTCACCTGACGCGCCGCAGGCACCAGCCCTCGCGCCGCCCCCGCCTCGAGCGCGGCGCGGTAACCTGAGATCGCTTGGTCGATGGTCGAAAGGCGGCGCGCGACCGCCTCCCATCCCGCGGCGTCGCTCACGTCCATCACGTCGAACACCACACGCATGTGCTGCATGGGCGACTCGATGTTGTTGAGGTCGCACAGATGATCGCCGTGCTCGTAGTAGGCAGCCTTCTCGACCAGATAATCCGCGATCACGCGCCGTGCGAGCTGTCCCTTGGCATCCGTGGCGGCCTCCAACGCCGAGAGTCGCTGCTGGTAGGATCGCACCAGGCCGAGCACGCGGTCTCCCCCGGTGGGGCTGTAGTCGTCCCAACCATCGAAGGTTCCGGGCACTCCCGCCATGGATGCGAGCACAGGGCAAGCGCGGGCCAGGTCATCGACGAGCTCTGAGCCAAGCTGGAACACGGGGTCGGCGGGCAGGGCCATAGGCAGGGCGCGGACCCTACCACTGTCATGGCTTGGGGGGGCGGGTGACCGTGGGCCAGGTCGCCTCCACCGCGGCGTTCACCTCAGCGCCCATCAGCACCGAGAAGGCGGTGAAGTACAGCCACATGAGCAGGATCATCGGGGAGGCCAGCGAGCCGTACAGCGCGTTGGCCTCGACCGTCCACAGGCCGTAGGCCCGCAGCGCGGAGCTGCCTGCGATCCACAGGCCCATGGCGAACAGCGCACCCGGGAGGTCGCGGACGTAGGGCGTCCGCCATGGCACCGAGAAGTGGTAGACGGCCCCCAGGGTCACCACCAGCGCGGCGATGACGACCGGCCAATAGGCCAAGCCCCAGATCACCTCGAACGACTGCACCAGGCCGAAGGAGTTGGCGAGCGCCCGCCCCAGCGCGGGGCCCACGACCAGCAATGGCAAAAGCACGCCACCCCAGACCACCGCCACCAACGTGAACAACACCGCGAGCCCGCGGCGCCTCAAGAACCCTCCCGGCTTCTCAGGCCCCAGGATCGAGCTCTTCTCGTCGATGCGATAGGACACGTGCAGCGCAGAGAGCAGCGCATCCGCGGCACGCGACGTGGACCACAGCGCGAAGAGCACGGCCAGCGACAAGACGTCGATGCGACCGCGCGACAAGAGCTCGTCGAGCAGCGGCGTGACCACGTCGTTGACGGCGCTGGGCGTGAGAAACGTGAGCGCGTGCGCGATCAGGTCAGCCTTCACGCGGGCGGTGACGTCCGGCCCCACCGCGTGCCCCACGAAGCCGATGGCGCTGAACAACGCGAGCAGGGCGGGCGGCAGGGCGAACAGCGAGAAGAAGGCCACCTCGGCCGCCAGCCCTGACACGCGGTGCTCCCACAGGCCGGCCCACAGCTGCGCGCCGAACTTCCTGGCCATCACCTTCAGCGCGTCGACGCGCTGGCGATCGAGCACTACTCGTCCTCGCGCTCGAGCAGCCGCAGTACCGCTCGCACGGTGGTGGACATGCCCTCGGGATCCAGCGCCGCCTCCAGCCTCCGGAGCGTGAGCACCTGCTCGAACACGTCTCGCCTGCCCCGTGCATCCAGATCGTAGAACGCGCTGCTCTCCACCACGGAGGCGCGTGGGTCCCGCGCACGATGCGCGCTCAGCGCCTGCTCGATCAGCTGCTCTCGCTCCGCGTCCATGGCCCCGGCCATCTTACCCCTCCACCTGGCCCAAACTGACGCCGGCCTGCTCGAGACACGCGATCAGGAGCTTCCGCGCGCGAGTGACGTTCTGCAAGAACGTGTTCAGCCGCATGTGGCACTGCTCGGCGAGCTCCTTGTCGGGCTCGGCCGCGGCGCTGCGCAGCCGTGCTCCGAGCGCCGCGCCGGGCTGAGGCGGCAGCTTGTCGAAGCAGCCGACGATCAGCTCCCGCAGCATGGGATCCGTCGGCGTCGGTGTTGGGTCCGGCAGCTCCTCGATCTCGACGCCCAGCTCTTCTCGGCGTCTCTTGAGCGTGTCGAGCGCCAGGTTCTTGCCGACGCGCAACGTGAAGCGCAGGAGCGCGTTCCGCTGCCCGTCGAGCTCGAGCCGGGGCAACACCTGCCACACGCGCAGGAACGTCTCCTGCACCACCGCCTCGAGGTCGATGCGCGCAGCGAACGGCGCCAGGCTGCGCCGGAGCGGCAGCTCCGCCGCAGCCATGAAGCTGCCGAACGCGCGCCGGTCCCCGCCCCGGAGGACGGGGACCATCGCGTCGAGGTCGACGCTGCTCGTCAACGCCGAGCCTCGATCTCGATCGTGACGTCGGGGCCCTCGCCCGCGAGCGTGATGCGAGCGAGCCGTGGCTCGCCGTGGACATCGCTCGGCACGCGCAAGACGAAGCGAACCACCAGGCCGGCAGCGTACCTGCCGTCGCGGGTGCTCTCCTCTGCGATCAGCTCGGCCAAGTGGCGCGAGCCATCGGCGAGCTCGAGCTCGGCGCGCGCGCTGGCGAGGTGAAGCACGAGCCCAGTGTCACCGACCACGAGCTCGACGAACACCTTTCCGTCGCGGATCGCCACGATGCGGGCAGACCCAGCCCCGCTCGCCGCCTTCTTCTTGCTGCCTACGGCTTCGCGCACACGATCGAGGGCGCGCTCGAGCAGAGGCTTCGGCTTGGGCGCCGCGTGCTTGGCCTCGGCTTCCTCCTGCGGCTCACGCTCGCGCGGAGCCGCCGGTGAAGCCGCTGCGGGGGGTGGCGGCGACGCGAACGCGTCGTCCTGCTCTCGCCTTGCACGGTCCGCGGCTGGCAGGCTCTGCGGCATGGGCGCGGACCGGGTCCGCTCCTCGTGGCTCTCGTCCTTGTCCGCGGACGGCACCCCCAGCTGGATCCGACGCGGCGCGGCGGGGAGCGGCGGGCGCCCAGCGGGAGGCGCCATGCCACCCACCGGTGGCGCCATGCCAGAGGGCGCCACCATCCCCGGAGCGCTACCGCGGCCCATCGCGAACGACTGCGCCGCGACCGGCGCCATCATGGGCAAGGCACGCGCAGCGCCCAGATCTGCGCTCATGCCGTACGGCAGGGCCTGCGGCTGCACCACGTGCCGGCTCGGAGAGCGCGGATCGACCAACACCTCCGAGCTCTCGGCGACCCACGAGGTCAACCGGGTGGCGATCGCGAAGTCGAGGCCGGTCCGCTCGATCTCGCGATCGATCGCGGCGCTGGCTTCGCCGCTCGACAGCCGCATCTCGAGCTCCTCACACAGCTCGCGGCCGAACAGCTTCACCACCGCCTCGCTGCCCTGCCCCATGGCCGAAGGCTCCACGCGCAACGAGCGGGAGAACCGGCCGTCGTGCGTCCGCCCTTCGACCAGCAGTGAGCCCCCCTGGGGATCGAGCTCGACCAGCGCCAGCAGCGGCGCGCCCTGATAGGCGTCCGGCAACCGCGAGGGCACCACCCGGCGCACCGCGCTGCCGCTGATGGCGAGATCGACGACCTGCGGCGCGACCATCCGCGACAGGATGCGCTGAGCGGCTCGCTCCGGATCCTCGCCCAACCCCACCAGCGCTTCGATGCCGCGGCCTGCCCGGGCGACGGGCGCGAGCAGGGAGCGATTGACGGCCGAGCCGACTCCCACTGCGTGCAAGCGCGCCGAGAGAGGGAGCTCCGCCAGCAGCGCACGCACGATCTCCCGCTCGAAGCCGACGAGCCCGTCGGTGATGAGCACGATCTGGCGCTGCGCCGCGCGCCGCAGCACGTTGAGCGCGGACTTCACGCCGCTCAGCATCTCGGTGCCCCCCGAAGCGCGGCGTGACATGACCCAGGCGATCGCGCGCCGCTTGAGCTCGGCGTCCGCCGCGAATGGCCGCCGCTCGAAGGCGCGCGCCTCGGACGAAAACTCGATCATCTCCAGCTGGTCGTGCGCCGAGAGCGAGTCGATCAGCGCACAAGCGATGCGCTTGGCCTGCTCGAGCGGCTCACCTGCCATCGATCCGCTGGTGTCGAGCAAGATCGTGACGTCTCGAACCACGGCACGCGGCTGCGACTCGGGCCGAGGCGGCACGAGCGTGACCAGGCCGAACGCAGAGCCGGACAGCGCGCGGGCGCCGGGCCGCGCCACGTCGAGCGACAGGCTGCCCTCGGCCTGTCCCACCGGCCAGCGGACGACCACGTCGCGATCGAGCGCCACGCGGTTCCCGCTGCCGAGCTCGACGCGGTGGTGCCGCCCGGCGTGGGTGGACAGCGGGTGGGACGGCGACTCCGGGGATCGCCCCGGCACGAGCTGGTCGCGAATCTCGAGCGAGAGGCCGGCGCGGGCGCCGAGCTCGGCGCTGGTCACGTCCAGGCTCACCTCCCCCTCGCTCGGGTGTTGGCCCAGGTAGCGGGGCGCGGCGGCGAGCGGAAAGCGCCACTCCCACGCGCCTTCGGCGAGCCAACGGAGCGGCTGGTCGAGCACCACTTCGACCTCGACCTGCTCGCCTGGAGGGATGTTGCCGATTTCCTGGGTAAACAGGCTGGTGCGCTCCTGTTCGAGCAGCGCCGCGCTGCGCCCCTCGCACAGCGCTCGCTCGAACGTCTCGCGAGCCCGCGCGCGCCCCTCCACCCGTCCTTGGATCCTGCGGCCGCCGACGGTGAAGGTGAACCCCGAGACCGACGCGTCGGCCGGCAGCGGCAAGCGATAGGTGACCGAGAGCGCTTCGCGCTCGCGGTTCTGAAAGCGCTGCGTGAAGCGCACGCGCGCGAGGCCGCACGCAGCGTCCACGCTGAGCTCGCAGCCCTCGAGCGGCAGCGCGGGGCCTGGTCTGCCCTGCAACACTGCGCTGGGGTGGGGGGGCTGGGGCTCAATCGACATTAGGCTCATGACGGTTCCTCCTTCGTGACGCCGGGTCAACGAGCAGGGCCCCGGGCTTGTGACAGCGCCTCGTGACTTTTTTTGGCTACCTTGTCTGGATGCAGCGTTCGTTCGTCTTGGAGCGCTATTTCGCCCGCCATGAGCAGGTGCTCGAGGTGATGCTCTCGAGCTCCGACTGCGAACCGCTCACGCTCAGGCAGCTGTTGGAGCTGTCCGGAGGCTCCCTCGACAGCCTGCTGGACCTGAGGCTTGCCTACACCGACGCACGGGGGGCTCCGCGGTTGCGCCAAGCGATCAGCGCCCAGCACCCTGGCACCTCTGCGGAGGACGTGCTGGTCGTGAACGCACCACAGGAGGCCATCTTGCTCGCGATGCAAGCCATGGTTCGCCCTGGCGATCGCGTGGTGGTGCAGACGCCCTGCTACCAGTCCCTGCGCGATGTGGCGCTCGAGCTGGGCGCCGAGGTGGTGCCATGGCCGATCGCACCTGACGGAGCGGGTTTCGCGCTCGACCTCGACAAGCTCGAAGCCTGCCTGCGACAGAAGACCGCGCTCGTGGTCACCAACTTCCCGCACAACCCCACCGGCGTCAGCCCCACGCAAGACGTGTTCACCGAGCTCACTTTCCTGATCGAGAACAGCGGCGCACGTTGGTTCAGCGACGAGATGTACCGCGGCCTCGGACGGGACGATCACGCCGAGCTGGCGCCCGCCGCCAGCGAGATCGCCGGCGCTGTCAGCTTGGGTGGGCTGTCCAAGAGCCTGAACTTGCCTGGACTCCGCCTAGGCTGGCTCGTCTGTCGCGACCGCGCCCTGCTCGCAGAGATCGAACGTCGCAAGGACTGGACGTCGATCTGCAGCAACGCCGTCAGCGAGCTGGCAGGCGAGCACGCGCTCGGGATCGCCCCGCTCCTCTACCAGCAGAACCGTGCGCGGATCGCGCAGAACGAGGCGAAGCTCGAGGCGTTCTTGGCCGAGCGTCCAGGCGCCTTGAGTTGGTCGAGGCCTCACGCGGGTCCGGTGTCGCTGGCGCGGGTCGAGCGCGGCACGGCGACCGAGCTGGCTGACCGCGCACGCGAGCGCGCCCGCGCGTTGCTCGTCCCGTCGAACATGTTCGGTCTCGAAGACCGCTGGGTGCGGCTCGGGTTGGGGCGTGACGCGATGGACGTCGCGCTCGCGCGCCTCGCCATCGCGCTGGAGGCGTGAGCGTCGTCACATCGAGGAGAGCCACGCGAGCAGGATGTCGCGCCCACGCGCGAGCTTCTCGCGGCTGGTGTACTCGTTCTGTTGGTGGGCCTGGGCGTTGTCACCGGGGCCGAAGTTCACCGCTGGCACCCCAGCTTGGGCAAAACGAGCGACGTCGGTCCACGCCTGCTTCGGCTCGACGGCTGCGACGCCAGCTTGCCTCAGCCCCTGCACCAACGGGTGATCGGCGAACGGGGGTGCGGACGGGCTGAGATCCGACCACTCGATCCGCGCGCGGCCCGCCACCAGTCGCTCCACGTGCTCCTGCGCTTCGGGCAGCGCCTGGCTGGGAGGGAAGCGGTGGTTCAGGTTGAGCTCGAACGCGTCCGGGACGATGTTGCGACCTCGCCCGCCAGTGGCCAGCGTGACCGACGAGACCGCCCGATAGGTGAGCCCCTCGATCACACAATCGACCGGGCCAAGCTCCGAGAGCTCGGCCAGAAACGTGCCCGCCTTGTGGATGGCATTGTCCCCCTGCCACGGCCTGGCGGAGTGCGCGGTCTTGCCCTCGAACACGATCTTCGCCTGGATGGATCCGCTCGCGCCCAAGCTCAGCTTGTTGTCGCTGGGCTCGAGGCAGACCGCGAGCTCCACGTGGCGGAGCTCGTCGTCTTGCTCCAGCACGGGCCCGAGCTCGTTGTCGGCGAACGGCCCCTCCTCTTTGGCGTAGAACACCAACGTGACGTCGGCCTTCCGCTCGAACGCCGACAGATGGTGCTCGAACAGATCGATCATCGCGGCCAGGCCGCTCTTCATGTCTGCGGCGCCGGGGCCGTAGATGCGATCGCCCTCGATGCGGGGGGCGCCTTCGTGGTGGGTGCGCACGACGTCCGTGTGCCCCACCAGGGCGATGCGCGGCCCCCCGGAGCCGCGGCTGATCGGGACCACCAACGAGTTGCCATAGCGCCGGAGCGGGGCAGGCACCGGCCGAAGCGCCAGGCGCTCGACGAGCGCATCGCAGATCGGGCCCTCTTCCCCCGTGAACGAGGGGATGCGCAAGAGCCACAGCAGCGTCTCGACCAGCGCCGCGTCGTTCATGCTGGCACGCCGAAGTCGCGCAGGGCGGCGTTCAGGGACACCTTCTTGTCGGTGGAAGCGCTGCGCTGCCCGATGATGAGCGCGCAGGGCACGCCGAACTCACCCGCCGGGAACTTCTTGGGCCGCGTGCCAGGGATCACCACGCTGCGCTCGGGCACACGCCCCCTGTGCTCCACGACCGAGGTGCCCGTCACGTCCAAGATGGTGGTGGAGGCCGTCAGCACCACGCCAGCGCCGATGACCGCCTCGCGCTCGACGTGCACCCCTTCCACGACGATCGCTCGGGAGCCCAGGAACACGCCGTCTTCCACGACCACGGGCCGCGCCGAGGGGGGCTCGAGCACACCGCCGATGCCAACCCCACCAGACAGGTGGCAGTCTCTGCCGATCTGCGCGCAGCTGCCCACGGTCGCCCACGTGTCCACCATGGTTCCGGAGCCAACATAAGCTCCAATATTCACGTAGCCAGGCATCACGATCACCCCCGGCTCTAGGTGCGCGCCGAAGCGCACCGCGCCCGGGGGCACCACGCGCACGCCATCGAGGCGCGTCTTCAGCGGGATCTTGTCCGCGAACTGGAGCGGCCCGGCGTGCTCGCGCGTGATCTTGTGCGTCGCGAAGTAGAGCAAGATCGCCTCTTTGAGCCAGGCGTGGGTGACCCACTCGCCCGCCGCAGTCTTCTCCGCCACGCGCAGCTCGCCGCGGTCGAGCGCGTCGACCACGCGGTCGACCGCGCTCACGTACGGCTCGCCCGCAAGCAGCGCGCGATCACGAAATGCCGACTCAATCAGCGCCCGGTCTGCATCGAAGCTCACACCGCTTCGGTACACGAGCAACGGCCTGGACGCGAGGCGCTCGTGTCGGTACACCCTGGGCATGGCCACGGACGCGGCTCCCGCACCCGCGCTGAAGAGCAGCGCGTTGCCCGAGCAGGCGCAAGGCGGCTCTGGGGAGCCCGATGGCCGCGGGCAGAGCCCCCCCGCCCCGCGCAAGAAGCGCAAGTGGTTGCGTCGTATCGCGCTGGGCTTCTTGGTCGGCGCCCCGGTGTCCGTGCTCGCCCTCTGGATCGCGATCCATCGCGTCGAGTGGCTGGGCCCTTGGTTGGCCGATCTCGGGCGCTCGATCGTGGGCAATGACGCGATCGCCAAGCTCGAGGACTGGGCGTACGGGATCGAGGACGAGTACAACCAGGCGACGCGCGGCGACGAGCCGCCCACCGCGCAGTGGGAGGTGCCCGAGCTGCCTCCTTCGCTCAAAGACGAGACCGTGAAGGTCTCTTACCCGCGCTTTTTGCCGAAAAATGTCGGCCCGATGCACACCTCGTTCTCCGCGCCGGGGGACGGAGACTGGGTGCCGCTGGTGGACCCGAGGCACCCGGCCGAGCCACCCCCGATGTGGAAGACGCTGCTCCACCCCGACAAGAAGCGCGGCTGGGGTCTGGTCGCGGTGGTCGCCGTGGATCTCAAGCAAGTGCGTCTGCACCTGGTCGCAGGAACCTACGAGCCCATGTCCAAGCTCAAGGAGGCGAAGGACTACACCCGCACCGGCGTGATCGCGAAGGACCACCTCGCCATCGCGCTGGCCGCGTTCAACGGGGGCTTCAAGACCACCCACGGCCACTACGGGATGAAGACCGACGGCGTGTTGTTCGTGGAGCCGAGGGGCAACGCTTGCACGGTGGCGGCGTTCGACAAGGATCAGCTGCGCATCGCTTCGTGGGAGGAGCTGTCGTCGACCCAGGCCGACATGCTGTGGTTCCGGCAGACTCCAGCGTGCATGTTCGAGAAGAACGAGATGCACAAGGGTCTCACCGTGGAGCAGAACACGATGTGGGGCGCCACGTTGGACAAGGACACGGTGATCCGCCGCTCGGCCATCGGCCTGAGCGAGGACCGAGGCACCCTGTTCGTGGCGATCAGCGAGGCGACCACGGCGACCGCCATCGCCAAGGCCATGAACCACGCGGGCGCATCCGACGTGGCGCAGCTCGACGTGAACTGGTCGTACCCCAAGTTCGTCACCGTCGAGCCCAAGGACGGGGACGCCTCGAACCCGACCGTGAAGGCGATCATCGGGGGCTTCGAGTACACCGAGGACGACTACGTGCGCAAAGGCATGGGCCGCGATTTCTTCTACCTGACACGCAAGCCTGCCGCCGAGCTCGGCCCGCAGAAGTAACGAGTCGCTGGCGGATGCGCTAAAATCGAACGCGATGCTGCTTCGCCCTCGCCTGCTACTCGCCGTCTCCGGCTTGCTCACCGCAGGATCATTCCTCGCGTGTGGCAGCAGCGTCGTGGTGATCGAGTGCAAAGGCGACCAGGTCGCCTGCGACGGATCGTGCACCGACACCAGCACGGACCCGAGCCACTGCGGCGAGTGCGGAGTAGAGTGCGACGAGGCCTGCGTGGGTGGGGTCTGCACGATCAGCGGCAGCTGCCCGCTCGGGCAGACCGACTGCTTCGGCGCGTGCGTCGACACACAGACGGATGCGCAACACTGCGGCGGATGCAACATCCTGTGCATCGACGGGCCGTGCGTGGGTGGCACCTGCACCGTCGACTCTTGTGCAGCAGGCCTCACCGATTGCCAGGGCAGCTGCGTCGACACCAGCTCGCACCCGCAGCACTGCGGCGGCTGCGGCAACCTGTGCCCAGAGGGCTCCACCTGCAGCCAGAGCCAATGCGTCGACGTCCCGGACTGCCCCCCCGGCCTCACGCCGTGCGGAGCGAGCTGCGTCGACACCGATTTCGACCAAAACCACTGTGGCGGTTGCTTCTCGCCCTGCTCGGCCAACGAATTCTGCAACTTCGGCAGCTGCCAACAGGCCTGCAACGACGAGTGTGGGGCGTGCGGTGTGGTCGATCTCGGCGCCATGGTCCCGATCGACGTCGCTGGGGACTCCACCGGCCTGCCGGACGTGTTCTTCCCGGGTTGCGCGTTTGGCTCTGCAGGCGAAGCCGTGTTTCGCTTCACGGCGCCCGACGCTGGCTCGTACGTGTTCGACACGCAGGGCTCGACGTTCGACACCGTGCTGAGCCTGGTCTCTCCCAGCGCCTGCTTCGAGATCTCCTGCAGCGACAACTTCGGCCCGTCGGCGACCTCACGTGTCACGCTCGGCTTGGCCGGTGGCGAGCAGGTCTTGGTCCTGGTCGACGGCAACGACGGTGGCGGGTTCTTCAATCTCTCGATCGACGAGGCGGCGCCTCCCATGTGCCCCACCCAGGCGCTCGGCAGCACGCTGCCCGTGCTGATCACGGGCAGCACCGTGGGCGGCCAAGACCAATACACCCCCAGCTGCGCGCCCTCGACCGCGCCGGAGCACTCCTTCACGTTCACCGCACCGACCACCAAGACGTACGACATCAACACGGCAGGCTCGAGCTTCGACACCATGCTCACGGTGATCGACGGCAGCTGCGTAGGTGGCGAGCTGGGCTGCAACGACGACGCCATCGGGCTTTCATCGCAGCTGCTCGTGCCTCTCGTGGCAGGCCAGGTGGTCACCATCGTGGTGGACGGCTTCGACGCAGGCGCAGGCAGCTACCAGCTGCACATCGACTGAGCGCGGAGCGCTGGTGGCCCGCACGCTCGACGTCCTGAAAGAGAAGCCGCGCCCGTGCTCCTACTTGGAGGATCACGCGGCCACGCTCGAGCACCGCATCATGGTCGACGTGAGCGAGCTCGAGCTCGAGCACCTGCTCTCGCGCGGCTGGCGCCGCTTCGGCGCCGACTACTTTCGGCCGCAGTGCGCGCCGTGCTCGAGCTGCGTGCCGTGCCGGGTGCCCACCGCCACCTTCCGGCCCAACCAGAGCCAGCGCCGCGCACGAAAGAAGTGCGCGAGCCTGATGGTGCGCTTGGGCACGCCTCGCTTCGACGATGAGCGACTCGACCTCTACCATCGCTGGCACACGTTTCGAGAGAGCCAGCGCGGCTGGGACGAGGCGGACCTGTCCGAGCGATCGTACCGCCTGCAGTTCGCGTTCCCCCACCCGGCGGCGCGCGAGCTCAGCTACATCGACCCCATCACGGAGCGCATCGTCGGCGTCGCGCTCAGCGACGAGACGCCGAGCGCCTGGAGCGCCATCTACTTCTTCTACGACCCCGACTGGGCCTCGCGCTCGATCGGCACCGCCAACGTGGTGTTTCAGATCGAGCTCGCTCGCGGCCGAGGCATCCCGCACCTGTACCTCGGCTATCGCGTGGCCGGATGTCGGTCGCTTGCCTACAAGGAGCGCTTTCGCCCTCAAGAGCAGCTGGTGGGTTGGCCTGGCGACGACGAGACCCCCACCTGGGAGCTCGTCGCCGACAGCTCCGAGCCGTGATCCGGCCGCGAGACTTGCACCTACGAGAGCGGACAGGCGAGCATGGAGCATTCACCTGGCTCCGCCGGTGACTGCTTTCCCCCAGGAGGGTTCCCATGGCGCTTCGCTCATCGTTGCTCGTGCTCGCTTCTTCGATCGCGGTGATGGCCGCTTGTGGAGACTCTGGTGCGGGAGGTGCGGGCGGCGATGGCGCCGGCACCAGCAACGGTGGTGACGGCGAGGGAGCCGGCAACTCCACAGGCGGCAGCGACCCCACGGGCGGAGCGCCGACGGGCGGAGCTGGGACCGGCGGAGCTGGTGACTGCGGCGGCGGGTGCGAGCCCGGCGAGGTCTGCGCTGGCGGGCAATGTGTCCCCGGCTGCGACGCGCAGTCCCCTTGCCCCGGTGGCATCGCCTGCTGCGGCGGCGCCTGCATCGACACCGACAGCGATCCGGCCAACTGCGGCGGCTGCGACGCCCCCTGCCCCGACCTCGCCAACATCGAAGAGACGTGCAGCGGCGGCTTCTGCGGCGCAGGCAACTGCGACAGTGGCTTCAACAACTGCGACGGCGACGTGAGCAATGGCTGCGAGACAGCAGGTGCATGCGCGTGCACGCCCGGCTCGACGCAACCCTGTTACACCGGACCGTCGGGCACGGAGGGAGTGGGCGTGTGCACCGGTGGCACGCAGATGTGCCTGCCGAGCGGGTTGGCCTACGGCCTGTGCACGGGCCAGGTGCTCCCCAGCACCGAGGTCTGCGCGGACAACCTGGACAACGACTGCAACAACCAGGTGGACGAGGACGTCGACGCGGACGGCGATGGTTATGGCACCTGCAGCGGCGACTGCTGCGACGCGGTGGGCCCTGGCTGTGGCGACCCGGACCTGGTGAACCCTGGGGCGTTCGAGTACCCGGGCAACATGGTCGACGACGATTGCAACCCGGCCACGACCGACGCCGGGCAACCGACCACGTGCAGCACCGTGCAGAAGCTCACCGGCGTGACGCCGGTCGACATGCTGAACGCCATGGACATCTGCGAGACCTCGGTCGGCGGCAGCTGGGGCATCGTCAGCGCGCAGTTCTTGCTGGCGAACGGCAACACGCCGAGCGCCACGCAGCTGAGCAACATGCAAAACTCGCAAGCCGCGATCTTGACCGCCTACGGGACGGACCCGAGCAACACTCCCCAGCTCAACGCCACCATGGCCGGCATCTCCAGCGGCGCCATGCGCTACCAAGGCCAAACCGGCTACGTGAACCCCAACCCCGGCACTGCGTTCAACGTCGACTCCACCCCCCCCGCGGCCTACCTGGCGGCGAACGGAGGCGCGTTGCCGAGCTCCGCGGGCTGCAGCGGCAATTGCCCCGCAGGCACGGGCGCGAACGACCCGGTCAACTTGCGCGCGCAGATCAAGGTGCCGACGAACGCGCAGTCGATGAGCTACAAGTTCCGCTTCTTCTCGTCGGAGTACTGGACGTACTCGTGCACCACGTTCAACGACTTCTACCTGGCTCTGCTGACCAGCACCGCGATGGGCATCCCGGCCGACAAGAACATCTCGTTCGACGCCGCCGGCAACCCGGTCAGCGTCAACAATGGCTTCTTCGAGGTGTGTCAGCCCAAGGGTTGCTACACGTGCCCCTCGGGCTTGGGCGGGCTGGCTGGCACGGGCATGCAGCTCAACAGCGGCAGCACGGGCCCGACCGGCGGCGCCACCAACTGGCTCACCACCACCGCGCCGGTCGTCGGTGGCGAGACCATCACCATGGAGTTCATGGTGTTCGACGTCTCGGACAACATCCTCGACACCAACGTGCTGCTCGACTCGTTCCAGTTCAGCGTCACGCCCTCGGGCGTGGGCACCACCGACTGAGCTCAGCTCGAGCGCCACTCCAGCTTGATGGTCGCGCCGTCGCTGGTGCGTCTCGAGACCCCGCGGGGATCCTGGCGCCCCGCGGCTCGTAGCGTGCTTTCAGTGCCGACACGCATCCCACGCAGCGCGAAGTCGCTGATGTTGGGCCAGTCGCTCACCCGCAGCTCGGCCACACCTGTGCCGCTGCTCGCGACGTCGAGCTTCCCTTGGCGGTAGGCTCGCTTGAAGATCGTTGGGCTCCTGGCGATCAGCATCGAGTCGCTGGCGAGGTTCAGCAGCGCGCGCCAGATCGACGTGACCGCGGTGCCCACGACACGAGATGCGATCTCGGTGTGCAACTTCTCGATCGTCGAGCCCTCGTGCTTGGCGAGCACGCCGTACAGCCGCTCCACGGTGGCGATCTCGACCCACGAGAGCGGCGTCACGATCAACAGCTGGTCGCGATCCGTCACGGAGAGCTGCGCCACGAGCTGGTCGTAGGTCGCCACGCCCAGGCGCTCATGCAGCGCCAGGATGTGGCTCCTGACCATGGCGCCCGAGATCAACTCCGGTGTGCTCATCGCGGCAAAGGGCGGACGGAGGATGCCGTGGCCACCGACAGCCACCGCTCGAATTGCTCGCGCTGCGTGGTGGACTCGAAGTCTCGGCCCAACACCAGCCCGGCTGTCTGAATCGCCATCGACATCACCTTCGAGCTCACCAGGTAGCGCACGCGCACCTCGTCGTCAGTGTTGGTCTTGCCAAACGCCCGAATGAGGTCGCGAGCTTCGGGATCGTAGCTCGGCACCTCGGACCAGTCATGGAACACCTGCACGAAGCCTTGCCTCGCGAGCACGGCGCGGGCCTCCTGAATGTAGAAGCGTGCGGCCGCGGCGGTGCCGCGACCAACGATGCGCGTGGCCAGGACTCCGGCGCGTGGCTCCCACACCTGGACGACCTCGCCGGCGAGCCCCGTGAATCGGCGCACCTCACCCACGAGGTCAGCCTATGCTCCCGCCGTGGAGAACGAAAGCACCCGGCTGCACCCGCGCTCGAAGCACCGCGCTACGTGATGAGCTCGCTCGCGACCTGGCAGCTCCTCGCGCTCGCGCTCGTGGGCGCCCTCGCCGGCTTCGTCAACACCGTCGCGGGCGCGGGGTCACTGCTGTCTCTGCGCGCGCTGATGCTCTTCGGGCTACCGGCAGTGCTCTCGAACGGCACCAATCGAGTGCCCGTGCTGGCCCAGTCGTTGGTCGCGGCACGTGGCTTCGCCAAGCAGGGCAAGCTGCCGCGCGCGGCCATCCTCTTCACCGCGGGCCCGGCCTGCGTCGGTGCGCTCGCGGGTGCGCTGCTGGCCACGGTCGTCCCCGAAGCCGTGATGAGATACGTGCTGATCGTGGTCCTGTTCGGCGCGGGGCTCCTGGGCCTGAAGAAGACGGCGCCCACGGACGCGCGCGAGCTCGAGGACGGCGCGGTCATCGCCCTGTGCAAGCGGCCGACCACGGTGCTCTGGCTCTTCGTCGCCGGCTCCTACGGTGGCTTCTTGCAGGCCGGAGTCGGGCTGCTCCTGCTGCACGCGCTGGCCACGGTCGCTGGGCTGGACCTGGTGCGCGCCAACGCGCTCAAGGCCATCGTGGTTGCGCTGTTCTCGCTGGTCAGCGTGGCCGTCTTCGTGGGCCGCGGCTTGGTGATGTGGGAGGCCGCGCTCAGCATGAGCGTGGGCGCGATGGTCGGGGCGCGCGCCGCCGTCGCCTTCGCGATCGGCTGGGCCGACAGACTCAAGATCGCCGTGGTCGTCGTCGACTTCGTGGCGTGCGCGCTGCTGTTGTTCTGGTGAAGGGCGCCGCGCTGGCGCCGCGTTCGCGGACTTGGCGGTCGACGTGCCCGGTGGGCGTGCCTAGACCAGCGCTGCTTGCTTGCGCACGATCACGGCCATCATGATCTCGCCCGCGCTGGTGCCCACGAACAGGTGCCCGTGCGCGACCAACGCGCAACGCGGCTCACCCTGGCAGCCGAGCGACATTTCGTGTTTGGCGTCGATGCGGCTGGTGGCCTTCTCGATCGACTCGCTGTCGTACAGGATCACGCGGCCGTCCTTGGCCACTGCGATCATGCTGGTCTCGACCACGACCAGGTCCGTCACCGGCACGTCGAGCCGCACCAGCTTGGCGTCGAGCCGGTTGCCCGCGCGGCGGATCAAGCACACGTCCGGGTTGTTGCGCTGATAGACCGCCGACAGGAACTTGCCGCCGCGCAGCCGGTCGAGGTTCTTGCAGCCGGGCGGCAGCGCCGTCTTGGCGGTGGAGCCCTGCTCGGGCGTGGCGCCCGGATGGATGCGGAACTCCCCGTCGCCGCCGTCCACCACCGCATAACACTCGGTCTCGCCCAGATCGATCGCGCGGTGGTCACCTCGCAGCGTGAAGCTGCGTGTGGCGATCTCGTTCTTGCCGGGTGTGAGCTGCTCGATCGTGTTGTCCCACTTGAGCGCCAGCGCCGCGTCTCCCACAGGCCCGACGATCATGCGGACGTCGGTCGTCAGCGGATCGACCTTGGCCTTGTGGGCGATGTCGAGCAGCTGCCAGACCTCGTTGCTACTCCGCACCGCCGCCATGTCGCGCGACAGGAGGGCCACATCGCTGACATCGTCGAGCTGCACCCCGAACACCCGCGCCGGGCTCCCCGATTGGCCGACCACGGCCACTTGCACCGGGTTGTTGGAGATCATCGCCACCGAGCCGAGCTTCTTGTTGTAGGAGCCGCTGGTCACCACACCGTCGACCGAAGCCACTCGCCGGGGCTGACTGACGTTCTTGAAGGGCATGGTCGGAGGCTACACAGAAGCGGCGGCGTCGAGCCACAGCAAAGCTCTTTCCTCCGGCGGGAGGAGACCCTATCGAAGGGCCGTGGCATCCGAGCAGCACGCCAGCCAGTCCCCGCCCGATGACCGCGCGCTGTACGCGGCCGTCGCCGGTATCTCCGCCGTGGCCCTCTTGCTGATCGGCTACGTGCTCTACCTGCGCGACGGGAGCGGGAGCAAGGAGCTCGCGTTCATGCCCTCGGTCAACGCCGCGCTCAACACGCTCTCTGCCAGCTGCCAGATCGCCGGTTACCTGGCCATCCGCAACAAGAAGGTGCTCCTGCACAGGAGCTTCATGGTGGCCGCCTTCGTCTCCTCCGCGCTCTTCTTCATCGGCTACTTGGCCTACCATTTCGTGCACGGGGACACGCGCTACCCGGGAGAGGGCGCGTTGCGCATCGTCTACTTGCTGGTGCTCGCGAGCCACGTGTTGCTCAGCATCGCGCTCGTACCGATGGTGCTCATCACCCTGTTCTATGCAGCCAAGGATCGCGTCGCAGCCCACCGACGCCTTGCGCGCTTCACGCTGCCGGTGTGGCTGTACGTGTCGGTCACTGGGGTGGTCGTCTTCCTGATGTTGCGTGCGGCAGTCGGCTAGGAGATACAGGCGCTCCCGTGAAGCGCTTCCTACTCCTGTCCGCACTGCTGGCCGCGTGCTCCTCGAACCCGCCGGATCTGGTCGTGGCACCGCCTGGCGGCACGCTGGTCAGCAGCGCGACGGCAAGCCCCACCATGCAAAGCTCCAAGCTCCTGCCCTACCCGGACAACCAGGCTGGCATCACGGTCGACACGCTGTTCGGCGTGAAGGTCCCCGACCCCTACCGTTGGCTGGAGGACGTCAAGGCGCCGGAGGTGGTCAGCTGGGTCACCGCGCAAGATCGTTTGGCCCGCGCCGAGCTCGCCAAGTACCCGGAGCGTGCGGCGCTCGAGCAGCGCCTCAAGGAGCTGCTCTACGTCGACAGCTTGTCGGCCCCACGCAAGCGCAAGAACCGTTACTTCTTCTCGCGCCGGCATGCCGACAAGGAGAAGGGCATCGTCTACGTCAAGGACGGCAAGGCAGGCAAAGAGCGCGTGCTGCTCGATCCCAACACTTGGTCCACTGACGGCAGCGTGAGCCTGGGCAGCTACAGCGCGAGCTGGAACGGCAAGAAGGTCGCCTACCAGGAGAAGCGCAACAACTCCGACGAAGCCACGCTGATCGTGCTCGACGTCGACACCATGAAGAAGTCGGAGATCGACACCATCGCCGGCGCAAAGTACGCCTACGCCTCCTGGACGCCGAACAGCGACGGCTTCTACTACACCTGGCTCCCCACCGATCCGGCGATCAAGCCGGCCGATCGCCCGGGCTTCGCGGAGATCCGCTTTCACAAGCTCGGCACGGATCCCAAGAAGGACGAGCTGATCCGCGAGCGCACCGGCAACGCGTCGAAGTTCGTCAGCGGTGACCTGACCAGGGACGGCAAGTTCTTCTTCGTCTCGATCGATGACGGCTGGACTTCGAACGAGCTCTCGTTCCGCGACGGCGCCGACAAGAAGCAGAAGCTCACGGTGCTCGCGCCTGCGGGCAAAGCTCACTACCGCGCCGACGCCTTCAAGGGCCAGATCTACGTGATGACGGACGAGGGCGCACCTCGCTGGCGCGTCTTCCGCGTCGACCCCAAGAAGCCGGAGCGCGACGCTTGGGTCGAGATCGTGAAGGAGCACCCCAGCGCGACGCTGCAGGACTTCGGCATCGTGGGCGGCAAGCTCGGCCTCGTGTACCTGGAGAAGGCCACCAGCCGACTCGAGCTGCGCACGCTCGACGGCAGACTCGATCGAGAGGTCTCCCTACCTGGGCTCGGCACGGTCAGCGGGCTGATCGGCGACCAGGACGATCCCGAGGCGTTCTACATGTTCGAGTCCTTCACCACGCCCCCAGAGGTGCACGCTCTCGATGTGAACAGCGGTCAGGCCACGCTCTACAGCCGGGTGAACGTGAAGATCGACGCGGACAAGCTGGCCACCGAGCAGGTCGAGTACAAATCCAAAGACGGCACGGTGGTGACGATGTTCATCGTGCGCCCCAAAAACGCGAAGAAGGATGGCGACAATCGCGTCATCCTGTACGGCTACGGCGGCTTCCAAGTGAACGAGACACCGGCGTTCTACAGCACGGTGTACCCGTGGCTCGAGCGCGGCGGCATCTTCGCGATCCCCAACCTGCGCGGCGGCGGCGAGTACGGCGAGGCCTGGCACAAGGACGGCATGCTGCTGAAGAAGCAGAACGTGTTCGACGACTTCATCGCTGCCTCCAAATTCCTGATCAAGGAAGGTTGGACCAAGCCCGAGAAGCTGGTGATCAGCGGCGCGAGCAACGGAGGGCTCCTCGTCGGCGCGGCCATGACGCAAGCCCCGGAGCTGTACGCCGGGGTGATGTGTGGCGTGCCGCTGCTCGACATGGTGCGCTACCACCTGTTCGGCTCCGGCCGCACCTGGATCAGCGAGTACGGCAGCGCAGAGGACGAGCAGCAGTTCCACGCGCTGCTCGCGTACTCGCCGTACCACCGCGTGGAGAAGGGCAAGAAGTACCCCGCCTTGCTGATGCTCGCGGCAGACAGCGACGACCGCGTCGACCCGCTGCACGCGCGCAAGTTCTCCGCCGCGATCCAAGACGCGACCACCGGCGGCCCGGTGCTGCTGCGCGTCGAGAAGAACTCTGGCCACGGCGGGGCCGACCTGCGCAAGGCCGAGGTCCAAAAGAGCGTCGACCGGCTCTCGTTCGCGCTGGGCGTGACGGGCGCCGCGTCCAAATGAGCAACCGCCCCACTCTTCCGGTAGCCTCCGGCAACATGGCTCGCCGGACCAGCTCGCTCACTGTGGTGTGTCTGTTGCTCGCCGCGGGCGCGCCCCGCACCGCCCATGCCGTGGGCGCCAACAAGGCTGGCCGCTTCTCGATCTCTGCCAAGGTCGGCCCCGCAGCCGCGATCGACGACGCACCTACGCAGGTGTCGGCGCAGCCCGAGCTCCTGATCGCGGTCGACCCGGACTTCAACGCCTACTTCGGCGTGAACCCCCAGTTTCAGTTCGGTGGCGACGCCACCTTCCTGAACTTCCCGGCCACGTTTCAGTACGACATCGAGCTACCCATCAGCGGCGTGGAGGGCCTCTACATCTACCCGAAGATCAGCGGCGGCATCATGTACCTGCTCGAAGCCGAGCGCATCTTCGCGTTGGTCGAGCCCGCGCTCGGCGTGAAGTTCCAACCGCACGAGTACTTCCACGTCGCGCTCGAGCCGCTGAGCTTCCCGTTCTACTTCGTGCGCTACTTCTCGGCGCAGTACCAATTCTACGTCTCGGCAGGTGTCGACCTGTGAATGACCTTCGCTTTCGGCTCGATCAACGCAGCGCCGGCATCCTGCTGCACCCGACCTCGCTCGCAGGCCCGTTCGAGAGCGGCGATCTCGGCCCGACGGCTCATCGCTTCGTCGACTTCGTCGCGAGCGCGGGAGTGCGCTGGTGGCAGATGCTTCCGCTGTGCCCCGTGGGCCCGGGAGACTCGCCGTACTCGTCGCCGAGCGTGTTCGCCGGGAGCCCGCTGCTGGTCAGCCTGGAGCACCTCGCCGAGGACGGGTTGCTCCCACGGGACGACGGCTCGCTCGTCGCCGCGGCCGGGTCGCGCAACGCCGATTTCGCGGCGAGCAAGCAGCGTCGCGAGCGCGCGTTGCGAAAGGCTCACGACACGCTCCGGCGCGATCAGCAGGGCACGCGGATGGAGGAGCTCGACGATTTCTGCCGTCGCAACGACTTCTGGTTGGGCGCCTACGCGGAGTTCGCGACGCTCAAGCAGCTTCACGAAGGCAAGCCGTTCTTCGACTGGCCGCTGGCTCACAAGCTGCGCGACAAGACCGCCATGCAAGAGCTGCGGTCGCGGCATGCGGACGAGATTGCTTTTCACAAGTTCGTACAGCAGCGCTTCGCCAAGGACCTGGCGGCGCTCGTCCAGCACGCGCACGACAAGGGCGTGGGCCTGATGGGCGACGCGCCGATCTACGTGGCGCACGACTCTGCCGACGTATGGGCACACCCGGAGCTGTTTCAGCTCGACTCGCAAGGTGACCCGATCGAGGTGGCGGGCGTTCCCCCCGATGCCTTCAGCGAGGACGGTCAGCTGTGGGGCAACCCGCTGTACGACTGGGCAGCGCTGGAGCGGTTCGGCTTCGGCTTCTGGATCGCGCGGCTGGGTCAGATGCTGAAGAGCTTCGACGCCGTTCGCTTGGACCACTTCATCGGCTTCTCGCGCTACTACGCCATCAAGCGAGGCGCGAAGACGGCGAAGGACGGACAGTTCCACGACGTGCCGGGCACGCGCTTGTTCGAGGCGCTGTTCAAGGCGCTCGGACCGGTGCAGCTCGTAGCGGAGGACCTGGGCGTCGTCACCGACGCAGTGAAGGCGCTGCGCGACCACTTCCGCCTGCCGGGTATGGGCGTGCTTCAGTTCTCGTTCAGCCCGGGCCGCCACGCAGAGGAGAGCCGGCCCCACCGCTTCGCCAAGCGCTCGGTGGTGTACACGGGAACGCACGACAACGACACCAGCTCGGGCTGGTTCAAGGGCGCGCCGGCCGATGCGAGCGCCGAAGGCAGGGCGCATCACGCTCGCGAGGTGGCGTTCGCCAAGCGCTACTTGCGCCTCGGGGAAGATGCCACGGAGCGAGAGGCGGTGCGCGCGCTCGTGGGCGCCGCGTTCGCCTCGCACTGCGATACGACCATCGTTCCGATGCAGGATTTGCTGGGGCTCGGCAACGAAGCGCGCATGAACCGCCCCGGGATCGCCAGTGGCAACTGGTCGTTCCGCTTGCTGGCCGGCGAGGCCTCCCCCGAATTGGCCTCCGAAACGCGGGACTTGGCCGAGCTGTACGGGCGGGTGGTCTGACCTTCAAAGGTTTGTTGGCGAAGTCCTGGTGGTACCGATATCCTCCCAGGATGCCGCTTCAGCATCCTTACCTCTTGTCCGCTATCGGGATTTCCACCGCACTGCTGCTCGCCGCGGCGTGCGACGAAGCCACCGGCGTCCCCGGGGAGGAGGACAAGGACGGCGTCAACGAGGTGCCGAGCCCGGGTCAGGAGCCTGCAGGGACTGGGGTCGGAGGCCTAGGTGGCGAGGGTGGTGGCAGCGGCGGCGGCAGCGGCGTGCCCTGCTTGATGGACACCGACTGCAACGACAACAATCTGTGCACCAGCGAGTACTGCGGCTCCGGCGATGAGTGCGTGTTCGGCCCCACCGACACCGACGGCGACATGTGCACCGACGATGTTTGCGACCCGGCGACGGGCGACTACACCTTCGTGCCCGTCGCCGTGACCGACAACAACGTCTGCACGATCGACTCTTGCGACACCTTCACGGGCGTCTCCAACGTCGCCAACCTTCCGATCTACGTCGAGGACTTCTCCTCGAACACCGGTTGGACGCTGCCCAACCAGTGGTACATCGGCTCGGCTGCCCCCTCGAGCGGCGGCCTGAACGGCGGGAACGATCCCGCGCTCGACAACACCACCACCGATGACGACGGCATCCTCGGCACGGGCCTGGGCGCGCTCTTGACGCAGAACGCTGCCAGCTTCGCGATCTCCCCTGCGATCGACATCAATGGAGTGGTCGCCGGAGAGTTCGTGACGCTGAGCTTCTTCCGCTGGCTCAACGCCGACATCCCAGGCGAGACGAACATGACCGTCGAGGTCTACGATCAAGCGAGCGACTCGTGGACGCTGCTCTGGAGCAACCCGGTCGAGATCATCGACTCGCCGCCGCGCGGCATGGGCTGGATCGAGGTGCGCTACGACATCACCGCCGCGGCCACGGCCGCGCAGGGCACCGGGCAGCCGCTCTACCTCGCGTTCGGCTACAGCAAAGGCGCCGCGGTTCCCTCGGTCGGCGGCTGGAACATCGACGATCTGAGGATCTCGCGCTCGTTGGTCCAGGCCGACGGAGACATCTGCACCACCGATGGCTGCACCGACAACGCAGGGGCGCCGGCGTTCTCGTCCGTGCCACTCACCATGCCGGACGACGGCGACGACTGCACCACCGATCCGGTGTGTGTGGCCAACGCCGGACCGCTGTACGCGTCCACCGGCGCTCCGGGTTGCCCCTGAGCTCGCCGCTACGCTTGGTCGTTCTTCGCCACGCGAAGAGCGATTGGGATGCTGGCGCACAAACGGATCACGAGCGCCCGCTCAATGCACGCGGCCAACGCGAGGCGCCCGAGGTGGGGCGCCTGCTCAAACAACACGGCGTGGTGCCTCAGCTCGCGCTGTCGAGCGATAGCCGGCGTACGACCGAGACCGTCCACGCCGTCGCGTTGAGCTTCCCGGAGATGGCCATTCGCTTCGAGAGCTCGCTCTATCACGCGGGGCTCTCCGCGGTGCGCTCGCTCTTGCCCTCCGTGCCCAAGCACGTGAGCACGCTCCTCTTGGTGGGTCACAACCCAGGCTGGGAGGAGCTGGTGACGGAGCTCTCGGGTCGGCCCACCGAGATGAAGACGGCCTACGCCGCCGTGCTCGAGGCGCACGCGCCTGACTTCGTGACGGCCGTGGGCAAGGGACGACGCCTCACGCTGGCGCAGCTGATCAAGCCGCGTTGAGGCTCAACCGCCGCAGACGGCGGGCTCACACTCGGGGCACACGCCGGCGGGGCAGTTGCAGTCGACGCCGTCCTCGAGACCGTTGGCCACTCCGTCGCTGCAGGTGGGCGCGGCGCAGAGCTGGTTCTCGCACACCAGGCTGATACAGTCCGGGTGATCCTCGCACGGCATGCCGTCTTGGCATAGCGCCTGGCCGGAGCAGTCCGGCCCACCGCAGTCGACATCGACCTCTTGGCCGTTCATCACCAGATCGAAGCAGGTGGGTATCTCGCAGGTGCAGGTCGCCGCCTCGCAGTGGCAATAGTTGAGCTGCGCCGCGCAGTCGCTGGCATCCACGCAGGTCTCGCCGACACCGCACCCCTGCTGACAAGAACCGCCGCAGTCCTCGTCGGTCTCGCTGCCGTTCTGCACGCCGTCGTCGCACGACGGTGCCTGACAGGTCTCGTTGCCGTTGCTGCCTTCGCACACCAGCGAGGTGCAGTCGGTGGGCTCTTGGCAATCGTCACCTACGCCGCAAGGCAGGCAGTCACCGCCGCAGTCGGTGTCGGTCTCGTTGCCGCTCAAAACGCCGTCCATACAGCTCATCGCGACGCATTGCTGTTCGAGGCAGAGCTGGTTGCCCGCCCCGCAGTCCGCGGGGGTGTTGCACTCGACGCAGTTGCCGCCACCGTCACAAACCATCGCGCCGCACGCGGTACCTTCCGGTGCAGGGCCGCTCATCGGTCCTACACCGTCGACGCACGTCTCGAGCGAGCAGAGGTTACCGTCGTCGAGCACGTCTGCGGCGTCGAAGTTGCTGATCGGCGCGCTGCCTTGACACACCACGGTCGCGCAGTCGCCTGGGGTTTGCGGATCGACGAGCGAGCCGCTCTGCACCTCACGCAGCTCGCACTTTCCGTCGCTGGTGCACGCGCGCACCACACACGGGTTGCCAGTGCCGGGGCAGTCGCTCGGCACGGTGCAGGTGAGCCCGTTGCTGGTGGGAGGGGTCTCCAGCTCTTCGATGCCGATGATGGCGTCGCAGGCACCGAGCGAAGTCAGACCACTCAGCGCAAACACCAGCGAGAGCGACCACGAGAAGCCCGACGAGTGAAGGCTCACAGCACACCTCCCAAAGTGAAGAAAGCTCCGTTCGAATCGACCCACGCGCCGACCTGCGGCGTCGGCGTGGCGGGCGCCTTCTCGCTGGCAGGAGCGAGGAAGTACAGGAGCACCCCGCCCGCGACGGCGGCCGCGCCGACCGTGAAGGACACGGTCGAGATCAGCGCCGAGCGGCTGGCGTCACGTTGGAGGGACACACCTTCGGGGGTGCACCGCGTGGGATCTTCGTTCTCGCACGTGGCCAGCGCATCGTCGTAGGTCTTGATCGCATCGATGCCGAAGCCCGTGCCGATGGCCAGCGCCACCAGACCTGCACCGCCGACCGACAGGCCGGCGATGCGCATGACGTCTCCGTTCACGCCTCCCCCACCGCTGAGGCCGGTGTCTTGGATTGGCGCCTTCTCCAAAGGAGGGATGGTCGCTTCGGTCTGGCTGGGGCCCAACGGCACCTCGATCGTCTGGGACCAGGTCTTGAAGCCAGGCGCCGTGGCCTCGAGCTTCTGTGCCCCCGGATCGACGGGAAACGACTGCCCCCAAACCGGCTCGCCGACGCTGAAGCCATTGCGTTTGATCACGACACCGATGGCTTTGTTCTCCTCTGCCACCAGCACGCGCAACGTCGCCAGCCTCGGGGCCAGCGCTGCCGCACGATCCCGCGCGATCTTCTCGCGCTCCGTCTGACCCTTGCTGCGCGCGAGCGCCTCGGCTTCGCGGAAGCCACCCCACGCGCTGGCCGTCTTGCCGAGCTGCTCCTGGCAGTCCGAGAGGAACAGCAGCGTACCGAGGCCGAAGTCCAGCTTGAGTGACTCCTCGAACAGCGGACACGCCTGCTCGTACAAGCCGCTCTCGTGGAATTTCTGGCCTTTCAAGAACAACGTCTCGGCGGCCGCCTTCGCGTCCGCGGTCACCTCATTGGTCGGGCGCGACTCGAGCGGCGGCGGCGTGAACGTCGGCGAGGCCGAAGCTGCGCTCGCGGTGCTGCCAGACGGAGCGACCGCCGGGCTCTTGCCCGGCTGCGCCAGGACGGACAGCGCGGAGAGCGCCAAGGGCGCAGCGACCAACGCAAGCAGCGTCTTATTCACGTCCACCAAAGCCAGTCGTGCGGCCCTTCTCGGGCGGTTTCTTCCAGCCACCGGCGGGGGGCCGCACCAACCCCGTGGGCCGGGCCGAGGCGCTGCTCGCGGCGGACGCCGAGGTCAAGTCGGGAGCCTCTGCGGAGGTTGCGAAGGAGGCGGTCGGCTGGCTGACCGAGGGACCCGCGCTCACGGGCGCGCCAGCGGGGAGGGGCGGAGCGGGCTCGCTCGCCACCACCGTGTCGTTGACGCTCGAGACCCGAGGGGGCTCGGGGTCGGAGAGCGAAGCGAACAACGCGACCCCGCCGATCGCGAAGGCGACGGTGCCCGCGATGGCCAGAGGCAAGAACTTCCGCGCGGGGGAGGGGACGGGCCGCGCACCCCAGTTGGTGATGGTGAGCGAGCCCTCGCGCGGCGAAGCGGGGGGGAACATGGACGCGGGGCTCGCGGCAGGCAACCCTTGCTCGTCCTTCAGCTTGGAGATGCGCTCGGTGGTGATCTTCGCCTGCTCCGGCGCGAAGGGAGTCAGCGCGCGCACCAGGTGTGCGATGTCCCGAAAGCGTTTCTCGGCGTCTTTCTCCAAACAACGCCGGATCACACGCTCGAGCCCCTCGGGCACACCGGGCACGTCCAGCGGCGGAGGCGTCTGGCTCAGCACGGCCGCGCAAATCATGGGAACGGTGTTGGCGTCGAACGGAGAGCGGCCGGTGAGCAACTCGTACAAGATCACGCCCAACGACCAGATGTCGGTGCGGGCATCGACCTCGGTCGATGCCTTCATCTGCTCGGGCGACATGTACAGGGGTGATCCCAACATCGCGTCGGCGCTGGTGAGCGCCTTCTCATCGGTGGTCGAGGCCGAGGGCTCCCGCCGAGTGATCTTGGAGATGCCGAAGTCGAGCACCTTGACGCTGACGTTGCCGGTGGAGACCTTGGCCAGGAACAGGTTCGCCGGCTTGAGGTCGCGGTGCACGATGCCCGAGGCGTGGGCCTCCGCGATGGCCTCACAGGCCTGCAGCAAGAACCCCACGGCTCGCTCTGGCTCGACGCGTTTGTGGAGCCGCACTTCCTCGGCCAAATCGTGGCCTTCGAGCAGCTCCATCACGATGAACGGAGCGCCGGTGGGGAGCGTGTCGACGTCGAGCACACGCCCCACGTGCTCGCTCTGGATGCGCGCAGCTGCGCGCGCCTCGCGCGTGAAGCGCTCGAGGGCCTCGTGGCTCTCGCGCGACTTTTGGTTCAGGAGCTTCAGCGCGACGCTGCGGTCGAGCGTCAAATGTTTCGCGGCGACGACGAGTCCCATGCCGCCCTCGCCGATCACCCGCTCGATCCGGTACTTGCCATGGATCACATCGCCGACCTCGACGACGATCGGCTTGCCCTCGCTCAGGTCGTGGGAATCCAATGTCGATCGGCGCTGCGTATCGGGGGGCACGGGCGAATCTCGCTCTCTGGTCCAACCGGCGAGCCGGTTGAACGGTCGTAAGCCACTGGTCTCGGAGCATACCACTCTGTCACGGGCCCCCAAGTGAACGCATCCTCGTCCGCACATTGCTGTGTTCTGGGAGGGTGCACCCCACGCTGGGTCCGCGCCCTACATCTCGGCACACTTCCGCTAGCGTGCCAGGTTGCTCAGCGCTTGGCCTTGGTCAGTCGTCCGACGATGGTTCGCAGCGCCGTGCCTTCGCCACCGCTGGGCTTCGGAGGCTGTCCGAAGTGGGTAGCTTGTTTGGCGCGCAGGATGCACCGCGCGGCCTTGTCGACTTGAGCCAACACGTCGGTCGGCACCGGACCACGGCGCGCCGACTGCATGACCTCGAACACCGCGTCCTTCATCGTGGGTTTGCAGATGCCCGGGGAGCCTGGCACTTCTGGCGGTCCGGCGCCGCGGCAACATTGGTCTCGAACCGTGGCGTAGGCCGCAAACTCGAAGAAGCCCAGCAGCGCCCACTCCTTCATGCCAGCCGTCACCGGGCGACCGGTGCCGCCGAGCACGATCGCCTCGCGCAGGCGGGTGGCTCCTTTCACGACGTCGGCCTCGCCACACACGAACGAGAGATCGACCCATCCTGAGGAGAAGGTGTCGGAAGGCAGCGCGGACCGCACGCAAGCATCCTCGGAAACCCCTGGAGCTGCCGAGGCCGTCGAGCTGGCGCTGCCGGTGGCCACGACGGTAGGCACCGAGCTCGGCGCAGGTGAAGAGGGCTGCACGGACACGGAGTTGGACGAGGCGGACAGTGCGACGGGAGCCGACGTGGTGCTGCCCGCGCTGGCGGCGTCCTCGAGCTGCGAGCCGCCATCCGAGGTGGCCGGTTCGCGGGCGAAGAACACGGCCGCCGCCGCAACCGCCGCTGCGCCCACCAGCCACCACACCAACTTTGCGCGGGGCCTCGGCGGCGGTGGGCTCGGCTGGCTGGGCGCCGACTCCGAGCCACGGTCGAGCGGCGGGGGCGGCGTCGAGCGGCTCGGGTCGTCGCGATCCGCTCCGTTGCTCGCAGGCGCGGAAGGAGGACGCTTGCTGGCACGTTGCGCGATCTTGGGAGGAACCAGCTTCGGCTTCCGCGGCGCCGCCGGCTCTTCACCAGGCACGGTCTCGCGCTCGTCGTCCTCTCGCGGCAGGGTGGACTCTTCGTCCAGCACCGTCAGCAACGCAGGCAGAGGCGGGGGCCCGGCCCCGCGGGGCGCCCCCGCCCGGCTCGGCTCGGCCATCGGTGGTGGTGGCAGCGACGACAAGTCGAGCGGCTTGTCCTCCGCCCGAGAGTCCTCGTCCCAGGGGAGGGCGGCTTCTTCGCTCGCTCCTTCCTCGATCAGCCAAGCGTCGAGCCGCGCGCGCAGCTCGCCAACATCACGTGGACGCTCGGGCGCGGCCGGATCGAGCACGGCCTCGATCAGCTGGTCGAGCGCGTCGTCCCAGCTGTCGAACACCGCCAGCGGCGGCCGCTTCCAGTCGACCGCGTCCGGCAATTGCGCAGTCATGGCGGCGTACAGCAGCAACGCGAGCGCGTGCTGATCGTCGTCGGTCGATGGCGCCCCCTCTGCGCGTCGCAACGGGCTGTGCCACAGCGGAGCGTCGGCCGCGGCCACGGGTCGCAGCAATCTGGCCGAACCCAGCCGCTGGCTGGGGACGATCACGGCTGCCGCGCTCAGCCGTCCGTGGACGGTCCCCGCCCGGTGGAGGCCCTCGACCGTGCGGCACGCGCGCACCACCAACCGCACCGCCTCACGGGCGGCGAGCGGGCCTTCGTTGGCGAGGCGGCGCTCCAGGGTCTCCAACGCGCGAAAAGTGCCCGAGTGAGGCGCCCCTGACAAGACGAGTCACAGATCGACCCGCAAAAGCCTACGTTCCACCGAGCCATCCCAGCTGCGGCGCGCCCTCGAGCGCGACGTGGGGACTTTACGGGCTCGCCGACCGAGGAGAGGATGCCACGATGCTTCGAACGTCATGTGTGACTGCGCTCGCGCTTTGCTCCATGTTGCTGGTCGGATGCGCCGGCGAGTCTCGCGCCCGGTACGGGTCGGCGGAGGCACCGCTCAAGCTCGACCGTGTCGTGCTGTACCGCAACGGCATCGGCTATTTCGAGCGCGTGGGTGAGGTCGATGGCGACATCCTCACGATCAAAGTTCGAAAGGATCAGATCAACGACCTGCTCAAGAGCTTGACCGTGGTGGAGAAGAAGACGGGCCGCGCCGTCAGCGTCTCCATGCCGCTCGATCCCCAGACGTGGGCCAACGCAGCTCTTTCGACCTTGCAGCCCGGGCGCGGCAACCTGGCAGAGGTGCTCGACACGTTGCGCGGCACCGAGGTCACGTTGACCACCACCGACGGCACCTTCTCGGGCCGCATCGTGATGGTCGAGCCACTCGAGGATGCGCCCCCCGACGCGGGACCGCGCGGCGGTTTGCCCATCGCTCCGGCGCGCACCTCGGATCACCGCGTCACGCTGCTCGACGGCAACGAGATGAAGGTCGTCAAGCTCAGCAAAGTGAAGGCCGTGAAGCTCGCCGATGGTGACTTGGCCATGCAGTTCAACCGCACGCTCGACGCGAGCGCCGGTGAGGGCATGTTCCAACAAGTGGCCGTGTCGATTCGCTTGGCGGGCGCGTCCTCGCACGAGCTGCTCGTGAGCTACGTCACGGCCGCCCCCATGTGGAAGCCCACCTACCGCGTGGTGCTGCCCAAAGAGGGCAAGGGCAAGGCGTTGCTGCAGGCCTGGGCCGTGGTCGACAACACCAGCGGCGAGGACTGGACCGACGTGAGCTTGGGCCTGACCTCCGGCGCGCCGATCGCGTTTCGCTACGACCTGCACACGCCGCGTGAGGTTCCTCGCAGTGATCTGACCGAGAGCGGCGTGCGCAAGCAGGCACGCGCGGTCGTGGGAGAGACCACGTTCGAGGAGGCGCCCGCCGCCCCGCCTCCCCCGCCCCAAGCCGCGCCCGTCGCGGAAGCGACGGTGGGCGACATGGATGAGGCCGAGGACGGCTATGGCGGCGGTGGCAAGCGCACGCGCTCGGCCGAGAAAGACAAGAAAGAGGCCAAGCCCAACAAGCGGGCCCCCGCCGCGCCCAAGACCGTCTCACGGCTCGAGGCGTCCGGAGCCATCGCCCCAGGGGGCGGTTACGCCGCGGCCGAGCCGGCGGCACAGGAGCAGAAGCGCGCGGAGATCGACTTCGAGTCGCTGCGCCGCTCCACGCTGGCGCAAGCGCGTGCGGCCACGGTGTCGGGGCAAACCCGCTTCGACATCGAGTCGAAGGTCACCGTGCCCGAGGGCACCTCGACCATGGTCGCGATCGTCAACGCCGAGGTCGAGGGCGAGGAGACCTTCCTGTTTCGGCCGGGCGGCGCGGGCTTTGGCTACGAGTCCAACCCCTACCGCGTCGTGCGCTTCCGCAACACGACCCCGTTCGTGCTCGAGCCCGGCCCCATCAGCATCTTCGCTGGCGGAAGCTTCGTGGGCGAGGGACTCAGCGAAACAGTCGGCGCCAACACGAGCGCCACGATCCCGTTCGCAGTGGAGACCGGCGTGATGGTGACCTCGACCATCAAGGACGATCGCGAAGAGATGCGCTTGATCAAGATGTCGCGCGGAGTGCTCGAGGTGGAGCAATTTGCCCGTCGCGCCACGACCTATACGGTCAAAGCTCAGACGTTGGACAAGGGCTTCAACCTTCTCATCCGCCACAGCAAGACCGGTTGGAACTACACGCTGGCTGACCGCCCCGAAGGCACGGAGGACCTCCCCGACGCCTACTTGGTCAAGCTCGCTGTGGGCTCGGGTCAGCGAGAAGGGTCGCTGACGGTGACCGAGCAGACGCCGAGCAAGAGCTCGATCAGCATCTGGGACAAACCCGCGCTGCCCTTGCTCGAGAAGCTGCTCGCGTACACCGACCTGACGCCCGAAGCGAAGAAGAAGCTCCAGCCCGTGGTCGACAAGCGGCGCGAGCTCGGCAAGCTCGAGGAGCAGCTCTACGGCCTGACGGAGAAGCGCAACAAGCTCGACCAGCGATCGCAAGAGCTGCGCGAGAACATCCGCAGCATCGAGAAGAACACGCAAGCCAACGCACAGCGCCAAAAGTGGACCAAGCAGCTCGACGACTTCACCAGCGAGGCCAACAAGATCGGTGTGCAGCTCGCGGAGCTCGAGGCCAAACGTCTGGACAAGCGGATCGAGCTCGAAGACCTGCTACAAGACTTGGACTTGACCGCCCCTTCCCCCCCAAAGAAGTCGCCGCTCGAGCCGGCCACCAAGAAGTAGATCTCAGCGTTCGATTGCACACTCGCCTACTTTTGAGCAGAATCCCTCCCAATGCCCAGAGCGACCACCCTGCTCCTCCTGGTTCCCCTGGCGGCGGGCTGTGAGGAGGAGATCGAATACTCGACCGCTGCGCCGCCGAGCGCGTCGGCCACCCAAGCTGCGTCCTTCAAGCCGCCACCGCCGCCGAAGAGCGCCTCCGCAGCAACCTCGTCAGTAGCGCTCCCCAGCGCCAGCCTGAGCGCAGCGGTCGGCCCGATCAAGTGGGCCGACTTCGGTGGCCCCACGGTGAAGCCGGAGTTCCCCCCGGGCAGCCGAGCATGGGCCGTCATCCCGGTCAGCGCCGGCTGGGAGACGCTGAAGTTCTCGGTCGTCGACGTGGACCGCGTCGAGGACGACTTCATGGTGACGAAGCAAGGCGCTGACAAACGCGACGTGTTCGTGCCTGGGGCCTTCACGGCGGGTGTGAAGCCCGTCGAGTCGGTGGTGAAGGGCGACGCGGTCGTCGTGGCCGCGCTGGGGAGCCGCGCGTTCGCGCGCGTCACCGCCTCCGAGGCCGGCAAAGTGAAGGTCCGCTTCCGCTACGCGGGGGACATTCAGGAGCTCGACGTGGATCCCAAAGAGGTGATCAAGCTCGACGGCACGCTGCGCTTCGCTGGCGTGGCCGCCTTCGGCGAGGTGAAAGAGGTCGGCACCGAGAAGAAGACCACCTGGCAGGTGGGGCAGTTCGTCCACTCGGCGGAGGAGAAGGCATGGCTCGTGACCTTCGCGGGCAAGCCGCTGCGTGTGCCGCTGGCGCAGGTGAAGGCCCTCAGCGTCCACATTCCGCACAAGCCCGGCGACAAGGTCTGGCTCGCGCAAGCCGACGCGCTTTCTCCGGGCCAAGTGGTGAACGTCGAGGACGACGGGCTTCGGTACAAGGTGAAGCTCGACTCGGGCGAAGAGTCGAGCGCGACCTTCGAGACCGTGACCACGCCGCTGAAGTAGCGGAGGCGCCATGGTGAAGGCGCGGCGCAAGATCTGGGGCTGGGGTCTCGAAGGTGAAGGCCCCGACGCGAAGTCGTTGGCGTTCGCCGAGGCGAGCTTGGGCGCGCTGCTTGGCGGTACGCCCACCCGCCGAGAGCCGCCGGAGCTGTCGCACGTCGACGTAGCACCGCCGCGGCTCGCGGCGCCCCCTTCGCTCGCCTCCATCCTGTCGAGTGAGCCGTATGAGCGCGTGCTGCGCGCGCGTGGGCGTTCGTACCGCGATATCGCGCGCGCGCTGCGGGGAGACTTCGACCCGTTGCCAGATCTGGTGGCCTTCCCCACGACCGAGGCCGACGTCGCGCGCGTGCTCGACTTCGCCGCGGAAAATGCCGTGGCCGTGATCCCTTTCGGAGGCGGGACGAGCGTCTCCGGCGGGGTGGAGGCGGTGTGTCCCGCCGACAAACGCGGCACGCTCACCCTCGATCTCGGCCGCATGAGCGGCGTCCGCTCGCTGGACCGTGAGAGCTTGACGGCGCAAGTGTGGGCAGGAACGTTGGGCCCCGAGCTCGAGCGCCAGCTGCGCACCGAGGGCTTGTCGCTGCGCCACTTCCCGCAGTCGTTCGAGTACTCCACGGTCGGCGGCTGGATCGCGACGCGCGCCGGCGGTCACTTCGCGACGCAGTTCACACACATCGACGATCTGGTCGAGAGCGTGCGCGTGGTGACCCCGAGGGGCAGCTTGGAGACGCGCAGGCTGCCAGGCTCGAGCGCGGGACCGCAGCCAGAGCGCTTGTTCTTGGGCTCGGAAGGCGCACTGGGGGTGATCACCCAGAGCTGGCTGCGCGTGTTCGAAAGGCCGCGGCATCGGGCGCAAGCCTCCGTCACTTTCGCGACCTTCGAACAGGGGCTGCACGCCCTCCGCGCGATCGCGCAGAGCGGGCTGTGTCCGAGCAACGCGCGCCTGATCGACGGCCCCGAGGCGCTGATGAGCGCCGCGGGCGCCCCCGACCGACAGCACCTGTTCCTGGCGTTCGAGTCCGCCTCGATCGATGTGGCGCCGCTGCTCCACGCCGCGGTCGAGCTCGCCTGCGCCGCAGGAGGCGAGCGCAGCCCCGACCGGGGGCAGCGCCCCGACCTCGCCGCCGAAGGTCGCGACGAGAGCGCCGACACGTATCGTTCTGCGTTCTTCCGCGCGCCGTACCTGCGCGACGAGCTGATCCTGCGCGGGGTGTTCGTGGAGACCTACGAGACGGCAGCACCCTGGTCCAAGCTCGACCAGCTCGACAGCGGCGTCCGCAGCGCCCTCACCACGCTCGATCTGGGGCCCCACCTGCTCGCGCGGCGCATCACCCACGTGTATCGCGACGGCGCCGCGCCCTACTACACGCTGATCGCACGAGCGCGCGAGGGCGACGAGGATGCCATGTGGTGGCGCGTCAAGGAGGCGATCACCAGCGCGGTGATCGACGCCGGCGGCACCTCGACACACCACCACGCGGTGGGTCGGGACGTGATGCGCTGGTACGAGCGCGAGCGCCCGCCGCTGTTCGCCGACGCGCTCTCGGCCATCAAGCGCGAGCTCGATCCGGCGGCGATCATGAACCCAGGTGTGTTGCTCCGTGCAACCACCGGCTGATCTGGCGGCGCTATTCGCGCGAGCGCGAGCGCTCGAGGGGCGCACGGTGGCGTCGATCGCCGACGAGCTGGGCAAGCCGTGCCCGGGGGGGGGTCAGTCCACCAAGGGCCGCGTGGGTGAGCTGGTCGAGCTGGCGCTGGGCGCGAGCGCGGGCTCCCGGCGCGAGATCGACTTTCCGAGCGCGGGCGTGGAGCTCAAGACCATCCCCGTCACGCAAGCCTACCAGCCGCTCGAGTCCACCTTCGTGTGCAGCGTGCGCCTCGACGAAGAGGTGGACTGGCCGGCTTCGTGGGCGCGCGCAAAATTGGCCAGAGTCTTGTTCGTACCGGTCGTGGGCGCCCGCTCCGACCCGCTGCCGGGCCGCGCCATCGGACGCTCCGTGGTGTTCGAGCCCACCCTCGAGCAAGATCGCCAGCTCGCCGCAGACTACGACGACATCATGGGCCTGATCGGCGTGGGTCGCATCGAGGACGTGAGCGCGCACTTGGGTCGCTACCTGCAGCTGCGACCCAAGGCGCGCGACGGCTCGGCGCGCACGTTGGTCCGCGGCCGCGAGGGCGAGCGCCTGACCACGGTGCCGCGAGGCTTCTATTTGCGAACTTCGTTCACCGCGGCCCTCCTCCGCGACCCCGCTGCCCTGCCGTAAGGAAAACGGCGAGACCGACGCCGGCGACGGACGAACCGCCGTCGCGATCGAAGCCGCTTCCGCGCTCGCGAGCTTCAGAATCGCGAAGCGGAAGCACTCGCATTATTCTGCGCGGCATGACGTTTCGGATGGGTTACTGGGATTGCCCCTCGTGCCAGGCCAAGAAGAACCTGGGGCCGAACCCCACCTGCGCGCAGTGTGGCCGCCCGCGCGGCCCCAACATCCCGTTCTACACGGATGACTCCGCGCCGGTGGTCGAGGATCCCGAGCTCGTCGCGCGTGCGCGTGCCGGCGCCGACTGGAAGTGCAAGTTCTGCAACGCCGACAACCGCGCCGGCGTGATGGACTGCCACAACTGCGGCGCAGGGCCCGACGGCTCGGTGAAGCGCCAAGAGAAATTCATCGCCGTCGCAGCCTCGAACGCGCCCGCGAAGAAGAGCTCCTGGAAGCTCGTGCTCGGCATCGTGCTCGCCGTGCTCGGCGCGTTTGTGCTGCTCGTCTACTTGCTGTTCGTTCGCACGCGGCCCATGGAGGTGACGGTCGAGAGCGTCGCCTGGGTCAAGACGGTCGAGGTGCTCGAGCTCACGACCGACACCAAAGAGGCCTGGAAGGACGAGGTCCCCGCCGGCGCACGCACGGTCAAGAGCCAGACCAAGAGCCGCTCCAAGACGGTGCAGGACGGCACCAAGAAGGTGAAGGTCGGCAAGAAGGACCTCGGCAACGGCATGTTCGAGGACATCTACAAAGAGGAGCCGAACATGGTGACCAAGCAGGTGGACGACACCTGGGTCACCTACGAGCTCGAGGAGTGGCGCCGCGCCGAGCTGTTGAAGAGCGAGTCCACCGACGGCAAAGAGCCCAAGGACCCGGAGCCCAAGGGCGCCCTCGGGTCCAAACGAAAGATCGGTGAGCGCACCAACAAGGCGGTGTTCCAGCTCAAGGGCGCGAACGGCAAGAAGTACAGCTACGAAGTCGACGCCAGCTCTTCCGGCGCCAAGGCGCTCGAGAAATTCGAGGTCGGCAAGAAGTACACCGCGGAGATCACGGGCGCCGGCGGGGTGCAGAAGCTCGGCCCCTGACCTGCGAGCTCTCAGCCCTTCGCCGGAACGAAGCTCATCGCGCGCTCGGCCATGGCCGTGATCGTGAGCGAGGGGTTCACGCCGGGGTTGGCCGACACGGCGCTGCCATCCACGACGAACAGGCCGTCGTAGCCAAACACGCGGTGGCGGTGGTCGATCACCCCCGTCTCCGGGCCTTGTCCCATGGTGGCACCGCCCAGGATGTGCGCCGTGGAGGGCACCCCCAGCAACGTCTCGGTGAGCAGCGCCGCGCTCACACCACCCACCTTCTCCGCGAAGCGACGCGAGAGCTCGATCGCCTCGGGGATGTCGGCGCGGGGGGCGTTCTTGGGGTCGTCGACCGTGGTTACGATTCCACGTCGAAAGCCGGTTCGCAGCCCGCGCCCGAGGCGCATGGTGAGCGTGCCCTCGAGCGTACGCATGTAGAGCAGCACCTGGCTCTGCTTGGCGAAGTCCGGCACGGCGAAGGCCTTGGCCCACTGCAGCGGCTCGCGCAGCACGCCGCGGGCAGCTCCGCTGAGCCGCGACAGCACGTCCGCACCAGACGTCTGCGGCAGCACCATCAAGCGGAAGAAGCCTGAGCCCTTGGCGTAGCGCACCGGCTCGATGTGGCTGTGGTCGTCGGTGTGCAGGATCGAGGTGATCGCCACTCCCTTGGAGAAGTCCACGCTCGTGTCGGGCACGATCACGCCGGCGAGCGCCTCGCTGTTGGTGCGCACCTGGTCGCCCACGCGGGCGGACAAGTGAGGCAGCCCGTGCGGGTCCTCACGCATGCCCAAGAGCAACGGCACGGTGCCCATCACGCCTCCAGCGAACACCACCCGGTCCGCGCTGAACGAGCTCTTCTGCCCGTGCGCAAAGGTGTTCGCGACCTCGACGCGGTAGCCGCCCTCGCGCAGGGGCCGCACGGCTTGCACCTCCGTCTCGCTGAGCACTCGCGCGCCCTTCTTCTCGGCCAAGTAGAGATAGTTGCGGTCGAGTGTGTTCTTGGCGCCGACGCGGCAGCCCGTCATACACGCACCACAGAAGTTGCAGCCGACCCGATCCGGTCCCTCTCCACCGAAATACGGGTCTTTGACCTGCACGCCGGGCTGCCCGAAGAAGACGCCCACGTCCGTCAAATGAAAATGCTCCGAACGACCGATGTCGGCGGCGATCTCAGCCAGCACCTCGTCGCCGCGCGTCTTGACCGGGTTCCGCGCCGAGCCCAAGTACTTGCGCGCGGTCGCGTAATGGGGCTCTAGCTCTCGCTTCCAATCCGCCAAATGGGCCCAAGACGCTGCGCCGAAGAAGGCGTCTTTGGGCGTCGGCAACGTGTTCGCGTACACCAGCGAGCCGCCGCCGACGCCCACCCCGTGCATCACCGTCACGTGCTCCAGGAACGACATCTGGAAGATGCCGCGGAGCCCGACCTCCGGGCGCCACATCCAACGCCGGAGGTCCCAGTTGGAGCGCGGGAAGTCGTCCTGCCCGAAGCGCTTGCCCTTCTCGATCACGAGCACGCGGTAGCCCTTCTCCGTCAGGCGCAGCGCAGACACGCTGCCGCCGAAGCCGGAGCCGATCACGATGGCGTCGAAGTCGTGGCTGTTGGAAGTCATGCTGGTCCCCAATCAAGCGCATGAATGTGAGGCGGCACCCTTGGCGAGGCAAGCGGGGTTGGGGCCCCGCGCTGCATCAGCCCCGTCACAGAATCGCTCAGGGGAAGTCGGTAGGTGCAGACTGTGAGGCTCAGCTGGCGCGGCTTTTCTGCAGTCGATCGTCGCCAAGGGCGAAAGCAGCGCCGACGCGGCAGAAGTGTGCGCGAAGCGCTTGAAGGAAGACCGTTCATTGGCTGCAGCGATCGTAGATCACCGCCTCTTCCTCTGGCGTCATCGGGCCCACCCCACCGTACGCCTCGCGTTGCGGCGTCGTCAGCCGGCGATCCTTGGCGATCTGTCCGAGCACGTCGGCGCCCTCCGTGGCCGTGCGCGCGAAGCTCACGTAGTCGACCGTGAACAGGCCGAAGCGCGGCACGAAACCCTCCACCCACTCGAAGTTGTCGAACAAGCTCCAGTGGTAGTAGCCGCGCACGTCGGCGCCCTCGTCGCGCGCGCGCTGGATCTGTTCGAGCGAGCGCACCACGTGCTCGGCGCGACGGCGGCCCGTCTCGGTCGCCAACCCCGACTCGGTGACGACCAGCGGCAGCGCGGGGTAACGCTCGGCGAAATCGAGCAACACCTCGTAGACCCCCGGCTCGTAGTACTCGTACTTCATCCCCGGCACACACTTGGTCTTGTCGCCGTCGATCGGCGGCAAGCACGAGCCCAGGTCGAAGGGCGGGAAACAAGGTGTGACCTCGAGCACCGGGACCACGGCGTTCTGCGCGCTCACGCCCGTGCGAAAGTAGTACTGGATGCCGAGCCAGTCGGCGGTGCCAGCCAAACCAGGCACGTCCATGTCGGGCGTGCCGTCGAGGTCGCTGTCGAGCTGCCCGTCGAGCACGGCATCGACGAACATGTAATGGTAGACGTACTCGACGCGATCGCGCGCGGCCACGTCGTCCGGGTCTTCGCTCACGGCGTTGTTGCGCGCCGGCACGAAGGCGCCCACGCTGAGCGTGAAGCCAACGTCCGCGGCGCTTCCGTCGTCGTCTGCGTCGGTGGTGTCGCCGGTCTTGATCGCGTCGTACATCGCCGCGTGCATCGACAAATAGTCGCGCACCACCGGGATGAACTCGCCGAGCAGTGTGTCCTCGCTCAGGATCAGGCTCTTGCCCGGCGGGAACGTCCCTGTGCCGTAGGCCGCGAGCAGGTAGTTCACCGGCTCGTTCACCGTACCCCACTCGTCCACCCGGTCGCCGAAGCGCTCAGCCAACAGGGCTGCGTGCTCGCGCACCTCCTCGACGATCAGCGGACCACCCTCGGGATGACCGAAGCCGCATAGGTTCTCGTCGGTCGGTCCTGCGGCGCAGTCGAGCCGCGGGTCCATCACCCAAATCGGGTTGGAGAAGTGGTGCACCGTGATCATCGGGCGGATGCCGGCGGCGATCAGCGCGTCGATCAAGTCGCTGTAGTGGGTGATCGCCGCCTCGTCGATCACGTCACGCTGCGGCTCGATGCGCGCCCATTCCACGCTGAAGCGGTACGAGTCCACCCCGAGCTCGACCAAGAGGTCCACGTCCTCGAGGCTCATCGTGTAGCCGTTCGACGCCTCCCCCACCGGCGCCTTGCCCTTGCCCAAACCGCCTTCGCTCTCGGGCAGGGTGAACACCCACCAGTCGGTGTTGGGGTTCTCGTCCTCGATCTGGGTGGCCGCGGTCGAGGCCCCGAAGCGGAAGCTGCCCTTGCCGCTCTCCGCTACCAAGGATCCCATCTCGGAGAACTCGATCGTGACGGGCGGCGCGCCGCCCGCGCCGCCTCCGCCCTCTGAGCCCGAGTCTCCGCAGCCCACGACGCTCCCACAACCGAGCACCAGCCCCGCGCTGATCCAGCGAGCCAACATGCTCGAGACTGTAGCAGGTCGGCCTGCGCCCTACCCCACGTACAGGCGGTTCATCAGCTCCCCGACGCGGTCCCGCCCGGTCAGCCCGGCGATGCGACGCTGCGCCTCGATGTAGGCGGGCAGGAAGCGGACGCGCGGCGGCAGCAGCGGCACGGCGCGGCGCGCGACGGCGAGCGTGCGCTGGAACCTGCGCTCGCCCGCAAGCCCGCCGCGATCCAGCCCGAAGGCTTGGCCCAGGCGCTCCGGCAAGAGCTGCGCGGTGAACAGTCGGTAGTCGCCCCGCACGAGGCGGCCGAGGACGTTCTCGGGGCTCATGATGAAGCGGCCCACCTCAGCCGCCGGCTTGGTCACGGTCAACGTGTCGCTCGCGAGCATGCGCGCGACGTACGCCTCGAACGCGCCATAGTCCGCTGGCAGGTCTCGGCTCACGCCGAACAGCCGCGCGAAGCGCTTGCTCTCCTCGTAATAGCGGGCCTTGTCGGCCCAGGACAGCGGTCGCACCGTGCGATCGAAGATCCAGAGCGAGGTGTCCCACAGCGTCGCGAGCACCCACACCTTCGCCGCGCGGTCGCGCGCGTCGTACGCGTGATCCGCCGCGAAGCTCGCCGTCTCCTCGCCCAGCTTGCCGCGGATGCGGGAGTGCACCGCGTACACGCCCTCGGCCGCGCGAATCGCCTCGTCCAGGTCGCCGAACACCATCCGGAAGATGCGTCGGAACGTGCGCCGAAAGCGCGCCAGCGGATCCGACTGCGTGATCGAGTGCTCTCCGACCGCCACGCCCACGTACGGGTGCGCGAGCTGCAGCAGCGCCGCGCGGCCCGCGCCCAAGAACACCACCGCCTCGCGCGCCACCTCCCACACGATGCTGCTCGGCCCGAACAGCCCCTCACGTGGGTCGCGAACCTCGCGCCGCAGCTCGGCGAGGTCGGCGCGCAGATCCTCTTCGCCGACGAGCGTGCCCATGGACGGCTAGGCGCCCACGACCCGGTTGCGGCCGGCCTCTTTGGCGCGGTAGAGCCTGCCGTCGGCCGTGCCCAGCAGCGCCGCGCGCTCCAGCTCCTTGAGCTCGGTCGAGCAGGCCACGCCGGCGCTGGCGGTCACGCGGATCTGCGCGCTGGCGAACTGGATGGGTGTGGCCTCGACCAGCTGGCGCATGCGCTCCGCGGCCGCGACCGCCTCGGCCGCACCGATTCCGCGCAGCACGATCACGAACTCCTCGCCGCCGTAACGAGCGACCACGTCCTCGGCGCGGAGCCCCTGCTGCAATACACCGCTCACCACCTTGAGCACCGCGTCGCCCGCCAGGTGCCCGTAGGTGTCGTTGACCTTCTTGAAGAAGTCCACGTCGAAGATGATCACCGACAGCGGCGTGTTGTTGCGCTTGGCGTAGGAGAGCTCGGCGACCAGGCGCTCCTCGAGGTGCTTGCGGTTGAACACGCCGGTGAGCGCGTCCTTGACCGCGCTCTCGTACACGCGCCGCAGCGCCTGCTCCTCTTGCGCGGTGACGAGCGCGAAGCGAAGCATGGTGTGCAGGCCCAGCTGCACGCGGTCCCCGTCCTTCAGGTTGGTCGCGCGCTCGATGCGCGCGTCGTTGACGAAGGTGCCGTTGGTCGAGCCGCCGTCCTTGAGCACGTAGTCCATGCCCACGCGCACCACGTGCACGTGCTCGCGCGAAAGGCTGGGATCCTCGAATGGGTAGGTGCACTCCGGGGATCGACCGAAGCTCACGATTTGGCCCTTGGGCACCGCCAGCACCCGGCCCGCCTCGCCGCCGCTCGTCACGGTGAACACCCCGATCCGCTGCATCGCGGCCGGGTCCACCTCCACCACGTGGGTCTTCTCCGAGTGGGGCCCGTCAGGCTTCGCCATCACGTTCCAGCTTCTCGCCGTTGGGCCCCGAGCACAAGAAGTTCGGCCGACGAGCGCGCTTCAGCTACCCTCCCGGTGGCACGACCCATGCGGTACCTCTTCGGCGACAGCAAGCTGTTTCCGCTCTCCTTCAACTTCCTCGTGACGCTCGAGGCGTTCATGACGGCGGCCACGCGCGTGGTCCAGCTCGAGTCCGAGGCGGCCAAGCAGTCGGCGGAGCTCTCCAAGCTGAGCCAGGAGCGGATCCACACGGTCGAGACGATCGAGGCGCTTCACCAATCATTGTTGGTGTCGATGGGCCAGGTCATCAGCGGGGCAGCCGCGGGGCCGCGGGGCACCGTGACCGACTACGAGCCGCCGCCGGAAGCGCAGGAATACTCGCAGAAGATCAAGGACTTCTCCGCCCGCTTGATCCAGGAGAAGCGGCAGAGCGCCAAGGCGGCCACCGAGCGAGAGAGCGCCGCCATGCTCGCCGAGAACGAACGTCGTGGCGCCGAGATCAAGGAGCACCTGGACCACTTCTTCCGCGTGGCACAGCTGCCGGTGTTGACGTCGCGCATCTCGCTCAAGCTGGTGGACGGCGCCGGCAAGGAGCCGCGCGCCGAGCTCGGGGTGGTGTTCCGCAACCAAGGAGAGGTGGTCACGAGCTTCATGCTCGGCACCGCCAAGCAACCGGCCTGGTCGCAGCCACGCAAGGTGTCCGAGTTCTTGCAGGCGCTCGATCTGACGGTGGGCACCAAGAAGAGCTTCTTCAAGGGGGTGGTCTCGCCCGAGCTGGTGCATTTGGCCGACTACGTGATCGGCAAGGCTGACGTGCACAACCGCGGCGCGGAGATCGCCCTGCGCAAGAAGGCCGAGCTCAAGGACTCCTACATCTTCAAGGTCTCGAAGAGCGACAAGGGCATCACTGGCGAGGTGGAGCGGCCCGACGATCCCAACGCCAAGGCGCTCTCGCCCACGTTGTCGCCCGAGGACGCCGAGCAGATCGACAAGCTCGCGCAGCTGGTGCGCGAAGGCTTCGAGCCGCTGTTCACCGAGCGCGAGAGCGTGGTGCGCATCGATCTGGACGGCAAGGACGTGTACAAGAACCGCCTCGGCCTCGCGCTGGTCTCGCGCCTGGTGAAGACGTTCGCGCCGCTGGTCGAGGAGATCACGCAGCGCAGCCCGAGCGAGCAGGAGCTGAGCCTGAAGCTCGAGGACGATCACGGCAAACGTGAGGAGCTCTATCTGCGCCGCGACGAGCTCTTGAAGAAGCTCCAGCCGCTCAACGCCGAGGGTCGGGGCGTGTTCGCGCCGCTGGGCCTCGACGATTGGGTGCCCACGCTCACGGTGCGGCCGCCCGACGCCATCTGAGGAGCGCGCAAGATGCGTCCGCGCTCCTTGCTCGCCGCTTCGTTCGTGCTCGGCGCGCTCCCGCTGATCGGCGTCGCCTGCGATGACCCGCCCGCATCGCCGCCCGTGCCTGACCCGCTGCTCGAGGAGCTGGGCCGCTGCCAAGAGCACAACCCGTTGCGCAACGCCTACTTCGGCGATCTGCACGTGCACACGGCGCTGTCGCTCGACGCCAACCTGCAGGGCAACCGCGTCAGCGTGAGCGACGCCTACCGCTTCGCGCTGGGGGAAGAGATCGAGGTGCAGCCGTACGACGCGCAGGGCAACGCGCTCCGATCGCTGCGCCTGCCTCGCCCGCTCGACTTCGTCGCGCTGACCGATCACGCCGAGTTCCTGGGTGTGGTGCGAGGCTGCACCACGGAGGGCTCGGCCGAGTACCAGAGCCCGGCGTGCAAGAGCTACCGCGACGATCCCGATGCGGCGTTCTTCGGTCTCAACCTGCGGCTCGCGTTCGACCAGGGCACGGCCAGCAACAACTCGCCTTGCTCCGAAGAAGAGGGCGGCTGCGTGGCCAGCGAGTCGCAGGCGTGGCGCGACGTTCGCGACGCCGCCGAGGCCTTTTACGATCGCAGCGACGCATGCAGCTTCACCACGTTCGTGGCGTACGAGTGGTCCGGCTCCCCGGGCGGCCGCAACCTGCACCGCAACGTGATCTTCCGCAACCACGTGGTGCCCAGACACCCCGTCAGCTACTTCGACGAGGGACTGGAGGAGGGCCTGTGGGCGCGCCTGCACCACGACTGCCTGGACCCCGAAGCGGCATGTGACGTGCTCACCATCCCGCACAACTCCAACCTGAGCTCCGGGCTGATGTTCGAGCCGCTCAAGGACGACAAGAGCCCGATCGACGCGGAGTACGCGCGCGTGCGCCGGGAGCTCGAGCCGCTCGTGGAGATCTTCCAGCACAAGGGCGACTCGGAGTGTTTGCCCGGCAGCACCGCCGCCGACGAGCTGTGCGACTTCGAGAAGATGCCCTATGCCACGTTGCCCGGTGCCACGCTCGGAGGCGATCCCGAGACGCTGGTCGAGTCCGACTTCGTTCGGCACGCGCTCGGCGTGGGCCTCGGGCAGCAGGCCTCGCTGGGCGAGAACGCTTTCCAGTACGGCATCATCGCCAGCACCGACACGCACCTCGGTACCCCGGGCGCGGTGGAAGAGAGCCGCTTCATCGGCCACGGCGGCGCGGGCCTGACCGTGCGAGACGCGCTCCCGCCGGGCCTGCCCGACCGGCCTTGGTTCAACCCCGGTGGCCTGGCGGTGTTGTGGGCGGAGGAGAACTCGCGCGAGGCGCTGTTCCTCGCCATGCGGCGGCGAGAGGCGTACGGCACCAGCGGGCCACGCATCGTCCTGCGTTTCTTTGGCGGCTACGACTACCCAAGCGACCTGTGCGACGCGAACGATCTCGCCGAGCGCGGGTACGCCGGCGGCGTGCCCATGGGCGGGGTGCTCACGGCTGCGAATGGCGCCCCCACGTTCGTGCTCAGCGCGCTCGCCGATCTGGGCACCGAGGATGCGCCCGGCGGCTTGCTCCAGCGCGTGCAGATCATCAAGGGATCGCTGGTCTCTGGAGCGCCGCAGTTCCAGGTGTTCGACGTCGCAGGCGGGCCCAACACCGCCAGCGTGGATCCGGCGACCTGTGAGCCCACCGGGCCCGGCGCCGAGTCGCTGTGTGGCGTCTTCACCGATCCGGACTTCGATCCGGACGTGCCCGCCTTCTACTACGCGCGCGTGCTGGAGAACCCGAGCTGCCGTTGGCAGGCCTACCATTGCCTCGCCGCGGGGATCGATTGCACCGATCCCGCCACCGTCAGCGAGGGCTTCGAGGGCTGCTGTGATCAGCCGTTCTCGCAGCAGGAGCGCGCCTGGAGCTCGCCCATCTGGGTCGTGCCGTGAGCTGGGTGACGCGCTCGTTGCGAGCGCCGCTGTGGCTCCGCTTCGTCGTCCTCGGCGGGCTCTCGTTCGCCTTCAAACGTGGCGTGGAGGCCGAGCTGCCGGCCAAGCGAACGCTGCTCGTGACGGTGCCCCAGGACGCAGACGACGCCCAGATCGAGCGCGCCACGCGTGAGGCGATGCTGCTCGAGCTGGCCCGCGAGGCGGACCTCGCGCGCGGCGACGTGCTCGTGCGCGCACGGGTCCTGTCGCGCATGCGCGCGATCGAGGACGTGGACGCAGATCCTGGCCTCGCCATCGAGCGCGGCCTCCAGCTCGGCCTGCACCTGCACGACCCCATCGCCAGAAGCAGGCTGCTCGCGCGCGCCGAGGCCCGCCTCGCCGAGCTCGATCGAACGTTGCCAGACGAAGAACAAATCGAGCGCGCGCTGGCCGCACGACCGGAGCGCCACCAGCGCCCCGCCGCGGTCGTCGCCGAACACCTGTTCTTCGCGCCCGGTCGCCCCGCCCCCGCCCCGCCGGATTCGCCGGGGTGCGGGGCGCCGAGCTTTGCCGCCGACGCAGATCCTTGGCCTTGGACGAGCCCCTCGTCCTCGTCGAGCTTGGCGCGCTGGCAGAGCCTTACCGGGGACGAGGTGGCGCACGCGCTCTCGGAGGCGCCGATCGAGCGCTGGGTCGGTCCCGTCACCTCGCGCCGCGGAAGCCACTACGTCTGCGTGAAGGAGCGGACCGAGGCACGGACACGTTCGGTCCACGAGGCGAGCCCACGACTGACTCGTGAGGTCCGCGAAGCACGGCGAGCGCAGGAGCTCGAGCGCCGCCTGCAGGCGCTGCGGGCTCGCTACGACGTCACCCTGGAGCGCCGCTGATGAGGCAGGCCAGTCCTTGGCAGGCGCTCGTTCGGGCCGTGCTCTTCGGCGCGCTCCTGCTCGGCCCACGGATCAGCCTCGCGCACGGGCTCGATCCCGTCGGCATCACGGTGAGTGAGCGGGCGGACGGCCACGTCTCGGTGCGCTACCAGGTCCCCGCCCAGGTCCCCGAGGGCCGGGTGCGCGTGGCGCTGCCTGCCGGCTGCGAGCCATGGCTCGACGAGCCCAGCTCGTACCATTGCGATCGGCCGCTCAGCGGACGGTCGCTCGCCGTGGCGGGTCTCGAGGGCCGAGACGGCGCCCCCAGCCTGGAGGCGCTCGTCAAGGTCGAGCTCGCCGATGGGCGCGCTCACCGTGCCGCGGTGGACGCAGGAGCACCCCAGGTCAGCGTCCCCAACGTGCCCGACCGATTCGCTACCGTGGCCACTTACTCGCGGCTCGGGGCGCACCATTTCGTCACCGGCTGGGACCACCTGCTGTTCGCGCTCGGCGTGCTCGCGCTGGCCAGAAACCCGAGGAGCGCAGCGCTCCTGCTCACCAGCTTCGCGGTGGGCCACAGCCTGACCTTGAGCGCGGCAGTGCTCGGCTACCTGTCCTTTCCGCGCGCGCTGGCCGAGCTCTTGATCGCGCTCACCCTGATCGGCCTCGCGTTGCGGGTGGGCCAACCTCAGGCGGACGCGCCCGAGCATCGGCGCGAGCGTCCATGGGGCGCGGCGGCGGCGACGCTGGGTGTGGGGCTCGTGCATGGCTTGGGCTTCGCCTCGGCGCTGCGAGACGCTGGCTTGCCGGAAGGCGAGGTCCCCGCGGCGCTGCTCGCCTTCAACCTCGGCGTCGAAGTCGCGCAGCTCGGAGCGCTGCTGCTCGCAGCGCTGGTGGGCCACGCGCTCGGGCATTGGCGCCCGGGCGTTCGGGCGCCTTCTCGCCTCGCGCTCGCACACGCGCTGGGCGCGCTTTCGGTGATGTGGTGCTGCGAGCGCGCGCTGATCCTGGTGGGGCTGACGTGATCTGCTGCCAATACCCCGAGCTGGCCGCGGGCTGTGACGCGGCCTTTACCATCGACAGCGCGCGGGTCACCTTCGGGCGCGGCTGCTTGGCCGAGGTGGGCGAGCGCGCGCGTGCGCTCGGCGCTCGGCGCGTGGCCGTGTTCACCGATGCGCGCGTGAAGGCGCTGCCCGCGTTCGACCTCGTGACACGCGCGATCCGCGACGCTGGCCTGGACGTGGTCGTGTTCGACGAGGTCGAGATCGAGCCCACCGACGGCTCGTTCGAGCAGGCCGGCCGGTTCGCCAGCGAGGCCCGGCCCGATGCTTACGTCTCGCTCGGCGGTGGCTCGGTGATCGACACCTGCAAGGCCGCCAACCTGCTCGCGACACACGGCGGACCGCTGGACACCTGGGTGAACGCCCCGGTCGGGGACGCCCGCCCACTCCCCTCACCGCTCGCGCCCCACGTGGCTTGCCCCACCACCAGCGGCACCGGCAGCGAGGTCACCGGTATCGCCATCTTCGATCATGCCGGCCTGCACACCAAGACGGGCATCGCCTCTCCACTCCTGCGCCCCAGCGAGGCGCTGGTCGACCCGGACGTGACGCGCACGCTGCCCAGTCTGGTCGTCGCCGCGAGCGGGCTCGACGTGCTCTGCCACGCGCTGGAGTCGTTCACCGCGCGCCCCTTCAATCGCCGAGCTGCCCCCGAGCGCCCGGGCGCGCGCCCGCTCAGCCAGGGCCGCAATCCGTGGAGCGATCTCGGCGCTCGAGAGGCCATGTCGCTCGCGGGGCGCTACCTTCGTCGCGCCGTCGCAGACGCGAGCGACGACGAGGCCCGCGAGGCCATGATGTGGGCTGCGACCCTCGCTGGGGTGGCCTTCGGCAATGCCGGCGTACACATCCCTCACGCTATGGCCTACGCGGTCGCAGGCTTGGCCCACGGGGGGAGCTACCAGGCCACGGGCTACCCGGCGGCCCAGCCCATGGTGCCGCATGGCATCTCGGTCGCGCTCTCTGCGCCCGCGGTGTTCCGCTTCACCGCGGAGACCTCACCGCAGCGCCATCGCGACGCCGCAGCGCGGCTCGGCGCCATTCCCCCCTCCGCGGATCCGCAGGACGCAGGCGAGGCGCTCGCCCTATCCCTCGCAGCCCTCATGGCCGACATCGGCCTCCCCAATGGACTCTCGGGTGTGGGCTACGCAGAGGCTGACGTGCCCCGCCTGGTCGCGGGCACGCTGCCCCAAGCGCGTCTGCTCCAGAACGCACCGAGGGCCACCGGCGCGCCCGAGCTCGAAGCGCTGTTCCGCGCGTCGCTCGAATGCTGGTAGAGATCCGTATGCGCGCCGAGCCAGACAAGAGAGAGCGCTACCCGTTCAGCGTCCCCATCACCACCCGCTGGATGGACAACGACGCCTACGGGCACATCAACAACGTCGTCTACTACAGCTACTTCGACACCGCTGCGAACTGCTACCTGATCGCGCAGGGCGGCCTGGATCCCGAGAAGAGCCCCGTCATCGGCCTCGTCGTCGAGTCCACCTGTCGCTACCACAGGCCGCTCGCCTACCCCGCGTTGCTCGTCGCAGGCGTGCGCGTCGATCGGCTCGGCCAGCGCGCGGTCACCTATGGCATCGCCATCTTCCCGCAAGACGACCAGACCGCCGCCGCCGAAGGCACGTTCACGCACGTGTTCGTCGACCGCGCCACGCGCAAGGCAGTGCCCATCCCCGACCCGATGCGCGCCGCCCTCGAGCGCATCGCCATGACGCGGTAGCAGCGTTCTCGGGGCGACCATGCTCCCAGCCGGGCGACCATGCTCCCAGCCGGGGAACCATGGCGCATGGTGAGCATCCTCAGCGGATGGTGCACCTTCTGGCGTGCTGGGCTGGCCGAAACACGCTCAATGGTCGCCAGATCGGGGGGCATCTCGGCGGCAAGTCCCCCTCGAGCCGGGGGACCATGCTCCGAGCCGGGGGACCATGCTCCGAGCCGGGGCGGTGCGTGTCAAAGGAGTTGTCTACCCCAAGCTCATCGCACGGTTCGCGGC
>CAZXMG010000021.1:0-118849 GCA_964641275.1 uncultured Polyangiaceae bacterium
GGTTGACCTCAACTGGTCACCCAACCGGACAACTCCTCTGACACAGGGGGCCCCCGCCCAGCGCATGGTCCCCCCGCCCAGCGCATGGTCCCCCCGCCCAGCGCATGGTCCCGCCGCCTGGCGCGAACGCGCGAGGCAGCGTCCGACGAGTGCTTCTCTCTGCGGAGAGGGCTCGCGCGGCCGTGAGCGAGGCCGTGCGGAACACCGCGACGAAAACGAGGGACGCCCCTAGTTCGCGCCGCCTGCGCCGCCGCCGCCCGCAGTAGCTCCACCGGCCGCGGCGCCGCCGCCGCCTTCGGGCGCGCCGCCCGTGGCCGCGCCGCCATCCCCGCCGCCGCCACCCTCGCTGCTGCTGCCGCCGCCACCCTCGAAGCCGCCACCCGGCGCGCCGTAGGCCTCGCCCGGTTCGCCGCAGGCCACGATCGCGGTGCTCAGGCCCAACACGATGGCGGCCGCCGTCTTCACCGGCGAGCCAGCGTTGCTCTTCATCGGGGCGCCGCAGTGCGGGCACTCGCGATCGTCGGGGGCCACGTGGCAGGAGCAAGCTGCGCAGGCGATGAAGGGCGTCATGCGTGTCAGTGAACCGCCCCGAGCGACGGCACGTCAAGCCTCGTCGTGCGCCCCGCCAGTGGTACGGTCGGCCGATGGCCGTGCCGATCAAGCTCGCCAGGCTCATCCAGCCCGAGGAGGTCGACCAAGCCATCCCCATCTATGTGGTGTGGGAGGTCACCATGAAGTGTGACCAGCCCTGCGCCCACTGCGGCTCCCGCGCGGGCAAGCCGCGCGAAGGCGAGCTGTCCACCGGCGAGATCATGGAGGTGGTCGCTGCGCTCGCTCGGCTCGGCACCCGCGAGGTGGTGCTGATCGGAGGCGAGGCGTACCTGCGCCCCGACTGCGAGGACATCGTGCGCGCGCTGTCGCAGGCCGGCATCCAGGTGGTGCTGCAGACCGGAGGCCGCGCCTGGAACGCCGAGCGCGCAGCGCGCTTTCGCGACGCGGGGCTCACCGGCGTGGGCGTCTCGATCGACGGGCCCGCCGGCATCCACGACAAGCTGCGCGGCAACCTGGGCAGCCACGCGGCGTGCATGCGTGCGATCGACGCGAGCCGCGAGGCCGGCCTGGTGGTCACCGTCACCTCGCAGATCAACAAGCTCAACCTGCACCGCCTCACCGACATGGCGCACGAGTACCAGCGCCGCGGCGTGGTCGCCTGGCAGGTGCAGCTCACCGGCCCGCTCGGGCGCGCGGCGGATCACCCCGAGTGGATCGTGGATCCGTGGGACGTGGTGCCCATCATCGACACCTTGGCGGCGATCCAAATGGAGGCGGTGAACGCGTGGCGCGCAGCCGGCGAGAAGGGCTTCCCGTTCGCGATCATGCCCAGCAACAACATCGGCTACTTCGGCCCGCACGAGCAGGTGTTGCGCTCGCGGCCGCTCAGCAGCGAGTCGCACTTCGCCGGTTGCAAGGCCGGCAAACACACGCTCGGCATCGAGTCCGACGGCACCATCAAGGCGTGCCCGACCCTCCCCAACCCGTACCGCGGCTCCAACGTGCGTGAGCTCTCACTCGAGCGCATCTGGGCAGAGGACGAGCTGGTCGGCTTCTCCCGGCACCGCTCGGTCGACGAGCTGTGGGGCTTTTGCAGGAGCTGCTACTACGCGGACGTCTGCCGCGGCGGCTGCACCTGGATGGCGCACACCACGCTCGGCAAGCCAGGCAACAACCCGTTCTGCTACCACCGCGTCACGCAGCTCCGAAAGAAGGGCGTGCGCGAGCGCCTGCGCAAGGTCGAGGCGGCGCCCGGCAAGCCCTACGACTTCGGTCGCTTCGAGCTCGTCGAGGAGGCCTGGCCCGGCGAGCCGGCGCCGCCTGAGACCCAGTGAAGCTCGATCAGCGTGCGCTCCGCGCCGTCCCACGCGCGGGACGCGAAGCGCGCGTTCACCTCTTGGGCGCCCGCCGCCTCGAGCAACCCCTCGAGGAAGCCGAACGACTGCCATGAGGCGGTCTCCTCGGCGACCTTGCTCATGCCGTAGCGGATCCACACCTTGGCGCTCTCGTCGCTGAGCTCCGCCACGCCCAGCGCGCCGTAGTCGAAGAAGCTGTTCGACAAGACGCCGAAGCGCATCAGCGTGTCGCGCGGGTCCCCCGCGGCGAGCAACATCGGGAACTGCTTGCACACCGACGGCACCTGGAAGCGTCCCCACATGCGCACGCCCTCGAGCTGACCGTGCGCGACCTCCTTCAGGATCGCCACGCCCAGCCGCTCGAAGGTAGGCATCGGGTACCAGGCCTCGGGATCGATGCGCTGCGCGAGCAGCATCAGATCCTCCGGCTCCAGGTGATCGCTCCAGTGCACGTCCTTCTTCCCGCGAACCATGCGCACGTAGTCCAGAAACAAGACTCCGCGCACGTTGCGCTCGACGGGTGGGCTCAAGATGCGCGCATCCTAGGCCGGGCTCAGCTCTTCTTGGGCGTGAACTGCCAGGTGTACGTGGCGTTGCCGCTGTTGTCGTCCGCCGGGTTCAACATCAGGCCCTTGATCGCACCGGTCACACACTGGCCGAGCGCTTCGGGGGCCGAGCTCTGGTCCTTGATCAGCTCGACGCGATTGACCACGCCGGTGACCGCGAACACCTTGAAGCTCACGACCACTTCGCCCTGCACCTTCGGATCGGCCTTCAGCGCCTCGTCGTAGCAGGTCTTGATCGCGTCGTTCTTGGTAGCGAGCAGCGCCATCACGTCGTCGTGGTACTGGTCCGGCGTGCGCGTGTGGCCGCAACCGAGCGCGGCGGTCGCGGCGAGCAGCAGCGGCAAGGCAAGCTTGTTCATGGCTTCTTCTCCGGGGTGGGGGCCTTCTTGTCTGCGGGCTCCGCTTTCTTGTCCGTGGGGGGCGCTGCCTTGTCGGCCGGCGCCTTGTCGGTGGGCGCCTTGTCTCCCGGGGCCGGAGCCTTCTCGGGCGGCTTGACCGGCGGCTTGCCGCTGGGCGCGTCGACCTCGTGCGTCACCTCGTCTTGCTCGACGATGTTGAACTCGACGCGGCGGTTCTTCTCGCGCCCCTCCGGCGTCTTGTTGTCCCCGATCGGCTTGCTCACGCCGAAGCCCTTGGCCGTCAGGCGCTTGCCGTCGATGCCCTTCTTGACGAAGTACTCCATCACCGACTTGCTGCGATCGTCCGAGAGCTTCAGGTTCACGCGCGGGTCGCCCTCGGCGCTGGCGTGGCCCTCGATGCTGATCTTCTTGATCTGCGGGTTCTTCTTGATGACGTCCACCATCTCGTCGAGCAGCCCGAAGGAGGCCGGCAGGATGGTGGCCTTCATCACCTCGAACTGGATCTTCTCGTTGATCTCGATCTTGTCCTTCTTCACCACCACGCGCTTGGGCGGCTCGGGCTCCGGCGGGGGAGGTGGCGGTGGCGGTGGCGGTGGTGGCGGAGGAGGCGGCGGCGGATCGCCCACGATGTTGAGCGCCGTCTTGCCGCGAATGTCGAGCTCACCGCCGCAAGCCAAGAGCGGCGCAGCGAGCATGGCGAGCATGGCGAGCGCGAGAGCTCCTCGGCGCGCGTCTGATTTGGATCTCATGTCGTCCTCCACGAAGGGCCTCGGGCCCCACCCAGGCTGGTACGCGACATCGCCCGCCGCCGTCAACGGATGCCTTGGTTCCAGCTTGTGGGGCGCACCCGACTCTGAGAGCGTGGGCGCGCCGTGACCGCCCCCACAGCCCCCAGCCCGCGCCGCGTCGTCGTGTCCGAGTACGGCGAGGATCCGCCCGACGCGCTCGCGCGCTGCGTCTCCATCGAGCCCATGGAGGCGCCGCGCATCGCCGCGCTGGGCGAGTCCGACGTGGTCATCGCCGTCCAGAGCGCGCAGGTCGGCTGGGTCGACCTGCTCATGACCAGCGGCCAGTACCAGCACATGCCGCACCCTCCCTACACGCCCGGCCTCGAGTACGCCGGCGTCGTGGTCGACAAGGGCAGCGCGGTCGGCACAGACCTCGCCATCGGCGATCGCGTGCTGGTCGACGGCTTCCTCGCCGGACCACGCTCGCTCGGCAACTACCGCAGCTGGGGCGGCTTCGCCTCCTTCGCCGTGGCGCCCCGCGAGGCGGTGATCCCGGTGCCTGGTGAGCTCTCCTTGGACCAGGCCTGTTGCCTGCTCGGCAACTACGAGACCGCCTACCATTGTTTGATCGCACGTGGCCGCCTGCAGCGAGGAGAGACGGTGCTCATCCATGGCGCCGCGGGCGCGACCGGCCTCGCCGCGGTAGAGATCGCCAAGCTCGTCGGCGCCACCGTGATCGCCACCGGCCGCTCCGACGCCAAGCTCGCGGTCGTGCGCGAGCGCGGAGCCGACCACGTGATCAACGTGCGCGCCGAGAGCGGCGTGCGCTCCTTCCGCGAAGAGGTGAAGGCCCTCACCGGCGGCCGCGGCGCCGACGTGGTGTACGACGGCGTGGGCGGAGACATCTCGCTCGAGAGCTTGCGCTGCGTGCGCTTCGGTGCGCGCTTCCTGATCGTGGGCTGGGCCTCCACCCCGCTGGTCGCCAAAGGCAAGGGCGGCCGCGGCGCGCCCAACGCCAACCAGCTGCCCACCAATCTGATCATGATGAAGGGCCTCGACGTGCTCGGCTGCCCCACCGCCATCTCCACCCTGCAAGACCCCTCCATCCGCGCGCCGCGCCTCACGCAAGTCCTGGCCTGGGCCAGCGCAGGCCAGATCCGCCCGCACGTGTCTCACACCTTCGCGCTCGATCAGGTGAAAGAGGCGATGCTCGCCAAGTGGCGCGGCGACGTGATCGGCGGCTGCGTGCTCCACCCATAGTTCCAGCCCGCGCCGTGCGTCGCCATGGGGCCGCGGAACGCGAGCGCCCGACGCCACCGGCTCGCCGCCAGCCATCGTCGCCCCGGGTGTCGCCAGCCCCTTCGGGCCTCCGCCATGTTTCGCGGCGCTCAGGCGCCGCCGCGGATCACGCTCACTGGCTGCGGCTCCGCTTCATTGGGGCAGAGCCGGGGGAGAGAGGCAGGGGGCGCGACGTACCTCACACAGGTGGTTTCCAGCCGCGCGCTCCGTGGGCTCCTGCTGTTCATCGTGAGCTTGGTGGTGCTCTCACCCGCGCCCGCCTACGCCTGGTGGAGCAGTCTGTCGAAGGTCGGGCGGGCCGGCAAACTGGGTTCGACAGCAGGCAAGGTGCGGATCGCCAGCGCGGCCTCGAAGCTCCGGCCCGCCTTGCTCGCGGGCGGGGCGGCCCTCGCGGCCGAGCGAGCGACGCTCGCGTTCGCCAGCGCGGGCGACGACGTGGGCCGCGTCACCAGCTACCTCGCACGTGAGTCGGACGGGACCTTCCGCGTCGTCCGTCGGGACGGTGCGCAAAGCACGCATCGCCCCGAGACTCTCTCGCTCGCTCTCGCGTCGCCGAGCGGCGCCGGCAGTGACGTGCTGGTCGAGCTGAACGCGGCGCGCACGTCGGGCGAGTTGCCCGCCCCCCGCGCGGGCGATCACTGGTTCGCGCTGGACGGCGAGGGGGTAGCGCACCCGTTGCACGCGGAGCAGAGCCCGCAAGGGACACGCTGGTGGGTCGACGTGGGCGACAAGACGATCGAGCTCGCTGACTTCGCGACGGCCGCCTTGGACGGCGAAGAGGCCTCGCTGTCGCCGGCTAAAGTTTGGATCTTTCGCGGGATCAATCTCGCGGTCTGGGTCTTGCTGGTGCGCTGGGGCATAGGGCGCTGGCGCCGTCGCCAACAGCTTCGCCCCAGCTGAGCCCGCGAGGCGCTTCGCCTTCGACCGTGAGCCGCGCGGAGGTCGAGCCCTGGCGCGCGCGGCTCCGCCGTTCTCGCTCGAGAGCGCACATGGGTGCGCTTCTTGATCGTGGGCTGAGCCTCCGCTGGCTTACACTCCCGCTCATGAAGCTGCCCGCGAACCTCGCCGTCGTCGTGCTGTGCTCGGCGCTGCTGCCCGCCTGCGAGGACGCCCCGCCCTCGAAAGCCGCGTCTGCCTCGGCCAAGCCGACCGCGCCGCCGGCCTCCTCACCGAGCCCGAAGCCGACCGAGAGCGCCGCGCCGAGCGCCAGCGCGGCGGTGCTGCCCGGCACACCGCTGAAGGACGCGGTGAAAGAGACGACCACGGTGATGGCGCTGAGCAAGGTCTCCGGGCCGATGGGCGTGATGACCTCCGACAAGAAGGACATCGCGGCGATCCTGGCGGCGATCGGCACGGATCAGACCCTGAGCAAAGGATTTGGCTCCAGGTGCCTGACCCCGACCAAGATCGCGTTCCAGGGCGACAAGGGCAAGCAGCTCGGCATGCTCGGGTTCTGCGACAACGACGAGACGTGGAAGAGCGCGCGTTACGACGGCCCCGGCGCCGAGCAGGTGGCGATCGAGATCAAGGATCCGGAGAAGCTCAAGGCGGCGATGAAGAAGCTGGGCGCGCTGAAGTAGCACCCCTCACGTGGCGCGCCACGCCGCCTCTCTTGCGATGTAGGGCACGTAGCGAAAATCTCGGATGCTTTTGACCTTGCCTTGGTCGAAGTCGAGCAAGATGAAGTAGGCGGGCCGCGGGGCGCCGCCGACGTAGGCCGCGAGCGCGAGCTCACCGTCCAGCCGCCCGGCCTCGAGCCGGACGTCTTCCTTCTCGTAGCGGCCAAAGTACATGCCCACCTGCTTGCCGCGGCGCTGCGACTTGCTCACGAGGTCGAGCCGGCAGTCCTCGCCGACGAGGGCGCGAACACCCTCCCAATCGCGCGCATTGAACAGCGTGGCGTAGCGCTCGAGCTCGGCGCGCTTCTGCTGGTCGAGCCCCGCGCTCTCGTCTGCTTCGGACCTGAGCTTGGAGCGGCCGCGCACCAGCGCTGCTTTGACTGCCATAACCGTGCTCCCCATGGTCTCGGCGCACTCTTCGAGCGAGTGCCCGAGCACGTCCTTCAAGATCACTGCGCTCCGCTGGCTGACCGGCAGCGACACGAACTCGGCGAGCGCCGCCCGAACGGTGATCGCATCCGGCGCCGCGTCGGCGGCGTCCAGGTCGACCACGTCGCTGAGGTCCGCGCGCACCTCGGTGTACTTGTGGCCGTGGCTCTTGAGAAAGTCGATGGCGGTGTTGTGCGCGATGCGAAACAGCCACGGCCGCAGCGGCGGCAGCTCGGGCAGCTGCCCCACGGCGTAGAAGGCCTTGGCCAGTGTCTCTTGCACGATGTCTTCGCCTTCGACCACCGAGCCGGTGAGGCGCGCTGCGTAGCGATGCAGCTCGGGCCGAAGGTCCCCCACCAGCGAGAGGAAGTCTTCGCGCGCTTGGGAGAGCTTCTGGGCAACGTCGGACACGGCTCGACCATACTCGATCACGCGCTCTGCTCGGCGGCCCGCTGGAGGTCCTTGGCGTACGCCTCGAACGCGGGGCGAAAGTCGGGCAAGCTGCCCTTGATCATGGGCAACATCACGCCCGAAAACACCTCCACCATGGAGAACTCCGTGCCGGTGGCCGTCTTCTCCAGCGTGAAGGTGCGCACGCCGCGGAACATCGGCGCGAAGCCGTCGCTCCACTCCATGGCGCTGTTCGGCTCGAAGCGCGTGACCTTGGGCTTGAACGCGCGGCCGGGCGCGAGCGGAACCTTGATGGTGAGCTTCTCGCCCAGGGCGATGTGACCCTCGATGCTGGTGACGGTGGAGTTCCACTCTGGAAAGCGGCCCGCGTCGGTGAGCAAGCCCCACACGCGCTCCGGGGTCGCGCGCACCGCGCAGCGCACGGCGTAGCTCAGGCGAAAGGTCGACTCGGTCTTGTCACAGGAGATCTGGCTCATCTTGCCCAGACGACGAGCGAGCCGGGCCAAAGGATGCGCGTGAGAGCACTTTCTCCTCCGCATCCTTTGCGCGACCCCAGTCGTCTTCGGGGTGGACCGCCCTTGGAAAGGACTTGCCTCCATGAAGACCGTGATCGTGCGCTACCGACTGAAACCCGAGGCCGTAGAGGAGAATGACCGTTTGGTGGCCGCGGTGTTCGCAGCCCTGGCAGAGCGGCGCCCGGCCGGGCTGCGCTACGAGTCGTTCAAGCTGCCCGACCACGCGCGCGTCCACCTCGCCCAGATCGACACGAAGGACGGCGCGAGCCCGCTCCAAGCGCTCGAGGCTTTTCGGGCCTTCACCGCGGGCATCAAGGACCGCTGCCTCGAGCCACCTGTGGCGAGCGACGTCGAGCCGATCGGGAGCTACACGCTGCTTGCGGAATAGCCTGCGTCTGATACGTCACGACGCGTGGGCCGCCGACTCGAACAAGCCATCGCGGTGCTCAACGGCGCGGTGGGCGACTACCTGGTCGAGCGCGGCAACGGGCTCGCGACCCGCACGACGTTGGTCCACGGAGGCGTGCCGTTCGAGGTCTCGCGCGCCAAACTCTGCGAGCTCCACCCCGCAGCCACCGGGCGGGTGGTGATCCTGGTGCACGGACTCATGTCCGAGGAGAGCGTGTTCCGCATGCCGGACGGCGGCGACTACGGCAGCCTGCTGGCGGAGGACCTGGGCTTCACCCCGCTGTACGTGCGGTACAACTCGGGCCTGCGCATCGGCGAGAACGGCCGCCTGTTGTGTGAGCTCTTGAGCCAGCTGGTCGCCGCGTACCCGTGCGAGATCGAGGAGCTGGTCCTGTTGGGTCACAGCATGGGCGGGCTGGTGATCCGCAGCGCTTGCCACGCGGCTTCGCTCGGAGAGCACGCGTGGCTGCGCAAGGTCCGCCGCGCCATCTATGCAGGCACCCCCCACCGCGGCGCGCCGCTCGAGCGAGGTGGCCGCGTGGTGAGCAAGCTGCTCTCGTCCATCCCCGATCCGTACACCCAGCTCGCGGCCGAGCTGGCCGAGCTGCGCAGCCGCGGGGTGAAGGACCTCGGCGATGCCAAGATCGACCTGTCCGACGCCCACCACCCGCTGCCACTTCTGCCCGGCATCGAGCACTTGCTGATCGCTGCGACCGTGAGCGTGGAGCCGTGGGTGGCGCGCCTGTTCGGGGATGCGATCGTGCCGATCACGAGCGCCACCGACGGCCTGACGTTGGGCGGGCCACCGCGCCTGCTGGCGCCCACCAACGTGAAGTTTCTGCCTGGCATGAGCCACCTCGCGTTGGCGCACCATCCGCACGTGTATCGGTTGATCCACGCGTTCTTGGAGCAGAGCACGTGAGCTCGCTGGAGCGCTGGCGCGGTCTGAAGGATCTGCTCGTCGACGCCGTGGTGAACGGCTCGAGCGCGGTCGAGAAGGTGCACCTCGCCACCGCCGGCCGCACCTTCAGCGTGCTCGAGCTGGTGCCGGGGGTGAGCGCGCCGGCTCGCATCGTGCACGTCGTGCATGACCTGTCGGCCAAGACCACCTACGCCACCATCCGGGCAGTGACGCAAGTGGTCGGCGCCGGCCTCGAGCTCGGGCTCTCGGCGGCAGAGGAGCGTCCGCAGAGACGCGCTGGCTGAAGCGTCGCGCTGCCACTCGTCGTCAAAAGTTGGTAGGTATGGTGGGCGATGTCTCCCGCCGCGCCCCCGTTGATCCTGACCACGACGTCGAGCTTCGGGTGCGGCAGCGTGGCCGAGAGACTCGCACGCATCGAGTCTTCAGGCACCGCCCGCTTTCTGCACAACCCGCACGCACGCAAGCTCCGCTCCGAAGAAGTGCGGATGCTGTTCGAGAGCGAAGGGCTGATCGGAGTGATCGCAGGCGTCGAGCAGCTCGGCGAGCCCGCGTTCGCAAGCGCGCGCGCGCTGCGCGCCTTGGTGCGCTGCGGCGTGGGCATGGAGAACGTCGACCTGGCCGCGGCCGAGCGCCACGGCGTGCGCGTCTCCAGCACACCCGACGCGCCCACCCAGGGCGTCGCCGAGCTCGCCGTCACGCTCATGCTGACCTCCCTGCGCCAGGTCATCCCACAGCAGCAGGCGCTCGCCGCCGGAGAGTGGAAGCGGAGACTCGGCACCCAGCTCGAAGGAAAGATCGTCGGCATCGTGGGCTGCGGCCGCATCGGGCGACGCACCGCAGATCTGCTGCGCTCGTTCGGCGTGACCGTGCTCGGCTGCGACCCCGAGCGCCCCTTGGGCACGAGCTTCCAGATGGTGAGCTTGGAGGAGATCGCTCGACGCGCCGACATCCTCAGCCTGCATGCCGCGGGTGGCTCGGCGCCGCTGCTCGATCGGCGGGTGCTGGAGCTCATACGACCGGGAACGCTGATCGTCAACACTGCGCGAGGCTCGCTGGTGGACGAAGCCGCGCTGCTCCAGATGCTGGAGGCCGGCAAGGTGCGGTACGCCTGCGACGTGTTTGGCGAAGAGCCCTACAGCGGGCCGCTGTGTGGTCGCCCGGACGTCGTGCACCTGCCACACGTCGGCAGCTACACGGCCGAGGGACGCGAGGCCATGGAGCACGAGGCCCTCGACCGGCTGGCCGAGTTGCTCGATCTCGACCTGGGCAGCGCGCGCCCGACGCCGCGTCGCTCACGGCTGTCCGAGCTGCAGGCGGTTTTTTTCGACATGGATGGCGTGCTGATCGACTCGGTCCACATCAAGGAAGAGGGCTTCGTCGCGATCTTCCCCGGAGCCACGGAGGCGCAGCGTCAGATCATCCGTGCGCACCATCGAGCGCACGGCGGGATGAGCCGGTTTCCCAAGATTCGCCACTACTTGAGGACGCTGTTCCCCGAAGAGCCACACGACGATGACGCCGTGCAGAAGCTGGGCGACCGCTTCGGCGAGATCGTCGCCCAGCTCGTCATGCGCGCAGGGGAGATCGCCGGGGCCGAGCAGACCCTCAAAGATCGGCCTTGCCCTCTGTTCGTGGTCAGCGGCACACCAGAAGGCGAGCTTCGGCGCGTGGTCTCGGCGCGCTCGTGGACGGGGCACTTCGCGGGTGTGTTCGGCACACCCCGATCGAAGAGCGAGATCCTGAACGACCTCTTGAAGGGGTACGGCTTCGATCCCGCGCGCTGCGCGTTCGTAGGCGACGCGGCAGGGGACATGGCCGCTGCAGACGAGGCCGGCGTGCCGTTCGTCGGCGTCAACGTCGCCTTCGTTCCCCCCGCGTCGGTGCCAACTTTCGCGGACCTGGTCGGTTTTTGGAAGCAGCTGGAGACGACGTGGGCTCGCTGAGGCGGAGGCTGCTCGCCGGCGAGACGCTGATCGGCGGCTGGATGCAAATCCCCCACCCGGCGGTGGCGCGCGTGCTCGCAGCGGCGGGCCTCGATTGGGTCGCCATCGACGGAGAGCACGGCATGGTCGACGCAGCGGCCGCCGACCAGCTCGTCTCGGCGATCCGCGCCGCAGGCGCGGCCCCGCTGGTGCGGCTGCCCGGCAACCACTACGCGGACAACAAACGCTGGCTCGACGCCGGCACGGAGGGTCTGATCGCGCCGTTGGTGCGCTCCGCCAGCGAAGCGCAGCGACTGGTCGAGTCGGCAAAGTATCCTCCGCTGGGCGCTCGCGGCGTGGGGTTCGCGCCGTGCAACGGCTATGGCTTCGACCTCGACGCGAGCCTCGGGAGCGCGAACGACGAGACGCTGTGCTGCGTCCAGATCGAGCACGTCGATGCCATCCTGCAGCTGGCCGCGATCCTCGCGGTGCCCGGGATCGACGCCGCTTTCCTCGGCCCCTACGATCTGAGCGCTTCTTTGGGCATCCCTGGGCAATGGGATCACCCGAGCTACCGCGCCGCGGTCGACCAGTTCCGCTCCGTGTGCGCTCACCATGGCGTCGCCGCGGGGATCCACGTGATCGAACCGCAGCCGGATCAACTCCTGGCGCGCATCGACGAGGGCTACCGCTTGGTCGCTTACTCGCTCGACGTGACGATGCTGGGTCGAGCTGCGCGCGCCGGCGTTGCCGCGCTGAGAGCGCGACACGGCGGGGAGACGGCGTGATCCGCGGTCGACGCTTGCACGCGCTGCTCCCGATGAAGGCACACAGCGAACGAGTCCCGAACAAGAACCGGCGAGCGCTCGACGGTCGCCCGCTCTACCACCACATTCTCGACACACTCGACAGCCTGGACGAGATCGACCGCATCGTCATCGACACGGACTCCGACGATATCGCCAGCGAGGCCAGCCTTCTCTCGACCAAGGTCGTGATCGAGGTGCGCCCCGAGCATCTGCGCGGCGACGCCGTCAGCATGAACCGGATCATCGCTCACGACATCGCCGTCCATCCTGCGGACTTGTTCGTGCAGACGCACGCCACCAACCCTTGCCTTCGGGCCCGGACGATCGCGGCCGCGCTCGCACAGCTCCTGGACAGCGTCGAGCACGACTCGTTGTTCAGCGTCAGCGCGCATAAGGCTCGCTTCTACGAAGCCTCCGGCCGCCCGCTGAACCACGACCCCGAGAACCTGATTCCGACGCAGGACCTGCCGACGTTGTTCGAGGAAAATTCCTGCTTGTACGTGTTCAGCGCGCAGAGCTTCGCCGCCAGAGAGCGGCGCATCGGGCTGAGACCCAAGCTCTTCCCGACCCCTTGGTTCGAGTCGATCGACATCGACACGGAAGAGGGCTTCCAGTTGGCCGAGCTCGTTCACCACGACCTGGAGCGATTGCTCGCGGTCCGCGGCTGACGTGGGGACCGCGCGTCGAGCTTGGGAGTCGCCGACGTGGACGTGGTGGCTGGGGCAGAGCAGCCAGCTCGCTAGCTTGGTCGTCGTGGTGACGCTGGTGCTCCGGCGCCTGCCCGCGGCCGAGGCCTCGCTGTGGTCGCTGTTTCTCACCATTGGGGCGCTGCAAGCCCTGGCGACGTTCGGCTTCTTGCCCACCTGCACGCGGGCTATCGCGCTCGCGCGCGGGGGCGCAGAGAGCGTCGGCAACCTGCTGACTCCACCCGCGGCCACCGGGCAAAGGCGGGAGAACTGGACGCTGCTGCGAGAGGTCGACGGCGCGATGCGGCCCATCTTCGGCGGCGCAGCACTACTTTGGCTCGTGGTCATGTCGGTTTGCGGGACCCTGCTCTTGGTGACCCCGGTGTCCGGCGTCGACCCGAGCTCGCGGCCTTGGGTCGCGTGGAGCATCGTGCTCGCGGGCACCACCGTCTCGGTGCTGGGCTCGCGGTCGCTGTGTGTGTTGCAGGGCTTCGAGCGCATGGCGGACGTGTCGCGTGTGGACGCAGGATTCGCGCTGGGGGGGCTCGTGGCCCAGGCCGGGGTGTTGCTCGCGGGGAGAGGTTTGGTGGAGCTGGTGCTGGCGCAGCACCTGCTCGGCGCGGCCCGCGCGTGGCAACTCCGTGGAAGACGTCTGTCGCTGATGGCAGCGGCGCCCGGCGCGGCGCCGTCCCCTCGAGCCGTCGGGCGCACGGTTCGCGAGCTGTGGCCCGCCGCTTGGCGATCGGGGGTGGGCGTCACCGCCGTCTTTGGCCTGAACCAGAGCACCGGGCTGCTCGTGGCGCAGCTCGCCCACGGCCCCTCGGTGATCGCTTACAACTTGGCGCTGCGGGCCTTCGACGTCATCGGGCGGTTCGCGAACGCGCCGTTCTACTCGCACCTGCCAGAGTACGCGCGGCTCTGGGCCGCCGGCGAGATCCGCACGCTCGCCCGCGTTTCGACCACCAACATGAAGCGGACGGCGGCGCTGTTCCTGGTCGCGGCGGTGCTGGGTGGCTTGACCGGCCCCTGGCTCGTCCGACACTTGGCCTCGGCGCACGTCTTTCCGACCCCCGCGATATGGTGGGGACTCAGCGCAGCGCTGTTCTGCGAGCGGGTCGGCGCGATGCACCTCCAGCTGTACAGCGTGACCAATGACATCGTCTGGCACCGCGTGACCTTGGGCTACGCGGCGCTGTTCCTGGTCACGGCGTTCCCGCTCTCGCAGCTGTGGGGCACGGCCGGCCTGCCGGTGGCCATGTTGATTGGCTACGTCGGTTGGTACTGCCCGTACGGTATCCGCAAGTCGCGTGCCGTGTTACGCGCTGGCGCTCCGCCTGAGCAGGCAGGTTCATGACCACAGGTCCGCGCTCTCCGCTCACGCTCACCCGCTCCACGAACAACCCGTACCGAGCGGCTGCGTCGCTGCTCGCCCATCGCGTCTTGTGGGACTTGGATCCTACTTCGTGGATTTCACGAAGGCGCCTGCGCGCCCTGCGAGATCGGCATCAGGGCATGCGCGCAGTGATCTGCTGCAACGGCCCGAGCTTGAACCGCGTCGACTTCGACGCGCTGAGAGGCGTGTTCACCTTCGGCCTCAACAAGATCCACCTGCTCTTCGCCAGAGAGAGCTTCCGCCCGTCGTGCGTGGTGGCCGTGAACGAGCTGGTGTTGGAGCAGACGCACGAGTTCTACAACCAGACCACGCTACCGCTGTTTCTGGGCCACCGCGCGCGACGCTGGGTCGAGCCGCGCGCCAACGTCGTGTTCTTGCACACCACGGAGAGCGCGCGGTTCGCGCGCGACTGCAGCATCAGCGTCCACGAGGGTTGGACGGTGACGTACGTCGCATTGCAGCTCGCGTTCCACATGGGCTTCTCGCGGGTCGCCTTGGTCGGCTGCGACCATGACTTCGGCCAACCAGGACCGGCCAACGCCGCGGTCACGCTCGACGGCCCCGACCGCAGCCACTTCGACCCAGCCTACTTCGCTGGTCAGCGCTGGAACCTGCCCGACCTGCCCGCGAGCGAGCGCTCGTACGCCCTGGCGCGCGACACGTTCGCCGCCTTCGGGCGCAAGGTCGTCAACGCCACGGACGGCGGAAGGCTGGAGCTGTTCGAGCGCATGTCCCTCACCGCGTTCCTCAGCGAGGCCGGCGGTGTTTGACCTGAGAACGCAGCTGCGCGCCGTGCAGAATGGCGCGCGGTCACTTCGGCGCGCACTGATTCGAGTCGTCGAGCCGGAGAAAGAGTTCGACTTCGGGGCCTTTCGTCTCGTGGTCGATGCCACCGACTTCGGCGGCGTGGCCTACGGTTGGGACGAGCGCTTCGCCGAGGTGGAGTCGCCCCTCGAGCGCGAGATCATCGCGCGCTTCCATCCTCGGTTCTTCATCGATATCGGCGCGAACTACGGCTTCACGGCGCTGGCTCATTGGACCGCCAACCCCGCGTGCAAGGTGATCGCGGTGGAGCCCTCACCCAAGCTGCTGCCGTACCTCGAGCGAAACCTACGCGCCGCCGGCATGCGTGGGCATCGACTGGTCCACGCCATTTGCTCCGACCACTCGAGCGGAGGTCGCATCGCGCTCAATCCCGTGTCGAGCCAGGACAACCGGGTCCGCGGCGAAGCGGGATGGCGCGCGGTCGAGGTGGCGAGCGTGACCCTCGACGCGCTGGTCGCCGACCTGGACCCCGAAGCGTTCGTGTACGTGAAGACCGATACCCAAGGCTTCGAGCGACAGGTGCTCGACGGCGCGCGAGCGCTGCTCGCCAGGCCCGCGGGTTGGCTGCTCAGGCTCGAGTTCGCGCCTCAGCTGCTGCGGCATCAGGGGACCGACCCCCACGAGCTGCTCGCGCGAGTCTGCCGAGACCACGACGTGGTGGAGGTGCCAAAGCGACCGCGCTTTCGCGGCGACGGACTGGCCGAGCTGTGGAGGTGCCGACTGACGCCGGATTGTGCCGCTGATTTCGTCACCTTCACAGAAGCGCACGCGCAAGGCCGCGGCTGGTGCGATCTGCTGATGGCGCCCAAGGACACGAAGCTCGAGCCACTCGGCGCCAGTCAGGCGCGAATGCCAACCGGCACGTAGCGAGGATCCCAGCGCCCCCAAGGCATGCCGTTGTTGCCTGACGCGAAATAGAAGCGCGAAAGCCGCTGTGCGAGCTCGCGAGAGCTGCGGTAGCGCTCAAGCACCTGCTCCGCCGAGGCCGAGCCACGATCGAGCTCCGCACCGAACAGGCGATGCAGGTCCGACGCCGCGAAGCAGTGCCCCTTGGAGGGTTCGTGAAACCAGGAGATGGCGCGCTCGGTCCCAGACGTCGTCAGCGCGAGCCGCGCGTCCTGCGTCGACACGCGCGCGAGCTCCGCCATGGCGGCGGGGAGCTGCGAGAGAGGGATGTGCTCCAGCGCCGAGAGCGACACGACGCCGTCGAACGACGCGCTGGCCAGCTCGGGCATGTCGCACAGGTTTCCTTTGATCCAGTCGATCGCGCCAACCGCGGCGGCGCCATAGCGCCTTCGCCAGCGGTCGTGCCGGTAGCGATGCAGCTCCGTCGACCACAGCTGCCAAGCTCGGCTCGCCGATAAGTGACGGCGCACCCTGGATCTCCAGCCCGACGCCCCCATCCCCGCGAGGTGATCGACGTAGTCAGTCGCGCGATAGCTCGGCAGGCACCTCAGGCTCGTGCGGTACCGAGTGGCGATCGGAGCCGTCGGTGGCCTCAGGAAGAGGTCGACGTTGGTGACCTCAAAGCCGAGCTCAGCCAGCAGGAACTGTGTCGGACCCGCACCCCCGCCGGCGTCGAGCACACGGCTACCGCGTGGCCAGCTCATGACTTGGCTGAAGATCCAGGTGAGGTCGACCAGGTAGTGCCAGCCAATCTCGGTGCGACGGGTGCCACGCAAGAACGCCTCGACCGTGCGCCGCTCGGGCCGCGCGAGGATCTGCTCGGGGTCCAGGTACTCGAAACTTCGCGCTCGCGTCGTGCTCAACCCTGCACCACCTCGGCCGGCGACGCCGCGCGATGCTCCAACGCCTGCTCCAGCCCGCCGAGCACGCTCAAGAACGGCTTCAGGAAACGCTCGTGCACCACGACGAGATCGGTCTGCAACACGCCCGCTTCGCGCTTGGCTCGTGCGAACCACGCCTCGAAGTCACGCTCCGCACCGGTCCGAGCGGCGAGGGTCGCCGGCTCGGAGGTGGAGAGCGCCACGCGCTCCAGAGCGCGGAGACCGCAGGCCGAGAGCTTGGAGCTGTGGTCACCGACCGACAGGTAGGCGGTATCGAAGGCTAGGAAACCGTGCTGGCTCAAGAAGGGTAACAACCCAGGTTGATTGCTGAACTCGATCCACATGAGGTCGACGGCGGCGAGCAGGCGACCCATGCCGCGCAGCGCCGGCAGCTCCGCTCCTTGCAGGTCGAGCTTGACGAAGTCGACGTGGCGCTCGGCCACGGCGGCGTCCAAGCGCGTCAGCGGCACGCGCAGCGGCTTGGGCGCAGACGGGTGTGGTCTCTTGACGGCCCACAGCAGTCTCTTGGCCACCCGACGCCACAGCGGACGGTCGAGAGCCACGTGGCCGACGGAGCTGTAGCCCGACAATCCCCGTTCGGCCCACGCCTCATCGTCTGCGACGACGCGGGGCACGAACAGCGTGGTACTCCCAACACGCTCGCCGAGCGCAGCCGTGGAGAGCCGTACGCGCGCGTCTCGATCGGCAAAGAAGCGGTGATTGCCGGGAAAGGGCTCGAAGGCATACACCCGGCCGTCGGGCGTCATGAACGGCAACATGGCCTTCGCGGTGTCCCCCCAACCCGCGCCTCCGTCCACCGCGACCGCCATCGGGCCGAGCGCGCGCGACCGCGCGCGCAACAGCGGCTCGAACGAACGGAGGCCGACATGACTGAGCAGCGGGCAGATCATGCGCTCGGAGCATACTCAACCGCCCGCCGACTCGCCGACCGAATGAGGGAACGCCGAGCGCGAACGGAATGCCTCCCCGCGCTCGGACGTACGGCGGTCCATGCGCTTCGTCCCGCTCGTCGTCGCCTGGTGGTCCATCGGCTGCGCGAGCGAGCACGAGGTGAAGCCCGAGCCGGACTCCGCCTCGAGCGCTGTCGCGGCGGCCACCGCCAGCGCCTCTGCCATGCCGACCGAGCAGGCGACACCACCCACCGAAGAGGCGGAGGAGCCCGAGCCGACCCCAGGCAAGGCCCTGCCTCGAGTGGAGCGCCCCGGCAGAAAGGAACGTGGCGAAGCCGTGCTGACCGCGCAGAGGGCAATGACCGGCGCGGCGGTGCGCGAGGTGCACGGCAAGGACTTCGACATCGTGCTCAACGACGTGGCGCGGAAAGGACTACCCAAGGTCAAGGACACGACGATCGCCTTCGTGAAGCACAGCCTGGACGAGATCGGCGCGTCCGCGTTGAGCGCCTCGGATGCCGATCTGACCGTCACGCTGCAGGGCAGCTTCGCTGCGGCGGGGATCGCCGTCGATTTGGAGCAACGCACGGGCGGGCTGGTGGCTCTGCGCGCGTCGCACCCGGCGGCTCACCCGCAGCTCCTGGCAGTGGACTTCTCGGTCGAGTTTGGTCACGGCGGCGACGACGTGCTGTGCATCTTCGAGCGGACGGGCGACGAGTTCATGCCTGTGCTCGTGCGACGCTTCGACGGCTACGAGAGCATCGGCGAGGCGCGCTGGCTCAGCACTTGGGCGATCTCCCCACCCGCCCCGGATGGCTCCTGGTTCGTGATCGAGGCGCGCAGCCACGCGTGGATCTCTTCGCTGTGGCGCGGCATCCGCTACGCGATCCTGGAGCCCGGCCCGCGCGCCGATCAGCCGAAGTTGCTGCTGCAGGGTCACGACAGCGCCTACATCGGTGGGGAGGAAGCCGGGAGGGTGAGCGCGACCGCCACGACCGCGATGGTGGAGTACGGCTCCTGGGACAAACTGAGCGGCGAGCACACGCGCAACTACCGACGTGCCTTCACGCGCGAGGCGAGCGGAGCGTTCAAGCGCAGCGCGCCCTTCGTGTGGTCTCCCCGCGAGCTCGTGCATGAGCTCGTCGAGGGCGACGCTTCCGTGGCGCGCCAGATGGCGCTGCCAGGGGTGGCGGACAAGGCTGCCGCGCTGCACCAAAGGATGAAGTCGGCCAAGGACTCCGCCACCGGGTCCGTCGTCATCACCGACCAGCCCGACGTGGAGGTCGACGCGTTGAAGAGCCCTGCCACGGTGGTGTTCGAATGCGCGGGCTGCAGCCAGCTTCCCAAGCGGATCGAGATCATCGCGGAGCGGTCCGGCGATGGCTGGCTGATCCGCGATCTCACCTACCAGTAGCAGGCTCCCCACCTGACGCGTTCGGCGCTACGATCGCGGAGCGAGGTGGATCGTGGCGCGTAACGCTTGCTTCTTGGGTATGGTGACTTGGCTCTTCGCTGCCGTCAGCGTCGGTTGCAGCGCGGGCACCGACGACGCGTCGGGGGGCAACGGCGCAAGCAACGGCAACGGCAACGGCAACGGCGGCGCTGACGGCGGCTCCACAGGGAACTTCGTCGGCAGCGGCGGCGGCAACCCGAGCTGCGTGACTTGCTCCGCCGATCTGCACCAGATCTTGGACTGTGACGGCAACTTCATCCAAGAGTGCCCGCCCGACACCGGTTGCAGCCCCACCGGCACGTGCGTGAACCCGTGCCAAGCGGCCGCGGAGAACAAGAGCACCATCGGCTGCGACTTCTACTCGATGACGCCGGGCGTGATCGCCGAGTCGCGCGGCTCGTGCTTCGCGGCCATGGTCGCCAACACCTGGACCAGCCCCATCTCGCTGACCGCCGAGTACGCGGGGTCGAGCATCGACGTGTCGCAGTACACGTACATTCCCTCCGGCTCGGGCGCGAGCCTCACGTATCAGCCGCTCAGCGGCGGCATGCTCCAGCCCGGTCAGCTGGGCATCGTGTTCCTTTCCAAGTACGAGTCGGGCGACATCTTCCAGGTCGACTGCCCGGTGCAGCAGGCGCTCGAGATCAACACCCACGTCGACGACGGCTCGGGCGCGTACCCCGGCGTCACCGGCTTGGGCAACGCCTTCCGCATCAACACCACCGCGCCCGTCGTCGCCTACGACGTGTACCCGTGGGGCGGATCACCGAGCTTCGTCTCGAGCGCGACGTTGCTGATCCCCACCCCGGCGTGGTCGACGAACTACGTCACCGCCGACGGCTGGGGCACGCAGTTCGGCCAGCCCTGGACGCAGATCGTGGCCGCCGAGGACGCGACCAACGTGACCTTCGTGCCGGTGGTGAACGTCGTGGGCGGCGGCGGACTGCCCGGCGGCGCCGCGAACACGCCGATCACGTTCACGCTGAACCGGGGTCAGACCGCCCAGTTCCTCCAGGCCGAGCGCCTCGCTGGGTCGGTGCTCCAGTCAGACAAGCCAGTCGGCGTGTGGGGTGGCGGCTCGTGCATGAACATCCCGGACGGGGTCAGCTTCTGCGACGCGGGGCACCAGCAGCTGCTGGGCATCCAGAACTTGGGCAACGAGTACCTGGTGGCGCGTTACCCCTCCCGCGGCGGAGACGACAACGCCCCCGTCACGTTCGTGGGCGTGGTCGATGGCACCGTGCTCACCTCGGATCCGCCTACGATCGGCGCGCCTGCCACGCTGAACCGCGGTCAGCTCGTGATCATGAACACGACCGAGCCGTTCACCGTGAGGAGCCAGGACGCCGACCACCCCTTCTACGTCGCCGCGCACATGACCGGCTCGGGCATGGGCTCCGGCATCGGCGACCCGGAGTACACGAACATCGTGCCGCCGCTCCAGTACCTGAACTCGTACCTGTTCGCGACCGACCCGACGTACCGCTACACGTCGCTGGTGTTCAAGCGTCAGAAGGACGCGAGCGGCTTCTTCCAAGATGTAAACCTCGACTGCATGGGTCCCGTCACCGGCTGGACGCCGGTCGGCACGGAGGGCAAATACGAGGTCGCGCGTTTCTTGATCGTGCAGAACGGCGCGCCGGTCGGCAGCTGCGACAACGGCGTGCACACGGCCACCAGCCCTGTGCCGTTCGGTCTCTCCGTGTGGGGCTACGATCTCGACGTGAGCTACGGCTACCCGGCGGGCATGAGCGTCAAGGCGATCAACACCGTCGTGGTGCCGCCCGTCCCGCAGTGACGCGACGCCGGGACCAACGTTCGCTGCGCCCGCTCGTGCTCTGGATCGCGCTCGCGGGCTGTGGCGCTCGCACCGGATTGCCCGGCGGCGGCGACGGAGCCGAGGGTGGCGCGGGGGGAGCTTTCGCCAGCACGGGAGGCAGCGGCGGCGGCGGCGCTGCGCCGCTCGTCGACGCCTGCCCGGACGAGCTCGGCGTCGTCACCACCATCGACCAGGGCCTCGACGATCCCTTCGCGATGGCGATCGACGACAGCTTCGTCTACGTCGGCACGCTCAGCGGCCGCGACGCCATCCGCCGGTACCCAAAGCAAGGCGGAAGCGGTGTCGTGATCCGTGACGAGCTCAGCTACGTGGACGAGCTGGTCGCGCACGGTGGCCGCGTGTTCTACACGGAAGAGACCGGCGGCGTACGCGCGATCGATCCCGACGGGTCGAACGAGCTCACGCTCGCGTCCGCAGATGGACCGGCCGGGCTCGACGTGGACGACAGCACCGTCGTGTTCGCGGAGTACTTTGGCGGCAACGTTGTCGCGGTGGCCCGCAATGGCGGGGTCCCGCGGACGCTGGCGACTGGGCTGTCCGCGCCGTACCGGGTCGCGCTGGTCGGCGAGCGCGTATTCTTCACGTCTTCCAGCCCCGGGGTGCAATACGTCTCCTTGCAGGGTGGTCCAGTCAGCTCGATGGGAGACGGCGCACCGCGCACCTTTGCCACGACGCCCACACACCTGTACTGGGGCATCGGCCAGTTCGGCGACAGCCGACTGTGGCGCGCTCCGCTCGACACGCTGGTGCCCGAGCTGGTCGCCGATCTCGTGAGCTTCGGTACGTTCTTGGGCAGCCTGGCCAGCGACGAAGCCGACGTGTTCGTGTCGATCAATGGCTCGGACGACGTGCCTGTCGCGTCGGTCGTGCGGGTCCCGCAGGGGGGCGGAGCCCCGTCGCTGGTCGCCCAGGGTGCCAGCCGACTGGGCGGCCCCGTCGCGGTGGACGCGACCTGCATCTACTGGATCGATCAAGGGGAGCTGCCCGGAGCGGGGAGGCTCCTCCGCACCCGCAAGCCCTGAGTGCGAATGCGAGACGAGCTACGCGGCCAAGTTGTTCCCCGCCGGGTATGACCGGCCGCGCCGCGCCGCGCCGAAGGTGCCATTGCCGCCGACGCCATAGCCACCGCCCTGGACATCGAGCCCTCCGGTGCACGCCCCCCGGCGCGCTGGACGCGCCTGGCCTACTTGGCGAGCGAAGTACCCGGCTCGGGCGCGCGCGTCGCGAACAGCTCGAGATGACCGCAGGCCGTGCAGCGCCGTGCGTCGATGACCTTCGCTTCGACGTCGGTCAAGTCCACGCCGCCCCCGGTGCGCAGCCGGTTGAAGAAGCCCGTGTTCGTGGTCGGCGCCCCCTTGATCCAGATCGCGACCCAAGTCTGCGCCGTCCCGACGTCCGGGATGAACCCTTCCTCGACCGCTCCACCACATGCCGTGCATTTCATGCGAACGAAGTTACCGGAACTCGAGACGCGCGACGCCCCCATTTCGGCGGCAGCGTGCGCCGCTCGGGAGACGTGAGCATGTTTGACTGGCCGCCCGTCCCGGAACGCTGCACCGCCACTGCATGAAGGCCACCTTGCTCGGCACCGCGCTCGCTGTCCTGGTCATCGCTTGCGGCGACAGCGCTGGATCTGGAGCGGCGGGTGGCGACCCGAGCGGCGCGGGAGGCACCGGCGGCGCGGGAGGCGCCGGTGGGGCGGGAGGCACCGGCGGGAGTGGCGGCGCCGCCTGCGTCTCGGGCCTGGAGCAGGACAGCCCCGCTTGCACGGCGTGTCAGGACGCGAACTGCTGCCTGTCGGCCACGGCGGCCGCGACCGACCCGGGCACGTGGACCAACTCGGCGGCCACCATTTGCCGAGAAGCCAACTGCTTCGACGAGTGTGGCGTCCCCGAGCCGGAGTGTGGCGGCATCGTGCCCACCCCGGCGAGCTGCGCCGACGACCTCTACGCATCTTGCTGCGCCGAGGTGACCGCCTGCGCGCAGAGCGACGCTTGCACGGCGCTGATCTACATCTGCATCGACGATCGCGGCTGCAGCCCCGGCTCCTCGTGCTTCGACGAGTGCGCGCTCGAGTTTCCGGGGGGCGAGGATCTGTTCGACGCGCTCGATGTGTGCTTCGCCGCGGTCACGTGTATGTGAGGCTCGCTCGAGCGAGACCTCAGAACGAGGAGCCTGGCTGCGAGAGGAACGTGGCCTCCTCTCCGGTGGTGGTGCGGCCCAAAATTTGGTTTCGGTGGGGGAAGCGACCGAAGCGCAGCACGATGTCCCGGTGCTTCACCGCGTACTCGTAGTTGCGCTCGATCGCGGCCTTGGCCTCGCCGCTGAGCTCGTCGGCCATGGCGCGGAACAGGCGCACGCACTCGTCCTGATCCTGCAGTGATTCGCTGTGCATGTAGGGCATGAACAGGAACACCCGCTCCTCTACGCGGAGCTCACGATGTTGGCCCGCCTCCACGGTCGCACGCGCCGCGGAGAGCGCGAGCGCGTCCGAGGCGAACATGCCTGCTTGGTCGCGGAACATGTTGCGCGAGAGCTGATCGAGCACGATCACGTACGCCAGCGCGGCACGTGGCTCGGCGACCGACGGCCGCTCGCTGCCCGCAGCGAGCCGCGCGTGGAGCGCGCCGAACCTGGTGCGCACCTCTTCGTCGAAGGCAGGATCCTTCTTGAACCAGCGGGTGGCCGTCTCCTTCGAGGCGAAGCCGGACGCGTCCAGCTCGCCGAACCAAAACGAGAGGACCTCTTCGATCTCTGACGGCGTCATGGCGACACGCTACCCGACTTGGGCGACGTCAGGTCATGGCACTGCGCAGAGGGCTCGTTGGATCGTCCTCCGCAGCGCTGGGTCCTTCGTGAGGGTCAGGGCTCGCCGCAGCGGGGGGAGCGCGACGTCGGGATCGGCGTGCACGTTGGGCAGCGTCTCGCTGTGGACCACCAACGCTTGCGCCAGCAGCGCCGCGTCGTCTCGAAGGAAGGCGCCCGCAACGGCCCGGGTCGTCAGGTCGCACGCTTCGCCGGTCTTGCCTTTGCGCAGGAGCCTCTTCGCTTGGGCGAGCTCCGCCTCGATCGCTTCGCGGGGAGGTGGCGCCGACAGCGCGCTGAGCACCACTGCGAAGCGCGGCTCGCCGCTGACGCGCGCGCTCTTCCGCCAGAGCCTGCGTGCCTCGTCCGGAGCCTCACGCCACAGATCCGTGAACCCCGCCACCGCCTCGTCGAACCGGCCCGCCGCAGCGAGCAGCCCGGCCACGTGACCGAGGTGGAGCGTTCTGGGGAAGTAGACCTCGAGCTTTTGCCGTGCGTGGAGGGCGAGCGCCTCGCGCAGCGCCTCGGCCGCCTCTGCAGGTCTCTCGAGCTTGGTCAGCGCCTCCGCACGCTTCTGGAGCAGCAGCACGCGGTCGGTCGGCGTGGGCTGCGCCGCGTCGGCGAGGGCGCCCGTCACGATCTCCAACACGTCGCGGGACTTGCCAGCGGAGAGCAGCCGCATGCACGTGACGCGGGCAGCCGTCCCGCGCAAGCTGAGGTTCGCCCCTCTGCTGTGCACGGCGAACCGCTCGAAGGACGCTTCGTGCGGCGAGCGGTCCGGGCGCTCGAGGCAGGCGACCAACTTCCGATAACACGACAACGTCGGCCCGCTGCTGCGCGTGTTGGTCATGAGCACGCGGCAGAACCATACGGTCGGCGAGGACTCGAACCGCCTCGCAGCCAGGTCCAGCAGCTCGAACGCGTGTCTCTCGTTGTCGCCTTCGTCGACGAGCCAGGTGCATACGGCGTAGAGCGCCAGCTCCTCTTTGCGTTCGGGGGCTCGGTCTTGCAAGCGTGCGAGCGCCCGCCAGAGCGCATGGGGAGTCTCCTCGAACAACGTGAACACCTCGACGAGCGGACCGTCGAGCTCGCCACCGTCGGCGCCGAGCTTGGCCGCGAGCCGGTCGAGCTCGGCGCTGGCCGCGGCTCCGCCTCGCGCGGCGCACGCTCCTGCTGCCCAAATGGCGGCCGCCCACAGGTCGCCTCCGGCCTCGTGGGCGCGGGCGTTCGCCGAGCAGCGCGCGAGCTTGCTCAGCTTGGGCGACGCGTCCTTCGCCGGCTTCTCGTGGCCAAGAGGCGGCTTGGGCGCGGGTGGTTTTGGCTTCGGGCTCGGGCGCGCGGCCACCGGGGGCGGCGCGGACGCCGCTGCGGGCTTCGAGGCCGCTGCGATGGGGCCGAGCTTGACCCGACGTCGCGCCTTGCCGACGGCGGGCGGCTGGCTCGACAAGACGAACAGCTCGCTGGCCATCCCGCCGCGTTCGTTGGCCACGACGAGGCGCGACCCGTCCGTGGTCACGGCGAAGGCTCGCACCGGCTGCTCAGGGTCCAGCTCGAGGTGCTTGGGCCACCGCAGATCGGTCGAGCGCTTCCCTTCGACCAGGCGCAACACGGCGCCGTCGAGCACGTAGCGCGACCGACCGTCGCCTGACGTCCAGAGGGTCTCCTCGTCCTGGTCGAGGGGACGTCGCAGCTCGAGCCCGCCTCGAGGAGGCCTCACCTCGCCGCGCGACGAGATCTCGAACGCGCACTTGCCACCCGAGGTGGCCACCACGACGTGCCGCTCGTCGGCGCTGAACGACGCCGCAAGAAACTCTCGTCGCACGTCGGCATCGAGCTCGACTGCCTCGCCACGGACCGTGTCGACCAGGAAGAGCCCGCGTGAGCCGCTCCCCCCGGTGTGGAAGTTGGTCGCGAACAGCGCCCAGCGCCCGGAGGAGGCGACCGCTGCGACGGTGACCACACCCGCGTCGTCGCTGGCGCCTTCAGGCAGGAGGAGGCCTTCCCACACGACGCTCCCATCGCTCGCCAGGACCCTCCCCCAACCGTACCCGCCCAAGGCGAGGAACACGCCCCGCGCATCGAACGCCGCGACGCTCGGGCTGAAGTCCCCCACCTCGATCGCCAGCGACGATCCCCAGAATGGTCTGGCCTTGCTCGACTCCGCGAGCTTCACGGCGACACACTAGCCGATCCGGCCCGCGCGAGCTTGACCACCCGGTCGATCGAGCGCGGCAGGCCGAGCGCGCTGGTGTCCACCACGTGATGGGCGCGCTCGTACAGCGCCCGGCGCGCGCGCAGGATGGCGCGCAGCTCCTGCATCGCGTCCTTGCGATTGGCCATGGGGCGCGTGTCGCCCTGGGCCACCACGCGCGCGAAGTGATCCTCGGCGCTGGCACGCAGGTGAACCACGGTGGCCCCCGCGAGCAAGCGCTCGAAGCTCTGGTGATCGGTCACCAAGCTGCCCGCGGTGGCGATCACCGAGGCCGGCTCGGCGAGCACGCGCTCGAGCTCCTGCCGCTCGAGCTTGCGGTAGTGCTGCGCACCGTGGAGCTCGAAGATCTCCCCCGCGCTCATGCCGGCGCGCTCGGCGATGCGCGCGTCGAGCTCGATGAAGGGCACGCCCAGCCGCGTCGCGACCTGGCTGCCGATGCTCGACTTGCCAGCACCGCGCAGGCCGATCAGCGCGAGCGATCGATCGAGCAGGGGCGCGGCCTGCCCTCGGCGGTCCCCCTCGCCGGCGAGCAGCCCGGCCGCGTCCGTGCCCAACGCCTGCGCGAGCGCGGCGAGGCGCAGCACCGACACGTTCGCGTGGCCCCCTTCCAAGCCCACCAAGAACCTCTCGGAGAGCCCGCTCTGCCCCGCCAGCTCGCGCAAGGTGAGGCCCAAGCGGCCACGTCGCTCGCGCACGCGCTGGCCGAGATCGCGCAGCAACGTCTGCTCCCAGGGCTCCACGTCAATGCACTATAGTGCGCATGTTGACCATCGTCGCGCATTATCTTGCTTGACCACCACAGAGGCCCGTGGTTGAACCTGGTCATGGCGGAACCTGCAGCTGGGGCCTCAGCGCCCCCGGTGCGCTTCGAAACGCACCCCTCTCGCTACAAGCACCTCAAGCTCTCGTTCGACGGCGCGATCGCGCGGTTGGCCCTGGATGTGGTCGAGGACCAGCCGCTCAGGCCGGGCTACGTCCTCAAGCAGAACAGCTACGACCTCGGCGTGGACGTCGAGCTCAGCGACGCCGTGAACCGCCTGCGCTTCGAGCACCCCGAGGTGCGCGCGGTGGTGGTCACCAGCGGTCAGCCCAAGATCTTCTGCGCCGGCGCCAACATCTACATGCTCGGCAGCTCCAGCCACGCGTTCAAGGTGAACTTCTGCAAGTACACCAACGAGACGCGGCTCGCGCTCGAGCAGGCGTGCAGCGAGAGCGGCCAGCACTACATCGCCGCGCTCAACGGCGTGGCCGCCGGCGGAGGCTACGAGCTCGCGCTCGCGTGCGAGCACATCGTGCTGCCCGACGATGGCTCGAGCGCGGTCTCGTTCCCGGAGACGCCGCTGCTCGCGGTGTTGCCTGGCACTGGCGGCCTCACCCGCTTGGTGGACAAGCGCAAGGTGCGGCGCGACCTGGCGGACGTGTTCTCCACCTTGGCCGAGGGCGTGCGCGGCAAGCGCGCCAAGGACTGGGGCCTGGTGGACGAGGTGGTGCCCAAGAGCAAGTTCGACGAGGCCGTGCTCGCACGCGCCAAGGCGTTCGTGGACAGCACCCCCGAGCGCAAGGGCCCTGGCGTGAGCCTGCCGGCGCTCGAGCCTCGCCGGTGGGAGGACGGCGGCCGGCAGGGCGCCGACTACCGCTGGGTCACCGTCGCCACCAAGGATCAAGGCCGCGTGGCAGAGGTGACCTTGCTCGGGCCGGACAGCGATCCGCCCAAGGACGCGGACGCGCTGCGCAGGCTCGGCGCGGCGGCTTGGCACCTCGCCATGTTCCGCGAGCTCGACGACGTGCTGTGCGACTTGCGCTTCAATTTCCCCGAGGTGGGTCTGGTGCTGCTTCGCAGCCAAGGAGACGGGCAGCGCGTGCGCGCTTGGGACGACGCGCTCGCGACGTTGGCCGAGTCGGACTGGTTCGCCAAGGAGATCCGGTTGTTCGTGGGTCGCACGCTCAAGCGGCTGGACCTGTCGGCCAAGAGCTTGTTCGCGATCTTGGACCCGGGCTCTTGCTTCGCGGGCTCGCTGTTCGAGGTCGCGCTCGCCGCCGATCGCTCGTTCATGAAGGACGGCGAGGAGAAGGCGTACCTCGCCTTGTCCAAGCTCAACTTCGCCGGCCTGCCCATGGGCACCGGGCTCTCGCGCCTCGCGACGCGCTTCTTGTCGCAGCCCGAGAAGGTGAAGGAGCTCGAGAGCGTGACCGACTTCCTCGAGCCCGAGACGGCGCTCGAGCACGGCTTGGTCACGTTCACGCCCGACGAGATCGACTGGGACGACGAGGTGCGCATCGCCATCGAGGAGCGCGTGAGCCTGTCGCCCGACGCGCTCACCGGCATGGAGGCGAACCTGCGCTTCGCCGGCCCAGAGACGATGGAAACCAAGATCTTCGCGCGGCTGTCTGCCTGGCAGAACTGGATCTTTCAGCGCCCGAACGCCGTCGGCGAGCGCGGCGCCCTCACCATGTACGGGCGCCCAGAGCGGCCCGAGTTCGACTGGAGGAGAACGTGAGCAACGTCGCCACTTCCGACAAGATTCCGAACAACGTCGAGCTGAGCTCGGACAAGAAGCTGCAGCGCGCGCTCGAGGCCTGGCAGCCCAAGTTCATCGACTGGTGGAAGGAGATGGGGCCCGAGGGCTTCCAGGCGGACGACGTCTACCTGCGCACCGCCATCAGCGTGGACTCGGACGGCTGGGCTCACTACGACTTCGTGAAGATGCCCGAGTATCGCTGGGGCATCTTCTTGGCGGACCCGATCGCGGATCGCAAGATCGGCTTCGGCGATCACATGGGCGAGGACGCCTGGCAGAGCGTGCCGGGCGAGTTCCGCAACGTGCTGCGCCGCCTCGTGGTCACCCAGGGAGACACGGAGCCGGCGAGCGTGGAGCAGCAGCGCCTGCTCGGGCAAACCTGCCCCAGCCTGTACGATCTGCGCAACCTGTTCCAAGTGAACGTGGAAGAGGGGCGTCATCTGTGGGCGATGGTCTACCTGCTGCAGAGCCACTTCGGCCGCGACGGCCGCGAAGAGGCAGAGGCGCTGCTCGAGCGCCGCAGCGGCAACCCCGACAAGCCCCGCATCCTGGGCGCGTTCAACGAGCCCTGCAAACACTGGCTCAGCTTCTTCTGCTTCACCTACTTCACCGACCGCGACGGCAAGTACCAGCTCCTGGCGTTGGCCGAGAGCGGGTTCGATCCGCTGGCGCGCACCACGCGCTTCATGCTGACCGAAGAGGCGCACCACATGTTCGTGGGCGAGACCGGGCTGCAACGCATCATCGAGCGCAGCGTGGAGCTCTCCAAGAAGAACGCTAGCGGCGACGTGCGCCAAGAGGGCGGCATCGACCTGGAGACGCTGCAGAAGTACGTGAATTTTTGGTATTCGGTGTCGCTCGACCTGTTCGGCGGCGAGATCTCGAGCAACGCCGCGAGCTACTTCGCCTCGAGCCTGAAGGGCCGCGCCAAAGAGGAGAAGTACGAGGACCACGTGGCCCTCACCGGCACACACGGCATCGACGTGCCGATCGTCGAGGGCGGCGTGCTCAAGGGCCTGCGGCGCGACGAGGTGCCGCTGCGCAACGCCATGAACGAGGTCTTGCGCGAGGAGTACTCGGTGGACTCGCAGCGCGGCGTGGACAAGTGGAACCGCGTGATCGAAAAGGGCGGACTGCCCTTCCGCATCACGCTGCCTAGCCGGCGCTTCCACCGCGCGAGCGGCATCTACGCGGGCCTGCACTTCGACCCACAAGGCACCCCCCTCAGCAAGGAGCAGTGGGAGGCCAAGAAGCACGAGTGGCTGCCCTCCCCTGCGGACGACGCGTACGTCGCCAGCCTGATGACCAAGCCGGTCTACGACCCGAAGGGCATGGCCCACTGGATCGCGCCCCCCCCGCGCGGGATCAAGGGCCAGCCGGTCGACTTCGAGTACGTTCGGCACTAGCGGGCGTCCCCAGTTTTTCTTGTCGCGGTGCTCCTCACGACCCTCGCGGACGCTCGCGGGTGGAGGTCGTGACGATCACCGCGACAAGCCACAAGTCTGGTCCTGCCCCTCGATATCGTGTGCCCGCCCTTCGGGCGGACTCGAGGGCACCGCCACTGCTGCGGCGAGCCGCACGATCTGGTAAGCGAGGAGGATGCGCACATCCCCTCGCTTCTCCAGCTTGGTCCCCGCTCTCTTGGCACCCTTGGCCGTGCTCGCCGTGGCCTGCGGCGATGATTCTGTGACCGGAGGCAGCGGGGGCAGCGGCGGCGGCTCCGGCGGCACGGGCGGCGAAGGCACGGGCGGCATCCCGGTCGTGGCCTCGTCCTCGAGCGGCATGATCGAGCCCACGCTGATCGGCCAGCCCTGCACCAGCGACAGCGAATGCGACGGCGGCATCTGCATCTCGGAGGCCAACTCCGGCCAGCCGGGCGGCTTCTGCACCCTGCAGTGCGAGGACGACTCGGAGTGCGAGGGCGAGGTCTGCTTCGTCGGGGCAGGCGTGTGCCTGGCCGACTGCGGGTCGGACGCCTGCCGCGCCGGCTACGCCTGTGAAGACCTCGCCGCGCTCGACGGCGTGAGCGGTGGAAGTGGCTGCTTGGGCGCCTGCACCGACGACTCGGAGTGCACCATCGCCACCAGCCAGTGCATCACCGATGAGGAGTCGGATCAGTTCGGCCTGTGCATCTCGCCCGAGCTCTGCGACGACGACGCCGACAACGACATCGACAACCTCCCCGACTGCCTGGACAGCGACTGCGCCACCGACGCAGGCTGCGTCGCCGCGATCGGCGCGGCGTGCACCGGCGCTGCCGCGATCGTGAGCCCCCAGATGGGCGACAACACCGCCGCGGACAACCTGTTCCTCGGCAGCTGCGGTGGCCTCGGCAACGAGGACCTGTACACCTTCACGTTCCCCGCGCGCGGACAGCTCCACCTGGAGGCAGACGGCGGCGACATCGTGCTGTACGCCCGCGCCGACTGCGACGACCCGGCGACTGACGGGGACTGCTCGGACGGCCCGATGGGCGACGAGATCGAGATCATCGACGTCGGTGCCGAGAGCGGCGAAGTGTGGACCGTGTTCGTCGACTCGTGGCAGCCCGGGACGGAGGCCGCCTACACGCTGACCGCGACGTTCACCCCTGCGGTGTGCGGCGACAGCACGGTCACGCTGCCGGAGACGTGCGACGACGGCAACGCGGTCGACGACGACGGCTGCTCCGCGCTCTGCGAGGTGGAGCTCGACTTCTATTGCAACAGCGCGATCGTCGCCACACTCGGCTCGGTCATGGGCGACACCACGACGGGGACGAACCTGTTCGACGCCCCGGCCGACATGGCAGACTGCACCTTCGCGGCTGGCACCAACGGCAACGAGATCATCTACGTCTACACCCCGGCCACGACCGGCATGCTCACCATCGACCTCGAGTCCACGGGCGACACCGACCTGGGCGTGTATGCGCGCACCGACTGCCTCGACACGGGCACGCAGGTGGGTTGTGCGGACGTGAACTTCATGGCCGGCATGCAGGACGAGACGCTGACCATCCCGGTGACCATGGCGGTGCCGGTGACGATCTTCGTGGACGCGTTCGCCGGCCCCGGCGGCACGTACACGATGACGTTGTCGCAGCCGTGAGGGGCGCCTAAGCCCTTTGGCTCGTCTCAAGATCCTGTTCGCCACGCCCGAGTGCTTCCCGTTCGCCAAAGCGGGGGGCCTCGGCGACGTAGCGGGAGCTTTGCCCGTCGCCCTGGCGCAACGCGGCCACGACGTGCGCGTGGTGATGCCGCGCTACCGCGTCACCAAGAAGCACCCCGCGCCGCGCCTGAGCGGTCCGCTGGGCGTGCCGTTCGGGCCGCGCGAGGTGTGGACCGGCGTGTGCCGCAGCGAGCTCGTGGGCGCGCGGCGCAACGTGCCCGTCTACTTCCTCGAGCACGATCTGTTCTTCGATCGTGACGGCATCTACGGGGACGCGGGCGGCGGCTACGGTGACAACCTCGAGCGCTACGCGCTCCTGTCGCGGGGCTCGATCGAGCTCTGCCGCTACCTGGGCTTCGAGCCGGACGTGATCCACGTGCACGACTGGCCTACCTGCTTGGTGCCCGTGTACCTGGACACAGTCGAGCGCGGGACCGCCATCGCGCGCGCAGCCACGGTCATCACCATCCACAACATGGCTTATCAGGGCTGGTTCCCGCGCGCGGACTTCCCGCAGACGGGGTTGCCGTGGGACCCCCGCGCGCTCTCGGCGCTCGAGCTATACGGCCAGCTCAACCTGCTCAAGGCTGGCATCGCACGCTCCACCATCGTGTCGACCGTGTCCCCCACCTACGCCCACGAGATCCAGACGCGGGACGGCGGCGAGGGCCTGGACGGCCTGCTGCGTTCACGCGGCGGCGACGTGATCGGCGTGCTGAACGGCATCGACGAGGCGGCCTGGAACCCCGAGAAGGATCCCCACACGACAGCGCCCTTCTCGTTCCGCGATCTCAGCGGCAAGGCGCTGTGCAAGGCCGCCCTGCAGCGCGAGCTCGGGCTCGAGGAGCGCCCCGACGTGCCGCTGATCGGCGTGGTGAGCCGCTTGGTCGCGCAGAAAGGCATCGACGTGATCGCCGACTGCCTGGGCCCGCTGCTCGATCTCGGCATCCAGCTGGTGATCCTGGGTGCAGGTGACGGCGCGATGGAGCACTCGTTCCGCGAGCTGAGCCACCGCTCGCGCTCGTTCCGTGCGTGGATCGGCATGAACGAGGGGCTCGCCCACCGCATCGAGGCGGGCTGCGACATGTTCCTGATGCCGTCACGTTACGAGCCGTGTGGCCTCAACCAGATGTACAGCCAACGGTACGGCACCCTTCCGATCGTGCGCGCGGTAGGCGGCCTCGACGACACGGTGGAGAACGGCGAGACCGGCTTCAAGCTGCACGATCTCACGCACGACGCGCTGATCGCGACGGTGCGCTGGGCGGTGAGCATCTACCGTGATCAACCAGCTCACTTCCGTGCGATGCAGCTGCGCGCAATGCAGAAGCCCATGGGCTGGCAGCACGCGGCCCAGCACTACGAGGCGCTGTACCGGCTGGCGATGTTGCGGCGCCGCTGGGAGCTCTACGATCGCTGACCTTCGGGCCGTTGGCGAAGCTTCGGCACAATCGCGCAACGGTTGCGTCCAACGCAGGCGCCAACCTGGAGCCCTTCGCGCAAACCTGCGGCGCAGGCTGCTGGCTTGCCACTTGCTAGGTGCTCCGCGTCCCGCAGAAAGGTCACCATGCACCCCTCCGTCTCGCAACGACCCGAAGTACGCGTTGCCCGAGCGTTCACGGGCGCACGCTCTCAAGCCGCGCTGGTTCGCACGCTGCTCGACGAGCTCGACCGCGTCGCCCCAGCCGAAGGCGAAGCGCTGAACGCCCAGCTGGCCGAGGAGCTGGCCTTGCTCGCGGCCCGCTGCAGCGAGCTGTCTCGCGCGCTGGCAGCGACCGAGAGCGAGCCCCCAGGCGTGTGCGACACGCTGCGCGTCGCGCGCTGCGCCTGACGGGTCGATGGGCACCTTCAGAGCGAAGCAAGAAGCGCCGCAAGTCGCGCTTCGAGGTCGTGGCCGCGGTGGAAGCCGCGCTCTCGTATCAATCGGAGCCGAGCCCGAGTCGCGTCCAGATCGAGCGTGGGATTGGTCGCGTCGATATCGCGGGTGAAGCGCACCTCGCCTCGGATCGAAATGCCCAAGCCGCCGACGAGCGCGAAGCGGCGCCCGAGTCGTTTGAGCCCCTCTGCTGCGCGGGCGAGCTCGCCGCTCAGCTCCGTGACGGAGCTAGCCATCGGTGCTCGCGAGCCACGCATCGAGCAGCGCGTCGATCTCCAGCTCGGTCGCGCCCGGGTGGCGCGCGCGAAGCCCAGCAAGCTTGAGGTCGATGCCGGCACACATCAGGTCGAGCGCTTGGCGCGCCTTCACCTCCGGAGGGGTGCGCCGAGCCTCTTCGATCTCTTCGCGGCGGAGGCGATCCACTGGCTGAGGATAGCACCCGACGTCGGCGCCGGCTTGCGGCGCGACGCTCGCGCGCGCTGCGCTTGATGGTCGACGAGGTCCCGGGTCCGCGTACCTTTGGGGCCATGGCCACCTGGTCTGATGTGTGCGCAATCTTGTCCGAGCTTCCAGGCCTGACCGAGCCCAAGCCTCGGGACTTTCGAATCGGGACCAAGCTCGTCGCGTGGGAGCGGCCCCTCCGCCGCGCCGATCTCGAAGCGCTGGGCGACGACGCGCCCAAGGGCGACATCCTCGGCGTCTGGGTGCCGAGCTTGGACGCCAAAGAAGCGCTGCTCGCATCGGCACCGGAGGTCCACTTCACGACTCCCCACTTCGACGGCTACCCCGTCGTCCTGGTCCGCCTCGCCAAGATCCGGAAGGCATCGCTCCGCCCGCTCCTGGTCGAAGCTTGGCGGGCTCGCGCCCCCAAGCGCGTGTTGAAGGCCTACGAGTTGGCTCGCTAGCGTCTCGAGCGGGTAGAAGCGTGCAACGTCGTTCGCCGCGCGTAAGCGCCCGGGAGGGCGCGCAGCGCGGCCCTATCGTTTGGTCTTCTTGGCCTTGGCCTCGACCGGGCGCCTGGCCTCGCGCGAGCCGGCGATCAGCTCTTCGGCCGCGGCAATGGCGGCGGCTCCCACGCGCGCGCCGGCCAACATGCGCGCGACCTCGTGCACGCGCAGGGCGCCTTGCACGCGCTCGACGGTGCTCTTGGTTTTGTCGCCCGCGCTCTTCTTGACCACGAAGTGCGCGTCGGCGAACGCCGCGATCTGAGGTAGGTGGGTGATGCACAGCACCTGGTGGTGGCGCGCGACGTCGGCGATGGCCGCGCCGATGCGCTCGGCCACCGCTCCGCCAACGCCGGTGTCGACCTCGTCGAACACGTACAGACCTGCGGGACCACTCTCGGCGAGCACGCGCTTGAGCGCGAGCAGCGCTCGCGAGAGCTCGCCACCCGAGGCGATCTTGCGCAGCGGCTTGGGATCGATGCCCTTGTTGGGCGCGATCAAGAACTCGACGCGGTCGATGCCGTCGCGCCCGAGCCGCGCGCCGCCCACCGAGAGCGCGCTGTGTGCCTCGCGCGGCGGCAGCGGCTCGACCTCGACGCACACGCGCGCGCCGCCCATGCCCAGCGCCGCGAGCTCCGTGCTGATGGCTTGGCCCAGCCGATCGGCGGCCTTCTTGCGCTGGGTCGACAGCGCGAGCGCGCGCTCCTCGGCGGCGGGCTTGCGATCGTCGAGCGCACGCTGCTCCTCGCCGAGCTGCGTCTCGGCCGAGCCGATCTCCTCGAGCTCGTGCGCCAGGCGGGCCTGGGCTGCGAGCGCATCCGCGATGGTGGGCCCGTGGGTGCGCAGCAGCGCCTCGAGCCGGAACAAGCGCTCCTCGATCTGCTGCAGCCTGCCCGGGTCGAACTCGCGCGACTCCAGGTAGCGAGACGCGGTGGACGCCGCCTCGCGCAGCTCGGCCCAACACAAGTCGACCGAGCGCGCGACCGGCTCGAGCTCCTCGTCGAGCTCCGCTGCCGCACGCAGGTCGCTGGATACGCGAGCCAACTGATCGCACAGACCGTCCTCGACCTCCAGGCGCTGCGCGGCCCGCTCCACCAGCTCGCGCAGTCGCTCGCCGTGCCGGAGCCGCTTGCGCTCCGCGTTGAGCGCCTCGAGCTCGCCCTCTTGCGGGGCCACCTCGTCCAGGTTGCTCAGCTGAAAGCGCAGGAACGCCTCGCGCTCCGCGCGGGATCGCTCGACGCTCAAGAGCTCGGCGATGCGTCGCAAGATCGCCTCGATCTCCTCCACCTGTGCGCACAGCTCTGCGCGCGCGTGGTCGAGCTTGGCGAAGCGATCCAGGTGGAACAGGTGCGTGCCTGGATCGGTGAGCGCCACGCTCTCGTGCTGCGAGGCCACGTCGGCCAGCTGCGCCGCGAGCGCAGCCAGCTCGCCGCTCGTCGACAGGCGCCCGTTCAGGTACGCGCGAGATCGACCGGTCTGCGAGATCACCCGACGGATGGCGAGCTCGCCGCGCGTGATGGTGCCGGCCTCGACCAGCGCCTCGAGCGCTGCGGAGCGCTCGAACTCCGCGTCGGACAGCTCGAACAGCGCCTCGACCACGGCCTCGTCTGCGCCTGGCCGCACCTGGTCCGAGCTGGCGCGCCCACCGAACACGAGCGCGAGCGCGCCCACGATGATCGACTTGCCAGCGCCGGTCTCGCCGGTGAGCACGTTGAGGCCTGGCTCGAGGGCGAGCTCGAGCTCGTCGATCAGGATGAAGTTCTTGACGCGAAGGGCGGTCAGCACGCGATGGCGCGCACCATACCACTACGGAATCGTGACCGTCTTGGACACGGTGACAGGGTCGCCCGAGAACGGCGGCACGCTGGCGCCCTTGAGCGTCTTGGCGATGCAGCCGCCGGTGGCGGTGCCCGCGAACGGCGGGCCGTTGACGTTCGCGGTGGTCACCCGGCCGCTCGGCGCGAACGTGACCGTGACGGTCGCCTTGCCGCTCGGGTCGCCGGGCTGCTTGCACGCCGACGCTTGGCCTGCGGCGCCGTTCAGCGCAGCGTTGGCCGTGGCGGGATCGAACGCGCCTCCGGGGCTGGCGCTGGGCTTGCTCGTCGCGGTGGCGGTGGGCGGGGGCGCCGCAGTCACCTCAGCCGTCGGCAACGATCCCGTCAGCGCCGGCGGGGGAGCTGCGCTCGCGACGCTGGGCGCAGCGCTCGCGCTCGGCGTGGTGGTGGGTTCCTGGGTCGGCGCTGGAGGTGCCGCTTGCGTCTCGACCGGCGGAGGTGTCGGGAGCGGCGTCGCGCTGACCTCGGTGCGCGCGGGAGCGCTGCTCGGCACAGGTGCGGGCGCATCGTCGGAGCCCTTGCCGAGCATGTAGCCGATGCCGAGCAGCGCCACGGCCGCGATGGCGAACAGCGCCATGCGAGCCGCGCCGCCCTGCGCAGCTTGCTGGTCGGGCTTGGTTGCCGCGGCGGGCGCATGGGTGGTGCGCGAAGCGCGAGGCTCGATGCTCTTGGCTGGCACGCCAGAGGGCTGCTTGGGCGGCTGCGAGGACTTCCTCGCACTGTCGGGTCGACGAGAGGAGCGCGGCGCGCGCTCGCTGTCTTTGGGCTTGGCCTCTTCGGCGGAGCGGTCCCGCTTCTTGAGCGGCGGCTTCGGCGCCTTGCGCTCCTCTTTCGCGGGCTCGTGGGTCGAGGCGGAGAGCAGCGTCGAGAGATCCGGAGGCAGCGGCGGCGGCGGCGGCGCATCGGCACCTCCGATGCCGATCAGCTCCTCCATGTCGACGGCGGACTCGCGCCGGGGAGCGGGCGGCGGATGCGAGGCGATCAGCGAGCGAATGTCTTCCAACCCCGAGTCGCGCGGCGCCTCTGCCGGCTCCTGGGAGATCGCCCGGCGCGTGCGCGCCAACACCTCGTCGGGCTTGATCTCGGCAACGCTGCCCTTGCGAGGCGGCAGGGGGATCTTTCGCTTCTTCGCCTCGGCCCCTTCCGCTGGCTCTTCGTCGATCACCGGCGGTGGCGGTGTGGCCTCTGCGCGCGCAGGCTCGCGCTCGTCGGCGACGGGGGCGTTGCTCCTGCGGCGCGGCCGATCCGAGCGCGTCTTGTCGAGCGCGGGCGGCGCCTTGCCCGGCGCGAGGATCATCTCGATGTCGCGCAAGCTGACCGGCTCGAGCTCGACGTCACGCGTGCTCACCGGCACCGCGTCCTCGCTGCTCGGCGGCGGATCTTCTTCGGGCGCGCTCATCGGCTGGTCTCCTGCAGCAGCGGCCTGACCCAGTGGGTCTCGAGCCACCCGAGCGCGTCGGGCTCGCCGCGAAGCTGCGCGTCGACTTCCCGGGCAGCCCGTCCGCCATCGCCGGAGGCGGACAGCGACTCGATGCGGGCGCGCAGGACCCAGGTGGGCAACTCGTAATGGTGCAGCAGGGCGGACATGGGGTGCTCGTCGAAGGCGGTCAGGATCTCTGCCGCTCGTTCGGGGGGCATGGCGGGGATCAGCGCCAGGCTCGCGTCGAACAGCAGCTCTCTCATTTTCTCGAACGCCATCTCTGGCTCGGCCGCAACCCCGGAGAGCCACTTTTCGAAGGCTTGCTCATCCATGCCGGCGCCCTCGGCCGCCTCGGCCATACGCGGCACCTGGGTCGCGAGAAAGCTCGAGTCGGGGCTGTGTCCCAGCGTGCGACCGACCAAGTACAGGTCGAACGCGCTGGCGATCGACTCGGCCAAGAGGTGGGCCTCGACGCTCGTCGCCACGCGGCTGTCCGCGAGCTGGTGCCAAGCGACGTGCGCCACCACGTCGGCGGGGAGGTCGCGCGAAGGCAACACGTCGCACAAACCAGGCTCCCAAAACAGCAGGTTGAGCAGCAGCGCGCGATCCCAGGGCGCGATCTCACCGCGCGGCGGGACCAGGAAACGCGCGCCGGAGAGCTCGAGCGTGCGCGTCAGGTCCGCGACCAACGACACGTGACGGAACGAGCTCTCGTCCTCGATCGTCAGCTCCGCGAGCCCGACTCGCTCCATCAGATGCCGGAAGGATCGAACTTCGGCTGCGTGGGCGGCGCCGTCTTCGGCGGCGGAGGCCGCACGGTGCCGGCCGGAGGCCGCACGCCCGTGGGGGTCGGGGGCGTGGTCGCGGTCGGGGCGGTCGGGGGCGTGGCGGCGGTGGCGGTGCTCGGAGCGACCGTCTCGACCGGCGCTGCCGTGGTCGCCGCAGGAGGCGGCGCGGGGGCAGGCGCAGCCGAGGTCGCGTCCTTCGCCTCGGTCTTCGCCGGCGCCGACGCCTCTTTTTTCTCGTCGCTGCTCGCGCCGCTCTTGAACGCGCCGGTCGCGAACGCGACCGCCACACCGATGGCGATCAACGCCACTACCGATACCGCGATCAGCGGCACCTTGGAGCTGGTCGCGGCCGGCGCGAGCGCCGGCGCCGAGACCTTCTCTGGCGCAGGCTCGGGCATGTAGGCCGGGGCCGGCGGAGGCGCCGCGCTGATCTCGCGCATCCACGGCGACTCCGCGACCGGCTCTGCGCTCGCAAGGCTCGCGTCGGGGGCCGCGCCCGCACCGTTGACGGGAGCCTCGACCTTGGGAGGCTCGGAGACGCCGACCATCGGCGGCGGCGACACGACCGCAGGGGCTGCCATCGCCGGCGCGCCCGATGGCTGGTCTGCCGACACCAAGACGGGAGGCGCCACCACCACCGGAGGCGGCGCCACGGCGGCAGCGGCAAAGTGGCTGGCCACCACCGGCGGCGGCGCCGGTTGCATCACGGGCGGTGCGCTCACGGGATCGGCCACCCCTGGCGGCGCGGCGTCTGCGAAGGTGGGCTCGCCGTCCGACTCGACCGGAAGCTCCGCGAGCACCTCGGGCGGAGCAGCCACGACGGGCGGAGGTGCCACCACCGCCGGAGGCGCCACCAGCGGCAACGGCTCGACGGGCGCGATGAACGCCGGCGGCGCAGCGACCGCGGCCGCAGGCGGCGTCCCCGTGCCAGCAGGCTCCTCGACGCCTGTCGTGAGCGCGCCCGGGGGCGGCGTGGCACCACGCTGGAACGGCAGGCCGTTCATCAGATGGCTCGGCAGGTTGGCCGCGCTCGCCGGCACCGTTCCACGCGCAGCTGCGCGCACCGCCGGCGAGGCCTGCGCGGGCACATCCGCCTCGCCGCCACCTCCCCGTCCGGGGAGCGCACCTGGCAAGAAACCCATCTTCGCCGGAATCAGCCGCCCAGGATTCTCGGCGGACAGAGGCGCAGCTGCTGGGAACGTTCGGGCCTGCGTGTATCCCTGCGTCATCGGGACGAAGGAAGCTTAGCTGGCCGTGACCGGTTTGGGGAAGCGTTTGACCGTTCGTTGGTTCTCGGGGGACCGCCCAGGTCCTTGCGCGCGATGGGCGTCCATGCATTGATGCCGCCCCGTTCGGCCAGAACCGCCGAAGCTTCCTCAGGAGAATTGAACATGTTCTTTACGAAGCGCTCCCTCGTCGCAGCTCTCGCCGTGGGCCTCGGCCTCGTCGGTTGCGGGGGAAACCCAGAGGCCGCGCCCGAGGGCGCATCGGCCTCCGCCGCCAAGAGCGGCGGCGCAGTGATCCCGCAGAAGAAGATCGAGCCGGTCGTCACCAAGACCTCCCGCCTGGAGAACTGCGTGTACGGCGCGCTCGCGCTCAAGCAGGCCAAGAACGCGTACATGGCCAGCGTGGGTGAGGGCGAGCCCTCGGCGGACAAGATCCCCACCTTCGGGTTCGATCCCCCCGAGCCGCCGAAGCCTCCGGAGCCCACCCCGGCCGGGTCTGGCGCGGCTTCCGCGACGCCCAAGTCGTCCGCCGCGCCTGCGGCCAAAGCCAGCGCCGCGCCCGCCGTGAAGACGACCGCGTCGCCTTCGGCCAAGGCGACCGCCGCCGCCACCACCACGGCCAAGGCCACGCCCCCCGCGGGCTCCGCCAAGGCGTCTGCGTCCGCCGCTTCGCCCAACAACGCGGGGCGCGCTGCAGAGCTCAAGAAGATGGGCCCCCAGCTGCCCTTCAGCCGGCTGATTCAAGGCTGCAAGCAGGCCGGCAACGCCAAGGACTTCCCCGCCGCCGAGCTCGACCCGGTGCTCAAGGAGTTCATGGACTATGCCCAGCCGCTCGCCACCACGCTGCAAGAAGCCAGCGCCTACTACGCCAAAGAGGGCTTCAAGGACGACAGCTTCGCGAAGGGCAAGGAGTACCACAAGACCTTGACCGACGGCTTCGCCAAGCTCGACGAGCAACTGGGCAAGCTCAAGGCCGCGGCCGACAAGTTCACCGCCGCCAACCCGATCGACAAGTCGGCAGCAGAGGAGTCGCAGAAGCTCGGCGACGCCGCGATGGCCGACGCCACCGCGCTGCTGCTCGCGTTCGACACCAAGCCGGTCGACACGGCCAAGGCCAACGAGGCGGTGAAGAAGCTCGAGGCCTCATTCGGCGCGCTCAAGGCCTACGGTGAAGCCAACAAAGACAAGCGTGACCCGTGGGCGACCGCGATGGTCCCGCCGATCAGCTCGTACTTGGAGAACGCCAAGACGCTCGCCGCCAAGGACCCGGCCGAGATCAAGCCCAGCAACATCACCAACCTGATCTCGCTGTGGGATCGCGTGCAGAAGCAGAGCTACTCGGCGCTGCAGCGCAAGGCGAACGAGGGCGCCGCACGCGGCATGGGCCCCACGCAGCGCATGACCAAGCCGCGCATGCCGCCGAACCACCCTCAGTGATCTGCGGTTGATCCGCGCCGCGCTGCGCGCCCTTCGGGCGCTTACGCGCGGCCAGATCGAGCAAGACGGCTCCTCGCGAGAGGGGCCGTTCTGCTTCGCAGCTTCGCCAGAACCGTCGTGGTGACGAGCCGCTCACCGCTGCGGAGCGCGTGCGCGTCGAGCTTGCGTGCGCTTCGAGCGGAGGCGCGACGGCGCGCCGGGCTCGCCATCTGAGGTACGCCCCTTGCTACGGCACGTTCGGAGCCGCACGTTGTGGGCGCGATGTCGACCGTCCGAAAACCAGCCGTCGCTGGCCAATTTTACCCGTCGGGAGCGGCCGAGCTCGCCGCGACGGTCGACGCCATGTTGGCCGCAGTGCCGCCGCGAAGCGGCCCGACACCCAAAGCGCTCATCGCACCCCACGCGGGTTTCGTCTACTCCGGACCGGTCGCGGCGAGCGCGTACGCGCTCCTCGCGCCGGACAAGGGGCTCGTGTCGCGCATCGTGCTGCTCGGCCCGGCGCATCGCGCGCGCCTTCGCGGTTTGGCGCTGCCGGGCGTCGACGCGCTCGCGACGCCGCTCGGTCCCGTGCCGATCGACGCGTCGGGCGTCGAAGCCTTGTCGGATCTCCCGCACGTCGTCACCAGCCAAGAGGCGCACGCTCACGAGCACGCGCTCGAGGTGCACCTCCCGTTCTTGCAGCGCGTGCTCGGCACGTTCAGCGTCATCCCACTCGTGGTCGGTGAAGCGTCCCCAGAAGAGGTGGCGCAGGTGATCGAGCGGCTGTGGGGCGGCCCTGAGTCACGCGTCGTCGTCAGCTCGGACCTGTCCCACTACTTGCCCTACCCGATCGCGAAGAGCGTCGACGAGAGCACCGCTCGGAACATCGAACAGCGCCAGTACGTCGACCCGGAGCGCGCCTGCGGCGCCCGCGCCGTGAACGGCTTGTTGCTGGTGGCGCGCCGGCGGGGCCTGACCCTCGATCGGATCGACCTGCGAAACTCGGGAGACACCTCCGGCTCCAAGGCTGAGGTGGTCGGCTATGGCTCGTTCGCGTTGCACCCGTCGGCGTCATGAGCCTCCCCTCGGCCCAACACGCGGTGCTGCTCTCGCTCGCCCGAAGCGCGATCGAGGCGCGGTTGGGCGGCCCCCCGCTCGAGCCGCCCTCTGCCCCTTGGCTGCAGGAGCCGCGTGGGGTGTTCGTGACGTTGCGGAGAGGGTCACGTTTGCACGGCTGCATGGGCACCATCGAGGCGATCCGGCCGCTTGGCCTCGCGGTCGCGCGCAACGCCGTGCTGGCCGCCTTCGAAGATCCGCGCTCGCGCCCGCTCCGCTACCCCGAGCTCGACGAGGTCCGCATCGAGGTATCGATCCTCGGTGAGCCGCAGCGCTTGGCGGCGGCGAGCGAGGCGGAGGCGATCGCGAAGCTCGAGCCGTTCGTCGATGGGGTCATCCTGTCGTTTGGGCGCTTCCAGGGGGTGTTCTTGCCACAGGTGTGGCGAACCATGCCGGAGCCCCACGCGTTTCTGAGAGCGCTCAACCAGAAGGCAGGGCTCCCCGCCGCGTTCTGGGACCCGAAGGTCGAGCTCTCGCGCTTCCGCGTCGAGAAGTTCTCCGAGGCCGGCTATGGCGCAGAGTGATCCTCCCGCTCCGCCGCAGCACGCTGCCCGCTACTTTCGCGATCTGGGGGAGGGCCGCATTGCCTGCGAGGCCTGCCCGCGAGACTGCACGCTCCGCGACGGGCAGCGCGGCTTGTGCTTCGTGCGCATGAATCAGGGCGGCAAGCTCGTGCTGACGACGTACGGCCGATCCAGCGGCTTCTGCGTCGACCCGATCGAAAAGAAGCCGCTCGCGCACTTCCTCCCAGGCAGCGCAGTGCTGTCGTTCGGGACGGCGGGCTGCAACCTGACCTGCAAGTTCTGCCAGAACTGGGACATCTCCAAGTCGCGCGAGATGGACACGCTCGCCGACCATGCCACCCCTCGGGCGATCACGGAGGCGGCGCGGCAGGCTGGCTGCCGCTCCGTGGCGTTCACCTACAACGATCCGGTGGTGTTCGTGGAGTACGCCATGGACGTGGCCGACGCCTGCCACGCGCTCGGACTTCGCTCCGTCGCGGTCACTGCCGGGTACATGGGAGCCGAGGCGAGGCGCGACTTCTACGCCAAGATGGACGCCGCGAACATCGATCTCAAGGCGTTCACCGAAGACTTCTACCGCAACATCGCAGGAGGGACGCTGCGCGACGTGCTCGATACGCTGCGCTACGTGAAGCACGAGACCAGCACCTGGCTCGAGCTGACGACGCTGCTCATCCCGGGCAAAAACGACAGCGACGCAGAGCTGAGCGCGATGTGCAAGTGGGTGGTGGACGAGCTCGGTCCCACCGTGCCGCTCCATCTGTCGGCCTTTCACCCGGACTTCAAGATGCGCGACGTGCCCTCGACACCGGTGACCACGCTCAGGCGCGCGCGGAGCATCGCGCGAGAAGCAGGGCTCCTGCACGTGTACACCGGGAACGTTCACGACCCCGAGGGCGAGGTGACCCATTGCGAGGCGTGCCACGCGCCGGTGATGGAGCGGGACTGGTACCAAATCCTCGCCTACAGGCTCGAGGCGGACGGCCGCTGCTCGAGCTGCGGGCACCTGGTCGCGGGCGTCTTCGACGGGCCCGCCGGCACTCAGGGGCGGCGGCGGCTACGCGTGGCGATGGCGTGAGCACGAGTCGGGGGCTCCTCCTCGAGTCGACGGGGGGCGCTCTCGATCGCGCGCATGATCAGCGCCAGCCCAAACTCGAAGATGGCGTCCAGGTTCTGGAGCGACAGGTGCGGCGCCACCTTGGAGACGAGCGGGAAGGACGCGAGACCGGTCGGCTGCTCCATCACGAGCGGCGTCGGGTCGGGCTGCGCGGCGCGGCTCGCGATCTCGGCGTGCCCGGCGCCACCGGCGAAGTAGCCACCCAGACGGAAGAGACGCGCGCTCATGGCCGGGTCGAACCCTGCGTCGGCGAACGGCGCCAGGATCTGTTCGAGCACGGCGAGCGAACGCGGCGAGCTGAAGCGCCTCGTAGTGAGCAGAGCAAACGCGCGCGGGTGCGCGATCGCGAGCTGGCGATAGCGCCGCAGTCCCACCTCGATGCGCGCCATGGGAGTGCCCCGCTTGGGCAGGCGCAGTCCGCTGAGCAGCTGCTCCGCGACCGCGTCGAGCAGCTCTCCCTTGTTCTGAAAATGATGGTAGAGCGCCATTCCCTCGACCCCGAGCCGGCGGCCCAGCACCCGCATGGACAAGCCCTCCAGGCCCTCTTGGTCGATGAGCGCGAGCGCTTCCTGCGCGATTTCGTCACGCGTGAGGGGGGTTGTTCGGGCCACGCGACAATCTTTACACCGTAAGGCAACCGCCTGCTACCTTACGACGTAAAGGGAGCATGTTCCCTGAGCTCATGCCGAAGTCTCACGTTTCTCCCCTCACTCGTGCCGCGCTCGCCGATCGGATCGAGGCCGACGCGTGGCGCGCGATGATGCGCGTGGCGCCCCTCGCGCTCGGCCTCGCGGTCGACGACCATGGCGGCGCGACGCTGCTGTGTGGCCCCAAGCTTCCCTTGGGGTTGTTCAACCGCGTGATTGGCCTGGGCTCCCGTGCGGGATCCGGGCCCAGCGAAGTCGACCGAGCGATCGCCTACTTTCGCGCGGCGAACGCGCAGCTGCTGTGGATCCATGTCAGCCCTGGCCCTCGACGCGAAGAGCTCGTGGCGGCGCTCGCGGCGCGAGGCTTCCGCGCTCCAGCTCGCCCAAGTTGGGCCAAGATGCTGCGCGGCGCTGCCCCACCACCCGAGATCGCGACACCGTTCGAGGTGCGCGAGGTGGGGGTCGAGCACGCGGCGGAGCTCGCGGCCGCGCTGGTCGCGGCTCACGGCATGCCCGCCCCGATTGGCGCCTGGATCGAGGCGATGGTGGGGAGCCCGGGGTACCGCGCATTCGCGGCCTTCGACGGCGCGCGCGTCGTCGCCGGCGCGTTCCTCCACCAGCACGGAGACTGCGCGTGGCTGGGGCTGGGGGGGACGCTCGAGAGCCACCGCAGGCGCGGCGCGCAAGGCGCGCTCATGTCGTGCCGCATCCGCGCGGCGATCGCCGCTGGCGCTCGGCACATCGCGACCGAGACGGGCGAGCCCATCGGGGCCGAGCAAAACCCGTCGCTGGCCAACATGTTCCGCTGTGGCTTCGAGCAGGTCGCCTCACGCCTCAACTTCGAGCTCGAGTTGGGCGGTGACTCGTGAACCCTGCACGTGGCGTCTCGCCCGTCGTGATCGAGTCCGCCGAGATCGCCGCCTGGGTCGACATGATCGCGGCCGCCCCGCCGGAGTTTGCGGCGGCACACGGCTTGTCCCTCGCCCGCGAGGGTGAGGTGATGATGGTGCGCTGCAAGACGATACCGTTCGTGCACTTCGTGTGCGTGTTGAACGCCGGACTGCTGACGCCTCTGACCGATGGCGCGATCGACCGCATCACGCAGCACTTCGAGCAGGCCGGCGTGCGCGGCTTCACCTTCTTTGCCGTGCCGGCGAGTCAGCCAGCCGACCTCGCCGCCAAACTCGAGCGCCGTGGCTTCAAGCCGAACGGCGGCTGGGACCGCATCACCCGCGGGCACGAGCCGCTGGCTGCGGCAGACACGTGCTCACCGGATCTGGCGGTGGAGCGGGTGACGTCGGACACAGCTGCTGAGTGGGCCGCGTTCATCGACCGCGTCTACGGTTTGCCCACCTCACCCTGGCTGCTCGCGTTGGTGGGGCGCCCTGGCTGGCACCACTACTTGGTGCGCCGCGCAGGCGGGATCGCCGCCGTGCGCTCGCTCTACCGCCACTACGACGGCACGGCTTGGCTCGGCATCGACGCGCCCGTCCCCGGGGTGATGGCCCCGTCCTTCGAGCTCGACGCTGCGCTTTGTCGCGCGATCGTGCGCGACGGGCTGGCCGCCGGCGTTCGCCGCTTCGTGACCGACATCGAGCTGCCATCACCCACCATGGACACACCGGCCTACCGGGACTTCGCCGCGCTCGGCTTCGAGCGGGTCTACCTGCGGCGTCATTTCCACCGGCCTGGCACTTGAATCAGAGACCAAGCTCCCGCCCGTTCTGAAGCTCTGGCGCAGAAGGCTCCAACACATGCCGACCGGCACGGGAGATCTCCTCCCGGGCGTGAAATCGAGAGACCGCGGGCGTCGGGGCGGCTACTCGCGCGGACGCGACGTGGTGGCCTGCGAGAGCGTCGTGAAGCGGTCCCGCACGAACACATGCAACGGATCGTCCTCGGTTCGGGCGTGCCAAAACATGCCCAGAGCGGACGGCTCGAGCTTGAGCGGCGGCGCGAAGACCTCCAGATCGAGCCAGGTTCTCACTTGCTCGGCGGAGCGCTCGGCGCAGGTCAGCACCAGATCGCTGTCCGCAACGGCAAGCGCCGCGGCGATCAGCGTGGGCATCACCAGCACCACGCGTCGCCTGAGGCCGACTCGCTTCAGCGCGACGTCGGTAGCGCCCGAGGTGCGCCCCCTCGGGGACACCATCACATGCTCGAGCGCCGCGAATCGCTTGGTGGTCAGCCTGGCCCTGAGCGCGGGGTGGCCCTTGCGGGCGACGCAGACGAAGCGCTCCGTGAGCACGACGCGATGGAAGAGGCCGCGACGCGGACGCTTGAACGCCGCGAAGGCGAGGTCGACCTCGCCTGTCGCCAGCGAGTCGAGCGAGTCGCCCACGAACGGCGTGACCACGACGTCGAGCAGCGGGGCCTCGCGTCGCAGCGCCGGCACGAACGGCCGCAAGACGTGGTGCGCGAAGTCCACAGCGGCGACGCGCAGCGTGCCGCGCGCGTCGCCCGGGGAGAATGCGCGCCGCTGGGCGAGCGCGCCCGAGAGCAACCTCACCCCCTCGCGCAGCGACGGCGCGAGCTCTTGAGCACGGGGCGTCAGCACCATCCCCGCACCGGCACGCACGATGACGGGGTCACCCAAAACGGCGCGGATGCGCGCCAGGGCGTGGCTGACCGCCGAGGCGCTGAGACCGACCCGACGGGCCGCGCGGCCCACGTTGCCTTCGCTCAGGATCGCGTCGAGGACCACCAGCAAGTTCGCGTCGACCGCGGCCAGGGGGCTCTTCTCCGGGGCCATTCCGACATTGTGCACGCAATGCATGTCGCGCTGTGAAGAACTTGCAGTGGCTGCATCATCAGCGCTCCTTAGCTTGGGGCTACGGAGGTCGAGACGTGATGAAACCGATGGCAACGACTGTGTTGACGATGTTGGTGCTGGGGATCGCGGCGTGCGGCGACGACGCCTCACGAGGCGGCGGGGGCTCACACGCAACGGGTGGGCTCGGTGGCGAGGGGGCGACCGCGGACGGGGCCGGCGGCCTCGGCGGCGCAGGAGGAGCTGGCGGGCTAGCAGCGGGAGGTGGTGGCTCAGGGGTGGTCATGGAGGTCCTCGCCGAGCTCGACCCTGCCGCGTACGAGCTGCCGGAAGGTCTGGCCGTGCGCGATGACCGGCTCTACCTGGGCTTTGCGTTGACGGGAGCGGTCGAGTCGTTTGGGCTGTCGGGTGCGGGGCGTGAGGCCTTTGCGACCTTCCCTCCTCCACCGCCGAACACGTCCTTCCTCACCGGACTCACGTTCGATGATGCTGGCGCACTTTACGGCGCCTACGTCTCTTTCACGACGGATGCGCAGGCGGGCATCTATCGGGCACCGGCCGGGGGCGGCGCGGCGACGCTGTGGGCGAGCGACGCGTCGATGGTGTTCCCGAACGGGCTCGCGTTCGACGCCGAGGGAGTCCTCTACGTCACGGACTCGGCGGCGGGCGCGATCCTGCGCGTCGACGGGGACGGCACGGTCGAACCTTGGCTCGTCGACGCCGCGCTGGCCCCCGACGCCACGGCGTGCGGACAAGACGCGGCGGTCCCTGTGGGCGCGAACGGCATCGCGTTCGACGGCGAGGCCTTCTACGTGGCGAGCAACGACCAGGCGCTGCTCGCTCGCATCCCGCGTTTGGCGGACGGATCGGCCGGCCCCCTGGAGATCGTGGCGGGCCCCGACTGCGACGGCCTCGGCGGCATCGATGGCATCACCTTCGATCGAGACGGCAGCGTGCTCGCAGCCATCAATCGCCAGAACAAGATCGTCCGCATCACGAGCGATGGCTCGGTATCGACGCTCGCCCAAGGCTCTCCACTGGACTTCCCAGCGACGCTCGAGCTTGTCGGCGCAGGCGACGAGCGTGCGCTCTATGTCACCAGCTTCGCGCTCGGAGCGCTGCTCGCAGGCGGCGAACCGCAGCCAGCGCTGGTGAAGGTCACCGGCTTCTGAGTCGTGCGCACCTCCAGCCGCGACCCATCGAGCTTGATGGGTCGCGGTGCTCAGCGAGAATCAGCGGAAGAACCGACCGAATGCAGTGAGGTGGCGATGCGCCCAGCGTCGGGGCCTCAGCGGGGACCGCTGGCGCCTCGCCGCTTGTCCTTGCCCTCGACACCAACTTTGTCGGCGTTGAGCGTGACGCCGCCGCTGTAGGCGCAATGCGCCGCGTTGGCAGCGCCATTCCAGCGCCAGCAGTACGAGATTTGAACGCGCTCGAACGTCTCGTTGCTGCCGTCCAAACGGGATTGGCACTGCTCCTCTGCGGAAGGGGAGATCTTCACGTCGTAGATCTCGACCGAGGCCGGCCCCCCCGTTCGCTTCAGGCTCGCCTTCTTGATGCGGAGGCAGCCGCTCGCGTCCTGGCTCACCTCCCACGCCAGCGAAACCGGGAGGAGCTCATGCGCACCCTCGCTGCCGATCAGGAGCGCCTCACTCTTCTCCTTGCCCGCTGGCCACTCGCTTGCCTTCGCTGCCTCGTAGCTGCCGAGCTCGGCGTCGCTCCTCTGGTCCACACCGCGGACTCCGCAAGCCACACAGGCAAGGACCGAAACGACGAGGAACGCATGCTTCACCTGCCCTGGGTAACACAGGAGCCGCGCGCAGTGGCAAGCGTGGACCGGGGCAATAGCCCTTGTGCGCCCCCCCATGAGGGCTGGTTCAGAGCTGCCAGCTGATCTCGCCAACCCTGTCATATTGCTTGCTTTTTTGCTCAGTAGAAGGGAGCTACTCTCACGCTTGCGTGGACGATCCCATTTCGACGCTGGCCCTGCAGATCGTTCAGAAGGCTAGTCAGCCCGAAGTGTCGGTGGCCGAGCTGGCCGGCCTGGCCGAGGCCGACCCAGGCTTCGCCGTGCGCCTGCTGTCGGCAGTGAACAGCCCGATCCACGGCTTCTCGCGCCGCATCGCGAACGTGAGGCAGGCTTCGGCGCTGCTCGGAACGCGGGGCCTCCAGAACATCGCGCTCGGGCTGTGCGTGGCCGGCATGACGCCGGTCGGCCCGGTGGGCGAGCTGCTCATGAGCCTCTCCCTTCGCCGAGCTTGCGCGGGCCGCCGCATCGCCGAGCTCGCGGAGCTGCCCGCCCCCGCCGATCACTTTGCGACCGGGCTCCTGCTGGAGCTGGGGCTGCTGATGCTGGCGAAAGACCAGCTGGACCGCGTGGCGCCGCTCGCGAAGGCGCCCTCTGCCGGGCGCATCGTGCGGGAGCGCGCGGCGGGTTTGACGCCACACCCGCTCTCGGGCGGATCGCTCGTGCGCAAATGGCATCTGCCGGAGGACATGGTCGCTGCCATCGAACACCACCACGCGCCGCAGCCGCTCGACACCGCGCTTGCGCGCGTCGCGTGGGTGTCGGAGCGGGTTTCGGCGGTGTACGAGGGTGGCGACAGTCCCGGCATCCGTGCACAGGCGATCCGCGCCATGACCGACCTCGGCATCCGGCACAGCGACGCGGAGGCCTTGCTCGAGGAGATCCCCGAGCGGGTACAGGAGGCCGGCGCATCGCTGGGCCGCGGCGTGGGCGACATGGTGCCTCTCGAGCGCGTGCTGTCCGACGCGAACGGCCGTCTGGTGGAGCTCAACTCGGAGTACCAGGAGCTGGTGCGCACGATGGAGGGGCTGCTGGCCGAGAAGGAGGTGCTGGTGGAGCAGCTGCGGGAAGCGAACGCACACCTAGAGGACCTCGCCTCGCGCGACGGGCTGACGAGACTGCTCAATCGGCGGGCCTTCTTCGAAGCGGCGACACGCGCCATCGACCGGGCGCGTCGCGAGAGGGAGCCGCTCGCGCTGGTGCTGTTCGACATCGATCACTTCAAGTCCGTCAACGACAAGTTTGGCCACCCAGTCGGCGACGAGGTGCTGCGCGCCGTGGCGACCGCGGCGAGCGAAACGGTGCGCGCCGGAGACTTGGTCGGTCGCTATGGTGGAGAGGAGTTCGCGGTGGTGCTGGCCGGGGCCGACTCCGAGCTCGCCGCGCGCGTGACAGAGGCGCTGAGGACGACGATCGCCGAGCGCAGCATCGAGGCCCCCCATGGCGCGCTGGCGGTCACCGCCAGCTTCGGCATCGCGTTGCACGGGCGCGGCCATGTGCTCGAAGAGCTGATCAAGCGCGCGGATCTGGCCCTGTACGAGGCCAAGCGCGCGGGACGCAACCGCGTGGTGATGGGCTAGCCCGGTCGAGCCGCGCCTGGGCTTGCCAGCGCATGAGCTCGAATCGCGCTGGCGGTCTCGCCAGAGGCAGCCTCAGACCGCTGCGATCAGCCGCTGCGCTTCGGTGGGCTCGCTGTTCATCAGCGCGCGAGGCCGCTTGGTCAACACCTCGCAGCCGGTCTTGGTGACCACGACCGTGTGCTCGAACTGCGCTGACAGCGAGCCGTCGACGGTGACCGCGGTCCACTTGTCGGCGAGCACCTCGACCTCGAACGAGCCGGTGTTGATCATGGGCTCGATGGTGAAGACCATGCCGGCCTTGAGGCGCATGCCCGAGCCGCGCTTGCCCACGTGAGACACCTGCGGCGGCTCGTGGAACTGACGACCGATGCCGTGGCCGACGAACGCTCGCACGACCGAACAGCCCTGGCCCTCGGCGTACTCTTGGATCGCAGCGCCGATGTCGCCCAGGCGCGCGCCCTCTTTCACGACCGCGATGGCCAGATCCAAGCTGCGTCGCGACACCTCGGTCACCTTGCGCGCCTCCTCCGACACTTCGCCGACGAAGAAGGTGGCGGAGGTGTCGCCATAGAAGCCGTCGAAGATGGTGGTGACGTCGACGTTGATGATGTCCCCGTTCTTGAGCACCTCCTTGCCGGGGATGCCGTGGCACACGACGTTGTTGACCGAGGTGCATACGCTCTTCGGAAAGCCGTGGTAGTTCAGCGGCGCCGGCCACGCTCCGCGGCGCACCGTGTCTTCGTGCACGAAGCGATCGATCTCTTCGGTGGTGATGCCCGGCTTGATGATCTCCCCCACGCGCAGCAGCGTGTCGGCCGCCATCTGGCAGGCCACACGGATGCCGTTCACCTCTTTGAGGGTCTTGATGCTGACGCTGCTCACTTCCGGGTGACCTCTTTGACTGCCACCGCCTCCTGTACCACGGCGGCCACCTCCGCCGAATCCGGCGCGAGGTAGAAGTGCACCTCGATCTCGTCGTCTTTGCCAGTGAAGCGTTTGATGAAGCCGACGAAGGTCTTGCCTTGCAGGCCCGTGTCCTGAGCCTTCACCAGCCCGTAGCTCAGGTCGGTGGGCTCCACGACGACCTCGAAGTCGCGCTGCTCCAGGTCCGTCGGCGCGAGCAACGGGTTCGCGAAGCGGAGGCCCAGTGTGTAAGTGGCTTGCCCGCCTCGAGAATCTGCCGTGACAGTCTGCACCCGCACGCGCCCCACCACCTCGGCCTGCTGGGAGCGGGCCCACAACACCTGGTCCTTGCGCGCCGGCTTCGGGGGCAGAATGCCGAGCGCGGAGGGGTCCATCTCGTCCGAGAACAGGTCTCGGTCCATGCCGACCCAGGCAGGGAGGCCGAGCTGCTTGGCCGCTCCCACCGGAGGCTGGTTGCTCGAGCAGGCCGGCGCCGCCAGGAGCAAGGCGGCGGGAGCCATCAGCGCCGCGCCGAGGCGCGACCAGCCAGAGCCAAGAGGTCGGGGACTTGCAACTGGGTTCGGAGCGGGCAAAAATCGCGGCACGTAGGCGTTAGTTGCTACCACACGCCCCGATGCTTGTCAGGCACGCGGCCGGGCGAGGCAGGCTTCGTGAGAGAAAATCAGGGAAGCGTGATGAATCTCGTTGCAGCACCGTCCAACCTGGCCGACGCCTCGCCAAACCGGGTTGGGGCCTCGCACTCGTCGTTCGCACCGCCGGCTGAACGTTTCTTGGAGGATGGGATGAACCGCTCGCTCAACCGTGTGGCCGTGGCTTTGCTCGCGGTCGGACTCTCCTTCGGAGCCGCACCGTCGGCCTTTGCTGGCGACCCCAAGGCGCCGCCCGTGAAGCCCAAGCCGGGCCCGTCCAAGGACAACAAGAAGCCCGCAGCCCCGACCGAGGCGCCCACCACCACCAAGCCGATCGCCATCCAGCCGAAAGACCTGGCCTGGGGCATCGACAAGAAGAAGCTCGGCACCATCTACGACAAGCAGATCGACGAGGACTTCAAGCCTCGCTACAAGAAGGTGCAGCCGGGCCCGTCGATGGACGCGCTCGACGCCGAGGTGGCCGAGAAGAAGGCCGAGTTCCGGCGCAGCCTGATTGAGTTCGGCGCCGTCCCGAACGGCATGGACTCCACCCCGTACCGGGGCGAGTACACCTACAACAACAAGGAAGCGCTCATGTCGATCGAGCGCGGCGGCAAGACCCGCCACTTCTTCTTCATCCAAGACAAGATGTGGAAGGTGATCGACACCATCAAGCTGGGCGAGAAGTCGCAGTGGGGCAAGGACTTCGACTCGGCCGTCGGGATCTTGAACGGGTACTACGGCGCCGCCGGCCGCGTGCGCGAGGCGAACGAGGCCGAAGGGCGCCCGTTCAAAGAGGTGGATTGGAAGGACGCCCAAACACAGGTCCGGGCGATCGACTGGGGCAACGGCTTCTTCGGCATCGCCTTCCAAGAGACGGCCACGGTCAACAACCTGCCCACGCTGCGCAAGAACAAGGGCCCGGCGGGCTCTGGGGTGGACAGCAAGGTCAAGGACGCCGGGAAGACGCAGCCTGGCCCGCCGCCCAAGGTCGACGCCAAGAAGCCGAAGCAATAGTCACCGGTACGGTCTGGTGGGCCTGCCCACCAGACCAGCCAGCAGCTCGAGCGCGAGGCGCAGCTGCCCGCGCTCGAACCTCGCCAGGTGCAGGATGATCTCGAGGTGCGAGCTGTGGCCCCGCCCGCAGTGGCAGGCGCGCGCGTACACGCGACTTGGACGCAGCCGCAGCAGCGCGTCGCACTGAGCGCGGGCCCACGCCGACACGAGCTCCCTACGCGAGCGTGGCGCAGCGAGATGGTAGGCCCGTCGAAACGGGCGAGGCAGCTCGGCCTCCAGTCCACGTCTTCGCAGGAAAAGGTCGCGCTCGTAGAGCGACATCTCGAACGGCAACGCCGCCACCGGCAGAACGATCTGCAGGTACGCGTGGCGGCTCATGGCGCGCGGAGCGCGCAGGCTCACGAACGCGTCCTCGTCATCCCGGCCCCGCACATCCCAAAGCTCCAAGCTCACCACGCCGAGCGGAGAGCTCGAGACCCAGCCGTCGTCGCGATCCACGAAGCCGAGCTCGATCGCCTCTTGGCGCAACGACTCTGCGCGCGCCGGTTGCGCTCGAGTGACGCGCTGCCCGCGACGCTGCGCCAGCACCACCCAGATCGCCAGGAGCCCCGAGGCCAGGGCCACCACCAGCAACGCCTGCATGCTGCCTCCTCACTGCTGCGGTAGGGCGCGGCGGGTCACTCTGCCAGTGGTCAGCCTGCGACTCGCTTCCGACGGGTCGTGAGCGCCTCGCGCCTCGGCGGCCGCCTTCCTGCGCTCGAGGCGTGGCCCAGACCTCAGATCTGCTCGCGGACCAGCTGAGCCACGTCACGACGGGGCCCGGCGTAGCTTTCGCCGGCGAGGTGGTCCGCCCAGGCCAGATCGCAGCGCGCCTGTTCGCTGTCACCGGCCAGCGCTTTGAGCCTGGCGCTCGCAACGTACACCTCGGCTGCGAGCTCGTTCACCTCCGCGAGCTCGCTCGCGTACATCAGGGCGTAGCCGCATTCCTTGTCGGCTCGTGGCACATCGCCCACGGCGAGCGCCCCGAAGGTCGAGTCCAAGAGCTCGAGCAGACGCGCCCGCGCCGCCACCCGCGAGCCCGTCAGGCGCGAGAACCTGCGCTTGACGAAGTCTTTCAGGTCGATCGCAGTGTCGTCGTCGCACACGAACACGTGGTCGGCCGCGGAGGCGAGCAGCGCCGTGATCGCGAACATCAGCGTGAAGTAGGTGCCCTCCTTGTCGCGAGCCTCGAGCGCTCGCATCTGGGCGGGGTAGTGCTGCTGGTGCCACGTCCACAAGGCGTGGGCATCGTACGGCGCAGGCAGCGTGCCTTCGATGCCGGGCGCCTTGGCGTGGCCGAGCGTCTCGTTCAAGCTCGAGAGCGCGCGTTCGAGCTCCCGACGATGCAGCAGGTAAGCGAAGGGCAACGAGAGCCGGAGCTTGCCTCGTCGATTCTTGCGCGTCGCCTTGACCACCGATCGGAGGCTCGCGGCGCTCTCCTTGGCGAACCACACCGGGTCGATCTGGCTGGGCACGCGCAGCCAGCAGTCGTTGGCTACGGCGGGCACCAGCCAAGGAGGCAGCGCAGCGCGATCCTCCGCGGTGAGGAATGGCTCGCTGTCGTCGGTTGCGTCTGCGCTCTGCCACTCGAACCGGGGCACCATGAGCATCTCCCCACAGCCGACCAACCACGCCATGACCGGGAAGCGATCGAAGCGACGCAGTTGGCCGTAAGGGATGTCTCCCGAGAGGTAGTGACCCATCTCGCCGCAGCTTAGCGGTCGGGCTTCTGAGGCACGAGCTGGGCCTTGAGCTCGTCGAGCGCAGCGGACCAAGCGCGCCGTTGAGCCGTCACCTCTGCCTGGTCTCGCAGCCCTCGAAGCGCGACGTGGACGGTGCATTTCGTGGGAGTCTTCGTGCTCACCCCCAGTTCGTACTTGGCACCAGCGCGAAAGCGCACCGTCGGATACTTCTTGGTGAGATCGAGCTTCGAGGCGAGAGCCTGCCCTGCCGCGCGCGCCACTGCGGGGTCGAGCAGGGACTTCAGCCAAGCTGTCCTCGTCCGCGCCCGCGACCAGCTGGCGATCACGGTGGCCTGGGAGACGCTCAGCACGCGGGAGACCGAGACCTCGAAGTCACCCTCGCAAGTTTGGTTCTGCGCACGCAGGCCGCGGGCTCGCTCGTAGGCGACCGTGATGCCTTGCGCGTACCAACCGTCCACCCCCAGGTCTCGATGAAGGTGGCGGGCTGCGAGCGTGTGGCCCTTCTCCGCTCCACCGAACGCGTCGAGCAGCGCGAACCAGTGGCTCAGTGGTTGCCCCGTCCTCTCGAGCACCTTGGCATCGGTCACCCCACCCTTCGCACTCGGTGCCGCGGCGGGGATCGGCTTCACCTCGGCCGCTCGGGTCGCGGCCGGCAGCTTGGCCAGCACCTGGCGACGTGCTGCCGCATACCGCTCGCCGGTGCTCTCCGCGCGCGCCCGAATGGATCGCTTGAGCTTCTTTCCCTTGGTCATGACTCGCTCCTGTCTCTCGCCGCGCCGACCGAACACCTCCGCTCTTCGATCACGCGACGCCAAGACAAACGAGTCCGGCAGCCCGAGGTGTGGTGACCCCTTTGCCCCACTCGATGGCTCGAGGGGCGCTGCGGAGGAGCGCCCAAGGGGTGAGGCGACGAGCTATCGCCTGATGGGAGTGTGCCCTCGAGCGGCGCCTTGGGTCAAGGCAGCACCGGCAGGTTGTCGGGATCGTCGTCGTCGAAGCTGGGCAGGTCGCGCCACGGGTCGGTCGGGAAGCTGAGCGCCGGATCGTAGCTGTAGGAGTGTGTGCCGACGCCGTAGTCGCACAGGCCACCAACGGCGGTGCAGAAGTCTTGGGCAGCTTGAAGCTGGCTGTCCGACACGACGGCGTCGTTCCGTGCGTGCCAGGCAATGCCGCGCGCCTCCCAGCTGCGGCCTGACTGCATGGGGTCGTTCGCGGCGCCGAAGCTGACGCCGGTGTCGGGCAGCAGGAACACCGTGGGATCGTGGATGAACACACGATCGGTGGTGGAGCCAGAGAGCTGCGCGAAAGAGTCGTTGAGCAACAGGCCGCCGCTGGTCAGCGTCGCCTCACGCATCCACGTGCCGCCCTTGATGTACACGTAGTCGACGGGTGCGTCGTTCATGCGCACCAGCTTGTGGAAGGACACGCGCACGGTGTTGTCGATCAAGATGGTGTTGTCGCCGCCGCTCAAACGAAACGCCCAGGAGTTGCGGTTGCCTGCGGTGACGATGTTGTTGTTGGCGAAGAACAGGTTGCGCACGTTGCCGCCGAGGTAAGCCGTGCCGTCGAGGTCGCTGCCCGCGCTCACCGCCACCAGGCGGATGAAGGAGTTGACCACTGCGAAGCGATCCACGACCTCACCCGGGCTCTCACCCTCGGGCAAGTAGATGGCCGTGCCCGAGCGGTTCGCCGACGGCACCGCGCCGTTGTTGATTGCCACGCCGTCGAGCACGATGTCGGTCGAGCCGCCAACGCCGATCATGCTGCCGATCTGCCCGCCTCGTAGGCGGACTCTGTGACTCGGCGCGTGGACCGGCCCCACCAGCGAGCCCACGACCAAGAACTCGATCACCACGTCAGGGCCGAGCGTCACGTCGCAGTCATCGACGTTGCCGAAGTTCACCACACCGATGTTCCCGGCGGAGCTCGGCACGTCGACGCTGGTGCCGGCCGTCGCACACGCGGACATCAGCTCTGCGCCGGTCGTGGCCGTCACGCGGCGACTGGTCACTGGCAGCGTGGGCGGGGTGTAGGGCCCGCTCACGGCGCCGCCGTCTCCGGGCAGATCCGCCAAATCGAGCGCGGGGTAGAGCGGGTGGGGGCGGTCGCCGGGCGCACCGCCACCACCGCCACCACCGCCATCTCCGCCTGCGGCCCCGGCTCCCCCGCCGCCGGCCGGCTCGTCGCCGCCGCCACCAGCTCCGCCCACGGATTGCGAGGCGTCGCCACACCCAGATGCCAGAGCCCAGAGCAGCCAACAGGGAAACGAGCGCATGGCCAGCGCCCAGCAAGAGGAGTGCCGTGCCCGCACGGCCGCACGAACGGCTCCCGACCGCCGAGCTGTCGACTGCAGTCGACGGGCTGTGGATATCAGTCGCCTGGCGCCGCGGCCTGTTGCAGCGCGCGCAGCAGCGACGCGCGATCGAACGGCTTGGGTAACACCACGGCTTGGTGGTGTCCGTCCACGGCACGCACCTCGCCCTGGCTCGCCCCACCGGACATGAACACGACGTGGCGCGCGAGCGGAGAGCCCAACTCGACCAGCCTGGAGACCAGCTCGCTGCCGCTCATCACCGGCATCATCAGATCGCACAACAGCACGTCGAACTCGCCGCTGAGTGCCAGCGCTTGCGCGCTCGCGGCGTCCTCGGCAAGGGTGACCGTCACCGGCGTATTGCGCAGCAGCGTGGCGATCGCCCGCCGCATCATCGGCTCGTCGTCCACGACCAGCACGCGCACTGCTCGCGTTCGCGGCTGGGCGACCGGCTGCTCTGGGTTTGGTGGATCCCGTTGCGGCAAGCGCAACCGGAACGTCGAACCGGCGCCGAGAGCGGTCTCGACCTCGATCTGCCCTCCCATCGCCGAGACGATGCTCTGGCAGACGCACAGGCCGAGCCCCGATCCGAGCTGGCCCGGCTTGGTCGTGAAGAAGGGATCGAAGATGCTCGGCATCACCTCCGGCGCGATGCCGACCCCGTTGTCCTCGACCTCGATCGTGACTTGCCCAGCGCCGCCGAGCACCCGCACGCTCACTCGGTTGTCAGCGCTGGGCCGGTCCGGGAGCGCCTGACACGCGTTCATGATCAGGTTGACGAGCACCTGGCCGAGCCGCGCCTCGTTGCCGGAGACGAGGCAAGGCTCGCGGGCGACGGAGTGCGCGAGCACAGCGTGTTTCTGCACGTACGAGCTGGTCAGGCGCAGCGCAGAAGCCACGACCTCGCGCGCGTCGACCAGCTGCACCACTTCCTCCTCCGGACGCGCGAAGGCGTGCAGATCGCGGACCACGTCTCGGATGCGCAGGAGCCCATCCGCGACCTCGCGCAAGCGCTCCCTCGACGCGGCGCCCACGTCTTCTGCCGCGAGCAACAGCTCCACGTTCGCGAGCACGAATCCGAGCGGGTTGTTGACCTCGTGCGCCACGCCCGCGGCGAGCGTCCCGGTCGCGATCATGCGGTCGGTGAGCCGGAGCTTGCTCTCGAGGCGCTTCTGTTCGGTGATGTCGGTGGCGGTGCCGAGCAAGCGCGCCTGGCCGTCGGCGCCCGTCACTAGGCGCGCGGTGGCGCGCACCCAGCGCACCGCGCCAGAGGGGTGCACCGTGCGGTGGTCGAGCTCCACCGCGTGGCCCTCCGCCATGGCCGAGGCCACGAGCCGCGTGACGCGCTCGCGGTCGTCCGGGTGAATCCGCGCGAGCCACTCTTGCGACGAGGCCTCGGTGTGATCTGGCAGGCCCATCATCCTCGCGATGCTCGGCGAGCTGGTCACCTGGCCGGTGACCAGATCGGTCTGGTACACGCCGATGCGGCCTACATCCATCGCCAGCGCGAGCCACTCGTCACGCTCGCGGACGACGGCAGCAGCCGCTGTCAGCTCTCGCAGCTTCTGCGACAGGAGCTCGTTCTGGCGGGCGATCTCCCTGGCTTGTCGCGCGAGCTCGTCGATCGTCGCCTGCGCCCCCGTCGCCAGGCTCGTGATCTGGCGGAGTCTGGTGCGGAGCGGGACCCTGCGCGGCAGCTCGATCTCGTTCTCGGCGCGGTGTGGTGTGATGGTAGGGCGGAGCCTGACCTTGGCAGGTTCGAGCCCGACGATCGTGGGCACCGAGCGGAACATCCCGACCAGAAACCGGAGCGTCGGTTCGCTGCCGATCCGCTGCGCGTCGATCTCCACTACCACCAGGCCCTGCCCATCCGCCTGCTCGACGAAACGAGAGCGCATCACCTGCGCGGACCGCGGCAGACCCCAGCGGGCGAGCAACCCGTACACGTCGCGCAGCGACACGAACGACGACGCCAGCCGCACGAAGGGGTGCCCCGCGCGCGCCCCCGCGCCGCTCACGAACAGCTCTTCGAGCGCGAGGAGCCCGTCACACGCCGCGCTCAGCCGGTGCATCAGCGCCGCCCACTCCTCCCAGTCCATCGCCGCCTGGTCGTGCGGAACGGTGGAGCGCGAAGCGGGCCAGATCTCAGTGAGCGGCAGACCGTGCGCGAGGATCGCGTCCAGCACCAACCCCACGGTGGCGGCGCTCACTTCGTTCATGACGCGCCACTACTCAGCCACGGGCCCGATGTAGGATCGCGCCGCGACGACGTTGTCGTACCACTTCTTGGTCTCGCCGTTCGGGTTCGAGCCGATGTGGAACGAGAGGCCGAAGCGATCGATCATCAGACTGGCAATGTCGCGAAAGCGCAGGTTGCCGAAGTCGGCAACCTGTTGGCCGTCGAGCCACACCGTGACCTGTCCGTCGCGCTGGCCCGGCGTGTTGGCCTTGACCATGTACTCGTAGCAGTACCACTGGTCGAGCGCAGGGATGATGTCGGCCTGGGGGACGAAGCCCGGTCCGAAATCGAAGGGTTCGCTGGAGTTGGGCAACACCACGCCACTCGGAAAGAAATGGTCGCCCCACTGACTGCGTTGCTCGGGGTGGTAAACGTACAAGTTCAAGTCGCCAGGAGAAGCGGTCGACGCTTCGCCACGCCAGTTCTCCAAGTTCACGAGGAACTTGTTGCTGCCGTCTGCCGGTACACCTGGCGTCGCCTGACCGTCGATGAAGTAGTGGGCCGAGATGCTGGAGCCGTTGTGACTGGAGCCCACCACGTCGTACGGCGCTTGGAAGCGCGAGTAGTAGCGCAGGAACAGCACGTCGAGCTCTTGGCTCAGCACCTTGTCGACCGCGTTGCTGAGCTCATCGTTCTGCTGCGGCACGTTGAACTCGAGCGACTGGGCGCCGAAGCGCACCAGCGCTGCCTCCGTCGGGAAGGAGATCTGCGAGGTCTGATAGACCGCGTCCCAACGCCGATAGAGGTCGTCCGGCACGCTGTAGTCCTCGAAGCCATCGAACAGGATCACGTCGGGGTGACCTTCGATGCCTTGATCGCCGGGGAACATCGATGCGATCCCGGAGCCCTGAGCGGCGGCGCCCGAGCCGCCGTCGCCGCTGCTGGCGCCGGTGCCCTGCGCACCGCTGCCGGCACCCCCCGCGCTCGCCCCCCCGGCTCCGGCGCCGTCGGAGCTGGTGTCGTCCGAGCACGCTACGAGCAGCGTCAACAGGCTCGAGGTCATGAAGAGACGATGAATGGGCAGGCCCATCGCGTCAGCGTACGATCGGCGTCGCGCCGAGGAAACAGCGGCGCCCTTCGGCCGGGCACAACCCGTGCACGACAGGCGAGCTAGCCTGCTCCACCCTTGGGAGGGCCGACATGAATCCAATGACTTGCGCGGCGGCCGCGGCCTGTCTGTGTGGCGTGCTGATCGCGTGTGGTGACGATTCGGCACAGCCTGGCAGCGGCGGCGGCATGGGCGTGGGCGGGGCGCCAGTCCAAGGAGGAAACGCCCAGGGAGGCTCTGCGGGTGCGCTCGGCCCCGGCCCGGGGCCCGGCGCCGGCGGTGGCATCGGCGTCGGCGGCGCCGGGGACGGCGCCGCGCCCCCCTCTCCCGTCCCTCCCCCACCGGTGTTGCAGGACAGCTGCGACGGGCTCGATCAGAGCTCGCCTGCGGTGTTCTACGTCTCTGCCGACGACTCCAACTCGATGGCCTCGCCAGCGCGAGCGCGCGAGGCTCTGCAGAACGGCAGCGCGTGGTTCGGCACGGTGCGCAGCTACGAGTTCTTCAACTACTACAGCTTCGACTACCCGACCTTAGAGCGCGGCAAGATGGCCCTCTTCGCCGAGGCCGACGAGGGCGCCGAGCCCGGCACGATAGATCTTCAGTTGGCCGTGCGCGCGCCCGACGCCGCGGGGCTGCGGCGCCCGATGACGCTTACCTTCGTGCTCGATGTCTCCGGCTCGATGGATGGCCACGGCATGGACCGAGAGCGCGCCGCGGTGCTCGCTCTCGCGAGCCAGCTGCGCGCGGGCGACGTGGTGAACATCGTCACGTGGTCGACCAGCCATAACGTAGTGCTCGCGAACCACGTCGCCAGCGGACCGAACGACAGCGCCGTCGTGGCTGCGGCGCATGGCCTCACCACCGGCGGTGCCACGGACCTCCACGCAGGCCTGGTCGCCGGCTACGAACTGGCGATGCAAAGCTTCGACGTCACGCGGCTCAATCGCCTGATCCTGATGAGCGACGGGGTGGCCAACGTGGGCGAGACGTCGGCCGCGCTGATCGCGGAGCACGCGGAGCTCGGAGACGACGAGGGCATCTATTTGGTCGGCATCGGTACAGGCCCTGTCGTCGCCTACAACGACCGGATGATGGACCTCGTCACCGACGCCGGGCGCGGCGCGTACCTGTATCTGGACACTCCGCGGGAGGCCGAGCACCTGCTCGCGAAGCGCTTCAGCGAGGTCATGGACGTGGCCGCCCGCGCCGTGCGGCTCGAGCTGACTGTGCCTTGGTATTTCCAGATGAAGAAGTTCTATGGCGAGCACTACTCGGAGAATCCGAGCGAGGTGAAGCCCCAGCACCTCGCGCCCGGCGACGCGATGGTGCTGCTCCAGACACTGAAGGCCTGTGACCCGAGCCTGATCTCGAGCGCAGATCCAGTCTCTCTGATCGCGACTTGGAACACGCCCATCACCCACGAGATCCAGAGCCTCTCGCTCGAGACCACGGTGGGCGACCTGCTCGCAACACCCGCGCCGCGGATGCCCAAGGGCAAGGCGATCGCTGCGTTCACGGAGGCGTTGCGCTCAGGCCAGAGCCAGGACCTCAGCCGCGCGCTGCTCTTGGTCGAGGCAGCCCAAGGCGGCGACGACGCAGACCTGCACCAGATCGAGAAGTTGATCCGCAGCCACCCGTCGTTCGGGAACTGAACAGCGCCAAGGGCGTGCTTGATCGATCACGGCTCGGCGTGAAACATGCGGTCACCACCATGGAACGACCCAAGCTCACCTATTTCGATGCCCCCGTCAGCCGCGGCGAGGAGTGCAGGCTGGCCCTCCACCTCGCGGGCGTCGCGTTCGATGACGAACGCCTGCCGTTTTCGGACTGGCCGGCGCGGAAAGCACGAACCCCGTATGGGGGCTTGCCCACGCTCGAGCTGCCTGGCGGCGTGGTGCTCGCGCACTCGAACGCGATTCTGACGTTCATCGGGCGACGCTGGGGCCTGCACCCGAACGACGAGCTCGAGGCCGCCCGACACGAGGCGATGATGAGCCACGTTGAAGACCTGCGCGCGGCGGTGAGCCCCACGATCCGCATCAAGGACGAAGCTGAGAAGAAGGCCGCTCGCACCAAGCTGGCGGAGACGGTGCTGCCGAGTTGGGCCACGTTCGCCGAAAAGAACATCGTCTCGGGGCCGTTCTTCGCTGGCGACAAGCTTCACGTCGTGGACCTCAAGCTGCACATGGCCGTGCGCTGGTTCGCCGGGGGCAATGTGGACCACATCCCCGCGGACGTATTCGCGCCGTTCCGCCGGCTCAGCGCGGTGTTCGAGGCGGTGCGCGACGACGCGCGCGTGAAGGCCTGGTACGCGGTCGCGTGAGCCGCTTCAGGTGACCGGCGACGCGCCTTCGGGGATGCGGATACCCGACGAGATCTCCAGGCGTGCGGTGGGTGCCACCGCACGCACGGCCGGCTCGATGATGCCGCGCACGACCAGCGGCGCGCCGGGGCACCCCGCGTAGCGCCCCGCCAAGTGGAGCGACAGGTGGTTCGCCTCGACGGCCACGATGTACACCTCTCCGCCATCGGCGCGGATGAGAGGGGCGACCACTTCCTTGAGGACTTTGAGGAGCTGGTCGATGGTCGCGGTCATCAGCGGACGCCCAAGCTACCACGAAACGGGATCAAAAGACGCTCGCGACGACGGCCAGGGCGGCACCCTCACCGAGCTCCGGGGCCTTCTTGGCGCCGATGCCGAACGCCCTCTTCTCGATCTCGAGGTGGGTCCGGAAGTCCGCGCCTTGCGACTTGGAGCCGACCTCGAGCTTGACGAGGTGCTCGGCGTTGACGTCCGGCGCGTCGGGATCGCCGTACGCTCCATTGTTCTTGAGCAAGTAGGTGTAGACCAGGGGCACCTTCTTGTTCTCCTTGTCCTTGGTCGCCTCCATCAGCTTGGCGCGCACTCCCTCCTGCACCACGCGTGCGTACAAACGGAACGACCAGCCGCTGAGGAACAACCCCTTCACGGCACCATCCGCACCGGTCACTGCGTGCGCCACGATCCACGCGAGATCTGGCCCCTGCTTCACGCCGCGCAGCTCCTCCATCTCTCCGTAGGCTTCGACCAGGCCGGCGTTGGGCTCGAGCGCCTTCTTCAGATCGGGGAACGCCTTGAGCACGTTCTTGTCGACCAAGCGGTCGGGATCGATCTCACTGCGCAACACGAGCCCGTCGGGTGTGGCGAAGCTGAAGAAGGTGCTCTTCGCGAACTGGAGGTTGTCCACGTTCTCGCGCGCCGCTTTGATCGCCGTCTGAAGCTCGAGGCGGCCACCGAGCGGATCGGCTGGCATGCGCTTTTCGAACACCTTCACCCCTTCGGGCAAACCCTTGCGCACTTGGTCGACGTCTCGGCGCAGGAGCTCCAACCCGAAGTCGATCGCGCCAAAGGCCGCCTCCTCCGAGGCCTTGCCCAGATCCGTGCAGCCGAGCCCCCCCGCGAAGGGCAAGGCGAGCGGCAACGACAGCAGTGTGCGGCGATGGATCACAGGGCCTCCGGGGCAATGAAGACGATTTCGACACGCGCGCTCTGGGCTCGTTCCTTGGGACCGCCCACGGGGACTGCGTCCTCGGCCATGACCACCACGCGGCGCGACTTGTCCACACTCTTGAACGCATCGGCCAGGTGGGTAGCGCGACGTTGCCACTCGGCCTTGGCCGCAGGTGGCACGGCGACGCCGGTGTGCACCACGATCGCCAGAGGAAAGGCCGGGTGCGCGGCCGCCACTCGGTCGAGCTCGGCCAGCACGGCCTGTGCGCCTTTCGCCAACGCGTCGCCCTCGAACACCTGCCGCATGAGCACCACCACCCCGCGCTCGTCGCGCTGTGGGGTCATCCCCTCACTGCTGGCCTTCTGTGCCGCCAGCATCGAAGACAACGCGCCCAGCAGCTGATCCGCCGAGCGACCCTCGCTCGCGCCCTTCGCTGCGGCCGCGGGAGACGATCGGCGCGCGCGGCTGAGCACGCTGAGGCAAGCGCTGCGAGCAGCGAGCGCCTTGTCCAGGGCTTCGTCCACGACCTTGGCTGCGGGGTCGAGAACCTTGGAGCCGGCTTCGGCTAGCGAGGCCTCGGCGGCGAGCAGGTCCTTCTTGAGCTGCGCGGGCGCCGTGGGGGGCGCGCCATCGGCCGGAGCGTCAGGGCCGGAGGCAGCCCCCAACAAGCGGGCGGCGCTGCAGAGCAAACCGCCGCTGTGCAACGTCTCGCGCAGCGTGGCGCGACGCTCCGCGAGCCGCTCGGGGGTGTCGGGCTGCTTCGGCGACCGGAGCGCACGTGCCGCGCGCAACCGCTGCTCGAGCGCCTCGACGTCGGCGGTGACGCGCGCGAGGTCGGCCTCCACGGCCTTGAGCTCGGCGCTCAGCTTCTGATCGTCGGCCTGCGCGGCCTCGTGGCGGAGCGTGGCTTTGGCCACGCGCGAGAGCAGCGCGCCCTCGTGGTACGTCGCGATCGCCTCTTCTGCGAGGAATTGCGCGCGCGCCGCGGGTCCGTTGGCGAGCGCCTCATGGGCTTCGAGGCGCCGCTTCTCGGCGCGTGCCCAGGTCGGCGCGGCGAACGCCTTGGCGTCGGCCGCGGCCGGCGACTTGCTCACGGTGTCTGCTTCGTCGAGCACACGCGGCGTCGGGATGGGCGCGCAGGCCAGCGCGAGGGTCGCGACCAGGAGCAACGAAAGCTCGCGCCTCATGGGTTTGCCTTCTTCGCTGGAGCTTGGCCCTTGGGCGCGGCCGGTGGTGGCTTCTTGGCCGGCTCAGCGGGGGTGGCCGCCGCCTTCTGTTCGAGCTTGGCGAGCTCGGACAGCAAGCTCAGCTTGCGCGCCTCGAGCTCGACGTACAGGCCCTTCTTGCGCTCGATCTCCGATTTCAGCTCCACCGACCGCTGCTCGGTTTTGTCCGCCTTGGCCTCGAGCTCGAAGGCGCGCAGGCCGGCGGCAGCAGCCTGCGCCCACGCGAGCGCGACGCGTGACAGCAGCGATCCGCCTTGTGCGTCGCCTGCCAGGTGCGCGCCGTGCGCGCGTCCGAGGGCCTTCTTGCCGTTGGTCAGCGCCGGCTCGACCATCTCCTTGGCGGCGACCGCGGCGGCCACTCGCGCGAGCTCCGCCTTGGCCTTCTCGCCATCCTTGGTCACCGCGGCCGGGTCTGGGGGGAGCTGTGCCCCCGCCTCTCCGTGCGCCAACGCCCGCGCGGGCGCGCCCGAAACGAGGGCCAGAGCAGCGAGCCAACCAGCGAAGCGCATGGCTCCACGTACCAAACGCCCCTCGCGCCAGCAAGGGCAGCGCCCCTAATCCGTCGCGAAGTTGCGCACGAACCAGTCGATCGACGCGCGGGCCTTCTCGATCAAATCCTTCTTGCCGCCCGACTCCAGGATGTAGACCCAGTCGTCGTTGACGAACACCACGACCTCGTACAGGTGAGGGCCACCGGTCTCGTCGTGGCCGAACGAGAGCTGCATACCCTTGACCCCGTCGCGGGAGGTGACCTCCTTTTTGCCGAGCAACGCGTAGCCCTCGCCCAGTCGCACGCGGTTCTCGAGCGCTCGCACGGCCACCGTGAGATCCACCTTGGGCTCGTTGTCGAACGCGCGCACGCCTATCACCACGCCGTCCGCCGTCGACGCGCGGTACTCGTGATGCGCTTCGTCGTAGCGGCCTTCCTTCTCGCTCAGCTCCACGAAGCCGTCCGGCGTCGCCGCGTCGTACGGTCGCCCGCACGCCAGCGCCAGCAACGAGACCACGGCCCACAGACCCTTTTTCCACGTTGCGCTCATAGCGACATCAACCTTCGCAGACCGACCTGGTTCACCCACGGCAGCGGCAACACGAACGGCCCCTGCTGGACTTGTTGCGAGCTCTTGGCTTGGAACCTGACCGTCACGGTCGAGTACCGGGCCTGATCGGACAGCAGCTTGAGCCGCCCCTTGATGCGCTCGATCTCGCCCGTCACACGGCCGAGCTGCTGCTCGATGGCCAGCGCCTCCTCGACCTTCAGCGCCTTCTCCAACAGCTTCTCGAAGCGCGACCGCAGCGCGAGCGCGTTGGCGAGCTGCACCTCGAGATCGCGGTACTCGGCGGTCACGTCCTCGGAGACCACATTGCGGCTGAGCACGTCGCCTACCTTCTCGATCTCCGCGGTCACCTCCTGGAACGCCTCGGCCGGCACCCGGATGGTGATCGAGCGGTCGTCGCGCCGCGACAGGTAGCCACCTTTGGCTTTGGCGATGCCGTCGATGGCGTCGAGCGACTTTTGCACTTCGTACACGCTGAGCGAGAAATCCGCGGTGTAGATCAGGATCGGCTGCTTGCGCGACGGGTCTTCGACCACGCCACCCGGGCCCGGCTTGGGCTTGGGCGGCTGTTGCTGACCCGGCGGTGGTGGCGGCGGCGACGGCGCGGGCGCCTCGGCCGGTGAGTGCTCGGCCAACTTGGCGTAGCGATTGCCCGAGGACTCTTCGCGGTCGCTCTCGTCAGCCCCCGTCGAGCGCGTCGAGAGCTCGGCCTGTGGGTAGCTCATCGTGGCCGCGGGGCCGGCCATGCCTCCCGTCACGGCCACGTCCACCGATCCAGGATCCGCAGCTTTGGCCGGCGCCCAGCTGTCCGCGCTGCTGCAGCCGGCAGCAGCCATCAACAACAGAGCCCACGATCGCGACCACCTCATCGAGCACCTCTTCTCCTACCCGTTGCGGACACGAACACTCCGCGACAACGCCCGAGCCGCAGACCACCTTACACCGGAGGCGGCGTGCGCGGAGAGTGGCCCAAAGCGCGAGGGTCCGCTAGCTTCGGAGGATGTCCTCGGCGGAAGACGACATCCGCGCGACCCGGACGCGGCCGTTCGCGACCACGATCGCCGCCGACTCCGCCGGGTACACGCCGCCGGCTTCGGTGGACACCACCGCGTTGCCCGAACAGGGAGACGTGGTCGGCGGGCACTATCGGCTCGTCCGCCCGCTCGGCGAGGGCAACTTCGGCAAGGTGTGGGTGGCCGAGCGCCTCGACGTGCCCGAGCACCGCGTGGCCATGAAGATCATGCCTCGCTCGCTCTACGCGGGCCGCAACGTGGAGCGCGAGCTGGTGATGTTGGCCACCGTGGGCCACCCCAACGTGGTGCAGCTCAAGGACCACGGCATCGAGACCGACTTCGTGTGGCTCACCATGCCCGTGTACGAGGGTGAGACGCTGGCGGAACGTTTGGATCGCGGCGTGCTCAAGCTGCGTGAGGCGTACGACATCTTCTTGCCCATCGCCCGCGCGGTGGAGGCGCTGCATCAGCTCGGGCTGCGGCACCAAGACATCAAACCAGAGAATATTTTTTTGGCGCGCTTCGGCAACCGCCTCCACCCGGTGCTGTTGGATCTGGGTGTCGCCGCCGAGAGTGACGGCACCTTCGTAGCGGGTACGGCGCTGTACGCTGCGCCCGAGCAGCTGACCGCCATCCTGGGCATGGAGCGAGAGGTGCCCCTGTCCGAGAAGATGGACACCTACTGTTTTGGGGCCACGCTGCTGCTCGCGTTGGTCGGAGACAAGTTCTTCCCTGGGGCCAAGGCGCTCACTCGCCGCCAGGTGATCGAGAGCCACGACGTGCGCGCAGAGAAACCGCTCGCCGACGAGGTGATGCTCGACCTGCCCGAGGTGATCCGCTCGCAGCTCGCGCGCTGCCTGGTGAGCTGGATGTCGATCGCCCCGGAGGCGCGCCCCTCCATGAGCCAAGTCTGCATCGATCTCGAGGTGTTGCTCGAGCCGGAGCGCGAGGCCGAGCGCGAGGAGGAGCGCGCCAAGAACCGCGCCCGGCGCTCGCTGGCGCGTGCCCGCTGGGTAGCCTTGCTCGTGTTGATCGGCGCGGGCGCGATCGGCGGCTTGGCGCTGTGGAAACGCGAGACATTGCGCCTCGCCTCGGAGGTCGAGGCGGCCCGCGCCGCAGGCGAAGAGTCGTTCGACAAGCTCGACACCTGCATCGCCTCGCATGGCATCACCACGCGCGAGGCGCGTGTGTGCTCGAAAGATCTGAGCGACGAGCGCGCCGCGCACGAAAAGACGCTGACGACTCTGTCCAAGCAAGGGGAGGGTTGCGCCGAGGCCGTCGATTCGATCAAGGAGCTGCGCGCCCAGAGCGTCGCCGACAAGAAGAAGCACGAGGACGAGATCAAGGGCATGGCCAAGGACTGCACCTCGGCCAAGGAGAAGCTCACCACCGAGCTTGGCGGCGAGCGCGACAAGTTCAAGACCGCCAGCGAGACCTGCGAAGCGTCCGTCAAAGAGAAGGACAACGAGCTGCTCAAGCTGCGCGAAGAGCGGGACACCTGCCAACAGTCCAAGGCCGCCCCCACGGCCGATCCCTACGTGGATCCGCCGCCGCCAGGCCCCACCTCGCACCCGGGCCCGGGACCGACCGCCGCGCCAACGACCCAGCCCACCGTCGCGCCCACCACGCAACCGACCGCCCCCCCCGACACGTCACCGACCACGCCTCCGCCGCCAGATCCCACCACACCGGTGTCGCAGTCGACCGGCACGGCGACCTCGGTCGCGCCGGATCTCTGAGTCCATCCATTCCGTATCGGAACATTTTGAGCTAGGGTGGGGCATGCGAATCAGCCGTCGGGAAGCCTTGTCTCGCATCGGCGTCGCCGGTGCGCTGATCGGCGGCGGCGGGCTGGCGACCGCGGCGCTGTACGACCGTGGCAGCTTCGACGTCGCGCGCTCGAAGCAGACCCCGCAGACGCGGTTCTTCGGCGTGGACGCGCCGGGCCCGACCATGGCCATCGCGCGCAACGATCCGGATCCGGCGGCGCTCACGCGCAAGGCGATCGAGGCCCTCGGCGGCATGCGGCGGTTCATCTCGCGCAACGACGTGGTCGTCGTGAAGCCGAACATCGGCTGGGACCGCGCCCCGGTGCACGCCGCCAACTCGAACCCGTTCGTGGTGGCCGAGGTGGTGCGCCTGGCCTACGACGCCGGCGCACGCACGGTGGTGGTCACCGACGCGTCGTGCAACGAGGCCGCGCGCTGCTTCAAGCGCTCCGGCATCTGGAACGCGGCCTACGCCGTGGGCGCCGACGTGGTGCTGCCGAAGGAGCCACGCTTCAAGAAGATGCGCCTCAAGGGTGAGGTGCTCGACGAGTGGCCGGTGTACTCGACCCTGATCGACGCCGACAAGGTGATCAACGTGCCCGTGGCCAAACATCACAATCTCTCCGCCTACACCGGCGCGATGAAGAACTGGTACGGCGCGATCGGGGGTCGCCGCAACCGCCTGCACCAGAACATCCACGTCTCGATCGCCGATCTCGCCACCTTCATCCAGCCCACGCTGACGGTGCTCGATGCGGTGCGCGTGCTCACGCGCAACGGCCCCCAAGGCGGCAACATCTCCGACGCGCGGGACATGAACATCGTCGTGGCCTCGACGGATCAGGTCGCCGCCGACGCGTTCGGCTGCACCCTTCTCGGGCTCACCCCGGCAGACATCCCCTACCTGGGCATGGGCGTGGAGCGCGGGCTCGGCAGCCTCGACCTGGCGGCCCTCGCGCCGATCGAGGTGTGACGGTGGCCGGACGCCTCTCGGGCTTGCGCGAGTGGGTCGCCGGACGGCGCCGCAAGGCCCGCCCCGGCTCGGGGCTGCCAGCGCGGCCGGTGATCGTCACGCTGGTCTGGCTGCGACGCCTCTCCCAGATCGGTTTCTTGCTGCTGTTCCTGTTCCTGTTGTTCGAGACGGGCTACCGCGGCTCCACGGAGGAGGAGGCGCCCCCGCCGGCCGTGGCTGCGCTCGAGGCTCCTGCCTCCCCTGGTCAGGCGACCGACGCCGCTGCCGAGCAGCACACGCCTTCTGCAGGCAACCAGCTGCCGCTCCCGGTCGAAGGCTTCCTGCTCGCCGACCCCTACCTCGCGGTGATGACCGCGCTCTCCACCAAGACGGTGTACCGCGGCTTGGCCTGGAGCCTCGGCCTGTTCGTGCTGACGCTGGTGGTGGGCCGCGTGTTCTGCGGCTGGATCTGCCCGTTCGGCACGCTGCACCACTTCTTCAGCTGGATCTTCCCGTCGCGGTACATGAAGGGCAACAAGCGCGTCGAGCAGAACAAGACGCACCCGATTCGCCAGCGCGTGAAGTACTACCTGATGATCGCGTCGCTGTTCGCCGCGCTCGCGGGCAGCGCGATCGGCGGGCTATTCGACCCCATCTGTGTCGCCGTGCGCGCCATCGGCTTGGGCGTGCTCCCCGCCGGGCAGTACATCGCCGCGCGCGGAGGCGACCTGGCCTACGCCAGCGGCTCGCTCTCGGCGCAGCGCGCCGCAGACGCCACCAACGACGTGTTGGCCCAGTACGTCTGGCAAAATCAGCAGTTCTACTTTCACCAAACCTGGCTGATCGTGGCGCTGTTCGCCGGCATCCTGTTCATGAACCGGTTCGTCCCGCGGTTCTGGTGCAGGGTGCTGTGCCCGCTCGGAGCGTTCTTGGGAGTGTTCTCCCGCTTTGCTCTGTTCGGCATGGAGAAAGATCACAAGAAGTGCACCGACTGCAACCTGTGCTTGGTGCACTGTCAGGGCGCAGACAGCCCGCAGGGTGGCGTGAAGTGGCGCCAAGACGAGTGCCACATGTGTATGAACTGCGAGACGGCCTGCCCCGAGGACGTGATCAAGTTCCGCTTCTTGCCGGGTCGCAAGAGCACGCTCGAGGTGGTCGACCTCAAGCTGCGCACAGGCCTCGCCACCGCCGCCACCGGCGCCGCGCTCATCCCCGCGACGCGCATCGCCGACGTGATCGACGCCAACTACGACCACCGCGTGATCCGCCCGCCTGGCTCGGTCGAAGAGCGTGAGTTCTTGGAGCGCTGCATCCGCTGCGCCGAGTGCATGAAGGTGTGCCCCAACAACGCCCTGCACCCGGCCTGGTTCGAGTCCGGCATCGAGGGCATGTGGACGCCGATCTTGGTGCCCCGCATCGGCTATTGCCAGCACTCCTGTGTGCTGTGCGGCCAGGTTTGCCCCACCGGCGCGATCCAAAAGATCACGGAGAAACAAAAGCTCGGCATCGGCCAGAAGCCGATCAGCATCGGCACCGCGTTCTTCGATCACGGGCGCTGCTTGCCCTGGTCGATGGCCACGCCCTGCATCGTGTGCGAGGAGTTCTGCCCGACCTCGCCCAAGGCCATCTGGGTCGAGGAGATCGACGTGCCCAAGCGGTCGCCCACCCCCGGCCCCGACGGCCGCGAGCCGCCCATGGAGAAGGTGCACGTCAAGCGGCCCTACGTCGACCCATCGCTGTGCATCGGCTGCGGCGCGTGCGAGAAGGTCTGCCCCGTGCAAGACAAGCCCGCCGTGTACGTCACCAGCGTCGGCGAGACGCGCTCCAAGACCAACATCATCCTGCTCGAGAACACCAGCTACACGCAGGGTTAGGATCCTGCCGGGCGGCCAAGCGCCCGCACGAGACGGGTCAGCTCTTCACACGCTGGCGCACGCAGGCCGAGGTCGCGAGAGCGCTCCAGCGTGGCGGCGAGGAGCGCGGTCATCTCTTCGGGCGAAACGGCGGTGTGACCTCCGATCGTCGTTTGCGCGAAGCTTGAGCCGAGCACCGCTCGCGTGATCCAGAGCAGCAGGCTGCGCGGGACCCGCTCGAGCGCGGCGAGCTTGGCGGGCTCGATCAGCGAGCCGGAGGCGCGGAGCGCGGCGAACCCCTCGCGCACGCCGTCCACGAACAACCCGAGCCGGACAGGGTCGCCCGCGAGCTGGTCGAGCCCCCCGCTCTCGAGCAGCGCGGCGCCAAGGGGGCCGATGAAGGCTGCGTGCGTGCGCAGCCAGGCCGGCATGTCGTGGGACACGGCCGACGGGAATCCAGCTTCCACGCAGGCCCTGGCGAGCGCGCGCGCGTCGTCGCGTGCGCCTCCCTCGGCGTCGCCGAACGTCGTGCGCTGCACGAAGCCGGGAACGATCGCGTACGTGACGGCACCGTCTGCGCGCAGCGCAGCGGTGGCGCCGGGAAAGCCCAGCACGAGCCTGTCGGGCCCCAAGGCGCCAGCGGCGCGGGCTCCTCCGTCGGGCTGGTTGACCAAGGTGACGAGGCGGCGCGCGCCGCGGAGCTCGCGGAGCGCAGGGAGCGCCTCAGGAAGTCGATCGTAGCGGATGGCGATCATCGCCACGTCGAGCGGGGTTTCGGGCGCGACGTGATCCGTGACCGTGACCCGAGGGCGCAGCGCCACCTTCGAGCCGGCGGCGAGCAGCGACAGACCAGCTCCACGCAACGTTGCGAGGCGCGCGCCCCGTGCCAGCAGCGTGACCTCGTGGCCGACCTCGGCGAGCCGGCCCGCGTAGAGGCTCCCGATGGGACCGGCGCCAATGACGAGGAGCTTCACGTGCGCGCAGCGTAGCGAAGGGCTCGTCGGAGACCATCGTGATTGCGTCAGCGCTTGAACATGTCGAGCAGCGGCGACGCCGACGCGCTGGCCGAGGGGGCGGCGCTGGTCGGCGGCTTCTTGGTCGCAGGCGTGAGCATCCGGGTGAGCTCGGCCTCGTCGGGATCGTCCACCATCCACGCCAAGGTGTTGATGTACGCGAACAGGATCTTGCGCAGGTGAAGCTGAGAGTATTGGTTGGTGAGCTGCCCCAGCATGTAGTCGCCAGACGGTACCAACCCTGGCGTGCCTGCCTGCCTGTTGGCCACGGCGAACGGGTTGGCAAAGAACTGGGACGACGCCACCACCAACACCCGGCTCGGCACGGTGGTCTTGCTCGCAGCGTCGACGCCGAGGTTGTCGCCCTTGGGGAAGGCGGAGACGAGCGTGCCGTCGGCCACCGCCGCGATGGCGTAGCGGCCGAAGGGGCCGGTCGCGGGCTCCGCAGGAGCGAGCGCCATGACCTTGGCCGCGCGCGTGTCGATCGTGCTCTCGCCGCTGGTGTGCGCCACCACACGCAGCTTGGCGCTCGGTTGAGCGTCGGGCTTGAGCACCAGCGGTGAGGCGAACGGGAACGGCAGCTCGTAGATGCGAAAGAACGGCGCGAAGCCCGTGTCCACGCGCGGCTCCTTCTCGGCCGGCAGCTCGAGCGCGATGCCGATCCCAGGCGCGGCCAGCAGCACGGGCTGCCCCATCGTCGTCTGCGCCTGGAACGTGAGCTGCGAGGCATGATCCAGGATCGCCTCGTCTTTGAGCTCGATGCCATACCCCGCGGTCAAACGGCCGAGCCCGTGGCTGTTGATCGACGCGGTCATCATGGCGTCCCCCGCGGGCACGTTCACTGCGCTGGCGACCACCACCAGCGCCTTGCCGCCGCGCATCACGAACTGGTCGATGCGGCGCAGCTCCTTCTCGCTGTAACCTTTGCTTGGCTGCGTCACCAGCAAGCCACGCAAGCTGGGATCGATCTCCACCTCTCCTTCCTTCAGCTGCACCTCCTCGACGCGATAGCTGGGAAAGTACTGCTGCGTCATGCTGTTCAAATTGAACGGCGTGCCCGGCGCGGCGAAGTTGTCGTCCGACAGGCGCATCTCGCCCTTGCCAGCGATCACACCCAACCGCCACACGTCCTTGTCCACGCGCGCGCGCAGGTCGCGCATCTTGCGCGTGAGGAAGTACTCGAGCGACGCCGTGTCGTCGGGCGACCAGAACGGGATCACCTCCGTCTCGGCGCCGTAGCGCAGGACGAAGCCCATCACCACGCGGGTCACCACCACGGAGCTGTCCCCGTGCGGCTGGGAGATCATCTGCTCGGTGACGCCCTCGCGCTTGGCCAGCTCGCGGTCCGCGTCGGTCGCGACGAACGTGGTCTTGACCTTGATCTTGCTGGTGAGTGGCGCACCACCACCCGCTGGCTCGAAGGTGGCGCTCTGGTAGCGCTCGAGCAAGGTCTCGATCTCCTTCACCGCGGCGTCGGTGGTTTTGTCTTTGGTGAGGAAGGCGTCGATCAAGAGCGTGGACTTGAGATCTTGGCAGGCCGTCCTGCGCGAGACCTTGGCCAGCCCAGCGGGCTTGTCGTCGGCGACGCGGCTGCTCTTTTCGTCCGCCCTTTCGTCGTCGTCGCTCTTGGGCGGAGACTTCTTGTCGCCGCAGCCGACGAGCGTGCACAGCAGTAGGAGAGCGAGGAGTCGTCGGACCACGCCGCGAAGCTTACTCGGTCAAGGCGGCGAGTCGTAGACGTCCGAAGGCTCGACCGCGGCGAGCTTCTCGCGCTGGAGATCCCAGTCGACGCTGGCAATTTCCTCGGCGGTCATCATCCAGTTGCGCTGCTTGCCGGTCCAGGAGAGCACCTCGATCTCGTCGATCGCCTGCATGTGCGCCCCCGAGAACACGAAGCTGTACAGCGCCTCTTCGCTTCGCCAAATGGAGATGGATCGCCCCACGCGACACACCTCGTCGGTGCCGAGCGCGTAGCCCACCAGCCCTTCGGTCGTCGCCAGCTGCTGCATCACCTTGGCCCCCCACTCGTAGAACAGGTCGGTCTTGTCCTCCTTCCAGTACACCGACGTGGCGGCCACGACGTACTGCTCCTGCACCTCGCCGACGAGCTCCCCCTCCGGGCCGAGCCCCGGCCCAGACAGCGGCATGACGTCGCCGAAGGCGAGCTCTTCGCAGCCATACAGCTCGGCATGCGAGGGCCCTTGCTCTTCGGCCGCGACTGGCTCCGCGGGTCGAAGCAGCCCTTGATCGTCGTTTTCGAAGCACCCGGCTCCGCTCGCGCAGACCAGCACCACGCTCCACATCGACAGTTTCTTCATCGTCATCCTCCGACCTGCTCGGGTGAGACCACCCGGACACTGCCAAACACCAACGCCTCGAACGAGCGCCCGAGCCGCTTGGAGCGGAACGCACGCCGGGTCCCCATGTTCTTCACCTCGACGTGTGCCCCCGGTGCCACGCCGTCCGTCGCGGTCACCACCCAGCGCGGACCGTCTCCGGCCTCGAGTGCGAAGTAGGTGTACCCGCCTGCGGGCAGCACCTCGATCACACGGCCGCGCAGGCGCTCGTCCCCCGGCCACGGACGCTCGACGCTCGCGAACGGGTTCTTCGACGCGACCGCCATGAGCAAGTCCTGCGAGGCGTCGCGTGCGAAGCCGATCGCCGAGGGCCCGTCCGCTCGGCCGACGATCGGCATCGACGCGAACGCGAGGAGCGCGAGCGCAGCGGCGGCGCCACGCCTCTTGTCCGATCGCCAGATCTCTCTCATGGCAGCCCACCCAAGCATCGAGCGTGCCAGCGAGAATCGCGCGACTTCGCGCACATCCGGGCCCCGCAACCGACGCTGGCGGGCAACGGTGTCGCTCGGTGACGCCGGCCGCTCTGTCAGCGCGGAATGCGAAAGCCGTCCTTGGGCACCTCGAGGCCGCTCGGGACCTGTTCGGGCCGATCCGGCTCTCGGGTGCGGTCCATCAGCGCCTTGCGGAGGAACACCGAGACTCGCTCGATCTCACTCGCCGAAAGCGCCCTGCCCTCGCCGCGCTCGGCGCTCAGCTGGGCTTCACGAGCCACCGCCTGTTCCAGCGTCGCCACCGAGCCGTCGTGGAAATACGGCCCGGTGTCGCGCAGGTTGCGCAGCGTCGGCACGCGCAGCTTGCCTCGGTCCTCCGCGCGGCCGGTCACTGCCATGCGCCCTTCGTCGCCGCTCGGCACCCGCGCGGCGTACAGGTTCGCCTCGAACAGCGGTGGCACGTGACAGCCCGCGCAGCCTGCGTCGGCGAACGCCGACATGCCTTCGAGCTGCTCGGCGCTGAGCGCTCCCTCGTCACCGTCCACGTAGCGGTCGTAGGGCGCGCGCTTGGAGATCATCGTGCGCTGAAACGCGGCCAGCGCGCGCGCGATGTTGGTCGGGCTGACGGGCGCCTCGTCCTCGGGGAACGCAGCCGCGAACAGCGCCCGATACTCCGGGATTTCATCCAGCCTTGCCGCTGCTTCTTCGGGCGAGCTGTCGAGCTCGCGCTCGGCACCGATCGGCTCGAGCGCCTGCTCTTCGAGCGACGCCGAGCGACCATCCCAGAACAGCTCCGGGCGCAGCGCCACGTTCCACAACGTCTGCGCGTTGCGCGTCGTCACGTTCGGCCCCTCACGGCCCGGTCCCGTCGGCCCCTCGCCGTCCACGCCGACCGACAGCGGCAGGCCATCCGACAGGCCCCAGATCTCGCTGTGGCAGGTCGCGCACGCCGTCTTCTCGTCGCGGCTCAACACCGGGTCGTAGAAGAGCAGGCGACCGAGCGCGATCTTCTCGCTCGTGGAGGGGTTGTCTTGGGGCTCGCGCAGCTCGGGGAACGGCGCGTACGCCCACGGCAACGGCGGCCCATCGTAGCCGAGCTCGGGCTCGCTGGGCTCCTCGCACGCGGCGCAGAGCCCGAGCAGCCAGGCCCCGAACACCGCGGACGAGAGCCAGCGCGCGCTCACAGCTCGACCGGCAAGAGCGGAGTGTGGTCGCACTCGAAGGGCGTCGTGTCGGTCGAGTGCATGGCGGGGTTGGTCAGGTTCGCGAGGCCGTTCACGTTGCGGAACGTGGGCGGCGACATGCTCAAGCACAGCTGCGCGCTGCCCGCGCTCTTCTCCACGCCGTCCCACAGCACTTCCTCGATCGGAACGACCCCGATGAGATCCAGCGGCTCCTCGGGCGCGGTGCCGTTGTTGTCGAAGGTGTTCTCGTAGATGTACGTGATCTCGGGATCCGGATCGGTCGCCGGATCTTGCTCCAGTTCGGAGACGATCAAGCGGAGCGTGTCGTGACCCACCAGCACCACGCCGCCGGTGACGTTGTCGCGGATGTCATTGCCGTGGATGTGCGTCTCGTGCGCGGCCACGACCAAGATGCCGATGCCGGGTGGCACCGAGCCGACGATGCCTGTACCGAAGTTCTCGTGGTTGTTCTCGTAGATCTCGTTGTCGTGGACGTCGCAACGCACGCCGTCGGTCTTGGCCAAGTTCGGCAATGTGAACACCAAGATGCCCGCGGCGTTGTCGTAGGCCTGGTTGCCGTACACTTCGGCGTCGTTGGAATTCTCGATCTCGATGCCAGCCACGTTGCCATGCACCACGTTGTTGCGCACGATGATGTTCGTCGACTGCCCCACGTAGACACCGGCGTCGGCCGCGCCCACGATCTCGCAGTCCTCGATCAGCACGTTGGTGCTCTGCACCGGGTACACGGCGTAAGCACCGTTGGTCTCCACCGAGCCAGCGTCCCAGTACACGTGCAGGTTGCGAAACACCACGCCGTCGGCGCCCGTGACCGCGATGCCGTTGCCAGGGCTGTTCTTGACCGAGAGGTTCTCCACCGTGAACCCGTCGCTCGTCGCGGTGAGACCCTCGTCGCCGCCGATCTGGCCCGCGAAGTCCAACACCACGTCGTCGCGCGAGGCCCCCACGCCACGGATGGTGAGGTTCGGCGTGGCGACCTGGACCTCGTTGTTGAGCTCGTAGGTCCCGGGGCACAGGCACACCGTGTCCCCCGACTGGGCACCCTCGATCAGCGCCGTCTGGATCGTGGTGGTGTCGTCGTCGGTCGGGCCGATCACGACCGCGCACGCCGAGACGTCGATGCCCTCGCAAGCCTCGAGGGTGCTGCCGCCTCCCCCGCTGCCGCCACCTCCCGTCGCGCCCGAATCGCCGCAGGCGCCCCCGCTGGCCGCGATCAGTCCAGCGATCGCCCCGCGCGCGAAGGCCGACCCGGCCGAGCGCTTCTTGTCCGACAGGTAGGAGTTCGTCATGGGGTGCGCTCAAGCAGCAAGCGTGCCGGGGAGGATTTGCCAACACCCGCGCAGAAACGGCGCTGCGAACCGACGATCTGGAGCGCCCGCTGTTGCTCGACGGCAACAGCGGGAGTGGCTTAGGAGGACACACAAAGCCCTACTCGAGTCGTCCAGCGGGTCACAAACCAGCCTCGGGTTCGACCACTCCTCCGCTATTCTCGCTGAGCTGGAGGTCGCGTTTCCTATGGCTCGACTCACGCTGCCGAGGCCGGTGTTCAACGTCGTCGAGGAGATCTACAAGCGCAAGTGGCAGCAGCACCTGCACTTCTGCCGTGCGGCGGCTGCGGACATGAACCCGCGCAGCTTCGCGGCATCCGGCATCCGCATGTCGGAAGCGTTGGCCGAGGCCGCGCGTGAGCTCACGCCGTCCACCGGTCGCCGGCTTGGCAGCCTACCGTCCCTGCGCGAGTACGAAGCGATGGGGACCTCGCTTTGCGCGCACGGGTTGCTTCCGGACGCGGAGCACTTCGGCGAGTTCCTGGAGTGGCACTGGGGAAAGCCCGAGAAGTACAACGGCGACGGCACCGTCCAAGAACCGATCAAGCTACGCACCGGACTGATCGTGTTCCAGTCCAAGGGGACGGCGAAGAAAGCCGACAACGCCGCGATGGTGCGCGGCAACAACGCCGTGTGCCTGTGGGACGGCGACAGCAACCTCGGCCCCTCTTACTGGAATGCCACCGAGATCCTGTTCTGGGAGCTGCAGCGCGAAGGCAGCCGCAAAGGCAGCGGCACGCGATTGGCTGGTCCGGTCACCGAGAAGGAGGTGCTGGCCCCCATGCGCTCCACGCCCAAGGAGGAGAAGGACGAGCTGGTGCCGGAGATCGCGCCGGAGGACAAGAAGAACCCCAACATCTACTGCCCGAACTACTACGAGCGCGCTCCCAAGCACTACATCGAGCGGATGGAAGAGGTCGACCTGCGCAACTACAGCGATGAGAACGCAAACCAGGACGGCAAGCAGGCGTACCGCGCGGCCACACAGGGCCAGCCAGGCGGCCAAACCTATTGGGGAGGAGCCGGACGCAAGAAGGCGACCTCGGATCGCCGGCTGGTGCAGGAGGGCGTGCAGGGCGGCGGCGCACGCGAGCTCGAGCGCATGACGAAGAAAGACCGCCTCTTGGACGGTGCGTGGAAGGAAGAAGGCCTCTACGACGAGCTGGGCAAGGAGGAGAGTGGCATCACCAACGAGCGCCTCTGGAAGACCATCTCGATGCGGTCCGCCGAGAACGCCGAAGGGGACGTGACCGCGTACGTCGCCGGCGGCGCCGGTGCCAAGGACCGCGTGTTCGACAGCGTCGAGCTCCCGACCTTGCTCCACAACACCAAGATCAAGAAGCTCACCTTCAAAGACCCGGAGGGAAAGGTGCCCGACACGGTCTGGGAGAAGGATGAAAACAACTGCTGGAAGGGCCCGGACGTCCCGGGCGGAGAGCTCCCAGCCAAGAACGACGACGGGAGCTACAAGTACAAGGACGGCAAACAGGTCTTCTACAACAATCCGGGTTTCTCGCTCGATCCGAAGAAGGGCTTCGTGCGTGTGACCAACAAGCCAAAGGGCGCCTCGCCCCCTACCTGACCCTCACGCGTGAGCGATCGAGCCACCTGCCAGCGCGTGCCACTCGAAGGCACCGCAACGCGGTACGATCTCCGCATCGCGGACCAACTGCTTGCCGTCAGCTACGACCCGCGTGAGGACGGGTTGGCGGTGTATGTCAGCACACAAACCTGGAGCGAGCCGGCAGGTGAGCCCATTGGCGAGCAGGAGCGAAAACACCTGCTCGACGCGCTATGGACCAGCATTCGCCAGGGGCCGGGGCTGGTCGTGGTCGAGACGCTGCCCGATGGCCGCGAGATCGCCCACCGAATGACCGGCGAGTTCCGCGTGCTCAAGTACGACGACGCGCTCGGCTACCTCGAGCCCGGCCGCACGATGATCATCGACACCAAGCCGGGGCGCGAAGCGCTGACGCACGACAACGTGAAGCTCGTGCGCGAGGGGGCGCGCTGGATCTACCCCGAGCGTCGACCGGCGACCGACGCCGAGTGGCGGACCGCAGCGCGCAGATTGGCCGGCGCCGACCGCGACGCGTTCTACCGCGAGGTGACCGACACGAAGATCGAGGTCGATCCGGCGCTGATTGCTGAACCACCCTCGGATGGAGGATGATTCGGAGCGATGCCGCAACCGGTCGATGAAACCAGCTTGGCCGCCACGGTGGGTGCGGACCACAAGCGGACGGTGGCGCGCCAGAACGTGGCGCGCGCGTTCTTGGAGAAGCACCTGTTCGAGGCCGACGCGGAGCGCGAGCGAGATTGGGAGCTGGTGCGACGTGCGCTGCAGTGCATCGACTTCCAGCGCCCTGTCGTGATCGGTCCCAAGCCGCCACCCCCGCTGCGGCTCGCGCCACTGAGCTCGAGCCCGCTCGGCCCTGGCTTCTTCGCCGAGCTGCCTGCAGACGGATCGGGGCCCGCGCAGCCGATCGATCAGGACGCGGCGTACATGCGTTACTACACGCGCATGGACGAGAGCGAGCAGACCGTGGGCACCCAGCGCTACTTCATCCCGCGGGTGCGGGCGGTGGCGCGAGCCATGGAGCGTTCGTCATGATGAGCCAATACGAGATGTTGTTCGGGGACCAAGGCCTCGACGAGGTGCTGACCGAGATCAAGTTCCCCCCCTCGAGCAAGCTCGAGGTCGCGCGAGCCAGGGTGTGGGAGGGACGCGCAGAACAAGCCGAAGCGGCCGCACAAGGTGGCGACGAGCCGTGGGCGTCGTTCATCATCGCGCTCGGTCGCATGAACGCCAACCAAGACGCGCAGGGCACGCTGCTCAAGATCGCCGGCGATCCGCAGGCGGAGCCACGCGTGCGGCTGTGGGCGTTCACCGCGTTGCGGAAGGGAGGCTACGAGCCCACGCCGAAGGACACGAGCGGCGCGCTGGGCGTGGTGGTGGAGGTGCCCATGCCGTTCGGGCTGGACGTGCTCGCCGCCTACGCCGACGGCTCAGTCCGCTTTCTGGGCGCAGCCGGCCAGCTGGTGGTGATGGAGGGCTCCGGCAAGCCACCGCCCGTCGTGGCCGAGGTGATCGCCGCGGGGGATTCGCTGCTCGCCGTGCCTCCCGCGCCGCGCGCTCGCCCCTCCAAGCCGCCCGCCAAAGACATGCTGCGCCTCAGCGCGTTGACCGCCAAAGGCGTGCACAGCGTGGAGGTGCCCTGGGCCGAGATCGAAAAAGGCGGCCGCTATGAGCAGCTGTTCGTGGCCGCGAGCAAGCTCCTGGCCCAGGTCACGCAGAGCGGCCCCAAGTCGTAACGCGACCAGCGGCTCAGCTCTTGGTCCCCAGGAAGTGCACCCACTCGTCGCGAATGGTGGCCGCGTCGGCGCGCCGGCCACGCTGGTCGTACACACGAACATCGCGGAAGCCGGCGCGCTCGAGCTCGCGCACCTGCCACGACGGGTCGGCGTAGACGAACAACATCGAAAACTCGTGGGCGCCGTCGTTGACCACCGCGTAGCCGTCGGCGCGACGCTCGCCGGAGCGCAGTCGCCGATGGTTCTTGAACGAGCGCAGCGTCTCCACGCCAGCGCGCGCCAAGCGAGCCCCGAGCCGCAACGGATTCTTGGTCCACTCCATCTCCGGCAGCGTGAACTTGGAAGGCACGTGCTCGAGCAGCCTGGCGTTGTGCGAGGAGAAGCCGAACCTACCCTCGGGGACCAGCACGCGATGCACCGAGCGGTACACGCTGGGCCGATCCTCAGCCGGAATGCAGTCGATCGAGTTGTACGAGAAGAACGCGAAGTCGATCGTCCCGTCGGCGACGCCGGCCAGATCGCGCGCGTCGTCCTGGCGCACGTCCACGCCCGGAAAGCGCGCTCGGCACACCTCCACCATGGCGTCGGAGTAGTCGATCGCGATGTACTCTTTTGCCGGCCCGTGGAGGTACGGCAGCGTGCGCCCGCCCCCGACGCCGAGATCGAGCACGCGTCGATCTTGGATGTGCGCCCACGCATCCGCGAACACCGCCAGCTCCGCCGGCATCAAGCTGCTTGCACGCGCATAGTTGGCCGCTACGCCGCGGTCGTTCCAAGAAGCTTTGGTGTCGATCGAGGTCATGGTCGCGAGTAGAAACCGATTCTGCCGTGTCGCTCACCGAAATCGTACGACCCAGGCTGCGCATGAGCCTCGCCGGCGGCAGCCGCAAGCGACCTGTGCGCTACAGCGAGGGCGCACTCTCCGAGCTCACCCGTGCGGCCATGCGCGCGCAAAAGCAGGGTGACGTGCTGGCCGCGGCGGAGCTGTACGAGCTGGCGGTGCAGCGCGACGAACGCGACCTCGACGCGTGGGTGAACCTGGGCGCCGCGAACGTGTCTCTGGGCCGCGCCAAGCGCGCCAAGAGCGCGCTCCGCACCGCGATCGAGCTGGCTGCCAGCGATGCGCGCGTGCAGCGCGACGTGGGCATCGGCTTGGCGATGGTGGGAGAACACCACGCGGCGTTGCGTGCGCTCGAGCGCAGCGTGGCGCTCGACCCGAGCGCGGCGGGAGCGCGGCTCCACCTGGTGCGCGTGGCGCTCGACGCGGGCGAGGAAGCTCGCGCCCGCTCACACGCGCGCGCGCTCGCGCAGGCGTGGCCCGACGAGCCCGCGGCACAGCTCGAGCTCTCCCGCGCGTCGTTCGACGATCGCGATCTCGTGCCTGCGCTGAGCGCGCTGGAGCGCGCGGTGTCCCTCGCGCCCGACGACGAGCGGCTGGCATACTTGCTCGAAGCGGTGGAGGTGGTGGCCGGGACGCGAGAGCCGACACATGCCTCGCTCGCTTACGTGAAGAACCAGCGCACGCCGCGCACGCGCTTCTTTGCGCACCGGCGCGCTGCGCTGCTCCACGCCCTCTGCCATGCACCGGCACGGGGGCCGGTGGTCGAGCTCGGCGTGCGGCACGGCGTCAGCGCGCGTTGGCTCGCATCGGCTCGCACGGGGAGGGTCATCGGCTTCGACAGCTTCGCCGGTTTGCCTGCGCCGTTTGCCGGGCGCGGGCCGGGGCTGTTCAGCACGGCTGGAGAGCTGCCGGAGCTGCCCACCAACGTGAGCCTGCGGGTGGGCTTGTTCGAGCAAACGCTGCCGTCGTTCGTCCACACCGAACGCGCGCCGCTCGCGCTCATCCACGTCGACTGCGATCTGTACGAGAGCGCACGCGAGGCGCTGTTCGCGCTGGGTGAGTTGGTGCGACCAGGCTGCGTGATCGCGTTCGACGAGTACTTGGGCCCCGACGGCTTCGGCGCCGGCGAGCATCGCGCGCTGCACGAGGCCGCGCGCAAGTTCGGCTGGGCTCACGAGCTCTTGCTCGCGAGCCCCTTCACCGGTCAAGTCGCAGTCGCGATCACAGACACTCGCTGACGTAGTCGCCGCAGCAGTCGCCGTAGTACTCGCAGGCCGAGTCGCAGTAGCAGCTCTCGTCCGCCGCCGCGCCGCCGCAGGCGTCCACGCAGGAGCCGCCCGTGGGCGCCGGCTCCTCACCCGGCTTGCAGGCGCCGTAACAGACCGCCGGGCAGACCATGCCGGGTGCGCAGCCGCTCAGACACTCGGTCATGTCGCAGTAGGCGCCCTCGCCACACTCGTCGCTGCCCAGACACAAGGCCTGCTGGGGCTCGACCGTGTCGAAGATCTGGCTGACCTTGAGCTTCTTCTTCTGGCCGCTGGTCTTGATCACGCCCGTCATGATCAAGTTCTTCTGCATCGCCGTGCTCATGGTCGCGGCGATCTCGTCCTCGCTCAGCCCCAGCGCCGAGAAGTCCACGTCGGTCAGCTGCTTGACCGTCGTCGTGTTGAGCTTGGCGCCCTGCAGGCTGGCGCAAGGAGTCGTGATGCAGACGATGCCGCTGTCGCCCACGGAGTAGAAGGTGCCAGTCGCGTCGGCCTCGGTGCGCGCCTGGTAGGCCTTGTGGGCCACCACGCGGCCAAACTCCGGGAAGTTCTCGAGCGGGGCGATCTCGCCCGAGAGGATGACGTCGCCGGCGGTGGCGCGCGAGCGCACGTCGACGGTCTGGTCGTCGGACAGCTCGAGGCCGCTCAGGTCGAGCTCGCCCACGTAGCAGTCGGCCTGCTTGCTGCCGTCCAAGCAGGTCGTCTTGGCCTTGTTCACGGCCTTGACGTACACGCCACCGCACATCGGGTAGGCGCACTTGCGGAAGTCCTGTCGGGTGACGACGTAGACCGTGTCCCCCTCGAGCGCGCGCGCGTCTTCGATCGTGCCGACCTCTTCGCTGGGCAGCGGCTCGTCGGTTCCGGGTGCACAAGCCACGAACGAGGACACGAGGACGGAGGACAGGATCAGGCGCGCGTTCAGCATGGGTTTCTCCCCGGCCCGGAGGCCTCAGATGGCGCCTAGGTAGTCCCGTTACCTACATCGTGCAACACATATTTCATTAGACATATTTGAAAGCGGTTTTCATGATTGGCCGCCCGCGAGCGCGCAGGCGTCAACGGCGCTGGCGAAAGCCTTTGTGCAGCATCGCCGTCTTCACCAGGCTCTCGGCCAAGGGATTCAGCGGGCCGTACCGATCGTCGGTGGGGTTCGAGGGGCGGTCCTCGTACAGGTGGCCTTCGCGCTCGGCGTCACTCAGGCCCTGAATCACCTCTCGCATGGTCTGCGGACGATCTTCGGGACGCTTGCGCAACATACGCAGCACCAGCGCCTCGACGCCGGCGGGCACGTCCTCTTCGAGCCAAGACAAGGGCGGCGGCGGAGAGAGCAGCTGGTGGCCGAGCGTGGTGACTTGGTCATCGCTCGAGAACGGGTGCTGCCCCGTGATCACGCGGTACATGACCAGGCCGAGCGCGTAGATGTCCACGCGCTCGTCCACGGTGTCGCCGGAGGCCTGCTCCGGCGCGACATACGCCGGCGTGCCGACGATCAACCCGGCGCCCGTGATCTGGCTGCCGACCACGCGCGCCAAGCCGAAGTCGAGCAACTTGGCGGTGAACGCTCGCGTGTCGCCGACTTTGGTGTCGCACAGGAAGATGTTCTGAGGCTTCACGTCGCGGTGCACGATCCCGGCGGCGTGCACCGCAGCCAGGCCGTGCGCGAGTTGGTCGAACAGATCGAGCGCCTGGTCGAGCGGCAGCTTCTCGGCCTCCATGCGCTGGTACAGCGTCTCGCCTTCGAGCAGCTCCATGGCGAAGAACAGCGGCCCCCCACCGCGTTGAGGCCAGTCGAGCAACGCCACCACGTTGGGGTGCACGATGCCCTGCATCACGCGCCACTCGCGCTCGAAGCGCTCGCGCACGCTGCTCGGGCTCTTCACCCGGGTCTCGACCAGCACCTTGAGCGCGACCTCGCGCCCGGTCGTGCGCTCCACGGCGCGGTACACCTCGCCCATCGCCCCATCGCCCAGCAGCGCATCGAGCCGGTAGGCACCCAGATGCGTGCCCACCAAGGCACCGCGAGGGGTCTCGGGTCGAGCGGGATCCACGATCGCGACGCTAGCAGGTGTGCGGCTAGATGGCGTGCACGCGCACGCCTACGGAGCCGAACAGCTCCACGATCGCAGGGTCGTGCTCACCGCTCGCGAGCTTGGGCACGTACAGGTCTTGCACGCCACCCAGGTTGATCAGTCGCTTGGCGCAGGCGCGGCACGGCAACGTGGTGGAGAAGGCGATCTTGGGCTCCGCGCGCGGCGCGTCACAGTGGATGACGGCGTTCTCCTCGGCGTGCAAACAGCCACAGTCGGGACCCGGCTTGTCGCAGGCGTTGGGCAAGCCGCTGGCGTTGCCTCGGTAGCCGATGGCGAGCACCTTGCGAAAGTCCACGCTGGTGATCACAGCGCCGACTGGGTCGACGACGCAGGTGGAGCGTGCCGCCAGGGCGCGGGCCAGGGTCATGTAAATGGCGGGGAACGAGGGCCGCTCGGACATCGAGCGGGATGCTACCAGGCACCTGCCCCGACGCACCTGGGCCGATGTTGCGTACCCACGGTGTTTTTTCTCGGCAGCCGGGCGGAGAGGTACCATCCGTGGGTTGCCCTCGGATACGCGCAGGTTGGCCCTGGACTCGTCGACGCCGCCGGATGCTCCGGAGTCGCTGGCCCTGGTGCGGGCGCCCGGCCACCGCGGCCGTGAGACCTCGTCGTTCGTAGGGAGCTTGCTCGATCTCCCGCGCCTGGGCGGCCAGGATCGCCGGGTCGCGTTTCGACAGGTGATCGCCGAGCTCGCCCGCGCAGCGAGCGACGAGGGGCCCAGCCCGCTCGAAGGGATCAGGTCGGAGGCGCTGGTCAAGGCCGTGGGCGCGGCGCTCGAGGCCGGGTTGGCCGATGACCTCGATTGGCTCGACCCGGGCGCGGCCGGCGCGGCGCTCTACGAGCTGGCTGCAGCGCTGCCCGTCGGGCCGGCGCAGAGAGAAGTGGGGCGGCGCGTGCTCGCGCGTTTGCTGGCTGGCAGCGCCACCACGTTCGCGCTCATCGCCACGCGCATGGCGCGCGCCGGTGGCAAGGGCCTGTCGAGCGCGAACGTGGTCGCGCGCGTGGCGCTCACGGTGGAGCTACCCATCGCGCAAGAGGTGCCCGACGCAGCCCTCTCCTTTGCGATCGCGTCGCGCCGCAACCTCGCCCGCGAGTTCGTCAGCGGCCCGTCCACCCGCTCGCTGCCCGAGCGACGACTGGCCGCCAGGCTGCTCGAGCGGGCCGCCCGCGACGCGGTGCGACGCGCGCAAGCCGGAGACCGCTCGGCGGCGCGCATCATCGGCCCCGAAGGTCCTCTCGAGGCGGTGTGGACGCGGCTGCTCGGCGATCGCGAGCCGTTGGTGTGGCGCCACGTCGCGATCGCGCGCGGGCTGCTCGCCCCGTTCGTCGAGGACGGGTTGGTCGCGATCGAGCGAGACTTTGCCAAGCGACTCTCTCCCACCGAGTGGCGCCGCGCGGCCGCCGCGGTCGGAGGCGTGTCGGCGGTGAAGCCCGAGCTGGGCGCGAAGATGGCCGCTCGGGCGTTTCGCGACGGCCTGCTGGAGCGCGATCCAGGCGCGGTCACGCCGTTCATCTGGGGCCTGTCACGCACCGCGGAAGCAGAGCCAGAGGCCGCGCGAGAGATGTTGGAGCTGACCCAGGCCGGAGCTCCGCTCGACGTGGCAGAGGCCACGCTGGGGCTCGCACGCGAGCTGGGCCAGCACCCGTTCGCGGCGTTGGCGCGCGAGAAGGCGCACGCGCGCATGAAGGGCGTGCAGGAGGGGCCGAGCTCCGACGATGGCGCCGCCGCGCTGCGGGCCGAGCTGATGGCGGATCTGGCCGTCTCGCGCGCGGATCCTCCGCTGTCGCACCAGATCGACGACGCGGTGGCCGCGTTCGCGAGCGACGGCGCGCGCGTGGCGCACGAGCGAGCGCTGGAGCTGCTCGAGGCCGCGCGCGGCGCCACCGACGCGCTGTTCGCGATCGGCGACGATGACGACGCGAGCCTGGGTCCGGCTGCGAGCGTGCTCCGGCGCACGGAGCTCAAGGTGGTGCGCGACCTCGACCAATCGTTGCTCGAGCGCGACGCGTTCAAGAACCTGCTGCGGCTGGACAACCGTGAGGGCCGCTCCAAGAACGCGGAGGAGGCGGTGGAGCACCTGCGCGACCGCATCTTCGTCTGGCTGGTGGAGCGCGAGCTCTCGGCGCCGAGCGCCCCGAGAGAGGCGGGCGTCCCGCACCTCACCTTGCACTTCGCCCGCTTGCGCAGTCTGCTGCACCTCGTCGACGGCGAGGCGCTCGGGCGCGGCGAGGACGCAGAAGGCGCCGCACTGGGGCGCTTTCGCGACGCCGCGCGCGAGCTCCGCACGTGCTTCGAGCGCTCGCCGCCGCGCGAGCTGCGCCGCGCGTTGATGGCGACCTTTGCACGCTGCACCGACGCGCTCGCGCGCGCAGGCGCGTGCGATGTGGCCGACGTGCTGCTCGTGTCAGGCGCCGTGTTCCACGAGGTGAGCGACCTCGGCACGCTGAGCGAGGCGTCGATGGACCCCGACACGCGGGTGCTGCTGTCGCTGCTGTCGAAGGTGGTGGCGCGCGAGGCCCCCAAACCGCAGGAGACGCCGGTGGGAGACTCCCTGTTTCCCCCGGCGGCGAAGGCCGGAAGCACCCCGCGCGAGGCGGGCATGGACGCCTTGGATCGTTTCGCCGACGAGCTGGCGCGAGTGGGCACGGCCCGCAGCGACGGTCTGCGCACCGTCGCGAGCAAGCTCGCCACCGCGCTGCGCGCCGGCGTCGCAGCGCCGAGCTTGCGAGTGTTGGCGGGCGCAGGCCACGAAGGCGACGTCGCGATCGCGATCGAGAACGCGTGTTTCGGGCTGGCGCAGCTGTTCGCCGGCGCCACGACGCGGATCTTGGAGGAGTCTGACGAGGACGCACCTCGCGCCCCGTCGCGCGGGCTATCCACGCTCCTGTCGCAGCTGCTCTCGTCGGACGAGGCCGCGGACGCGGCGCAGCGAGAGGCGGCGGTGTCGAGCCTGACGCGAGGCCTGCCCACGTGCTTCCAAAGCCTGGTCGGCGAGGTGATCGAGGGCGCGCTCGCGCTGCCCAAAGACGCCATCTCGCTGCCGCCGGGGCGCCGCGAGCCGGCGGCGGCAGCGGAGCTACCGCCGTGGGTCCCTCCGCGGCGCGTGCTGGGCGCGTTCTTACTGGAGCGCCCGCGCGCGGCGGGCGGCGGGGGCTCGGTGTTAGTGGTGACGCGCATCGAGGACCGCCACCACCCGCAGGCGGAGCGGTTCGCGCTCAAGGTGCCCGACTACAACGCCAACGCCGCGAGGCACCTGTCCGAGGCAGAGTTCTTGGCGCTGTTCCGCGCAGAGGCCTCGACCCTGGTGGGCCTCGCACCGCACGACAACCTCGCGCGCTTCGTCACGTTCGATCTGGCCGCGCGGCCCAAGCCGATCCTGGTCATGGAGCTGGTGGAAGGGCCCAACCTGGAGCGCTTGATCGATACACGCATGTTCGACATGCAGCGCGCGGTGTCGGCGATCGTGGAGGTGGGCGCCGGGCTTTCGTCCATGCACCAGGCCGGATTGGGGCACCTGGATCTCAAACCCGCGAACGTGGTGCTCCGAGGTGGCACGACCGCAGTGCTGGTGGACTTCGGCCTGGCCGGGCGCACCATCCGCCCCGGCTGCGGCTCGGCGCCGTACAGCCCACCGGAGGTGTGGGGGTACGCGCTGGAGGGTAGCTCCGCGACGCCCATGGCCGCCGACGTGTACGCGTTCGCGTGTTTGGTGTTCGAGACCCTGACCGGGCGCCTCTTGTTCGAGGGCGACACCGAAGTGGCCATGATCTCGCAGCACGTGGCGCACGACGGCCTGCCCCCCGGCCTGCGCCTGCTCGCACAGAACCGCAGGATGGTGCCGATGGCCGAGCTGCTCTTCTCTGCCCTGCGGCGCGATCCGATGGCGCGCATCGCGATGCCCGAGCTGGTCGCCGAGCTCGGGCGCCTCGGCCAGCGCGTCGCCGACATCGAGTGGCCCGTGCCCCTGGGCTGACCCAGGGTGCTACGCTTGGCGCGTGGACGAGCGCACCCGCCGTGCCGAGCGACGCCGCCAGAGCTACGAGTCGGAGGTGATCCGCCTGGGCGACCCCAAACCCGGCTTGCGCGGGCCGAGCTTCACACAGGCCCGCCTCGCAGAGATGTGGGCGCTCTGCGTCGCGCAGTGGCAGGCGAGCGGTCGAGAGCTGCCGGCGTTCGAGCGGGCGACGATGCCTGGAGAGACGTTTCGGATCGAGCGCTGATGTTCAACCCGGACTTCTCGGACTTCCTCGTCGCGTTGGTGGATCACGAGGTCGAGTTCGCGCTCATCGGCGGGTGGGCGCTCGCCGTCTACGGCCACGCGCGGGGTACGGACGACCTCGATGTCATCGTCAATCCGACCCACGAGAACGCCACTCGCGTGATGGCTGCGCTGCGGTCCTTTGGCGCGCCGCTCGCGCAGCACCGCGTGACCGAGACGTTGTTCGAAGCGCCGGGCTACGGCTACCGAATGGGCGTGAAGCCCAACCTGATCGAGCTTCTCACCACGATCAGCGGCGTGAGCTTCGGAGAGGTCATGAAGGACCACCGGACGATCGAGGTGGAAGGGCGCCGGGTGCCCGTAATCGGTCGCCGTGCGCTGGAAGCCAACAAGCGAGCCTCGGGTCGGCCGAAGGACCTGGCCGATCTCGAGTGGCTGCTGCAACACGAGGAGTGAGGCCAAGACCAACGGGCTCACTGCTCGCGGAAGCCCTCGGCGGGGCGGATGTTGGCCGCGTAGAGGCTCGGCAACACCGTCGCCAGCAAGCACAGCGAGACCGCCACCGCCCCAGTGACGGCAAACTCTTGCCAGCGCATGAGCACGGGCAAGTGCGAGATGAAATACACCTTGGGGTCCAGCGGGAAGGCCCAGACCAAGAGGCTCTTGCACACCACGAAGCCGATCAGCAGGCCCAGCGAGGTGCCGAGGCCGCCGATGATTCCTCCCTGGTAGAGGAACACGCGCAAGATCGCCGAGTCGGTGGCGCCCATGGCCTTGAGCACGCTGATTTCCTTCTTCTTGTCGAGCACCACCATGATCAGCGTGGCCACGACGGTGAAGGCCGCCACCAGAATGATGAGCGCGAGCACGCCGCTCATCACCACCTGCTGCACCAGCAAGGCCGTGAACAGGCCGCGGTTCAGCTCCTTCCAATCCATGATGCGGTAGCCCTCGCCGCGCACGCCGGCGAGCAGGTAGTCGATGAGATCGTACAGATTGACCCGCTCGAGCTGCTCGTCCTGCCTGGGCATGATGCTGCCGGAGCTCGGCAGCACCTTGCGCACGGCGTCGACCACCTCGTCGGAGCGATCGATGTCGGCGATCTTCATCTCCACGCCGGTGACCGTGTCGCCGTCGTCGTAGAACTCTTGCGCCTCGTACAGGTCGGTGTAGACGAGCTTGGAGTCGTACTGCTCGAAGCCGGCCTCGAACATGGCCATCACACGGAAGCTCTTGGCGACCGGGGCCTTGATGGTGCCACCTGCGAACTGAAAGCCAATGGTGGGAGACGACACGGTCACGCAGTCGCCCAGCTTGAGCTCGAGCGTCTCGGCCAGCGAGAGCCCCACCACGATGCCGGGCAGCTTCTTGATCGCCTCCGGGTCTTCGCAGGCGTCCTTGACCAGGTCCTTGACCACGTCGTCGTCGTCGTCCGGGAGCACGCTCTTGTAGCCACCGTCGGGCGTGACGTTGCCTTCGGGCTCTGGCGACGCGGCCGGTGCGTCGCCTTCCTTGCCTTTGGGCTTGTCCTTCGCGGCCTTGGCCTCCTCCTTCTTGCGCTCCTCGGCCTCACGCGCCTCGGCCTCTTCACGCGCCTTCTTCTCGGCCTGGGCGATCGCGTGTTTGCGCTCCGCTTCGCGCAGGAACTCCGGAGCGAAGCCGCCTTCGGGGATGGCGATGGTGGGCACCGCAGCGGCCGACGCGGAGCTCGAGGGCAGCGCCGAGGCCGAGCCGGTGGGTGCCGGGCCTCTGGGCGCCAACGCGGAGCCCGAGCCGCCCGGCGCGGGCCAGGGGTCGATCGGGCTCGGTACGATGAGCTCGGTGTCGTCCCGGAACGGCGACGGATCGAGCTTGGGCGCGGGGGGCGCGGCGCCCTCGCGGCGCAGGCCGGCGAGCATGCGGATGCCGCACTCCATGCTCACGCTCGGTTGTGGACACTCGCCCGCCTCCCCGCGCAGCACGTGCCGCGGCAGCTCCAGCACCGGGGGCACCGAGGGATCGAGACCCACGCCGAGGCTGGCCTGCGGATCGACGCCCTTGACCAGCACGCCCGTGGCGGTGCGCTCGCCGTGCGAGAGCATCATCGGGTTGATGCTGAACGGCGCCACATTGAGCACGCCGGGAACGTCGCGGCAGAGCTCCATGATGTCGCGGTAGTTGCGGAACTCGGTGGAGTGCTTGAGCACCAGCACGTGTGCGTTGACGCCCAACACCTTGTCGCGAAACTGCGCTTGGAAACCGCCCGTGACGCTCATGACCGTGAGCAGGGCAGCGACGCCGAGCGCCACCCCGAGCACGGCGAACATGGTCCCCACCGAAATGCTGGCTCGCTTCTTCGAGCCCAAGTAGCGGAACGCCAGCTTGAGGGGGTAACCCATGGAATCCTCGGTGCTCCTAGCAGAAAGGGCCGCGAGGCGCGAGCGCCCGCAGAGTTTGGGCCGCGGCGTTGGCCGGATCCAGGCTTTCAGCTAGCCTGAACCTCTTCGATGAGCTTTCCCGGAAGGCAGCCGTCGCCTGGGCCCGCGTACGCGGCGCCCGCCTTGGGGCATCCGAGCCCCGGGCATGCGAGCGTGCCGAGCACGGGGCTCGGCCCGGCGCCGAGCAAGCCGATCGATCCGCTGGTGGGGCAGACCATCGACGGGCGCTACGTGGTCGAGGCACTGCTCGGCGAAGGCGGGATGGGCGTCGTCTACCGCGCGCGTCACCGCCTGATCGAGCGCAAGGTGGCGCTCAAGGTGCTGCGCAGCGAGTACGCCAAAGACCGCGAGATCGTCGAGCGCTTCGTGCAAGAGGCCAAGACTGCGACCGCCATCGGCAACGAGCACATCGTCGACATCTTGGACTTTGGCCAGCTGCCCGACGGTTCGACCTACTTCGCGATGGAGTACCTGGACGGCATCAGCTTGACCCAGGCCATCGCGCAGAAGCTCGAGCCCCGCCGCATCGCCGCGATCGGCGTCCAGATCTGCGACGGACTGGGCGCTGCGCACGCCGCCGGCATCGTCCACCGCGACCTCAAGCCGGACAACATCTACCTGCTCGAGCGCAACGGCGCCGATTTCGTGAAAGTGCTCGACTTCGGCATCGCCAAGGTGACGCGCGACGCCAAGCAGAAGCTCACCCGTGCCGGCGCGGTGTTCGGCACGCCGCACTACATGTCCCCCGAGCAGGCGGCGGGCACCAGCATCGATCACCGCGCGGACATCTACGCACTGGGCGTGATCTTGTACGAAATGGCGGCAGGGCGGCTGCCGTTCGACTCGGACGATCTGATGGGCATCCTCACGCAGCACATGTACCGCGCCCCCGTGCCCATCCGCGCGCTGGTGCAGAACACCGACTGCCCGCCGTCGCTCGAGGCGATCGTGCAAAAGTGCCTCGAGAAGCGCCCCGGTCAGCGCTACCAGAGCACCAACGAGCTGGCCGTCGATCTGACGCGCTTCCTGCGCGGCGAGGTGCCTGGCGCCGTCGCAGAGCTGATGGGCAAGCCGTCGCAATACAACGTCCCGGTCGACTACTTCCGCGCGGGCACCGGACCGATGGTGCCGGCCACCCCGGCGAGCGCGAGCAAGGGCGCCACCGGCCTGATCGTGTTCGCGGGGCTGCTGTTCGCGGGGGCGATCGCCGCGGGCGCTGCCGTGTTCTTGCTGAAGGCACCCGCCGACGCGCGGCCCGCCGAGCCGGCCGCGACCGCCGCAGAGCCAGCTCCGCCCGAGCCACCGCCGGCCACCGCTGCGCCCACGGTCACCGCTGAAGCGCCGCCCCCCGTGGCGAGCAGCGCCGCGCCCACGGCCAGCGCCAGCGCGGCGGCCATCGCAAGCGCCAAGTCAGCTCCGCCGACGCCACCCGTCAAGACCACCGGCCCAGGCCTCAAACCCACTGCGCCGCCCAAGCCGACGAACCCTCCCGCGGCGACCACCCCGGCGACCCGACCCGTGGATCCGTGGGATGGCCCTGTGAAGATCTTCAAGTAAAGAGCCGGTCGTGACCGTGATCGAACAAAGTCGGATCCCTCCCGGGGTGCTGTTCGTCGTCGAGCGCCTGCGCGAGCGCGGCAAACGCGGCTGGATCGTGGGCGGCTGCGTGCGCGACTTGTTGCGCGGGCGCGAGCCCAAGGACTGGGACGTGGCCACCGACGCGCGCCCCAACGAAGTGAAGCGCTTCTTTCCCCGCGTGATCGAGACCGGCATTCAGCACGGCACGGTCACGGTGATGGTGCACCACCAACCGTACGAGGTGACCACGCTGCGCGGCGAGGGCGCGTACACCGACGGCCGCAGGCCCGACAGCGTCGAGTTCGTCGACGACATCACCGCCGACCTGGCGCGCCGCGATTTCACCTTCAACGCCATCGCGCTCGACCCGATCGACGGCCACGTGATCGATCCGTTCGGCGGCGCCGCCGATCTGGAGAAAGGTGTGCTGCGCGCGGTAGGAGACGCACGCGAGCGCTTCGCCGAGGACGGCCTGCGCGTGCTGCGAGCCGCACGCTTCAGCGCCACGCTAGGCGTCGAGATCGAGCCCGCCACGCTGTCGGCCATGAGCGACGCGCGCTCGCACGACACCTTTCGCAAGGTCAGCGCAGAGCGCGTGCGTGAGGAGTGGATCAAGAGCATGAGCGCGCGTGCCCCGAGCGTGGCCTTCGACACCATGCTGCGCACGGGCTTGCTCGCGATCACCTGCCCCGAGCTGGTCGAGTCGGTGGGCTGCGAGCAGAACCGCTACCACGCGTTCGACGTGTGGGGCCACGCCATGGCCTGCCTGGACGCGTGTGAGCCCGACCCCGTGCTGCGCATGGCGGCCCTGCTGCACGACGTGGGCAAGCCGCGCTCGCGCGCCTTCAGCGACAAGACGCAAGACTTCACCTTCTACAACCACGAGGCCATCGGCGCCGACATGGCCGCGCCCATCTTGACCCGCCTCAAGTTCTCCACCGACGACAAGACGCGCATCGTGGAGCTCGTGCGCCACCATTTGCTCTGCTACTCCAGCGACTGGACCGACGCCGCGGTGCGGCGCTGGCTGCGGCGGGTGGGCCTGCCGCTCGCGCCGTGGCTGTACAAGCTGGGCCGCGCCGACGCGCAGGGCAAGGGCCGCCCAGTCGAGGCGGATCTCGCCACCATCGACGAGCTCGAGCGCCGCGCCGAGGCGGTGCTGGCTGCGGGCGCGGCGCTCTCCACACGCGACCTGGCCCTCAAAGGCGGCGACCTGATGAAGGAGCTCGGCCTCAGCCCCGGGCCCACCATTGGCAAGCTGCTCGATCGCCTGCTCGAGCTGGTCACCGAGCGCCCCGAGCTGAACCAGCGCGAGCCATTGCTGGAAGAGGCGCGGCGCGCGCTCGCCGAGGCCTCATGACGCGCAAGCTGCGCGTGGTCGACAGAGACAAACCCTGGGCCACCCGCGCCGACGGCGCCTCGGTACGAAGGCTGCCGCTGCTCGAGCCAGTGCGCGAGGTCGATCGTGCGACGCGCCCGATCTACGCGGTGTGGGAGATCACGCTGCGCTGCGACTTGTCGTGCCTGCATTGCGGCTCGCGCGCTGGCAAGGGCCGCCCGGACGAGCTCGACACCGCGCAGGCGCTCGACCTGGTCGACCAGCTCGCCGAGCTCGGCGTCCAAGAAGTGAGCCTGATCGGCGGCGAGGTCTACCTGCGCGACGATTGGCTCCAGATCGCCGCCCGCGTGAAGGAGCGCGGCATGATCTGCGGCATCGTCACCGGCGGCCGCGGGATGACCCGGGAGCGCGTGCGCTCCGCGGCCGACGTGGGCGTGGACGGCATGAGCGTGTCGGTGGACGGGCTCGAGGCCAGCCACGACTACTTGCGCGGCGCCCGAGGCAGCTTCGCCGCCGCCATGGAGGCGCTCGGCCACCTCGAGGCGATAGGTCTCAAGCGCTCCGCCAATACCCAGATCAACCGGCGCAGCCTGCGCGAGGTGCCTGACGTGCTCGAGCTCCTGGTGCCGTTCGGCATCTTCGCGTGGCAGGTGCAGTTCACCGTGGCCATGGCCCGCGCCGCCGACCACCCCGAGCTGTTGCTCGAGCCGTACCAATTGATCGAGGCCATGCCGCTGGTGGCCCGCCTCAAGGCGCGCACCGACGAGCTCGGCATCCGCCTCTGGACCGGCAACAACGTGGGCTACTTCGGCCCGCACGAGCGCGCCATCCACCGCGAGTACGAGGGCTCGCACCGCCAGAGCTGCGGCGCCGGCTCGAGCGGCATCGGCATCGAGGCCAATGGCGACATCAAGGGCTGCCCCTCGCTCCCCACCGCCGATTACGTCGGCGGCAACGTCAAAGACTCCTCCTTGCGCGCCATTTGGGAGCAGGCCCCGCCGCTGCGCTTCACCCGCGATCGCACGGCCAAGGAGCTGTGGGGCTTCTGCGCCACCTGCTACTACGCGGACGATTGCCTCGCCGGCTGCTCGTGGACCGCGCATGTGCTGTTCGGCAAGCGCGGCAACAACCCGTTCTGCCACCACCGATCGCTCGAGCTCCTGAAACAGGGCAAACGCGAGCGCCTGGTCCAAACCGAGGCCCCCCCAGGTCACCCTTTCGACTATGGGAAGTTCGACCTGGTGGTCGAGGACTGGCCGAGCGAGGAGCGCGCCCAGGCCGAGGCCGTGGTTCGCGGCGAGGCGGCGTGGCTCGGCCCAGCCGCCTGACGGCCTCGAGCGACCCATCCGCGCGCCGAGACGCCGAGACGTGACCCGTCGCAGGCACGCGGGCCATCGTCGGCGCGGAACGTGACCCCCACCCTGCCAAGCGACCGGTCAGAGCAGGACGCAGCGCTGGCCCGAGCCAAACAGGAGAGCTACAAGCCTTTCGGATCGTAACCCACGCCGACGGGGGCGGTGGCGCGCGGCTGCGCGCTGGGTCTGGCGAGACCGGGCCGTGCAGGCCCGCTCACCGGCGCGGCAGAAGCGGCGGCGGAGGCGCTCGCTGGAGCCGTTGGCAATGCTGCTGCGCTCGATGTGTCGGCACTGCTTGGGGCGGGGGTGGGCACGACCGTAGCAATGGCAGCTGCCGTCTGCGTGGCCGGGGCGCTCGCGGCGGTGGAGCCGGTGGCGGCAGCGCTCGGGGCTGCCTGGCCTGCTTCCGGCGACCCACGCAGAAGGAAGTACCCCCCGACCGTGAGGCCCGCGACGAGCGCCACGGCGCCCAGCACGAGCGGAGCGCGCGAGTGCTTGGGGATGTCCACCGTCCCCGTGGCGGTGATGACGCTGCTCGTGCTCGTCAGCTCACCGCCTACGGCTGGGCGCTGGAATTCGGGCACGGTCGCGCGCTCGGCGCGCGCGGGATCAGGCGCGGCTTCGGGCTTGTTGGCGAGCGCCTGCGAGCCAGTGAGCGCGCCGGGGCGGCTGCTCACGTTCTTGGGCAGCGACGCGAGGAAGGAGACCAGGCCGCGGGTGCTGGCGACCTCGACGCCGGCCTTCTTGGCCGCGGCTTCGAGACCGTCGGCGAACGCCGCGGCGCTCTCGGGTCGGTCCTCCTTGAACGCTTGCAGCGCCTGCATGCACAGGTCCGATATTTCGGCCGGCACGCTCGGGTCGACGTCGGCCGGGGTCTGCGTCACGCCGCCCAAGATCATGTGAACGAGCCCCGCCTCGCTGCCAGCGTCGAACAGGCGCTTGCCTGTCAGCGCCTCCCACAAAGCCACGCCCGCACCATAGACGTCGGCGCGGCGATCGAGCTCCTCATTGCGGAGCTGCTCCGGGGACATGTACGAGAGCTTGCCCTTGAGCTGACCGCCGCGCGTACTGGTGATGCGCGCCTCGGCGCGAGCAACCCCGAAGTCGGTGATACGCGTGATGCCGTCCTTGCCGACCAGGATGTTTTGCGGAGACACGTCGCGATGGACCAAGTTCAAGAGCGCGCCGTCGGGCCCGGTGAGCTCGTGCGCGGCGTGGAGCCCACTCAGCGCGTCGATGAAGATGCGCATGGTGACGTCGAGGGGCAGCTTGCGCCCGAGCTCCGAGAGCCTCTTGCGCAGCTGGTGGAGCGAGGGGCCATCCACGAAGTCCATCACCAGGAAGAGCTGATCTTGCTCCGTTCGCTGGATGTCGATCACCGCGACCACGTTGGGGTGGCGGATGCGCGCGGCCAGCCGCGCCTCGTCCAGGAACATCGAGCGGAAGTCGGCGTCCTCCGCGACGTGCTCGTGCATCACCTTGATCGCGACGAGGCGCTCGAAGCCGCCCTCGCCCATCGCTCGGCCGAGGTAGACCGTGGCCATGCCGCCCGCGGCGAGGCGCTCGGTCGTCTCGTACCGTCCAAGGCGAAGGTGCACAGCGTCAAGGTAGCCGACGCGAGGACGGAGACCAACCCCGATGCCCTCGACAGCTACCCGATCATCTGGCGGGCGATGCGGGTGGCCAGGGTCATGATCGTGATCTGCGGGTTCACGCCCAAACTGCTGGGCACCACGCTGCCGTCCGCCACCACGAGGCCGGTCGTGCCCCACACCCGGCCGAAGGAGTCGGTCACCGAGTGATCAGGCGCGATGCCCATGCGCGCCGTGCCCAGAGGGTGTTGGCTCGAGCACTCGATGCGCATCGAGGGGACCGCGTCGAGATCGAGCGCGCGGAACGTGTCGGCGTCCAGGCCGGCCTGGCCCAAGATGGGCGGGAACACCTCGCGCGCCCCGGCCGCGAAGAACACCTCGGCCATGCGGCGCATCACGTTGGGGATGCGCCCGCGGTCCCGGCGCGACATGCGATACGTGACGATCGGCTCGCGTCCTGGCCCGCGTCGCACCACGCCGCCGCCCTCGTCGCGCAAGAGGCCGCCGAACACGGCCAGGTGGGGGATGGCGCGCGCGCGCTCCACGTGCTCGGGGCCAAAGCCGGTCATGGTCGCGGCCAACACGCCGGGCGGCACGAACAGCCCCACCATGGTCAGCCCCTCGTGCGCGAGCGACTTGCTGAACGCGCTCTGCAGCGCACCGCGCCAACCCTCGAGGCGCTCCTCGAAGCGCGCGAACATACGAAAGCCTGGGTGCAGGGTGAGGTTCTGGCCCACCTGTCCATGGCGACGCCCGACGCCGCTCTTCGTGAGCAACAGCGGGGTGTGGATCGCGCCGGCGGCGAGCACCACACGTTTGGCCCGCACCGTCACGCGCCGGCTGCGCGAGAACAGACCGCCAGTGCCCAGGATCTTGCCCCGTACGCCGAGCGCGCGACCGCTCTCGAGCAGCACCTCTTCGATCAGGCACTCCGACCAGATGCTGGCGCCGGCGCGAACGGCGCGCGGCAGGTAGTTCATGTCCACGCTCATCTTGGCGCCGTGCGGGCAGCCGAAGTTGCAACGCCCGCAGCCGTTGCAGCCCTGGGTGTTGCGCCGCGTGGGCTGCATGTCGTAGCCGAGCTTCTGGGCCCCCTCGGCGAAGCGCTGGGTCGAGAGCGATCGCATCGAGCTGGGCACCTCCTCGACCGAGAACGAGCGCTCCACCTCCTCGAAGTGGGGCTCGAGCAGCTTGGGCGTCAGATCCGTCAGGCCGCGCTCGTTCCACTCGCCGAGCACCGCGTCCGGCGTGCGAAAGCACACCGCGCCCGTCACGATCGACGAGCCCCCCACCGCGCGACCCATGGTCACGTTGATCGTGGGTGAGTCGCCCACCCCGATCGCGGCGCTCATGCCACCGTCGCGCCACACCTTGCGCAGGTGTTGGCTCGGCCGCATCCCTTGGATCTCCTCGATCGGCACGTAGGGCCCCTCCTCGAGCACGATCACGCGGCGCCCGCTCTCCGCCAAGAGCGCGGCCACCACGGCACCGCCCGCGCCGGAGCCGACGACCACATCGTCCGCGTCGAGCTCCAGATCGCGGCCCTCGGCGCTAGCCCGGTGCACCAAGAAGCTCACGACTTCACCACTCGCAGACACGCAGGGCTTGCTTGCTCGCCCTGCGTGACGCCGGTCTCTCGCAGCACGTCCGGATGCTCGTAGTACAGGATGCAGAGCATCGCCTTCACGGCGAGCAGCGGCAGCCCCGCGGGGGTGCGTTCCAGCTTCTCCAGCGCGTGACAGCGGTCGCTGATCGACAGACGTGCGAGCGGCGGGACCTTGCCGACCAGCGGTGGCGCGAGCCAGCTCGCCGCCATCAAGCCGCCGCGCAGCAGCAGCCTTGCCTGGGCGCCTGCTTGCGCCGTGAAGTCCTCGAGCTCCGCCATCAGCCAGTCGAGGCGCTCGCTGGGGGGGGGCCCCTGGGGGCCAGCGAACAGCGCCTCGGCGAACACGCGAGCATCACGCAACATGGGGGCGCCCATCAGAGCGGATCGGTTGGGGATCTGTCAGCTGGCAAGTGGGGCCCCAGGCGCAGAAACGGAAACCTTCCCGCCCGGTCACGCGTACCCTGACGCGCCATGACTGGACCCGACCCGAGGAGCGCCGCGCGTAGATCACGTCCGTGGCTGGCGCTCGTCCTCGCGTTGCTCTGGGCGGCGCTGGCGCTGTGGCCCAGAGCTGCCTTCGCCCACCAGGTCGGCATGTCGAGCGGTCGCTACGTGTCGGACGGCGCGGACGTCACGATCACGCTGGGGATCCGCAGGCCCGAGCTGCTCGGGGTCGCGCCGGCCTTCGACGCCAACGGCGATCGACTCCTGACCGACGCGGAGCTGGTGGTCACCGACGCCGCCGCCGCGCAGGTGGTGTCGCAGATCAAGGCCGAGCGCGGCGGAGCCGCGTGTGTGGGCGTGCTCGAGAACGTCGCCAAGGACAGCGACGACGGCGCGGTGCTCTCGTTGCGCTACGCCGCTTGTGCGGGCGAGGGGGTGGAGCTCGTCGTCGCCGTCGGTGGCCTCGTGTCCGCGGCGGGCTCCGGCCATCGCCACGCTGTCATCGTCGAGGGCCCCGGTCTCGACAAGCCGCGCGACGATCTGGTGTTCGGAGCCGGAGCGACCGTGCGCGTGCCGCTCGATCCGTCCGCCCCGAGCGTGTCGGGGCCGGCGCCCGGCCGCCTGCGCGTGCTCAAGGAGTACTTCGTGATCGGCGTGGAGCACATCTGGTTCGGCGTCGACCACGTGGTGTTCCTGCTCGGGCTGGTGCTGCTCGGGGGCCAGCTCAAGCACCTGGTCACCACCATCACGGCCTTCACCGTCTCGCACTCCGTCACCATTGCGCTGGCCGTGCTCGGGGTGATCGCGCCGCAGCCAGAGATCGTCGAGCCCATCATCGCGCTCAGCGTGGCCTACGTCGGCGTCGAGAACTTCCTCGTCAAGGACCTGCACAACCGCTGGCGCGTCGCCGGCGCGTTCGGGCTCATCCACGGCTTTGGTTTCGCGGGCGCGCTCGGCAAGCTCGAGGTGCCGCAAGAGAGCGTCCCGTACGCGCTCGCCGCCTTCAACGTCGGGGTCGAGATCGGCCAGCTCGTGCTGTTGCTCTTGATCGTCCCCGCGTTGCGCTGGCTCCATAAGCAGAGCTGGTACCAACCCAAAGGCATGTGGGTCGCCAGCGGCGCGATCGTCTTGGTCGGGCTCGGCTGGTTCGTCGAACGCACGCTGCTGTGAGCCGGCGCCCGTCCACGAGGCGCCGAGCGTAAGCGCCGGAGGCGCGCAGCGAGGCCCCAGAGAAGACCAGGCGCGAGGCGCGTCGCTTTTTTTCGGGTCGCGACGATTTGTTAGCAACTGGCAAGCTCGGTCGTCGATTTGGAAAGGGCATGAGAACACGTGCGTGCTCGGCGCTGGGGTGGCTGTTGTCCATGGCGATGTCGTGGTCCTTGGGGTGTGCTCCGGGGACGCCGCCCGAGCCGTCGGTGGAGGGGCACGAGCGCGAGCTCGGGCTGCACAATGGGCTCTTGAGGGCGGAGATCGCTCACGCTTTGAACAACGATCCACGGCCGCTCCGAGCGCGCACGTTCGCGATGACCGATCATGTGCGGGTGTTGGGAGCGGTGGGGCCTTCGGTGGAGCGGGAGGAGGTGGTGGACCTGGAGCGGCTGTTCCAGCGCTTGTACTTCGAGGACTTCTCGTTCACGAACCTGGGCCTCCTGTTCAACCTGGGCAGCCCCGCGGCGGTGCGCCTGACGGGCAAGCCGGACCCTCGCGTGCGCGGCAAATTCGCGGAGCAGCCGGCGCTCGCACCTCCAGAGGGCGAGGCGATGAGCCTGGGCGTGGTGGCCGAGGTGCTCGACGAGGCTGGGCTCACCACCCTGCGACCGGACGTGGTGCTCTTCGCGGCGCACCAGCGCGCGGTGGCGGTCGCGAACAACGCGGCGCTGCGCGACGTGCCGCTGGGGACGGTGTTCACCGGGGTGAAAGGGATGAGCTTCGCGCCCACCTTCCTCGATCCGTTCGGCAAGCCGAAGTCGGTGACGAAGGCGGACGACTCGGTGAACGTGCTCTACCAGATCGACATCGCGTATCGCTCGCCGGCGCCGCCCACCGGAGCGCGGTTCGAGCTGGGTGACATCGGCGAGATCGACGAGGTCACCGCCGCCGAGCTGGGACGCTACTTGCCGGACCTCGCCGGCGTGCAGCAGCTGCTCGATTTCGAGCAGGTGGTCGCGCGCTCCGATGTGCCATCGCCGCCGCTGAGCTTGTGGTCGCAGGTCGGAAGCCCCGGATCGTGCCTGGGGCACCGGCTGCGCATCCTTTCGGCCATGCTGGATCGCCTCGAGCTCGACGGCGTCCTCACCGCGGAGCACTACCTCGCCGACGGCGAGCACGAGCCGCTCGTGACGCGCGCGACGCTGACGCGCGCGTCGTTCCTGGCGTCGCTGCCGAGCCTGCTCTACCACGCGTGGGAAGTGGAGACGCCCCTGAGCACCGCGGGGGTGGTGTTCGTCGAGGGGGACGTCTCGTGCAAGCACGGCCCGCCGTGCCCGCTGCGTCTGCAGCAGCTGCTCACGCCGCGCCAGCAGAAGCCTGCTGCTTGGCACGTGCCCACGCTGCGGCTGCTGGATCGCGGTGGGGACCAGTACTTCTTGCCGTTTGGCCGTATCGACGGCCTACATGTCGAAGGTTTCGACCTGGGCGTGCAGGGCGCCACGACCTACGCCGAGAGCTACCAACAGCTCGCTCCGCCGGCGCCGAGCGACGTCGACCCGCTCGCCGCCCCGCTGGATCCCTGGCCGCCGTGGCGGCCCGACCAGGCAGATCTGATCACCACGCGAGACGGCCACGCCTACGAGCTGTTCGAGCACCGCCTGTTTCGCGACGGCGAGCTGATCACGCCGCGCGGATTCGAGCTCGGCGGCACCACCGCGTTCGCGCACAAGACGCCGCTGGTGGTCGAAGGGCGCATCTTCTTTCTGTACCGCTCGGCGCCACCGGCGTGGAGGGCGAGCCGAGGCACGCTGGTGTTCGACACCCGGGACGACAGCTGGTGGTCCGCGCCCGTGGTGCACCTCCAGGGCTGGCAAGCGCTGACGCTCGAGGGCGCGGTGCTCTCCGGCGTGGACGGGGAGACGCTGGAGACATTGTCGATCGATCTGGGCGGCCTCTCGCTCACCAGGCTGACCGGAGTCGAGCCGCCGCCCGGAGCCGCACCGCCATGCTTTCACCTGGCCTGTGCCGAAGGCGAAGCGCTGGCCCATGGCTGCGATCCGTGCGCGGCGGCGGTGTGCGAGATGGATTCGTTCTGCTGCGAGTCCAGCTGGGACGAGCTGTGCACTTGGGAGGCAGGCGTGCACTGCGACCCGTGCCAGCCTCCGTGAGCAGCCTCGTCGCGCTCGACGCCGCGCAGCGACCGGCTCATGCTCACCGCCTCGATGCCTGCCGAAGGAGTGCACCTCACCGCGCTGCGCGAGGCCGTCGCGTCACCGAGCCTGTGCGACGACGCGCGGCGCGCAGTCACCCGCTTCGAGGACGCCGCCAGGCTCGGCGCGATCCTGCCCGACCTGGCGTACTTCGATCGTTACGCAGAAGAGGTGGCGCGTTACGCCCTGCGGGCCACCCCTCGGCCGAGTCGCTGGGGCAGCGAGATCCATGACGGCGCCGCGATCTCGATCGTGGTGTCGCTCGCGCGGCAGGCTCAGCGCACTCGGTCGCTCGAGCTCGCGGCGCTGGCGCTGGGGGCAGCCTCGCATGCCGCCCTCGACCGGCTGCTGCACCCGCTGGTGAACGCGCTCGCTCGCCGCTTCGCAGGCGGGCGGAGCCACGACGCGGCCCACCGCGAGGTGGAGAAGTTTCATTCGATCTGCTTCCACGAGCGCTACTTCGGCCAGGACCGCATGGGCACCGAAGGCATCGTGCGGCTCACGCAGGTGCCCTTCCGCGACCTGTTCGCGCGGCCACGAGTGCGGCACGCCCTGGTGGCGGCGTTCGCGTCGGCGCTGCCGAAGCCGCCGACCGAGCAGCAGCTCTGGTCCTTGGGTCGCGGGTACGAATGGCACGTGCGCGTGCTGGGCAGCCCGCTCGGCAAGCTGCTCGCGAGCGACGCAGAGAAGGCCATGGCGCGGCCCAAGTTCCTGGTGGGCGCGTGGGGCCGGTTCGATCAGGTGCTGGAGCGAGCCTGCCAGCTGTCGTTGCCGGTGCTCGAGGCAGTGTGGCGCGTTTCCAGCAGCGACGACCGCCAGCTCGAGGGCGCTCTCGACGCGCTCGAGCTGGTGCTGCCGATGGGCTCGATCGACACCCCCGGCGACGACGTCGACCTGGATCGGCCGTGGCAACCTGCCACCTCTTGAGCCCCCTGCCGGCTCTACGTCTCGGGGCGATTGCGCAGGAAGTCCGCCACCTCGGCGAAGCGCGCGCGCAGGTAGCCACGGACCTCCTCCGTGACGCTGGGGTCCTCGAGCGCGGCGTTCATGCAGCGCAACCACGCGTCTCGCATGGCCAGGTCGACAGGTACGTGCGCGTGGCGCATGCGCAGCCGCGGGTGACCGTGCGCTCGGGAGTAGTCGCTCGGTCCGCCCAACCATTGCACCAAGAACGAGCCAAACCGCTCGCGCACGTCGGCAGCCACGCGCGTGCCGCTCGCGTCGGTGCGGTGCACCGCCACCAGCGCGGGCTCGTGAGCGTCCATGTGGTCGTAGAAGCGCTTGGCCAACGCCAGCGTCGCGTCGAGGCCAAGCAGCTCGAACGGCGTGCGCTCGGGACCGATCGGCTCGGGGCTCACTGCTTCATCGGGGGCATGCCGTACTTCATCGCCGGACGGTCGGGCGGCGGCATGCCGTACATGGGCTTCATCACGCGGTCCGGCGGCGTCGTCGTGGGGATGGGCTTTTCGGAGCTGGTCGCGGTCGCGCTGCCCGAAGCGGCAGCGCTGGCAGAGGCCGTCGTGGTGGGGTCGGCGGCGGCGGTGGAGGTGGCGGTCGCCGTGGGCGCGCTCGAGGCGGTCGCGCTGGCGGAAGCCGCAGCGCTGGGCTTGGCCGAGGCAGTGGCAGCCTTGTCGGCGCTGGCCGCCGTGGTCGCCTCTCCGCCACACGCGACCGCGCCGAGCGCGAGCACCGCGAGCGCGCCGGCCGCGCCGAGCTGAGCTGAGCGTGGCGCCCCGCAGAACGGGCAGGCAACTTCGCTTCGCTTCACGTGACGGTCACAGCGCTCACAGGGGCACAGCCGACTCATGCCGGTACCGTAGCGCCTGCGACAGCCGATGGCCATGATCTGCCCGCGGCGCGTAAGCTCGGGCACGTGCCGGAGTCCGCCCGTTGACCAAGCTCTGGACCGCCGCGCGCGCCTCGACCGATCTCGCCTCGACCGGCTCGCGCTCCGCCAAGACCACGCGGCTCGCGCGGTTGCTCGCCGAGAGCGAGATCGACGACGTTCCCGCGCTGGTCGCGTGGCTGTCGGGCGAGCTCTTGCAACGGCGCATCGGCGTCGGCTGGGCCTCGCTCTCGTCCCTGCCCGCGCCGGCCGCAGAGCCGACGCTCGACGTTTCCTTCGTGGATCAAACGTTCGCGGACCTGGCGACGGTCGAGGGCGAAGGATCTCACGGCAAGCGCGCCGCGCTGCTCCACACGCTGATGTCGGCGGCGACCAGCGAGGAGCAGGCGTTCCTGCGGGCGGTCATCTCGGGGGCGCTGCGGCAAGGCGCGCTGGGCGGCGTGATGATCGAGGCGGTCGCGCGAGCCGCGCGCGTCCCTTCGGCCCTGGTCCGGCGCGCGCTGATGCTCGTGGGGGATCTCCCCACGGTGGCCGATGCCGCGTTTCGTGGCGGGGCTGCCGCGCTCGAGGCGCTTCGCCTGCAGGTGGGGCGCGCGCTCGCGCCGATGCTGGCGCAGTCTGCACGCTCGGTCGAAGAGGTCCTGCAAACCCTACCTGGAGCCGTGGCCTTCGAGGCCAAGCTCGATGGCGCACGCATCCAGGTGCACAAGGATGGCGACCAGGTGCGGTTGTTCACGCGCTCGCTCGACGATCTCACGGCGCGTCTGCCGAGCGTCGTCGCCGAGGTGCGCTCGTGGTCGGCCAGGAGCCTGGTCGCGGACGGCGAGATCCTGGCGATGGTCGGCGCGCGGCCGATGGCCTTCCAGGAAACGGCCTCACGCGTGGCTCGCGGTACGACCGAGGGCGACGTCGGCGCCGCCGAGCAGGACACGTTGCGCTGGCCGCCCGAGTCGCTGCGCGTGTTCCTGTTCGATCTCCTGCATCGAGACGGTGAAGACTTGCTCGACCGTCCGGCGCGCGAGCGACGGGCAGCGCTCGAGGCGATCGCCCTCGGCAGGACCAAGTTGGTCGAGCGCTTGGTCAGCCGGGACGCGACCGAGGCGCGGGACTTCTTCGAGCGGATGTTGCAGCAGGGTTATGAAGGCGTGGTGGCCAAGGCCTTGGACGCGCCTTACGAGGCCGGGCGTCGAGGCGCGAGCTGGCTCAAGGTGAAGCCGGTCTTCACGCTGGACCTGGTGGTGCTCGCAGTCGAGCAAGGCTCGGGGCGCAGGCGCGGCAAGCTCTCCAACATCCACCTCGGCGCGCGCGACCCCGACGGCGGCTTCGTCATGCTGGGCAAGACGTTCAAGGGCATGACCGACGCGATGCTCGCGTGGCAGACGGAGCGCTTCCGCGAGCTCGCCGACGGGCCGCTCGACGGCTACGTGGTCAAGCTCCGGCCGGAGCAAGTGGTCGAGGTCGCGTTCGACGGCGTCCAGGTCTCGTCGCGTTACCCGGGCAAGGTGGCGCTACGCTTCGCCAGGGTCGTGCGCTATCGCAGCGACAAAACCGCCGCCGAGGCCGACACGCTGGACGCCGTCCGCGCCGTGCTCGCGCGGGGACGCAGCTGACCCGCCTACGGTGGCGGCGCTACCTCTCGGATCCACACGAGTCGTCACCAGCCAGTCTGGTGTGGCGGAGGGGCAAGGCCAGACGAGACGCGCTGAAGCGGGTCCTCGCTCGTCACAGATCGTCGAGCATCAGGCTGACCTGGGTGCCGAAGAAGGGGGCCAACATCGCGTACCGGAAGTCCGACATCACCCGGAAGCTCGGCAGGTTGAGCTCGACCAGCACCGGTCCGACCAGCGCCGAGAAGCCGATCAGGTCGGCCCGCCCCACGAACAGCGTGGTCCCCGTCTGCACCGGTACCGCCAGCCCGACGCCACCGCGCAGCACCCAGTTCACCGGACCGGCCAGCGCCACGTGGGCGCCCGCCGCGAGGTTGGTCTGGAAGACGGGCGCGTCCAGGACGCGCGTGTCCGGCATCCACGTCGCTGGTGAGATTTCGAGGCGGAGATCGAAGCGGTCGTAGAGCAGACCGCCCTGAATCCCCCACAAGAACCCGCCCACGACCGGGGTCGTGCCACCGAAGAACGACGACGGCACGAACACGTCCGGTCCGCCGAGGACGGTCATGCCGACATGAACACGCAGGCCATCGAGTCCCTTGAAGCCGCGGACCAGGTTGGTGTCGCTGGCCTCGTCGCCACCCTTCGGCGGCGGCTTGTCGTCCTTCGGCGGGTCGTCGCCCTTGGGCACCTCGGCGGAGAAGGCGATCGAGATCGTCTTGAGCTGCCCTGCCCCCACCGTGTCTTCGCGCTGCACCGTCGCCTTGCCCGTCGCGCGCGCCTCGACGCTGACCTTGCCTGGAGTCACCGCCACGACGCCGCTGAGCTTCTTGGGATCGACCGGCTTGCCGTTCACCAACACCTCGAGCCCAGGCTCCTCAGGCACCGCGACCACCACGCGCCCCACCTTCGCCTCGAGCAGCGCGAGCTCTGCCGCCGCCGAGTCCCGGGTCGGGACGTACTTCGGATCGCTGTTCGCGAGCGCGGTCGCCTCGCGTACGGTCGCGGCCATCTCGTCGTAGGCCTCTGGCGTGCGCCCGAGCTCACGCAGCGAACGAGCGACGAAGAAGTGTGCGTTCGGGCTCTTGCTGGTCGCGTACGCGTCTTGGAACAGCGGCAGCGCCTTCGCGTAACTCTTCGCCTCGTACAGCTTCTTGCCCGCCTCGAACGTCACGGCGGCGTCGTCGGCGGTGGCCGTGGCGGGCGCGAACGCGAGCGCCGCAAAGAGCAGGCAGGAGGTGAGCCAACGCATCGGGGAGGCCGGAGGTTACCGCAACTGGCTTCCCGTGGCGTGGATTGACCGCGTCGGACGGAAGACCGAGACTGCCGGCCATGCAGCGACGAGAGATGCTCGCTCTGATGGCGCTGGCCGCGTGCGGCAACAAGGGCAGCGGCAAGCCGAAGATCGCCGTCATCCCCAAGGGCACCACGCACGAGTTCTGGAAGACGGTGCACGCCGGCGCGCTCAAGGCTGGGCAAGAGAAGGGCGCCGAGATCTTGTGGAAGGGTCCACTCAAGGAGGACAACCTCAAGGACCAGGTCGACATCGTCGACAGCTTCGTCGCGCAGAAGGTGAGCGCGATCGTGCTCGCGCCGCTGAACGACAAGGGCCTGCTCGCGCCGGTCAAGGCAGCCAAGGCGGCGGGCATCCCGGTGGTGATCTTCGACTCCGCCCTCCAGGGCGAGGAGCACATCAGCTACGTGGCCACCGACAACGTCGCCGCAGGGAGACTGGCGGGCGAGCGCTTGGCCAAGCTGGTGGGAGACAAGGGCAACGTGATCTTGCTGCGCTACCTGGAGGGCTCTGCCAGCACCAGTCAGCGCGAGCAAGGCTTCCTCGAGGCGATCAAGGGCAAGGCCGAGATCAAGGTGGTGAGTGACAACCAATACGGCGGCGCCACCACCGAGTCGGCCTCGAGCGCGAGCGAGAGCGTGCTGGTCGCGCAAGGCGCCGACAAGGACCAGGTCGCCGGCGTGTTCTGCCCCAACGAGTCCACCACCTTCGGCATGCTGCTCGCGCTCGAGCGCCTCAAGCTGCAAAGCAAGGTCAAGCTCGTGGGCTTCGACGCGTCCGAGAAGCTGATCGCCGGGCTCAAGTCGCAGAGCATCCACGCGCTGATCCTGCAAGATCCGATGAACATGGGCTTCTTGGCGGTGAAGACCGCGCTCGCGCACCTCGCCAAGGAGTCGATCGAGAAGGTGATCGACACCGGGGCGCGCGTGGTCGACGCGGCCAACATGGACACGCCGGAGATGAAGGCGCTGCTGTCTCCCGACCTGTCTGCCCTGAAGGAATGAGCGCGCTCTCGCTGAGCGGCCTCGGAAAGTCGTTCGGGCAGACCGTCGCGCTCGACGACGTGTCGCTCACGATCGAGCGAGGGTCGGTGCACGCGCTGCTCGGCGAGAACGGGGCCGGCAAGAGCACGCTGCTCTCGATCGTCGCGGGACTGTACGCGCCCGACCGCGGGACCATGGCCCTCTCTGGGCGGCCGTTCTCTCCCAGCTCTCCCGACGACGCGCGGCGCGGGGGCGTGGCCATCGTGCCGCAGGAGCCGACGCTCGCACTGAGCATGACGGTGCGTGAGAACGTCACGCTGGGCCGAGAGCCTACCCGTCTCGGGCTGGTGGATCGCAAGGCGGGCGGGCTGCTGTGCCGGCGCGCGCTCGCGCGCTTGGGCGCAGACATCGATCCCGAGGCAGAGCTCGCCGATCTGCGGCCCGCAGATCGCCAGCTCGTCGCGATCGCCCGCGCGCTGGCCCAAGCCGAGCCGCGCGTCGTGATCCTGGATGAGCCCACCAGCAGCTTGGCGGCCAAGGAGGCAGAGCTGGTGCTGGCCGCCGTGGGTGAGCTCCGGAAGGGGGGCGCTGCGGTGCTGTACGTGTCTCACCACCTGCCGGAGGTTCGGCAAGTGGCAGACAGGGTGACGGTGCTGCGCGCCGGCCGCGTCGTGCACGACTCGGAGCTGGGTGAGCTCAGCGTGCACGAGCTGGCGGACTTGATCGTGGGGCGGTCCCTGGCGCGCTCGCAGCGCAACGCGCGCGAGCCAGGCGAGGTGCTGCTCGAGGTCGAGTCGCTCGTGGGGGTGCGCCTCCCCAAGCGAGCGTCGTTTCAGCTGCGGCGCGGCGAGATCCTCGGCATCGCGGGGCTGGTGGGCTCCGGCCGTACCGAGCTCGTGCGCGCGCTCTTCGGGCTCGACGCGGTGAAGAGCGGCCGGGTGCGACTTGCGGGGCTCGACGCGCAGCAATCTCCGCGTGGGCGGCTCGCGGCAGGGTTGGGCTTGATCAGCGAGGACCGCAAAGGCGAAGGGCTGATGTTGCCGATGAGCGTGTCGGACAATGTGACCATCACGCACTTGCCTGGTTGGCTCGGCGGCGCGCTGGTCTCGCGCAAGCGCCAAGGCGAGCTCACCCAGAAGTTGATCGAGCGCCTCGGCATTCGTGCTCGAGGTCCGGCCAGCGTCGCCAGCTCGCTCAGCGGAGGCAACCAGCAGAAGGTGGCGATCGCGCGGCTGTTGTTCGCCGACGTGGACGTGTTCCTGCTCGACGAGCCCACCCGCGGCATCGATCCGCAAAGCCGCGAGGCGATCTACCAGCTGTTCGACGAGCTCGCCGCCGCGGGCAAGGCGGTGCTCTGGATCTCGAGCCAGCTGGAGGAGCTGATGCGGGTGTGCGACCGTGTGGCGTTCATGTCGCGTGGGGAGCTCGGAGCGAGCGAGCCGATGCAGCAGCACGACGAGGCCAGCCTGCTGGCGCGCGCGGGAGGCGGCTGAGGTGGCCTCCCCGAGAGCGTTGCTGCTCGACCTGGTGCGACGACCCTGGGTCGGGCCGCTGCTCGCGCTGGTGCTCGTCTACGTCGCGTTCGCCGTAGCCTTGCCGGACACCTTCCTGAGCACGCTGGCGGTCAAGCTGATGTTGCGCCAGACGGCCGTCGTCGCGCTGTGCGCGGTCGGCATGACGCTGGTGATCGCGCTCGGCGGCATCGATCTCTCGGTGGGCTCGGTGGTGGCGATCGTGACGGTGGTGTTGGCGCGCGAGCTCAAGAGCGGCGCGAGCCCGGGCGCTGCCGTGGCCTTCGCCGTGCTGGTGGGGCTGGGCTGCGGTCTGTTCAACGGCGCGCTGATCAGCGCGCTGCGCATCACGCCGTTCATCGTCACGTTGGGCACGATGGGCGCGATTCGGGGCCTGGCCAAGGGCCTGGCCAACGAGCAAAAGATCGACGCCGACCCGCGCGGCCTCGACAGCGCCATGACGATGGTGAGCGAAGGCCCCAACCCGCTGCCGCTGGGCGTGTGGACCGCGGCGCTGTTCGCGGCGCTGGGCGCGCTCCTGCTCGGCTACGCGCGTTTTGGCCGGCACGTGATCGCCGCGGGCTCGAGCGCGGCCGCCGCCAGGCTCGCGGGGATCTCGCTGCCGAGAGTCACGATCGCGACGTACGGCTTGCTCGGGCTGGTGGCAGGCGTGGCGGGCGTGCTCGAGTTCGCCACGCTCACCGTCGGCGACCCCACCGACTCGATCGGGCTCGAGCTGTCGGTGATCGCGGCCGTGGTGATCGGCGGGGGCTCCCTGTCCGGTGGCCGCGGCTCGGTGGCAGGCAGCATGATCGGCGCGCTGCTGATGACCGTGATCAAGACTGGCGCGACCTACCTGGGCATCGCCAACTGGATCCAGGAGATCCTGACCGGCGTGATCATCGTCACGGCGGTGGCGCTCGATCGGCTGCGAGTGGGCGAGCCAAGCTGACGCAGGCAGCCGCGCGTAAGCGCGAAGCGCGCAGCGCGGCCCAGAACAAAAAGAGAACGGCCCCGCGGCTCTCGAAGAGCTGCGGGGCCGCCTGCCTGAGGTGGGGTGATCAGTCCGCGGTGATGTCGATCGCCACGGAGAGGATGGTGCCCGGATCGCCGGTGAAGCTGTCCCCGCCACACAGCTGCCAGGTGCCGTTGACGGCTTGCCCCGCGAGCGTCGTGAGAGTCCCCGGAGTAGCCGCGCCTGCCGCGGGAGCGAAGTCACAGGTCGTGCCCGCGGCGCAGACCACGGTGCCGCCCATGGCCTCGGCGGAGGTCGCGGCGCCCGTCACGAAGCGAATCAGCCCGGTGGCGACCGCGTCGGCGGAGGTGCCGCAGCAGCCGTTGCCGTCGTCCAGAGGCTCCACGAAGCCCGGCCGGCTCAGCAAGGTGATGACCGTGCCCGCGGGGCTGACGAGCTTCAAGGTCATGTCGCCCATCCAGGTGTGTGTCATGCCGACCGTCACGGAGTTGACCGAGGTCACGGTGGCGGTGGGCAAGAACGTGGCGGGCAGCGAGACGCAGGCCATGCTGGCGAGCGCGCCGCTGTAAGTGCCATCCGGGACCACGGTCGACGTGTTGTTGGTCAACGTGAAGGTGTAGGGCTGCGAGCCGCAGGTCGGAGCCTCGTTGCCGCAGCAGTCTTGGAAATCGATGCAGGAGTCGTCACAAGCGCAGGTGTTGCCAACCGGGAAGGCCTGGCCGCACTCGCACGCTTCGCAGGCGTTCGCCACGTTCACGCAATCCGCCGGACAGCCGCAGCTGGTCTCGTTGATGCCGCAGGTGCCGTCGCCGCACTCGACCACGCACATGGAGCTGCAGCCGTCGTCGTTCACGAGATTGCCGTCGTCGCAGGCCTCGCCCGGATCCAGGATGTTGTCACCACAGACGATGGGGCGCGACGCGATGTCGAGGGTGAACGGCCCGAGATCGGCCACAGCATTGTACCCCTCGACCATGATGAACACTGGGGTGCCCATGGTCACGGCGATGGTGATGCTCTCGTCGGTGCCGCCGATGTTGCTATCGTCGCAGGCGATCTCGCCGGTGTTGCAACCAGACCAGGCCGAGACGCCTTGGTCCGTGGCAGAGCTGAGCGTGATGTCCATCACGCCGGTCATGGCCGGCATCACCTGATAGACGACCTCACCCGCGCCGGCGCCGAGCTCCGCGATGGGGCAGGCGGAGTCGAACACGTCGGCGTGGCCCACCGTGGTGCCGGTGGTGACCGACGGGTCGAGGATGGTGGGCACCGTGTTGCAGGCGTCCGCGCACTCGGCCTGGCAGTTCATGTCCGCGCAGTCGATGTCGGCGTCGCCGTCGTTGCTGACGCCGTCGGTGCACTGCTCGTTGGCGCAACCGGCGGTGTTGTAAGCACAGTTGGCGGCGCAGGCGAGCGTGCCGCCGTCGAAACCTTCGGTCTGGCAGGTGCCGGCGCCGAGCATGCTGCCGTCGCAGTCCTCGGTGCCGTTGATGATGCTGTCGCCGCAGCTGATGTTCACGCAGTCCGAGGTGTCGAACGCGCAGTTGTTGGCACAGGCGAGGTCGCCTGAGTCGAAGCCCTCGCTGACGCAGGTCGCGCCGCCGAGCATGCTGCCGTCGCAGTCCTCGGTGCCGTTGATCATGCCGTCGCCGCACTCGGCGGTGGTGCAGCCGCTGGTGTCGTAGGTGCAGTCGGCGGCGCAGTCGAGCACGCCGCCATCGAAGCCGACGTCGGTGCAGGCGTTGCCGTCGAGGTCGTTGCCGTCGCACTCCTCGCCCGTGTCGACCGAGCCGTTGCCGCACAGGTCGGGGCCGCCACCGCCGCCGCCTTGCGGGTCGTTGCCGCCGCCGCCTTGCGGCTCGTTGCCGCCGCCGCCTTGCGGGTCGTTGCCGCCGGGGTTGTCACCGCCCGAGCCGCCCGAGCCGCCGGTCCCGCTGTCGCCGCAGGCGATCACGGCGCCCGCCGACAGGATAGAAAGCACCACCAAGGAACGTCGAATCATGCCCAGCTCCCTCTAATCAAAAAAGATCCAAGGGGGGCTTTCCCACATCGTGCTCGGGAATGAAAGAGAAGCCTCAGCAGCTGCCGCAGCCCTCCGACGTGACCTCGGCCACACACGTCGCGTCCCATTCGACCACGCAACAGTACGGATCCACAGCGCAAACACAGGTCTCGATGGCCGGGTCGACACAGCCGGGGAGCACGTCCTCCACGCAGCAAGCGTCGCCTATCGGGCCACCGCCACCGACGCCGGTACCCCCGCCCACGCCGGTGCCGCCGCCCACGCCCGTGCCGCCCCCGGTGCCACCAGGGTCGCAGCTCGAGCCGCAGCCAAACTCCGAGATCTGCGCCACGCACTGCTCATCCCAGGCGGTGTCACAGCAGTAGCTGTCGGTGCCGCACACGCACGCCTCGATCGTGGCGTCCGCCGCGCAGCCGGGTGTGGTGGTCGGCGCGCAACAGGCGTCGCTGCCAGTGGCCGCGCCTCCTTGTCCGACAGGGGCGCCTGCGCCTACCCCGGTCTGCCCCCCAGCGCCCGGGCTGCCGCCCAAGCCCGCGGGCGGGCCAGAGCCAGCGCCGACGTTGTCGTTCCAATCGGAGTCGTCGATGTTGCCGTCGTCGTCGTCTTGGCCCTGTGCGCCGCTGCTCTGGCCCAGCTCTCCGCCGAGCGCACAAGACAACGGGGCCGCGAGGAGCAAACACCACGACAAGCGCTGGAGCAGCATGCGCGCTCCACAGCAAGGTCCGGGCCCAACGCGCGGGACCACGAAGGTGTCGAAAATTCCCGCGAATGTGGAGGCTCCTGGGAGCACGACCGGCGCGCGCTGAGCGGTCGCGCGCCCAGAGCCCTGCGCGCCCCGGGGGGATCGCGCACGCTGTCCCACCTCGCGCGCTCCGCGCGGGCCAGCCAGCTACTTGGCGGCGTGTTGCGGCAACTTCTCGCGCAACCGGGTCTCGAGTCGGGAGAAGTCGAACTTGTCTGGCTTGCCCCCGTCAGGCAGCACCGAGACGTCGAACGCGGCCGCGGAGGCCCGCTCACACACCGGCTTGTCGAGGTCCAGTCGCTTGGCGAGCGCGCGCAGCGACTCGTGCTCCTCGGTGCTCATCACGCCGTCGAGCCGAGAGAACCAGCTGCCCAAGGCGTAGGTGAAGATCCGCTCCCACTCGCTCATGTCGCCTGGCACGAACGAGTCGAGCGAAGTCTCCTGGCTGAGCGCGGCCTCGACGGTGGCCAAGTCAGCGCCCGCGACGCCACAAGCTCCTGCGGCCCTCATCAGCCCAGCCTTCTCGATGGGGGTCATGCGACCGTCGGCCCAGCCGAGCGCGGCCAACGCGAGGAACGCTTCTTTCGGGAGTGCGGGTGCCATGGGTCGGGAATCTACCCCCATCCGAACCAAAGGGCGACAGGCAGCGCGGCCCGCCGGACGCTATGATGATCCTGCATGAGCGACGCGGTCCGGAGGCGAGCCACGGCGAGGGTGGGAGCCACCGCGTTTCTCGCGCTGGGCGCCTGGGTGGTGAGCAGCTCCTGCCGCGGCGTCGTCGCTGGGGACGAGATCGATCTCGGCGCGGAGATCTGCGCGCAGCTCGACGCCTGCTACGACTGGTCTGACTGTGACTTGGGCCCCAAGCTCGAGCCCAGCGGCGCCGAGAGCTCCTCTGCAAACTTCATGAGCGGGTTCGCCGTGGAGGAGTGTTTTGGGTCGTGCTCGCAGCTCTCGGTGTGCGTGAACGAATCGCCGCTATGCGAGCCCGCCGCGGGCGCCGCCTGCAGCTTCCACTTCGAGTGCTGCGGCTGGAAGGACGGCCAGAGCCTGTGCGGCGAGGGCGAGTGTTGCCGCCCGGATGGCGTAGCGTGCGAAGGCGCGAGCGATTGCTGCAACGAAAACTGCGTGGAGGGAGCCTGCGGCGGCTACCTGTGCGTCGAGAACGGCGGCGCGTGCACGGACCTCTCGCAGTGCTGCACCAAGACCTGCGTGGCGGGCACGTGTGTCGAGCCTGATTGTTCGGGCTTCGGTTCCCCGTGCGCGGAGGGGGTGCCCTGCTGCGCAACGGACGAAACGGGAGCGCCGCTGGTGTGCAGCGAAGGCTTCTGCCGGCTCGAGGACGGCCCGACCTGCTCGAGCTTCCAAGAGCCCTGCTTGGGGGACGAAGAGTGCTGCGCCGATCAGGGGCTCAGCTGTCGGTTCGACACGCTGACCATGACGGGAGTTTGCAGCGACGACTTCTGCCCCTTGCAAGGCGAGCCGTGCCTGACCGGCAACATTTGTTGTGGCAACCTGGTTTGCACCCCGGAAGGTTCCTGCCAGCCCATCGCGAACTGCTTGGGCACGGCCGAGGCTTGCACCCAGAACGAAGAATGTTGCTCGCTCCTGTGCACGGGCGGCAAATGCCGCGTCCAGGACCTGTGCCTTCCGCACGAGTGCCACGGGGTCTGTCAGTTCGGCGCGCCGCTCGACCCAGCCAACGCAGGCTGCAACTACGACAACCAAGAGGTCGCCTGCCTCCAGGCCATCCTGGCGGTCTACCCCGAGTGCGGCTGCCAGGCGTGGGATGCGCACTGCATCTGTGCGGCCGAAGCCGAGTGCGGCATCGCATGCCCCTTCGACCCCGGCACCATCGGCGGTTGCGACGGCATGCTCTGACCCGCCCACACGAAGGCTTCAGCTGGCCGGCGAGAGCTTGGCCTTCACCCGCTCGAAGGTCTCGACGTCGACGGCGTGCACCGCACCGAGCCGATCCCGCGCCGCGTGGACCACGCCCGCATAACGCCCCCCGAAGCGCTCGCACACGGTGCAACCGCGGAGATGGAGATCGACGCGTGCCCGCTCTGCCGCACCGAGATCGCCGTCCACATAGTCGCCGAGCAGCGAGAGCACCGCCCGACACGACAACCCACCAACCGTGCGCTCGTTCGACACCACCCCTCCTTCGTCGGCGCGCAGTGCTGCGAGCAAGCGCAGGCGCGCGCGGTGCAGCCGACTCTTGAGCGCCGCCAACGACAGCTCGAGCAGCGCCGCCGCCTCTTCTCCGCTCAAGCCCTCGACGTCGCGCAGCAGCACGACCTGGCGATCGTCCGGGGCCAGCGACGCGACGGCGCGGGCGAGCTGGGCGATCTCGGCCGGCTGATCCTGCGCCACGTCAGTCGCCGCGCCCCACCCTGCCGCGATGCCGAGCGCGAGCAAGGGCCCGTCGTCGACGTCCGCGCTGGGCAGCTCGCGTGTTTGCCTCTTGTGACGGCGAGCGGCGTTGCGCGCGATCGCGAACAGCCAGGTCCGCACGCTCGCCAGCTCCGGTCGATAGGTGGCGGCCCCGCGCAGCGCCGCGACGAAGGTCTCTTGCAGGACGTCCTCGGCGTCGCTGGGCTCGTGGAGCGACGCGCGCGCGAGGCGCAGCACCGCGGGCCCATGGCGATCGAAGAGCACCGCGAGCGCTGCGCGATCGCCAGTGGCAACCTGCGCGATCAGCTGGTCATCGCTTTGGGACGAGCCGAGCACGTCGAGATGCCTAGCAGGGTGTACAGCGGACAGCTGCCCAAAAGCCCCGTCGCGAGCGGGACGAGCCCGAGCAACCCCCACATCGACTTCGGCCCGACGAACATCAGCGACAATACGCCGAGCCCGAGGGCGACCCGGACGACTCGCTCGATCACGTGCTCATTCGCAGGCAACAGCTTCGAAAGCATGGCTTCCTTCCTCTCTTCCCTGAGCTCTAGCCGGCGGTGAGACAAAGGATTCAGGCGCGGTCGCCTTTTTCTCGCGCAGCGAACTTGGCCGGCCGGAACCTCGTGCTCCTACGATCGCGCATCGGGGTGATCATGCCGCCCGTGCGGCCTGGCGGTCCCGACACGCGAGGACGTCGACATGAATGGGTTTCTTCAGCAACCGTGGGTGCAAGACACCAAGAACACGCTGATCCTGCGTCTGCCCACCCTGGGCATCGCGCTGGCGATCTTGCTCGGCGGCTGGCTGGCCGCCTTCATCCTGCACCGCGCAGTCTTTGCGGCGCTCAAGAAGACGACGCTCGACGACAAGGTGGCGAAGCTCTTGGGCGTGGAGACCGGCGGCGACCACGGCGATCGCATCGAGCGCGTCGTGGCCAAGACCGTCTACTACGTGGCCATGGCGTTCGTGCTCGTGGCCTTCTTCGGCTACCTGCGCATCGACGCGGTCACCCTGCCGCTCGTCACGCTGCTCAACGAGGTGGCGGGCGCGGTCCCCAACGTGCTCAAGGCCGTGGTGTTCGGCGTGGGCGGCTACCTGCTCGCCAAGGGGGTGCGGCGCTTCGTGCTGGCGGTGCTTTCCGCCGCGCGCTTCGACGACCGCATCCGCAAGATCTCGAGCGACCTCGACGAACAAGAGGCGGAGCTTGCCAAAAAGAAGGGCAAGAAGGTCGTCGAAAAGGCGCCGTTCTCGAGCACGCTGGCCGACGTCGCCTATTGGTTCATCCTCGCGGTGATCGCCATCCCGGTGCTCGAGGCGCTGCAGATCTCGGCGTTGGCGGGGCCGCTCTCGACCGCGCTCGCGACCATCACCGCCTACCTCCCGAGGGTGGGCGGCGCCGCCGTGCTCTTGGCGATCGGCTGGCTGGTCGCACGCGGCGCGCGCGCCCTGGTGGCGGGCGTGCTGTCGCGCATCGGCGTGGACCGAGTGGTGTCACGCCTCGGCTTCGGCGCGGTGGTGAAGGACCACCCGCTGTCGGGCGCCGCCGGCACGGTGGTGATGGTGTTCGTGTTCCTGCAGTTCGCCATCGCCGCGGTCGGACGTCTGGAGCTGTCGGAGATCAGCGTGCCTTTGAGCCAGATGCTCGAGCGCGTGTACGGCTACCTGCCCAAGATGTTCGTGGGATCGCTGGTGGTCGGCTTGGGCGTGCTCTTGGCGCGCGTGGCGGGCAACCTCACCTCGCGGCTCTTGGCCGCCGTGGGCTTCAACACGTTCATCGCGCACCTGGGCTTGTTCCGCGATGAGGGTCTGGGAAAGAAGCAGGAAGAAGAGTCGCGCAAGGTGGTCGAGGAGGGGCTCGCGCGCATCGACCACGCCGAGGCCAAGGCCGACGAC
>CAZXMG010000022.1:0-114877 GCA_964641275.1 uncultured Polyangiaceae bacterium
GCTGGTGACCTCGAGATCGGGTCGCGTGGCGGTGAGCACGTCGCCGCGGGCGTTGCGGGTGACACTGGAGGTCTGCTCGATGGGGTCGGTGACGCTCGCGAGCAGGCCGTCGGCGCCGTACGCGGCGCTGACGACTCGTGTGCCTTGCGCGGCGCTGAGCAACCTGCCGTCGGGGTCGTACGTGAACGTGACGGGTAGGTCCTCAGGCGGGGTGAGCTCGATGACCTGGCCCTTGGCGTCGAAGGTGGCGGCGATGGTGCGGCCCTCGGGGGAGGTGGAGACCTGCTGGCGCGTGCTGAAGTTGTAGCTGGTGGTGCTGGTGCGTCCATTGAGCGTGTGCGTCGCGGTCCACGAGGTGGCCGAGAACGGGTCGCCGGCCAGGGGGATCACGGCGCTGCGGGTGGCGGTCTCTGTGCGGGTGAGGCCGCTGGGGAGCTTGACGGTGACGAGCTCGGGGTAGCTGGATCGCATGCCGAAGCGGGGATCGGCTGCCATCTGGACGGTGGTGATGGTGCCGTCGGGAGCGGTGGTGACGTAGCGGTCGGCGGAGGTGCGGGTGCGGAGCTGGGTGAGGCCGTTGGGGAGGACGTCGCTGCGGACCTCGGTGTCGGCGCTGTTGATGCTGAGGTCATACTGCGTGGTGCGGCCGAGCGGGGTGGTGAGGGCGACAGTGAAGCCCCGCTCGTAGGGGGTGCGGGTGAGGGTCATGCCGCCGCCGAGCGCGTTCTGGTGGTTGGTGAGGTAGCCGTCGGCGTCCCAAGCGAAGGTGGAGGTGTTGCCGTTCCTGGTGGAGAAGCCGGCGAGCAGGCCGTCGACGCCCTGCCACGCGAGGTCGGTGCTGAAGCCGAGCGGGTCTTGGACGCTCTCGAGCCAGCCGTTGGGGTCGAGGGTCAGGTCGGTGCGATGACCGTACGGGCCGACGATGGCGGTGGGCGCTCCGCCGGCGTTGCGCTCGATCTGGGTGACGAGGCCGTGCTCGTCGGTGAGCGTGACGGGGTAGCCGTCGGCGTCGTGACCGATGACGAGCGTGGTGGTGCCGCGGAGCGCGTCGCGCGTCTCGAGGTGGCGACCGCTGTCGTCGAAGAGGTAGACCTCGCGCCCGTCTTGGCTTCCGATGGCGACGGCGCTGCCGATCGAGGGCGCCGCGGGTCGCACGGTGAAGAGCGCATAGGTGCCGCCGGTGAGGGTGGTGCCGTCGCTGAAGTAGTCGAGCGCCGTCATGGGCCCGAGCCACGCCCGCAGCGCGGGGCCATCTTCACCGAACGGTGCCGGTATGAAGGTGGAGCTGCCCAGGGCGACGCCCACGGTCGCGCGCACGACCTGACCTGGGGTGATCTCGTAGATGCGGTTGGCGTAAGAAGTGGCGCCGTCGTGGGAGAGCACGCCGAGGGTGCCGTCAGGCTTGACCGCGATCTGTCGAAGGTAGCGAAAACGCGCGGTGAGCGGCGGGATGCCGTGGGTGTTGAGGTTGGTGCCGCCGCCGGCGACGCGCGTGACGAGGCCGCTCGGATCGACCCGCCGGACAGCGTCGTCGAAGCCGATGGTGTCGATGAAGTAGAGCGAGCCATCGGGGCCGAAGGCGAGGTCTTTGACGTCGCCTGCACCCGCCGAGCTGGCGGGGCCGTTGTCGCCAAACGAGCCGCTCGTGCTGGTTCCCAGCACGGTCTGGATCACGCCATCGAGGTTGACACGTCGAATGCGGGGGCTGAACGCGCCGCTACCGCTGGCCAGATAGACGGAACCGTCCGGCGCGACGGCGACCGCTTGCGCGTACACTTGCGCGCTGGTTGCGGGGCCGCCGTCTCCGCCGTCTCCCAGAAAGTCGTTGCCCGCAAAGCGTTCGAGGAACCCGTCCGTCCGCAGGCGGCTTATCCGCGCAACATCGCCGTGCGTGCAGAGCAAGCTGCCGTCCGCTGCTTCGGCCAGGTCGGTACAGAACAGGCACGCACCGACCGCGGGACGGTTGACGGAGTTGACGCATGCCCCGCCTGAGGTGGCCGGACCCGCGAGCAGCGTGACGTTACCGTCGCGATCGCGCTTGAAGATGGCGTTGAACTCGGCCCACGCCACGCCACCATCCGCGAGCGTGATCGCCGTACGGATCTGGTTGGTCCGCGCGGCATTCGAGAGCCGCCTGACCGCAGGAACGAGCGGCGACCCTCGCTCTCGCGTGCCGTCGCCCCGGTGCAGGGTGCCGCTTGCCCACGCGAGCAGGTGCACCGCGTCGAGCGTGAAGCCGCCGAGGCCCTGCGCGCGGGCGTCCATCGCGCCCAGCGTGAACGTGCGCGTGGTCTCACGCAGCACCATGAAGCGAGCAGAGGTCTGTGCGGCATCCCCGGCAGGCCCGCCGCCCCCCCACGCGGCGAAGCCCCCTGAGCTGGTCCCGTCGAGGTACAACGCCGGATAGATGTAGCGAAGGCGCAGCGTCGCGGTCTGGGCGCCTTGCACCTGACGGCCAAACGCGTCTTTGCCGTCCCAGGTGAAGTCCCAGAACTGATCGTCACAAGGGCAGTCGATCTCTCGATCGTGGCTCTTGCCCGCCACGGTCACCGTGGCCAGCACCTTGATCAAGGTGCTCGGCATGGGCGCGCCGGTCAGAGGCAAGACGATGTGACGCGACGCGAGGCGGCCCGGCACGCGGTCGCTCGCGTAGTGCAGCGAGTGACGCGTCCCTTCCACGGGGACGGCCTCGCGCAGGATCTGGGTCTGGCACTCGATGATCGACCCCTCTCTCTCGCAAGGCTCGTCCGTGTCGACCTCCCAGATCTCCGGGCAGCACTCGTCTGGGCTACACGACTCGCCATCGGGAACTCCCCACGGCCAGTTCGCGTCCAAGGACGTGAAGTGATCGAATCGCAAGAACCACAGCTCGTCGCCTGGCAAGAAAAGAGACGCCAGCTCCACGCGCTGACTCTCGTCGAGGCCGATGGCGTCGAGCTCGCTCGTCGTCTCCGCCACGCCGTCGCCGTCCAGGTCGATCTCCGCCTCGCCGCCCAGGATGCCGGTGAGGGCGATCACTCGGCCGTTGGGCTCGGGTTGCCAAAGCCCGCGCGCGCGGTCGTAGGTGCCGAGAGGGACGGTGATCCCGACGTTCATATCCAGGAAGTTCTGGACAAAGTAGCTCACCGGTTGGGAGAGCTCGACGCTGGTCGCGCCGACCGCCATGGCCTCGTCTGCCGACAGCTCGAACGCGTAGGTGTAGTGACTGGTGGGAGGTAGCTGCGCGGGCATACGCGCCTCGCCGTTTTCGCCCACGGTGTACTCGGTGATGCGCAGCGAGAGCGTGGCGGTGGGGAGCGCAGAGCCATCCGGCAGGCGCAGCACCGCTTCGGTGCCGGGCTGGATCAGCAGCGTGCCCTGGCGTGGGCCGTCGGCGTCGGTGGCGACGCTGCCTTGCGCGACCGCCACGTCGGCGAGCGTGCTGAGGTCGACCTGGGTGACGATCGGATCTGGCTCCACCAGCTCGATGTCGAAGGCGGTGCCGTACTGCTGCGGCGTGCTCTTGATCTCGCGGTGCGCGGGCAGGTAGCCCTCGGCCTCGACGACGACGACCATGCCGCGGTCGGCGTTGACCAGCATGAGATAGTGACCACTCGCGTCGGTGGTGGTGGTGCCGAGCTCCGGGTGGCCCAAGACGCGCACGCTCGCGCCCATGGCGGCCGAGCCGTCCTCCAAGAACACGTGGCCCTGCAACGCGGCGGCCTGCGCGGGGTCGATGGTGCCGGGAAGGACGCCCTCTTGCACCGGATCGCTGCCTTCGATCAAGAAGCTGAGCGAGCCGAACAGCGTGGTGGGCACGGTCGGGTCGATCTCGGAGCACGCCGAGTGGACGACGCCGATGCCGGGCTTGCACGTGTCGATGGTGCACGGATCGCCGTCGTCGGGATCCGGCGGCGTGCCGGGTTGGCAGACGGCCGCGGCGTCGCACAGCTCCTCGCCGTTGCAGGGCTCGCCGTCGCTGCAGGACTGGCCGGCTTGCGGCAGATGCACGATGCCGAGCACCGCGTCGCAGGTGTCGAGCGTGCAACCGTTGCCGTCGTCGTTGGGCACCAGCGGCACGCCGGGTTGGCACTGGCCTGCGAGGTCGCAGCTCTCGGCGCCGTTGCACACGGTGCCGTCTGCGCACGAGGTGCCTGGCAGCGGCGTGTGCGTGACGCCGTTGATGGCGTCGCAATCGTCGGCGGTGCACACGTTGCCGTCGTCGATCGCGGCGCTCGAGCAGTCGAAGCCGCCGCCTGCGCCGCCCGCGGCGCCTCCTCCTGCGCCGCTGCCACCGGCCCCGTCGCAGGGCTCGACCTCGGTGAGCGTCATCAGCACCGTGGTGGGGTTCTTGTACGAGTCGCCGTTGTCGACGTGCAGCTCGACCTCGTCAGCCTCCACCAGCGAGCCGGCCGTGGCGCCCGAGGTGCAGCTCTGGAACACGTAGCGAAGCCCGAGCGGAACCTGTGAGCCCACGGGGTGCGACTGCGAAGAGCCGCCCTTGTAGCGGCACGTCGTGGTCACGCCCGCGAGCCGGTACTTGAACGTGATCCAATGGTTGCCTGCGTTGCCTGCGATCACGGGCACCTCGCTCGGCAGCGCGAACGACAGGGCCGGACCGAGGGTCTCGCTGTCGTCGAACCACGTGGAGGGGCCGTAGCTCTTGGACGCCTGGAGCTCGACGCTGCGACAGGTCAGCGCGGCGTGGGCCTGCGCAGTGCGCTCGCTGGGTTGCGGAGGCTCACTGCACGAAATGGCCGCAATCGCCCCAAGCCCAATGGGCCATTCGCTGCGTGCGAGCCTGCGACTTCGCCATGACGCCCCCCCGGACGGCCAGGTGAGCACGCGTCCGCACGCAATGGCAACGCAACAACTCGGGCGGTGAGCAAAAGAGTGGCGGCCTGACCCACGAGGTGGTCGCTGTCGCACTGGACGCGGCCTGGTCCGGGGCGGCAGGTGACGGCTCGGTGAACCTGCGGATCGCACGGCCGCGCGTAGGCGCGCCAGCGCCAAGCGTGGCGCCGAGGAGCCAAGCGAGGCGAGGTGGTGTGGGGGGCTTGGGCTGAAGCGAAGGGCCCCTGGGCCCGCAGGCGCAGAAGACGTGTGGGCTTGGCTCTCCAAAGGCCGCGGCTTGCCCGGCCTTTGGAGCTCAATGCGCCTGAGGGACCAGTGGAAGCCCGAGAGCGGACGCCCAAGCCCCCACACCACCTCGCCGAGCCCCCCGAGGGCGTAGCGCGCAGCGCTAGCCCGAGCCTCGGTGCGCTCGGCTTCGGGGTGGCTCCATCGCGAGCGGTGTGGAGGTTGGTCTCGTCGGGACCATGCTCCAGGACGCGGAGCCATGCTCCGAACCAGCGGGCCATGCTCCGAACCAGCGAGCCATGCTCCGAACCAGCGGGCCACGGCGCATGGTGCCCGCGCTCAGCGCATGGTTCCCACGATCGCGTGGCTGCGGCGCGACCACCGCGACACCTCTCACGGGAAACACCCGCGGATCCGAGCGGCGCTGCGCGGCGGGGCTCGCCAAGCCGAGGGACCATGCTCCTGATCGAGGAGCTATGCGCCATGGTCCCCTGGCTCGGAGCATGGTCCCCTGCCCCGGAGCATGGTCCCCTGGCTCGGAGCATGGTCCCCTGCCCCGGAGCATGGTCCCCGGCCTCGGAGCATGGTCCCCGGCCTCGGAGCGCGCTACTTCACCAGGCGCAGGTGCGGCCGCTTGGGAGGCGGCGCGGAAGGCGGCGGGTCGTCGGGAGAAGGGGGCGGCGCCGGATCCGGCGAGGGCGCGGGCTCGTCCCCAGCTGGGTGCGGCACATCGGCGACGACGGGCGGCGCGGCTTCGCTCGGCTCTGGACGGGCTGCGCCACAAACGGGGCAGCTGCTGGCGTCCTCGCTCCACGGGGTGTTGCAGAACGAGCACGCGTCCCCCGCCTCGCTCAGCGGCGCGCTGGGCGTGGGTACCGGGGCAGGGACCTCGCCAGAGGAAGGCACAGCGCGCAAGTGCGAGCGCTTGGGCTCGGGCGCGGCCTCGGCGCGGGCCTTCCTGTTCTCGGGGGGCACGTCGTCGTTCCACACCAGGCCGCGCCGATCGTCACCGAACAGGCCGTACACCGCTCCCCAAGGAATGCGGCACCAGAAGGGCCTGCGCGCAAACGAGAGCGTGCCCGAGATGCACTCGTCGTCCACCTCGAGATCCGGGACGGGGATGCGCATCTGCGTACCGAACTGCAGGACCAGCTCGGCTTGGTTGAGGAAGGTGCGCGGCACCACGACCTTGTCGCGGCGAGGATCGAGGTGGACGAAGATGCTGCCCTTTTCCAGCAGCGCGAGCGCGACGTCCTTCTTGGGCGGCAGCGGCGGCACGGCGCCATCTTACACGAGTGCGCTCAGAGCACCCCGAGATCCAGCAGCGAGGCGTGGCGGTTGCGCGCGATGATCACGTGGTCGAGCAGCGCGACACCGACGATCTCTCCAGCCTCGGCGACGGCGCGCGACATGGCGATGTCTTCGCTGCTAGGCGTCGGGTCGCCGCTCGGGTGGTTGTGCACGAGCACCATGGCGCTCGCGGCTTCGATCAGGGCGACGCGGAGGATGTCCCTGCCGCTGACGGCGCAGCCATGCAGCCCTCCCTGAGCAATGCGCCGGAACGCCCGCGCGCCGTTCTGCCCGTCGAGCGCGAGCAACCACATCTCTTCGTGGTCAAGGTGGGAGAGACGCGAGCGCGCGTACGCGGCGACGTCGTGCGAGGTGGACAGCTTCTTGCGATCGAGGTCCAGCGCGCGGCACGCGCGGCGACCGAGCTCGAACGCAGCGGCGAGCCGCAACCCCTTGACCGGTCCGACGCCGGTGCGCGCACCGAGCATCCCGGCGGTGTTGCGCGCGAGCGCCTCGAGCCCGTCCTCTTCGAGTGAGCGCGCGACCGTGAACACGTCGCGCCCCGCACCGCCCGTGCCGAGCACGAGCGCGATCAGCTCGTGATCGCTGACGCCGTCGATGCCGAGCTTGAGCGCGCGCTCGCGGGGGCCCATGGGCAGAGAGCTGGTCGCTTGCAACATGGGGCCGCATATCCAAGGACCGTGCCAGCGCGCAGCGGCGTGTTCTGCGGGCAGTGCACAACTCTTCAGCTGACGGACGCCGAAATCCAGGTGGCGGCCGTCAGCCCTCGAGCCCGATGAGCGTGCCCTCGGGCAGGCTCGCCGCGAAGTCTTGGCGCGCGGCCTCGCACGCCTTGGCGTCACGGCCGTCGAAGGTGAGCTTGGTACGCGCGTGCGGATCCGTCCAGCGCGGGTAGGAGCCGACGTCGACGGCGGGGTGCGCCGCCACCACACGGTCGAGCAGCGGCTTCAGGTTGCCCTCGTCCAGGCTGGTGAGCACCGCCAGCGACACGAACGGGATGCTCGCCTCGATCACGCTCTCGACGAGCTTCATCTTGAGCCGAAAGATCTCGGGCACGCCTGGCAAGATCCACACGTTGCCCGCCAGCATGGCCGGCCACGGCACCTCGGGGCTCTTCACCAGCCGCGTGCCCTCCGGCACCCGCGCCATGAACAGGTGGCCTTCGCGCAGCTGGTCGCCGTACGAGCGGCGGATCAGCTGGTCCATCTGCGGGTGCACCACGACCTTGCGGCCGAGCGCCCGCGCCACGGCGGCCACCGTGACGTCGTCGTGGGTCGGCCCGACACCGCCGCTGGTGAACACCCACGTGTGCGCGCGAGCGGCGGCGCGAACCGCGCGCGCGATACGCGGGAGGTCGTCTGGCAGCGTGACGGCGTGGTCGAGCCGCACGCCGAGCTTGCGCAACACCACGGCGAGCACGGACAGGTTCTGGTCGGCGATCTTTCCCGAGAGCAGCTCGTTGCCCACGATCACCGCCGCGGCCGTGCGCTCGGGCGCGACCTTGGGCTTCGCGCCGCGTGCGCGCGCGGGCCGCGAGCTCTTGCCCCGCGACGAGCTCATCCCTCGTCCCCCGAGTCCGGCAACTTCGGCCCGCGATCGCCGCGTGTGACCGGCTTGGTCACCGGCTTGCCTTCGGTGTCGAAGCCGAGCAGCTCCTCGACGCGGCGCTCCGCCGACTCGATCTTCGCCTGCGCGGCGCGCGCGAGCTTCACCCCCTCTTCGAACAACGCGAGCGACGACTCGAGCGGCAGGTCGCCCTTCTCGAGCTGCGACACGATGGTGGCGAGGCGCTCGGCGTGGGCCTCGAAGCTCTGCTCCTCGGACTTGGGATCTGCCTTGCTCATGGCTTCTTGGCGGGAGCTTGGGACGGCTCGGCCGCGGGCACCAGCTCCAGGGTGGCCTTGCCGAACGGCAGACCGATCAGCAGCAGGCTCCCATCGGCGGCACTGACGACGGGCAAGCCCAGCCCGTTGGGAAGGACCAAGCGCAGCGCTCGAGGCGAAGGCGTTCCCTCCGAGGGAGCGATGGCGAAGGCGGCGGCGAGCTTGGGATCCAGCACGCGAGCGCGGCTAGGGCGCTGGGGCTGCTTGGACAAGGCGCGGCCCGCGACCGCGCGGATCTCCGCATCGGGATCGAGGTCGCGGGCGGAGCGCAGCGGATCGAGCCGCTGGACCTCGGAGCGCTTGGCCAGCGAGCGCACGATGGCGCGTCGCACCAAGGTGTCGTCTTCCTGTTGGTAGGCGCGCGCGAGCCAGCTCACCGCGGCCGGCTGCGCAGACGCCGCGAGGCCGAGCGCCACTCCGACCCTCACCGCGGGGTCGCCCGACGCGAGCAGCGCCAGCAGCGCGTCGCGCTCCTGCTCCCCCGCACGACGAGGCAGCGCGTGCGCCGCGAGCGGCGAGAGCGCTCCGCCCGACTGGGCCAACCTACGCAACACTTGGAAAGGGATCTGATCTGCCCCCTCGTCGCTGAGCAACGCGACGCCGGCCGCGATGTCTCGCGCCGTGGGCCGCTCCGGGTCCACCTTGGCCAGGAGCGTCGCAAAGGCGGCCGTCTCCGCGTGGGGTCGCGCCAGCACACCTCGCGCGGCGCCCGCGATCAGCGCGAGCGACTTGGCGTCTTGCTTGTCGCCCACTTGCGCCACGATCTCGCTGGCGGACACCTCGCCGAGCGCCACCCGCCCGAGCGCGGAGATCTCGAGATCGCTCGGATCCGTCGCCGACGCGAGCTTGTGCAACGACTCGCGCAAGCCAGAGACCCGCTGACCGAGCACCACCCCGCGCAAGACGGCTGCCCGCTGGGCGGCGCGCCGCTTCTTGGCGTCGGCAGCGCCAAGCTCTCGAGCGAGCAGCTCGTTGGTGGCCGGCGCAGCACAGCTCCCGAGCGCGCTGATGGCGGCGGGGCCCAAGGCCGCGTCGGTGAGCAGCTCCACCAGACGCTTGGCTGCTCCCATACGCCCCAGCGCCATCACAGCGCGTGTGCGATCGGCGAGCTCCAGGCTGGGCAGCAGCTTGGCGAGCGGCGCCTCCAGCGCCGGGTGGGCGAGCTCGTACGCGAGGCGCACGGCCGCAGGGCGCACGGGCTCGAGCGTCAGCGCGCGCTCGACCGCCGTCGCCGCCTCCTTGTCGCCGAGCACGACCAGCACCTCTGCCGCAGCGGCGACGAAGCGTGGATCCGTCTCTTTGAGCCACGGACGCACCGTGGCGGCCACGCTGGTGTCGCCCAGCTTCGCGAGCGAGAGCGCCGCCGCCGCGCGGCTCGGACGATCTGCGCGATCGAGCTCGCTACGCAGCGACAGGAGCGCGCGCTGGTCGCCCATGTCGCCGAGCACGGACAGGATCGGCCCCGACAGCGCACGCGGGCGCTTCTTTTTGATCTTGGGGGAGTCGCTTGCGGCGCCCTTCTCGGCCGGTTTGGCGCCCGCACCTGCCGGCTTGGGCTCCGGAGCCTCTGCGGGCTCCGCGTCTTCGTCCACGTCCTCTTCGTCCTCGAACAGAAGCGCGTCGAGGGAGCGCGGCGGCACCGCCAGCATGGCCGCACGCGCGGCGTCGCCCACGGGTCCACGCAAGCTGGCCGCGGTGGAGAGCGCGGCCAGCGCGTCTGGGTCGCCACGACGCGCCAAGGCCAACGCGGCCGTCTCCCGCACGAGCGAGAACAAGCCGCTGGTGACGTCTCGACGCGCCCCGGCGTCCATCATCTCGCGGACCAAGAAGCCTCGCACCTCGGGACGGTCGGCGTGCACGGAGAGCGCGCGAACCACCTGCAGGCGCCCGAGCGGATCGCGGCCGAGCGCGCTGCCCGCCTCCATCGCGTCGAGCAGCGCCTCGATCGCCTCTGGCGTGCCGGCATTGGCCAGGCGAGCGACGGATCGGCGGCGCTCCTCCGGATCGGGGGAGTGCACACCGCGACGCCCCCGTGCGAGCGGCAGTCTCGACGCGAGCGAGGCGCGCCCACCCATGACGGCGCCGCCTTCGACTCCCTCTTCGGCCACGAGGACCTGCGCGGATGCGCGCTCAGGAACGAGTAGGACGAGCGCTGCGACGAGACTCGCGGGGCGAAACACGGACTTGATTCTCCCGTGCCAGTAGGCACGTCGCGGGGCCTTCGGCGCTGCTCGTTCAGAGGGCACGGGAGAATTTGCTTTCTGATTCACCTGGCAAGCCAGGCGAATCGTGGTTTTACAGGAGTCCTCGACCCCGACCCAGCCCCATCGGCCACACGCGAGCGGAGGCCGGGAGAGCAAGCCCTCGTCATGCTTTTGCAATTTCCCTACTTGGGGGCTTCTTGTAGCGTTCAGCGCCATGCACCTTCCGAAGGTCGCGGAACGTATCGTCACTTATTCCGCAGACAAAGCATGGGCACTGCTGCAGCTTGCGAATCGGGTCCAGAAGGAGCCCGCTCCGTTCCAACCATCGTGGGCCGATAGCCCCATTCCTCGCGGCAAGCAGCGCACCAAGCCCCCCCTCGGGTGGCCGCGCGAGACCGACAGTTTGTGCCCGATCTGCGTCAAGGAGGCCCGCCGCGCCATCCTGAACGGCAACGAGCCGATCGACCACCTCATCTACGACAAGCCGGGCGAGATCCGCGCGCTGATCCACGAGAAAGACGGCCGCATCGTGATGGAGAAGACGTGCCCCAAGCACGGGCACTTCGAGGACGTGATCGCGACTGACCCCGCGTTCTTGTCGCGGCTCGAGGGGCTATTTCCCGGCCGCGACGTGGCGATGTCGAAGGACACGTTGCACAACCATGGCTCGAGCTCGATCAAGTACGGGCGCGGCGGGGTCCTGACGGTGGACCTCACCAACCGCTGCAACATGATGTGTGACCCGTGCTTCATGGACGCCAACCAGGTGGGCTACGTCCACGAGCTCGGCTGGGACGAGATCAAGAAGATCCTCGACGACGCAGTGAGCGTGAAGCCGCGCCGCCAGATGTCGATCCAGTTCTCCGGCGGAGAGCCGACGCTCTCGCCGCACTTCCTCCAGGCCATTCGCTACGCACGCGAGGTCGGCTACTTCGCCGTGCAGTGTGCCACCAACGGGCTGCGCTTCGCCGAGGAGCCAGGCTTCGCGGCGAAGGCCAAGGAGGCCGGCCTGCGCATGGTGTATTTGCAGTTCGACGGCGTCACCAACGCCGCCAACGCGCACCGCAAGATCAAGAACCTCTACGACGTGAAGCTGCGCGCGATCGAAGAGTGCGCGCGCGCCGGCATCGACGTGATCTTGGTCGTCACCATCGTCAACGGCGTGAACAACGATCAGGTCGGACCGATCGTCGAGTTCGCGGTCGAGAACGCCGACAAGATCACGGTGGTGAGCTTCCAGCCGGTGAGCTTCACCGGCCGCGACGAGGACGTCGACGACGAGACGCGGACGCGACAGCGCTACACCCTCTCGCAGCTCGCCCACGACGTGGCCGCGCAGACCGGCGTGACACGGCCTCAGCACGACTGGTTCCCGCTGTCTGCGCTCTCGCCCTTTGGAGATGTGTGCGACCTGATGGACGGCCCCGACAAGAAGTTCGGGCAGCTCAAGTGCGGTTGCCACCCGAACTGCGGCATCGGGACGGTGCTGTTCGTGAACAAGAAGACGCGGCAGATGGTGCCGCTCGTGGATTTTTTGGATCTCGAGGGTGTGCTCACCGACATGCGCGCGATCTTCGACGCGGGCCGCGGGCGAGCCACGACCATCGCCCAGCTGGCCGCGTCGCTGCTCCGCCACTACAAGCCTGAGAACGCGCCGCCCGGCTTCACCATCGACACGCTGATCAAGCAGTTCTTGAGCCAGATGGGTGCGACCCATCGCGAGGACGACGCCAAGGAGTTCGAGTGGCGCGCGCTGTTCGTCGCGGGGATGTGGTTCCAAGACCTGTTCAACTACGACTTCCGCCGCACCGAGATGTGCATCATCCCGTACGGCACCCAGCTCGGCGAGATCAGCTTCTGCGCTTACAACACGGGCGCCGGCTGGCGGAACGTGATCGAGAAGATGAAGGCCAACGCCACCGTGGCCGAGTGGTACAAGCGCTACGGACGGCACCCTGTACACGCCAAGAACAAGGACTTGCCGCTGCCCGAGTACGACCACGACATCACCGTGCGCGAGCACGCCTCGGCGCTCGAGGAGCGGCAGGGCCACGCCGCCGCCGAGGCGCCTGCGCCGCGCAAGAAGCTCAAGTACCTGCCAGTGCTCAGCAGCTGAGCCGCCGTCCCGAGGGCCGGCGCGCCCTGCTCAGCAGGCGCGCCGGTACACGTTGAGCGTCCAGGGCGTGCAGGATCCGCCGCTGAAGTAGACCACCTCGATGTCGATGCCGAAGCTGTTGTCGGCGCCGCCACAGTCGTCGTCGCACCAGACGGTGATGATCTCGTCCTGCCCCGTGGCGCCGATCGACTGCCACGCCGGGTCGACCATGCAGCCGGAGCCGGAGAGGTAGAGGTCGTAGTCGGCGCCAGGAGGCACCACCAACTCGATGCGCATGCCGGTGTAGGCGCAGCAGGAGCTGCCCTCCAGCGCATCCACGTGGAAGAAGCGCCCGCGCGTGCCCGTCCGGGTCACCACCGGGCCCTCGCAGTTGCCGCCGCTCAGGCACAACGTGCCGTAGTAGCTGTCGGCGTTGAAATCTCCGAGGTCTTCTCCGGGAGCCGAGTTGGAGTAGCCGGTGTGGTTGACCTCGCAGCCGTTGACCTGGCTGCTGTCGCAGTGGGAAAAGCCCGGGTTGCAGCTAGCGATGCTGCAGCTGCCGGAGCTGCAGCTGCTGGTCGCGTTGGGCAGCGTGCAGCTGCCCTCGCTGACGTTGCCATCGCAGTCTTGGTCGGTGCTGTCGCAGATCTCGGTCGCAGGCAGCACCTGACCCATACACGCGCCCCACTGCCCAGCGACACAGGTCTGCGTGCCGGCCTGACAGGGGCCCACGCCCGAGGTGCCCGTCGGCCCGCTGTAGCAAGGTTGGGTCTGACCGTTCTGGCATGCGCAGCCCTCGTCGACCGAGCCGTCGCAGTCGTCGTCGACGCCGTCGCACTGCTCGACCGCGCTCGGCGGATCGAGCGGCTCACACGCCGTCGGCACCCCGCCCTGGCACTCGCTGACCGTGACCTGGCACTCGCCCTGGCCGCACGTGACCGGCTCGAAGCCTTCGTCCGTGGAGTCGTCGCAGTCGTTGTCCGCGCCGTCGCACAGCTCCTCGGAGGGCAGCACCTCGCCGTCGCAGATCAGGCTCCACTTGCCTGCGGCATCACACTCTTGGGTGCCATTTGCGCACACGCCGACGCCGACCAGCATGGCATCGCCGCTGTAGCAGGGCTGCGACTCGCCCGGCGTGCACTCGCAACCGTCATCGGCCGAGCCGTTGCAGTCGTTGTCGAGCCCGTCGCCGCAGGTCTCGGTCGGGGCGCATTCGCCCGCACCACCCGCGCCCCCCTGCTGTGGGAAGCCGCCTCCGGCCGCGCCCACTCCGCCACCGCCTCCCCCCTCCGGGGGTCGCACACCCGTCTCGGTGGACCCGCCTTCGCTGCCCAAGCCACCGCCGCCCAGCAGCGAGTCGGAGTTCGCGCACGCAGCGAGCGAGAGCACGCTGAGCAGAGAGGCCAAACGAGGAAGCAGGTGATTCATAGAGGTGCCCACGAGGGTAGAAGGAGGCCACGGCAAGCCAGAACGGTGCCATGCGATTTCCTCGCAAGATCCGCCCAATTCGCAGCGAGAGGCAGGGCCGCTGGATCCTCCACGTGGATCTGCGTGCCCCCAGTCTCAGCCGACCTGGCGCTCCTGCATCAGCCGCGCGTTGAGGCTGCCGAGCCGCAACACGATCGCGATCCACACCGCGGCCAACACCAAGTCCGCGCCCACCAGCAGCTTGAGCCCGACGTCGGGCAGCTGCGTGATCAAGAGCTTGGCGACCTCGATCGAGCCGGCCGCGGCGACGTCCCCCAGGCGCACCACGAACGTGTCGTTCACGTTCTTGGCGGCGTACTTCTCCAGCTTGGTGGTGGGCAAGTACAGGTACTCGCGCGTGTTCGACTGGATCGAGTAGTCGGTCGAGTTCTCGGCGATCTTCATGCCGCGGATGACCGCCAACGTGGGCACCAACAAGAACGCGCTGCCACCGATCATGCCCACGAGCGGCAGGAACAACAGCGCGGTGCGGGCGCCAAACCGGCGCTGGATGCGACCGGTGATGAAGAACTGAATGAAGGCCGTCAGCACGTTCTGCCAAAAATAGAAGTCGGCGTAGAACGTGCGCGCGTCACCGTCCCCTTGCAGCTTGAAGAGCTTGTCGAGCACCCACTCGTTGTTCGAGTTGACCAGGTTGAGGATCAGCGTCATCGCAGCGATGAGGCGCAAGTACGGAGACTTGAGCACCATGCTCAGGGCGTTGACCTCGGGCTCCTTCTCCCCCACGGGTTTGGGCGCCGGGTTGTCGCGCGCCCGCCGCTCGCCGAAGCGCAGCAGATAGAGCGCGAGCGGCAGACAGGCGAGCAAGATGCCCGCAGCGACCAGCAGCATGGTCGAGGTGCCGAGCTCTTTGGCGGCCTTGGTCAGCGCCGAACCTGCGATGCCCCCGCTCACGGTTCCAAGCCCGATGAAGGCGAACAACCGGCCGCCCTCTTCGCGCGACCAGAGGTCCGCCTCGAGCGCCCAGAACTGGGACACGATCATCACGCTGAAGGTGGAGACCCAGACGAAGAACACGTAGCCGACCGCCGGCCCCGGGAAGGTCAAGAGGCCCGCAAAGCCCGCGATGCAGATCAGGAACGTGACGTAGGTGCCGATGATCAGCTTGGGCCGGGCGACGCGCGAGACGATCTTGCCGTACCCGTAGGCAAAGAAGCCGATGAAGATCGCGGTCGCCACCAAGGCGATCGGCTTGTTGTCGACCTGAATCCAATCCTGCAGCGCCTGCCCACGGATGGGCTTGATGATGTAGTAGGCGGTAATCGCGAGGAAGATCCACGCCAGCGACGCAAGCGCCGGCCCGACCTCTGCCTTCCTGATGTCGGCGATCCACGCCAGCAAAGGCACGCGATCAGGGGGCGACTTTTCCTCGGTCTGGTGCTCCACCCTTGGGCTCCCTTTCGGTGCGTGAGGCTAGCGGCAGCGCTGGCGTAGAGCTACTTTCACCTGCACACAGGCGGCGAATGAGCGCACCCGGACGGATCCACCAGCACGGCCGCCATGGCGGATGACGAGCTCGCGCGCCTGAGAGCGGAGAACCGGGAGCTTTCGCGGCGCGTGACCGAGCTCGAGACGAGCCTCCGTCACGCCCAGGTCGCGCCTGACGCGCAGAAGCTGTCGGCCATCGGCCAGCTCGCGGCGGGCATCGCGCACAACTTCAACAACCTGCTCGCGGGCCTGATCCCCACGTTGGATCTCTTGGCGCCAGCCGTGCCCGCACACCTAGCGGACCTGGTCGGCGACGCGACACATGCCGCCAAACGCGCCAGCGAGCTGGTGCGGCAACTGATGGCGTTCGCGGGCCAACGACGGGGCACGACCCGCAACGACAAGGAGGTGGGGGAGCTGGTCGCGGCTGCCGTCGGCATCTGCCAGCGCACGTTCGAGCGCCACATCCGCCTCGAGGTCGAGGTGGAGCCCGGATTGCCGCTCGTCCACTGCGACGCTGGAGGCTTGGAGCAGGTGCTGCTGAACCTGCTGCTCAACGCCAAGGACGCCGTGCTGGAACGAGATCCGGCCGACGCAACGATCCGCATCGAGGCCAGGCGCGTGGGCGGGCCAGCGCCGGGACTGGAGGCCGACAAGGCGTATGTGGTCGTGCGTGTGTCGGACAACGGTCAGGGCGTGCCTCCCGCGGTTCGCGCCCGCTTGTTCGAACCGTTCTTCACCACCAAACCGCAAGGTCGCGGCACGGGCTTGGGGTTGGCTACCAGCTTCGCGGTGGTGCGCGACCACGGCGGCACCATCACGTGCGAAGAGCGCCCCGACGGCGCGGCCTTCCTCGTGTACCTACCGGCCGCGCCGCCTGCTACGGCATCGGCTTCGCCCGCGCCGGCCGAGGCGATGGCCGCTCGTTCGTTGCACGTGCTGATCGCTGACGACGAAGAGCTCGTCCGGCGTGTGGTGCGGCGCGCGCTCGAGGCCGAAGGGCACGTCGTCACCACCGCGGCGAGCGGCGCCGAGGCCATGGCTTGCATCAGTCGGACGCCGGGGCTCGACGTGGTGCTGCTCGATCGGTCCCTGGGAGACGCTCCGGGCGAGCGCCTCGTGCCCGAGCTCCGGCGGCGCGCTCCGCAGGCCAAGATCGTGCTGTTCACCGGCCTGCCGGTCGAGCCCGAGCTCGAACGGCAGGTCGACGCCGTGTTGCTCAAGCCGGTGCGGCCGGAGCAGCTGCGCCGCGCGATCATGGACGCCGTGGAGCGTCCACGCGGACTCAGTCAGCCGTTCTGATCGAGCAGCTTGGTGACCTCGAACGCCACGGCCACTTGGCGCGCGTGCGGCATCCCGATCAGCTCGCGACAGCGCGCGAGCAGGGCTTTGCCGCACACCTCGCGATGCCCCTCGATCTCGGGCAAGCCTCGACCGAGCTCTGCGGCGAGGTGGTCGGCGAGCACCAGCGCCGCGTGCTCCTGCGTGCGCGGCATGGACAAGTCGTGGTGGATGCGCAGCGCCCCCGCGTGAGAGCGCCCGACGGACCAAAACGCCAGGAGGCGCGCCGTCAGCTCGCCGTGGATGAGCAAGATGGTCGACCAAGCCTCGGCGATCTCGATCCGCCGCGACCAGAAGCCGGGCGCGCGCAAGGCGAGCACGCCTGCGGCCACGCCGGTGTCGTGCAGCAAGCCCAGCAGGAACGCGTCGTGCGGCTTGGCTCCGGCGCGGATCAACAGCTGCCTCGCGATGTGCCCGACCGACACGCAGTGGCGCCGGATCGCCTCCATCGGCAGGTCGAACTCGGGCGCGCGGAACAGCCGCTGCGACAGCGCCACCTCGAGGCAAAGGTCCGTGACGGTCTGAATGCCCAAGCGGGACACCGCCTGCGAGATATTTCGAATCGGGCTCGTGGGATCGTGCACGGGCGACGCCGCCAGGTTGGTGACCTGCTCGGCGAACGCGAGGTCGACCGAGATCAGCTCGCCGAACTCCTCCAGCGGCACCTCGGGCTGACGCGCGCGCTCGAGCACCGTCATGGCGAGCGGCGAGATCGAAGGGCACAGCGAGGGCGTCACCAGCACCAGGTCGAGCGCCGCGAGCAGCCCTGCTCGCGTGGGGCGAGAGCGCTCGACGGTCAGCGGAGCGCGTGTCACCCGGCCGGCGTGCGTGAGCGACGCGCGTCCGGCGTGGGTCACGACACGCGCTCCAAGAGTCGCTTGCAGTCGCTCTCCAGCTGCGGAAGCTCGCCCAGCTTCAAGCCCAGGAACGTCCGGGCGAGGTCGGCCTGCTCTTGCTCCGGGCCCGGGAGGCCGGCGGGCAAGCCCAGATCGAGATCCGTGGCGAGTCGCTCGGCCAACGCCAACACGGCCCGCGTGGCGTCCAGGTGGGCGCTTGGTCGCAGGTGGTTGCTGAGCGCATGAGCCAGATCGTGTGGCAGCTGCCAGGCTTTGACCAACCGCGACAACAGCTCGATGCGCGCCTCTCCCAGCACCGGCCACACCACCTGCGGAGCAAACCTGCGGGGCCACAGCGCCGGCGTGTTGAGCGCGATGATCCCTGCGGCGAGCCCAGCTTCGTGGAGCAACCCCAGCGTGAACGCGCCGTCTGCGCCCACCCCCGAGCGTTGCGAGAGGAGCCGCGCGATGTGAGCGACACCCACGGAGTGCCTGCGGATGGTCTCCATCGGCGAGTCGTAGCCTGGCGCGCGAAACACGCGCCCGTTCATCCCCACCTCGACGCAGATGTCGGCCACCGTTTGCAGGCCCAGCCGCAGCAGCGCCTGCTGAATGGTGCGGACGGCGCTCTTCGAGGCGTACAGCGGCGTGCTGGCGGTGCGCAGCACCGAGGCGGCGAACAAGGGATCGCTCTCGATCAGCTCGACGATGGCCTGAAAGCTCACGTCCGAGGACCGCACGAGCTCGAGCACCCTGAGCGCCACGACCGGCAGGAGCGGCGGCCGGTACACGCTGGAGCTGAACAGCCGCTCGACGCTCGCGACCAGCGCAGGCGCCGACGGCTCGTCGGTCAGCAGGCCCTGGGACCCGGCGGGGGTCTCGCGTCGAAATTGGATCCGCACGTTCAGAGCAAGCGGCCCAGGCTCCTGTTTCCTTTACTTGGGGCAGCCGCTTTCGTTCTCGCCGGCCGGCCCGGGCACGTCGCGGCACGCGTCCAGTCCGTCCGGCACGCCGTCTGCGTCGTTATCCATCTCGGGGCAGCCGTCAGAGTCCTCGAAACCGTCCTGATCTTCGGCCCAGGTCGGGCATTTGTCGGAGCTGTCTGGGGCGCCATCACCGTCCGAGTCGCGCTCGCGCGGCGCGAACGAGAGGCCCAGGGTGGCGCGGAACGGAGCGCTGCCCACTCCGTCGGAGAGCGCCAGCTCGACCGCCGCCAGGAACGCCACGTCCCCCGCCCTCAACCGTCCGCCGATGCTGGCGAAGTAGCCCGCAGGCAAGGTGCTCTGGTCGGGAGTCACCGGCGACAGGGGCAGGTGGCCCCGCCCCTCGAGCAGGATCGTGCCGAGATCGTGGGGGTCGATGCCGAGCTCGTGGGTGTGCAGCGCCAGCCCCACCCCCAACGGCAGCTCGTGACCGAATCGCGAGAGGCACTCGTCTTCGGGAGTGGCCAGCGGGCACGCGTAGGAGCCGGTGTCGGAGCGGAGCTTCACGCCCGCGTGCGCATGAACGCTGACCACGCCCGGGTAAGCGTCGAACAACACGCGGGTCAGGCTCGCCACTCCCCCCTCGGCCAGGAAGCTGCGCTCGTCACCCAGAGGAAGAGTGAAGCGTTCGTCCACGGCCAGCGCCACCCCGCGCACCTTACCCGCAGCGCGTTCCGGCTTGAGCAGCGTCACTTTGGCGCGCAAGCCTGGGTCACCGAGCGAGGTGACGGGGACGGGCTGTTCGCCCACCAGCGCCTGCGCCTCGGGCGCTGCGGTGAGATCGTCCCCGGTCTGGCCGAGCAAGAGGGGAAGATCCAGGCCCAAGGTCAGCCGGCCCGCGATGCCGACGCCCACCGCCACGTCGCCCGTGAACTGATGCTCCACGACGCGGTAGGCGATGGCGCCGCTGGCTTCGCGCAGCACGACGGGACGAAAGCCGTAGGAAAGCCGTGCGACGCCCGTGATGTCCCCCGTTTCCGGGGAGTCGGCAGGCTCGAAGGACAGCCCCGCGTCGTGGTGCATGGGCGCGAAGGTGCCGCGCAGATCTGCGGAAGGTTGCTCGTCGGCTCGGGCCGAGGCGGCCAGCGCGAGGGAAGGCAAGCCAACGCTGAGCGCGAGCCGGACCGAACGGGGGAGGCGCATGGGCCGGCCAACGTTACTTGGGGAGCGGCCCGGCAAGCAACCGCTGCAGACGCCGGACAACTTTGGCCCCGGGCGGCGGCTGTGACATAGAGGGAGTCCATGGACTCGATCCGCATCCGGGGTGGGAAGAGCCTTTCTGGAACCATCCGGGTGAGCGGGGCGAAAAACGCCGCGCTACCAATCCTGTGCGCGACCTTGCTGTCGGAGGGCGAGAGCCTCCTACGCAACGTGCCAGCCCTCCGGGACATCGAGACCACGGCGGCGCTGCTCCGCTTTCTAGGGAACGATGTGGTCGCCACACCTCCCACCGTCACCGTCAAGAGCCACGCGAACCCGCGGCCGGAGGCGCCCTACGAGCTGGTCAAGCAGATGCGTGCCAGCGTGATGGTGCTCGGGCCACTGCTCGCGCGGCATGGCCGAGCGAAGGTCTCGCTGCCCGGCGGCTGCCAGATCGGCTCGCGCCCCGTCGACCAGCACCTCAAGGCCCTCGAACGCCTCGGCGCCACCATCCACCTGGAGCGCGGCTACATCGTGGCCAGCTGCCCACGGCTGCGTGGCAACGAGGTGGTGTTCGACATGCCCACCGTGACCGGCACGGAGAACATCATGATGGCGGCAGCCCTGGCCAAGGGGAAGAGTCGGCTGGTCAACGCCGCGAAGGAGCCGGAGGTCGAGGAGCTGGGCCGGGTCCTGAACAAGATGGGCGCCACCGTCACCGGCGCGGGCACGGACGTGATCGAGATCGAGGGGCGTGACGAGCTTTCGCCGTTCGATCACGCGATCATCGCGGATCGCATCGAGGCAGGGACCTACATGGTGGCTGCTGCCGCTGCGGGCGGGGACGTCTTGCTGGAGAACGCCCCGCTCGAGGACATGGAGTCGACCACGCGTGTGCTCCGCAAGATGGGCGTCGAGATCGGCCGCGAAGGCAGCGCCGCCCGCATCCGCCGCACCGGCCCGCTCGCGCCGATCGACATCGCCACCGAGCCGCACCCAGGCTTTCCCACCGACATGCAGGCCCAGCTGATGGTCCTGTCGTGCCTGGCCGAAGGAAAGTCGACCATCACCGAGACGATCTTCGAGAACCGCTTCATGCACGTGCCGGAGCTCCGTCGGATGGGGGCGCGCATCGAGGCCGACGGCAACCACGCCACCATCTACGGCCCCGCCAAGCTCGAAGGTGCCGAGGTGATGGCGACCGACCTGCGCGCGAGCGCGTCGCTGGTGATCGCGGGCCTGGTCGCGCGCGACGAGACGGAGGTCCTGCGGGTCTACCACCTGGACCGCGGCTACGAGCACATGGAAGAGAAGCTCGCCGCCGTCGGGGCCGACACCGTTCGCGTGCGCGGCTCTCAAGGTTGACGATTCCGTGATGGCGGTCTCGGGGTGCGGCCACCCAGACCCCATGCGCCACTCATCGTTGCTCAAGAACGCCACCTGCGCCGGCTTGCTCACGATCCTGCTCGGCAGCATGTCGGGCGCCTGCCTGAACCGCCCGATCGATCGGCTCGATCCCAACACCACGTCCACAGTGGTCGAGCGGCTGCGGACCAACTCGGTCGACAAGATCGACATCTTGCTCGCGATCGACAACTCCTCGTCGATGAAGGACAAGCAAGAGATCCTGGCGACGGCCGTGCCGGCGCTGATCCGCAGGCTGATCGAGCCCCCCTGCCTCGACCTGGCGACGGGCGCGCCCACGGGTGTCACGGTCGACGCAAAAGGCGAGTGCCCGGACGGCTCCGAGCCGGAGTTCCCCGCCATCCGCGACATCAACGTGGGCGTGATCAGCTCCTCGCTGGGCGCGATGACCAACTCGATCTGCAACGGCGCAGAGAACCCCGACGACAACGGCATGCTGGTCGTGCGCGGCATCCCGGTCGAGGAGACCTACCAGGGGCTGGGCTTCCTCGCTTGGGATCCGGACAACAAGAGGGGCGGCGACGCCGACATCGATCACCTGACCACGCAGCTCGGCCAGATGGTTCGCGGCGTGGAGCAAAAGGGCTGCGGCTTCGAGATGCAGCTGGAGTCCATCCACCGCTTCTTGTCGGATCCCGAGCCCTACGCGAGCCTGCAGCCCGAGGGCGACGGCATCGTGAAGGTCGGGGTCAACGGCGACCTGCTCGCACAGCGCGAGGCGTTCCTGCGGCCCGACTCGCTGGTGGCCGTGCTGTTGTTGTCGGACGAGAACGACTGCTCCTTCGATCCCGCGCAGCAGCCCAACCAGCTGCTCGCCGGCGCCGACGACGGGCCGGGGGGCTTCTTCAAAGGCACGAGCGAGTGCCTGGACGACCCGGCCGACGCTTGCTGCCAGAGTTGCTACGGGCACGACGACAACTGCGACGTCGGCGGCAACTGCTCCGCGTCGATCTACACCGCGGACGAGGACCCGGGCGATCTGAAGTGCTGGCAGCAGAAGGAGCGCTACGGCTACGACTTCTTGTACCCGGTGCAGCGCTACGTGAACGCCTTCACCCAAAAGCAGATCGATCCGACACGCGCCGACCTGGCCGCCCTCGATCCCGACAAGGCCGTGCCCAACCCTTTGTTCGTGGGCACCGACGGCTCCACTCGCCAGCAGGATCGCGTGTTCGTCGCGGGCATCGTCGGCGTGCCGTGGCAGGCCGTAGCCAAAGACAAGGCCGACCTGGCCCAGGGGTTCAAGGAGTACGACGATCTGGCAGAAGATCTCCCGGCGCTCATCGGAGATCCTGACGCATACGTGCAACCGACCGAGATCTTCATGCGCGAGTCCACCACTCCGCGCAACGGCACGAGCTCGCTGTTGGGGGAATCGCTGCCCGGCCAGAACCCGATCAACGGCAACGAGTACACGCCCGACGACCCCGCCGACTCGCTGCAATTCGCGTGCATCTTCCCATTGCCGGTGTCGATTCCGGACAGCGATCCGGACGCCAAGGACTGCGACGTCTGCGCCAACGGCCCCTGCGACGTGCCGCTGTGCAACGGCGGCGAGCAGATCATGGGCAAGGCGGTGCCCAGCCTGCGTGAGCTCGGGGTGCTCGCCGGCATGCAGGCACAAGGCATTTTTGCCTCGATCTGTGCGGAGAACACCACCGGAGACACGACCGCCCCCGACTACGGGTACAACCCAGCCGTCAGCACGATCATCGAGCGCCTCAAGGAGAAGCTCGGCGGCCAGTGCCTGTCTCGCAAGCTCACACCGGATGACGAAGGCCTGGTGCAGTGCCTGGTGATCGAAGCCTACACCGCGGACAGCTGCGACTGCAGCGCGGACATCGGCCGGGCGGAGATCACTCCGGAGCTCGAAGGCAAGCCCAACCCGAAGTACAACGCCGTGAAGCTCGCCCAAGAGGACCCGGTCGCCGGAGACGACAGCTGGAACTGCTTCTGCGAGATCAAGCAGCTCACACAGGAACAGCCGGCCGAGCGCGAGGCGTGCTTGAACGACCTCGACCCCGCCTCCGACGCGCAAGGCGACGGCTGGTGCTACATCGACGGCGCGTCGCTGCCACCCGTGGGCAACAAGGATCTGATCCCAGAGACCTGCGCCGAGAGCGAGCAACGTGTGATGCGCTTCGTCGGCGACGCCGAACCGCGGCCAAACGCCACGGCGTTCATTACCTGCGCGGGCGAGTGACCGTCACAACATCATCCGCGAAAGCTTGGCGAAATCCGTCGCTGCTCTCGGGTCGTCGTGGAAGGGGTGGGGTGCGCCGAGCGCCTCGGCCACCACGAAGCCCGACAGCAGCGACAAGTCGTGACCATTGCCTGGCGTGGTGAACGAGCCGCAGTAGTAAACGTTGCCTCGGCCTTGAATGGCGCGCAGCCCGAACGCGATGGCCAGGTTCTTGCGGCTGAGGTGCGGGTGGCACCGCTGGTTGCGCACGCGCCGCAGCGGATCTCGGATGGGGCCGCGCCGGTTGTACGACACCAACATCGGCAGCCCCCGCCCCCTGGCTTGCGGGATCCACGAGGAGAGCACGAAGGTGTTCTCGTACCGGAGCGAGGCGCCCTCGCTGACGACGTCGACGAAATTCGCGTAGCCCTCCAGCACGGCGGCGCGCTCACTTTGGGGCAGCACCTCCACGTCGCTATGCACCACCCCCTCCGCGAACGTCCCGTCGTCTTCGTCCGCGTAGCTCACGTTGCCCAGCAAGGTGCGCTCGAGGCGCGAGCTCGAGGACAGCATGTCCAGCGCCGCGAGCGCGCTGCAGGCGAACACGACGGCGTCGAACGAGCGCCGCACGCCCTTGCCGTCCGTCACGCGCACCTCGCCGTCGCGGCGCTCGACCGAGAGCCCCGGAGCGCCCACGAGCACGTTGCCCTCGAAGCCCTTGGCCATGGCCTGGAACACCGCGCGCGAGTCGGCGCTCCACGTGACCAAGTCGGCGCCTCGGCGCACGGACACGATGTCTTCGATCGTGGGCGCGATGGCCGCGGGTAGCGAGTCGAGGTGCACCGTCAAGAACGAGGACGAGTGCAGCGGCACGAACAGCGACCGCCAGAACCCGTCGCTGATGCCGAACAGGCGCGTGAGCTTGCGCAGCGGGACGAGGTTGAGCGGGTTCTTGGGCGAGGCGTCGTACAGCGATGGCGCGTCGCCCACGGGCCGTGCGGCGACGCGCGCGTTCTGTTCACGCACCCATTGCACCAGCTTCTCCCAGCGCGCGATGTCGTCCCCGAAGCTGCCCTCCCCCGCGCCGTCGGCGCGTTGGGCGAACAAGAGCTCACCGTCCCGAATCATGTAACGCAGCGGCGGCGTCGGCTGCGAGGCCACGCCGAGCTCGCGCACCAGCCGGGAGTAGTTGTGAAAGTAGAGCGTGGGCCATGCGAGCACGCTCAGGCCGGTGGTCAGCCGCGTGCCATCGGGCAGGCTCCACTCGTGTGTCTTGGCGTTGCCTCCGACGAAGGGCTCGCGCTCGAACACCATGGGCTCGATGCCCGCTCGGAAGAGCGCGAACGCACAGCCCATTCCCGCAATGCCGCCGCCGATCACGGCCACCCGCCGAACGGTCATGGCCGCGCAGTCTGCCCACAACGAGCCACCTCTCGCCAGCGAAACGTTTGCGCGGATGGAGCCGCTACCTGGGCGTGAAGCCGCGCGAGAGCGCGCTCTTGGGCTTGGGGTTGGTGGGCAGCGTCGGTGGCTTCCACACGTTCGCGCCGTCGCTTGCGGGCTTGGCGTCGGCGCAGCACCGGAACGACACGAAGTAGTACGTGAACTCCGGGGCGTGGCTGGTGGTGACGGGACGGCACGCGTTCCGCACGTGCCCCCAGGCGCCACCCTTGAGCCCGGCCCAACCGCCCTTGCCTCGCTTCTGCTCGAGCATCACCCACTCGTCCGCGTTGCCGGTCTGATCGAACACTCCGAAGCCGCTCTTGCAGCCCGGCTTGCTGCCGCTGGGCACCCCTTGATCCAAACGTTGGAGCTCCGCCGAGCTGACGTTCGCGTTGGGATCGTAGATCTTCTTGAGGCTCGGCTTCTTGAATGGGTTGTCGATGTTGCACGCCTCGGGGCTGCGCTCGTACCCGTACGGGAAAGGGGTCTTCTCGGGTCCTTCACACGCGCTGACCCACTCGCTCTCCCAACACAGGCGTTTGCCCGCCTCCGCGCACAGGTGCATCGCGTCGTGGAAGTCGACCATCACCGGTGCGCGCGCACCCTCTCGATTCGGGTACTCGTAGCGATCGATGCAGAACCGCTGCCTTCGTTCGCCGCTACGGCACGTCCCCGGCGCGCTCGCGAAGCGGTGGCAGATCGTGATCTTGTTCGGCTTGTTGTACTCGTCCTTCTCGCAGCGGCGCTGCAGATCGGTGCAATGCGAGGTATCGATCAGCAACATGTCGGCGGGGCAATCGTCGGGCGCAGCGTCGCTCGTTGGCTGCGGGGGCGCGCTGGCTTCGCTCTCCTGCTTTGCGCGCTCGCGATCGCGCTCGCGCCGCGAGGGCGACGCGGTGCTCGCGGGAGGCTCGCTGGGTAGCTCCGGGGGCGCGCCCGCCTCGCACGCCAGAAGACCGACGGAGAACAGGAGCAGCACGCAGCGCACGCGCCAGTTTTAGGCCCAGCTGCCCGGCTTGTCGATCGCTTGGGCCCTGAACGCTCACACCGTGCACGCGCCGTCGATGCGTGTGTTAGCTTCGCCGGCCCATGAAGATCCACGAGTACCAGGCCAAACAGGTCTTCCGCCGATACGGCGTCCCCGTGCCCGAGGGCGAGCCCACCACCAGCGTGGCCGAGGTGCCCGCCATCGCCAAGCGGCTGATCGAGTCGACCGGCAACCCGGTCGTGTTGGTCAAGGCGCAGATCCACGCAGGCGGCCGCGGCAAGGGCGGCGGCGTCAAGCTGGCCAAGAACGGCGCCGACGAGGCCAAGTCGCTGGCCGAGAAGATCCTGGGCATGCAGCTGGTCACCAAGCAGACCGGGCCCGCGGGTCAGAAGGTGCGTCGCATCTACATCGAGCAGGGCCTGGACATCGATCGCGAGCTCTATTTCGCCATGCTGGTCGATCGCGAGGCGCGCCGTGTGGCGGTGATCGCGTCCCCGGCCGGCGGTATGGACATCGAAGAGGTGGCCGAGAAAGAGCCCGAGAAGGTGATGACGATCCACGTCGATCCGCTGATCGGTTTGGCCCCTTTCCAGATCCGCAAGCTCGGCTACTTCCTGGGCCTCGGTGGCAACAAGGAGACCTTCGCTTCCTTCGCGAAGCTCTGCGACGGCCTGTACAAGTGCTTCACGCAAGAAGACTGCTCGATGGTCGAGGTGAACCCGCTGGTGGTCACCAAGCAGGGCAAGGTCGTCGCGCTCGACGGCAAGATGACCTTCGACGATAACGCCGAGTTCCGTCACAAGGCGAGCTTCGCCGAGCTGCGTGATCCCGACGAGGAGGACCCGGTCGAGCTCGAGGCCAAGAAGGTCGGCCTCAGCTACGTCTCGCTCGACGGCAACATCGGCTGCCTGGTGAACGGCGCCGGCCTGGCGATGGCCACCATGGACATCATCAAACACTACGGCGGCGAGCCCGCGAACTTCCTGGACGTGGGTGGCGGGGCCTCGCAGGAGCAGGTCACCCAAGCGTTCCGGATGATCCTGAGTGACAGCGGCGTGAAGGGCATCTTCGTCAACATCTTCGGCGGCATCATGCGCTGCGACATCGTGGCCAACGGCATCATCGCCGCGAGCAAAGAGCTGGGGCTCAAGGTGCCCCTGGTGGTGCGGCTCGAGGGCACCAACGTCGAAGCCGGCCGCAAGCTGCTCGACGACAGCGGCCTCAAGATCCAGAGCGCGTCGTCGATGGGTGACGGCGCACAGAAGATCGTCGCGGCGATCAAGGCAGCCTGAGGGAACGACCATGAGCATCCTCGTCGACAAGAACACCAAGGTCGTCTTTCAAGGCATCACGGGCGAGAGCGGCAGCCTGCACGCGCGCGCTTGTTTGGCCTACGGCACGCAGATCGTAGCCGGCGTCACACCTGGCCGCGGCGGTCAGACCTTCGAGAACAAAGTCCCCGTGTTCGACACGGTGGAGCAAGCCGTGAAGCAGACCGGCGCCGAGGTCAGCTGCATCTTCGTCCCGCCCGTGGGCGCTGCCGACGCGATCTGCGAGGCCGCCGCCGCTGGCTGCCGCCTCGTGATCTGCATCACCGACGGCGTGCCTGTGCTCGACATGGTGCGCGTGCGCAAGTACCTCGAGTCGACCAGCACCAAGCTGGTCGGGCCCAACTGCCCTGGGGTGATCACGCCAGGCGACGGTGAGGCATCGCACGGCGGCTGCAAGATCGGCATCATGCCGGGGCACATCCATCGCAAGGGCAAGATCGGCGTGCTGTCCAAGTCGGGCACCCTCACCTACGAGGCCGTGGGGCAGCTCACCGCGCTCGGCATCGGCCAATCCACCTGCATCGGCATCGGCGGCGATCCGGTGGGCGGCCTGGACTTCGTCGACTGCCTCAAGCTGTTCAACGACGATCCGGAGACGGAAGGTCTGATCTTGATCGGCGAGATCGGCGGCAGCGCCGAGCAGCGCGCCGCGGCATGGATCAAGGACAACATGAAGAAGCCGGTGTGCGCCTTCATCGCCGGACGCACCGCGCCGCCCGGCAAACGTATGGGTCACGCAGGCGCGATCATCGCGGGCGGCAAGGGCACTGCAGCCGAGAAGATCGCCGCGTTCGAGGCGGCCGGGGTCAAGGTCGCGCCGACGCCGGCCGACATGGGCACCACGCTCAAGTCTTTGCTATGACCGAACGCTCGCGCCGCACGCGAGCATCCTCCAGGTCCGCTTTCAAAATGGTCAGATCCTCCAGGTATTGCAGGAGGATCTCCTCCAGACCGCGATTGCCGAGCACGCCGAGCGCATAGCCGACGTGCTCGACGGTGCGGTCTGGCGCGACGCGTTGCGCCTCGGCGATGACACGCGCCCCGAGCGTAGGCAGCTCGACGCAGATCTTCTCCAGCTGGGGGACACCTGCGGCGGGGTCGTTGAGCGCCGCCAGCATCGCGTGTAAGGACGGAAGCCTGCGCAGGTCGGCTGGCCCTGGATTGGGCGGTGAGCTCGGCCTGGCGGAGCGGCGGTTCACGATCAGAGCCACGGATCGCTCGCGCCGCAGCTCAAGTCATTTCGCTGAATGTTGCTGTTGATTCGCTGGGGCGAGCCGAGCGAATGCTGAACACGGGGACCATCATGAGAAGTGCCGCGTTGGTTGTGTGCGGGTCGTTGCTGTTGCCCCTCTTTGCGTGTGGCGACGACGGCGATAGCCCCGGAGGCGGCGGCGCCGGAAGCCAGCCGAACACGAGCAGCAGCGGCGGGCAGGGTACGGGCGGAGCTCTCTCCAGCGGCGGCTCGGGTCCAACCAGCGGGGGCGGCGGCAGCGGCGGCACAGCGATGGGCGGCGGTGGTCAGGGGGGCGCGGGAGGTGTCGGCGGAGCCGGCGGAGGTGGTCCGCTGACGGCAGCCGAGTGTTTCGCGGACGACTTCCAGAACCCGATCGCCGACGGCCCCGACTACGACCAGTTCAGCCCCGCCATCGGCAGTCACTGCATGGGCACCAACCACCAAGACATCACCGGCGTGGAGCGGGTGGTGTTCGTGGGCGACTCGGTCACGGTCGGAACGCCTCCCACCTTGAGTGGCGACTACTACCGCAACAAGCTCGCCGACGCGCTCGCCCAGAAGTTCGGCCTGAGCTCGCCCAATTTCCTGTGGGAGACGGTCAACGTGTTCAACGGCGTGACCAACGTGCAGGAGTCAGGCGACTTCGCGAGCTGCTCCAAGTGGGGCGCACGCACCGACGATCTGCTGCTGGACAACTCGCAGCTCGAGGATTGCATCCCCCCCAGCCGACGCAGCGCGCGCACGCTGATCGTGATGACGATGGGTGGCAACGATCTGAATGCGCTCACGCAGGACGCGATCGACGGCGTGCCCGAGGCTGACCTCTGGCTCAGCACGCAGGCGTTCGTGCAGAACCTGGAGGATGCCATCAGCTGGATCAAGGAGCCGGGCCGCTTCCCCAACGGCGTGTTCGTGGTGTTCGGCAACATGTACGAGTTCACCGACGCCACCGGCAACGTGCAATCCTGCGACGTGTCCGGGTTGGCCGGCTTCGACGAGCCGGTGCCCTCCCCCGAGCTGCTCAAGGACATGGTCGTGTGGGCCAACGAGCAGTACCTGCGCATCGCGGTCGATCACGACGTGGACATGATCTTCATGCTCGAGGACTTCTGCGGTCACGGCCTCGAACACGACAACCCCGCAGCGCCTTGCTACCGCGGCCCCGGCACCCCGCAGTGGTTCGACCTCACCTGCATTCATCCGAACCCGGAAGGCCACCAGCACCTGCGCGACATGTTCATGGCGGTGGTCGACGAGTAGCAGGCTCGTCCGGTCGCAGTTCCGCTATCGTCCCAACATGAAGGACGAGCCGGTTCCGACCGCGTCCGCGGGCTCCCGATCGCGAGGCCTGGCCGCGCTCGGCGTGGCGTTCGTCGTGCTGTGGGCAGGCTACCTGGCGCTGCGCTCCACCATGCCGCACGACTCGCTGACCCCCTTCCGCAACGATCTGTACTGGCCCGCGCTCGGGTCCATGCTCGAGAAGCAGCCCGGGGTCGTGATGCGCGTCATCGCTCACGTCGCCGCCACGCTCGCGCTGGGCACGCTGCTCGGCTTCGTGGTCCTCGGGGTCTCGCGCCTGCTCCGACGCGAAGCCCCGAGCTGGGTGGGCGGCGCGTCGTACTGGCTGGTGTTCGTGTGGTCGTTCGTGTGGTTCGTCTGGCCCGAGCGGGTGACCGCCGCCCGGCCCGGTCAGCTCACCGTGACCCTGATCAACCCGCTGCTGCCGCTGCTGACCTCCACGAGCCAGCTGCCCCGCGCCGAGCTCCGCGGTCTGGGCGCGCGCCTTTCGATGGGCGGCGCCAAAGGCAAGGTCCAGGTCGTGCAGCTCGTGGCGCTCCCCCGTGACGGCGCCTCCGTGTTGCTGGGTGAGACCGAGTGCCCGACCGTGCCCGAGGCGTGCCTGGATGTCGCCGACCCAGCCGTCGCGCAGATCGGCCGCGAGCTCGGCTGGACGGGCGAGCCTGCGATCAGCACCAGCCCCGAAGGCACGGTGCGCGTGTTTCGCTGGTCTGCGGAGTGATGTCCGGCGGGCTCGCGCCTCAGACCTTCGTCATCCAGCCGTGCTTGTCGGCGCGCTCACCGCGCTGCACGCCGGTGATCTCCTGGTAGAAGGACTGCGCGACTGGGCCGGGGGTGCCGTCGTGGATCTGCAGGCGGTCGTCGCCGAAGGCCAGCTCGGCGACCGGGCTCACCACGGCTGCGGTGCCGGAGCCAAACACTTCCTTCAAAGAGCCCTTCTTCTGCGCCTCGAACAGCTCGGCCATGCCGATGGCGCGCTCCTCGGTGGGCACGCCTTGCTCGCGGGCCAGAGTGAGGATCGAGTCGCGCGTCACGCCCGCCAGGATCGAATCTCCGAGCTTGGGGGTGATCAACGTGTCGCCGATCACGACGAACAGGTTCATGGTGCCGACCTCTTCCACGAAGGCGTGCTCCTTGGCGTCCATCCACAGCACCTGGTCAAAGCCGGCCTTCTTGGCTTTGACCGCGGCCAGCAAGCTTGCTGCGTAGTTGGCTCCGGCCTTGGTGGCGCCGAGGCCGCCGCGGCACGCGCGGGTGTACTCGCGCTCCACCCAGATGCGCACGGGCTTGAGCGAGTCGCCGCCGTAGTACGAGCCCACCGGTGAGCCGATCAAGAAGAAGAGGTACTTGGCCGAAGGACGCACGCCCAGGAAGGCCTCCGTCGCGATCAGCGTGGGTCGCAGGTAGAGCGCGGTGTTCGGCAGCGACGGCACCCATGGCTCTTCGACCGCGACGAACGCCCTCGCCGCGTCGATGAAGTCGGCCGGCTCGAGCGCCGGCATGCACAGGCGCTCTGCCCCGCGCACCATGCGCTTGCCGTGCGCGTCTGCGCGGAAGATCGCGATCGATCCGTCCTTCTGGCGGAAGGCCTTGAGGCCCTCGAACAGGGCCTGACCGTAGTGGAGCACGGCGGCCGCAGGATCGAGCGCGAGCGAGTGATACGGCTCGATGCGCGCGCCGTGCCAGCCCTGCTCCGGATCGTAGTCCACGCTGAGCACGTGATCGCTCAGGTACTTGCCGAAGCCGAGCTCGGACTCGGCGGGGCGGACCTTGGGGGTCGAGGTCTTCTCTAGGCGAACGTTGAGCATGAGGCCTCCGAGCGGTGGCGGGTGACGTGGTCGGTCTATCCCCGCGAGCACGAGGCCGTAAGCCTTTTCGTGCTCTCGAGCCACACGCGCACAGTCGAGCGCCGAGGCGAGCAGCACACGGTCGTTCTTGCTTGCCGCCTCGCGGTGCCTGTGGCGCGCGCGGCCGCGGGCGGCGCCGAGCCGAGCCGTGGAGCGTGCCTCCGACGATCCTCATCACATCGCTTGACAACAAATACATCATACCTATAGAGAGCTACCGATGGCCGCGCTGCTCACGCTGGATTCCGCGCGAAATCGGGCTCGCAAAGCCAGCCCGAGCCGGGCCGCGGCCGCCCCCAAGGGGGGCCGCCGAGCTGGCCCCGCCCCCAAAGCCGTCGCTGCGCGAAAGGCAGACGCGGTGGCCGATCACCTGCTGCGCAAGATCGCGAGCGGCGCGATCGCCGTCGGCTCGCTCTTGCCCAAAGAGGCGGAGCTGGCCTCGGAGCACGGAGTGAACCGCGGCGTGATCAGAGAGGCGGTCAAGCTGCTCGAGGTGCATCGCCTCGTGCGCCCCGTGCGGCGGCGCGGCACCGAGGTGCTCGATCCGCTGCACTCGATGAGCCCAGAGGTGCTCGTCGCATTGCTCGTGCCCCGCCCGGGTCACGTGGACCGCCGCGCGCTCGAGGCCTTCCTCGAGGTGCGCGCGCTGCTCGACGTGGAGATGACCGTGCTCGCCGCCGAGCGCCGCACCCAGGCCGATCTGCGCGCGCTGCGCGCCTGCCTCGCCGAGCTCGAAGCCCAGCTGGGCAACCCGGTCGGGTTCGCCGCGCAGATCGCGCGCGTGCCGCTGCTCGTCGCGCGCGCCACCAAGAACCCGGTGTTCGAGATGATGGCCGCGTTCAACGGCCGCGTGGTGGCCGAGCTCGAGGCCAGCATGGTGGCGACGCGCCCAGCGAGCCGCGAGCAGGTGGAGGGGCTCGGCATCTTGGTCGACGTGATCGAGCACAAGGACGCCGACGGCGCGCGTCGCATCGTCACCACATTCCACGCTTGGTCCACTCCCCGAATCCTCGCCTCCGCCGCGCTCGCGAGCGGCGCGCCACTGTCCCAACTGCTCGAGAGGTCCCGATGATCAGCTCCGCCACCCCGTCGCAACAGAGCCGCAAGCCCGAGACCACCGTCACGCGCCACGGCGCGGGCAGTCACACCCGCGTGGGCGGGCTCCACGTGCTCAGCGTCGCAGGCAGCTTCACCGAGATGGGAGAGCAGCACGGGGCGCTGCTGAAGCATGCCGTCGCGGCCGGGCCGATCCCTTACTACCGGCGCATGGTGGAGCGGCTGCTCGGCAAGCCCCTCGGCGCCGCGTCGCCTTTCGTGGCGACCGCGTTGCAGCGGCTGGTAGGCAAGCGCGTCGAGCACGCCATGCCCGCTTTCGCGCTGGAGACGGCGCGCGGCGTGGCGCGCGGCGCCGGCCTGGATGAGGCGGAGTTCCTGCGCGGCTGCACCATGCCCGACTCCATCGTGTGGCTGAGCAGTCAGCTGCAGAAGCTGCGGGACCCGGGCCCGGCTGTCGCGCATCGCCTGAACCTCGGCCTGGGCTGCACCAGCGCCGTGGCATGGGGCGCCTCGACGCGCGACGGCAAGCTCTACCACGCGCGCAACTTCGACTACTTCGGCGTGGACAACTGGCCCGAGCACGCGGCCGTCATCTTCCACACCCCGGCTCAGGGCCAGCGCTACGTCAGCGTGAGCGCCGCAGGTGTCGCGCTCGGCGGCGTCACCGCCATGAACGAGGCGGGGCTCTCTCTGACCGTGCACCAACACATGTTCACCGACCGCGCGCGCTTGGGTGGCGTCCCGATCGGCGTGGTGGGCGACGTCGTCATGCGCGAGGCGCGCACGCTGGCCGAGGCAGAGGCCATCCTCCGCCGCGAGCGATCCATCGGCTGTTGGACGTACATCGTGACCAGCGCCAAGGAGCGCGGCGTCCTGTGCTTCGAGGAGAACCCCGATCGCAAGGTGGCGATCCGCACGGCCGAGCAGGACTCGAGCTTCGCGTACGCCAACATCTACGTGGACCCGGAGCTCGGCGCGACGGAGGTGGCCTCGTACGGCTCCTACTGGCGCCACAACGAGGGTCGCTACCGGCGCGCGCACGAGCTCTTGGCCGAGCGGCGCGGCGATCTGGACGCGCGTGGCATGGCCCGCATCCTCGCGGACCGCGGCGACCCTCGCTGCCGCATCCGCGACTCGATCGCGATGGTGATGACGGTGGGGTCGGTCGTGTTCCGCCCCGAGGATGGCGCGCTCTGGCTTGGCGTTGGCCAGGCGCCCACGAGCCGCGCCACGTTCTTGCCCTTCTCGCTTTCGAAGATGGGCCACGCGCCCGAGCTGGGCAGCTTCCAGATCGAGGACGACGCCAGCGCCGACGACGAGCTGGCGTTCCAGCACTTCCGCAAGGCGTACGTCGCGTACGTCGACCACGGAGAGGTGCGTGGCGCGCTGGCCGAGATGGAGAGCGCCTCGAGGCTCGCGCCCCAGCAGGCGCTCTACCACTCGATCGCAGGCCTTTTGGCAGTGGAGCAGCTCGCCCCTCAGCGCGCGGCGCAGCTCCTCGCTCGCGCCATCGAGCTCGGCCACCCCGACGAGGAGCGCGTCGCGTCGTTCTACCTGTGGCGCGCGCGCGCCGCGGACCTGGAGGGCCGCCGCACGGACGCCGAGCGCGACTATCGCGCCTGTCTCGCGCGGCGCGCCGACCCGCCGGTGCACCGCGCGGCCAAGCTCGGCGTGAAGCGCCCGTTCGACGCGCGCGGCGCGCGCCGCATGCACATCGAGATGTCACTCGGCGACGTGGTGGTGCCGTAGGGCCGCCCACCGGGCGGTGCCCTGCTCCGCAAAGACACATGCCCGGGTGGCCGCGGAGGAGCTGCCGAGACCTGACCGCCCAGGGGCGGCGCGCTACGCCCAGAGCTTGAGGCCGCCGAGCGTGCCCGCTTTGTTGTCGACCAAGGTCACGTTGCCGGGGAGCTCGGCGGGGTCGAGCCGCGCGGCGTTGCCGCCGCCCAGGTACAGGCGGCGCGGGTTGAAGATGGGTTGAATCTGATCGACCACGGCGCGCACGCGTCGTCGCCACTTCTTGTTGCCAATGTGTTTGCGAGCACGGTCGTCGACGCGGTCCTCGTAGCTCTCCTTGCCGTCGAAGGTGTGGTGCGCGAGCTCGAGGTTCCACACGCAGCGACCATCCACATACAGGCCGCTGCCCATGCCGGTGCCCAACGTGAGCACCATCTCGACGCCCCTGCCTTCGATCACCGCTAGCCCCTGCACGTCCGCGTCATTGGCGGCTCGCGCGGGGCGGCCGAGCCGTTGCGACAAGTCGGCTGCCAGGGCGAAGCTGGCCCAGTCTCCGTCGAGGTTGGGCGCCGTGTGGACGACCCCGTCCTCCACCACGCCGGGAAAGCCCACGGCAATGCGGTCGAAATCTCCGAGGCGCCGGGCCACCTCCAGCACCGTCACCACGACGGCGTCCGGCAGCGCTGGGCGCGGCGTCTCGATCCGGACGCGCTCGGCCAACGCTTGGCCCGCGACGTCGTACACATTGCCCTTGATCCCGGTCCCCCCGATATCGACGCAGAGCGTGCGCATGAGGCGGCGACCTTAGCAAACCTTGCGCAGCCACGGGAGGCTGCCGGAACGCCACCTGAAAGGTTGCGACGCGCGGCACCTGACACTAGGGTCCGGCCAGCATCATGGCCGCCATGGACGACGTTCCCCGAGAGATCCTTCAGGCCGCGTACAAGCGGAACCCTCTCTACGTGCTCAAGGTGCCGCTGCACTTTGCGCTGTGGGCCGCTTGCGGCGCGCTGCTCTTCGCCGTCCAAGACCAGTCCTGGGCGATCAAGATCGCGGTGGGCGTCGCCTGCTCGCTGCTCATCACCAACCTGGTGCGCGGCCTCGGCGCGGTGGCGCACGATGCGGTGCACGGCACGGTGTTCAAGTCCAAGACGGCGTCGTACTGGCTGGGCCTCTTGTGCTGGGCGCCCACCGGCATGAGCTACACCATCTACTCGAACTACCACCTGCACCATCACCGCATCACGAACACCTATCCCGACGTGGATAACTTCGTGCCCACCGACTACACGAAGAACCCTGCGCTCGCGCGGCTGCTGACGCTGGCGGTGTACGTGTTCGCGTACCCCATCTACTTCATGTTCCAGATGTTTCGGTACGTCAGCCGGCTCAGCCCTTGGCAGAAGATCCGCATGAATCTCGAGTTGCTCGGGTTCTGGTCGCTGGTGGTGGCGCTGGCCATGGTGCTGCCCGGCTACGTGGCCTTCTTCGTGTACGGCTTGCCCTTCATCCTGGGCTCGATCCTCGCCAGCACCACCAGCATGATCGAGCACTTCGAGATGGAGCCGGGCGAGGACGCGTACAGCTCACGGACGTACGCAACCAAAGCCCACTTCCTGAACTTCTTGTGGAACAACGTGAGCTACCACAACGAGCACCACAAGTTCCCCGGCATCCCCTGGTACAACCTGCGGAGCTTTCACGAGGCGGCTTACCCGCACTACGACGAGCGCGTGAAGGCCGAGTGTTACGAGACGTTCCTGCCGCTCGTGTGGTCGCTGTGGAAGCGAGTGCTCAGGATCGACGTGAACAAGATCGAGTCCAAGTACGCGAACCTGAACCGCGACGAAGAAACGAAGAAGCACATGGAGCTCGCGGGCATCTCGCCCGTGCTGTGAGCCCGCTTCACGCGCGGGCCGGCGCGCGCACCATCGCCACGCTGGTGACGATGGCCGCCAGCGCGACGAGGCCGAGCGCGAGCACCAGGTTGTTCAGCGACTCACCCAGTCCCACGAGCCAGATCCAGCGCTTGTCCTCGCCCACCTCTTGGATGAACGACACGCTCTTCATCAAGCCGGTGACGAAGCCGAGCCCGCCGAACGTGAGGGTCAACACGCCGAGCGAGATCTGGCGAGGGAGCGAGCCCTCACTGGGACTGATGGCTCCGCGAATGGCGACGGCCAACAACAGCAAACCGCAGATCGCCGTCGGGATCATGCCCCAGCCACCTTCACGAAACATGTTCAACATGGTCTTGCTCCTCAGGCCCGGCGACCGTGCCGGGTGAAGGGTCCAGAGCACGGCTCGTGCCGAGCAACGGCGACGGGAAATTCGCGAACAAACGCCGCTGACGCCCGCCGCCCCGTCCGCCCGACCGGCCACCCCCACGGCCGCGCTGTCCGCGCTGGCGGACGCTCGACGCGGCGCGCCACAGAATGCATCCACGGCCCAGAAACACCGCTGGTCGTGAGGAGAGTGGGGGTACAATGCGCGGCCTTCGTGCGGCGCGGCGGCCGCTCGGGCTGGAGGGCTTCACGAATGCTTCACCTCACTCGCTTGCTTGTCGCTGGTGTGGCCGCGTGCGCGGTCGCGTGCTCCGCCGGAGCCGATCCCGATGGGGGTGGCGGCGCCGGCGCTGGCGCTGGCAACGGATCGCAGGGTGGGGGCAACCTCGACTGCAACAGCTGCTTCGGCGGCCAGCACACGCCGTGCAACGCCGATGGCACCCCCGGCACGCCGGTGGAGTGTCCCGCCGCGTGCGATCCCGAGCTCGGCTGCACGGAGTGCAACCCGAACGGCACGGTGTGTGTCGGCAACGAGGTCCACGACTGCACCGATCAAGGCACGATCGGCGACGTGGTCGAGACCTGCGACACGAGCTCGGGCCTCACCTGCAGCGACGGTGCCTGCAAGACGGGATGCGAGGTCGCGGTCGACCAACCCTCCAACGTCGGCTGCGTGTTCTACGCGGTCGACCTCGACCAGCAAGATGGGTTCAACGATCCTGCCAGCGCCCCGTGGGGATTGTCGCTGTCCAACGCGAGCAACCTCACCGCGAACGTCACCATCGAGATGAACGAGGCCGCACCCGGCCAGCCCCAGCAGTTGGTCGTGGTGGACCAGCAGAGCATCCCGCCGGGAGCGCTGTGGGCGGTGATCTTGCCGACCCGGGAGCTCGACTGTGGCGTGATGCCCAACGACTACGCCTCGCCAGGCACCTGCTTGTCCTCACGCGCGTTCCGCGTGACCTCTTCGAATCCGATCATCGCCTACCAGTTCAACGTGTTCGAGAACGCGTACTCCAACGACGCGTCGCTGCTCTTGCCGACCAGCGCGCTCGGCCTCAACTATCGCATCATCGGCTGGAACGCGGGCCACCCGGTGTCCTTGCCTGGCCCGTTCGGCAACATCCTCGATCGCTCTTACATCACGGTCGTGGGCACGCTCCCGAACACCCAGGTCACCGTCAAGCCGAGCTGGCGCATCCGGGGCAATCCCCCCGTCGCTGCCACGCCTGCTGGCGGGGAGATCGTCGTGACCATCAACGAGTTCGACGTGCTCAACCTCGAGACGGACGACGGCACGCTGCAGGACGACATCGCCACGGTCGCGGATCTGACCGGCAGCTACGTCAGCGCTGACAAGCCGGTCGCGGTGTTCTCCGGGGTCGAGAGCACCGGCGTCGGCCTGCCCGACAACCTCACCTACCCCGGCTGGACGGACGACCTCACGTGCTGCCTCGATCACCTCGAGGACCAGATGTTCCCCGCCGAGGCGGTCGGCACCAAGTACGTCATCCCGCGCAGCCCGGTGCGCTCCACCAGCGGCTGGCGAGAGCCGGACGTGATCCGCTTCGTGGGCGTGGCAGAGGTCGCCAACATCACCACGAGCTTGCCCGCCCCGGACAACGCCTTCACCCTGCAACCGGGAGAGGTTCGGACGACCTATGCGTCGAACGACTTCACCGCCACCAGCGACAAGCCGTTCACGATTGGGCAGCTGCAAGTCTCCAACCAGTACATCGACGGTCCCTTCATCGGCGACCCCTCGCTGACGACCTTTCCGCCGATCGATCAGATGCGCACCGAGTACGTGATCCTCACGCCCTCGTCATGGACGCAAAATTGGGTGGTCATCGTGCAAGAGGTCGGCTCGAACGTCTTGCTCGACGGCAACCCCGTCACGAGCTGCGCCAAGGAGAGCTCGGGCACCATCGACAGCGTGGCGTACGAGTCCGTGCGCTGCCCGCTGAGCGACGGGGTGCACCAGCTCACCGGCGACGCCCGCTTCGGTGTCGTGGCCTATGGGTGCGGCAGCGCCGGCTCGTACGCGTTCGTCGGCGGCGCGGACGTGAAGAGGATCTACGAGCCACCGCCGGTCGAATGACGACGCTTTGATCTGGTGGGAGCCCTGAGGGGGGCTGGCTGCTGGTACGTTGGGTCGCACATGCCGCACCGTCTCCGTTCGATCGCGTTTCTCTCCCTCGCTCTGTCCAGCACCGCCATCGCCGCATGCGGAGGCAAGGTGGTGTTCATCGAAGACGATGGGGAGGGGGGCGCGGGAGCCAGCTCGAGCAACGGCGGCAATGGTGGCGCACCGGGCGTCACGGTGTCGAACAGCTCGGTGTCGTCGACCAGCTCCACGGTCACCACCGTCGGCGTGGGCGGTGGCGGGCCCGGCTTGGTCGAAGAGGTGGTGCAAGAGGGCGTCACCGGCGGCACCATCGCGCTCGACGCGCTGCCCGACACCTTGGGCATCACGGCGCTGGCGACCGCGGACGATCCCTTCGCCGAGATCAGCTTCCCCAGCGTCACCGCGCCCAGCGGCTCGGTGGTCGTGTCGGGCGTCGTGCCGAGCAACACGTACGAGTGGCTGTGGTACGGCGCGCTCGGCATCGAGACGCCACAGATCGAGCACCCCGAGACGTTCCCCTTGGCTCAAGGGCCGTGGACGTTCGGGTTCGAGTCGAGCTCGCCGATGCGCGTGGGCTTGTGGCGCCGATCGACCATCGACGGGCAATTCCACGGTGGCGTGCTGGACGTGAACGTGTATTCGCCCGAGGGTCTGATCTCGGAGAACGACACGCTCGACAAGCTGGCGATCGCGTTCGACGACTGGGGTGGGATCGAGCTCGGGAACGTCGCCTTCTACACGGTGCCCGAAGAGTTCTTCGTCGTGAACGACGACAACCTGTTCTTGTACTTGGACGAGACCAAGGTCGCCCAGACGCGCCCGGCTCTGAACCTGATGGCGACTGCCTTGATCGAGGGCTCGCTCGAGGGTGCGGCCGGCTTCTCGGTCGGCATCCCCGGCGTGGGCATGTGGCACGGCACCAACTCCAGCGGCGTGTTCTGGATGCCGAGCGGCGAGGACTACGATCCCATCATCATGCGGCACGAGGCGGGGCACTTCGGCGGGTTGTTCCACACCACCGAGTTCGTGCCCGGGTTCGGCGACCCCCTCAGTGACACCCCGCAGTGCGCCGACATCAAGGGCCTGGGTCAGAGCTGCCCGGATTGGAACTACATCATGCACCCCGCCGGGGGCAGCGGCGCGGGCCTCATTTCGCAGCAGGAGGCGCGGGTGCTCCAAGGCGGCTCGCTCTATCGTGGCGTGTACGCGCCGGGCGAGCAGCCAATGGTGCCCTACGGCCCGCCGCTCGACGGCAGCGAGGTCCAGGGCAAGCGCGCGTCCGCCCGAGATCTCGAGCAGGCGCGCGCCAACGCCAACGCGCGCGGGCGCCACCCAATCCAGCACGGCACGTGGGCAGCGCGCGTGAGCCCCGCCATTGCCATGTCGCTGGCTGGCGTGGGCTGCCCGCTGGGCAGCGGCGCGGACTACTTCACCGAGCTCGCGAGCATGGGCCTCGCCGGCGCGAAGGGGCGCGTCACGCTGCTCGCCATCGCACAGGACGATACGGCCCCCCCGTTCGTACAGCGGCGGGCGCTCTTGCTGCTCGGCCGTCTGCTCGAGGCCGAACCAGACGCCGCCAGCGAGCTCGCGCTCGAGGCGATCACGCGCGATCCATCCCGCGCCGAGCTCACCCGCCAGGGCGCGCTTCGCGCGCTCGAGCGCGCCTCGATCGTCGACGCCCAACGCCTGGCGCTCGATCTGCGAGACGACGCGGATCTCTTGGTACGCCGCACCGCGCGCGCGCTCCAGTAAGCGCAGCTCGGGGTTCCAACCACCACCAAAGACGGCTAGCTTCCGCGCCATGAGAGCGCGAACCATCCGGGGAGCCTTGGCGGCCGCAGCGTTCACGGCCATGCTGATCGCAGGCTGCGTCCAAGGCCAGAGCTACCCTCTGCAAGCTCCGCCCGGCGGCGGCCGCTTGCTCTTCGACTCGCTCGGCAAGTGCGCCGCCGAGGCAGGCTTGGCTCGCGGGCCCGCCAATCCTCAGTTCGTCGACTTCATGGTCGATGGCGCCACGACCGTGCGCTTCGCCGATCAGCTCGGCCGGTTCGAGCTGGTCGTGCTCCTGGGAAGCGATGTGCCCGAGCCCGAGCAAGCCACCAAGCTCGCCGCCGGCAAGGCCAAGGGAGACGAGCTCTACGCCTGCGCCATGAAGCTCGGACCGTCCGCGCCGCCACCCACCCCGACCGCGGACGCCACCGCCTCCGGCGACGCCACCCCTGCTCCGAGCGAGACGGCCGCACCTGCCGGGACCACCACCGCCGCGCCCACGACCACGGCGCAGCCCACGGTCACGACGACCGCATCGGTCTCTGGCTCGGCAGCGCCCAAGCCGGGCTACCCAGAGCCCAAGCTGGCGCTCCCGAAGTGTGAGGTCACCACCACGGCGTGCAAGTACAACGGCGACTGTGGCAAGGGCACCCATTGCTTCAGCGGCTTCTGTGTGCCCGACAAGGCGGGCTGCGGCTGCGAGTTCCCGCTCGACTGCGGCGGCGCTGATCTGCACTGCTCGGACAAGATGTGTTGGCCGAACGCGATCGGCGCGGCCTGCGACGGCGGCGAGAACGTGTGGACCGCCGCCTGCGGCGCGAACGGCCATTGCTACAACAAGAAGTGTTACAAGAACGAGCGCGGCGCACCGTGCCACTCGGGGCGAGTCAGCGACGGCTGCCCTGAGGGCTCGCGCTGCGTGAACGACGTCTGCAACTGAAGCGGCGACCCTCGGCACGCTCGTTGCGACACACGGCCCATTCGGCAGCCTCCACGCTGCTCGGATGGAGGATAAGCTCATGCGTGCGTCCGTCGTTCTTGCCGCGATCAGCCTGTTCGCGGTGGGCTTGTGTTCGTCGGCCTGCGGCTCGTCATCGGCGCCCACGCAAGAGGCGCAGGCCCGGCAGGCCGCGGAGCGCAAGCCGGCACCCCTTCCCCAGCCCATCCCGAAGCCCACTCCTGGCCCCATAGACACAGGTGATCCTGCTCCGCGCCCTGCGCCGAGCTCGAGCACCGACGCCGGAGGTGTCACGGCGCGGTGACCGAAGCGTGAGTGGCGGCGATACGCCTCACGGGCGCTCGATCGCCCCACCTGGTTTCGCGCACGGGCGCTCAACGAGCCCGGGCATCGAGGCGCGCCTCACGAGCATCGATGCCGCGCCGCTGGTCCCGGCCTTGCTTGGCGGACCTTCATGGAACGTCTCTCGGGGCTCGACGCGGCGTTCCTCTATCTCGAGACACCCACGCTGTTGATGCACACGCTGAAGCTCGTGCTGCTCGATCCCTTGGAGCGGCCCACAGACGTGCGAGCCCGGTTGATCGCCGAGACGCGCAGCAGGCTGCACCTGTTTCCGCTGCTGCGGCGTCGCCTGCTGAAGGTCCCGTTCGGGCTCCACCATCCGCTCTGGATCGAGAGCTCGGAGGTCGACCTCGAGTCGCATGTGCGGCACATTCGGCTCGCACCCCCGGGTGGGCCTCGCGAGCTGGACGCCGCGATGGCGGAGATCGCAAGCCGGCCACTGGATCGCAGTCGACCGCTATGGGAGCTGTGGACGCTCGAGGGTCGCGCAGACGGAGCGCTCGCAGTGCTCGTCAAGTTGCATCACGCGCTGGCCGATGGCGCGACGGCGCTACGGCTGCTCGAAGCGCTGACCTCGCACCATCGGCTCGTTCCTCCGATCACGCCGCCCTCCAAGCTCTGGCAACCCGAACGCACGCCGTCAGATCTCGAGCTCGTGCGCGACGCCATGAGAGACCAGCTGCGAGCGCTCGTGCGCCTACCGTCGCTGTGCGCGCGCACGTGGAGCGCCGCGGCTGCCCTTCGCCACAGACCGTCGGCGCCGCGACCGCCACGGCCGATGCTGGACGCGCCCGGCACATCCTTCAATCGCTCGCTCAGCGCCCACCGCTCACTCGCCACCCTCTCCTTGCCGCTCGCGGCCGCGCTGCGCGTGAAGACCACCGCGCACGTGACCCTGAACGATGTGGTCCTCACGCTCGTAGGCTCGGCGCTGCGCGGCTACCTGCTGGCGCGCGGCGAGCTGCCCGACCGTGCCCTGATCGCGAGCGTCCCCAGCTCGGCGGAAGCGCAGGAGAGCCAGCGGCTTTCGGGCAACCGCGTGTCGACCCTGTTCACCACGCTGGCCACCGACGTGTCCGACGACTGGCAGCGTCTGCTCGTCATCCACGAGGTCACGCGACAGGCCAAGCACGTTCAGCAGCTGGTACCCGCAGCGCTCCTGGGCGACTGGCTGCAGCTCGCCGTGCCCAAGCCGGCCTCTTGGATCGTCTCGCAGTGGTCGAAGCGGCGCATCGCCGACTACGTTCCGCCACCCGTCAACGTGGTGGTCGCCTACGTCCGCGGCCCGAGCGAGCCGCTCTTCGTGCAGGGAAGGCCGGTCCGTGCGTTGTACTCGGTGGGACCCATCCTGGAGGGCATTGGGGTGAACGTCACGGTGTGGAGCTACGTGGACAAGCTCCACTTCACCGTCCTCTCGTGCAGCGAGCTGACCCCAGACCCGCATCGGATCACCGCGCTGCTCGAGCGCGCGCTCGCCCTGCTTCTGGCCGCGGCCAACGCGCGCTCGGGCCCCACGGAAGCGTCGCTCGCGTGCGGTCCGCCGGCGCACGCCCACACTCCCAGCCGGCTCGAGTAGGCGGGCCAAGGGGAGCATGCGCCGCTGGCCGGTCAGCGCTTGGCGTGCGCGACCAGCACCTTGGCCATGGCGGCGGTGAGCTTCTTCGCCATGGGCACGTGCAAGAACTCGTTGGGGCCGTGCGCGTTGGAGTTGGGCCCCAGGACGCCGGTGATCACGAACTGCGCCTTCGGGAATTTGCGACCGAGCATGCCCATGAACGGGATCGAGCCGCCTTCGCCCATGTAGCAAGCCTCCCTGCCGAAAAAGCTCTGCGAGGAGCGCTCGACGGCTTGCTCGAGCCAGGGAGCGAGCGGGGGCGCGTTCCAGCCGTCGCCGGGCTCGTCTTTGGTGAAGGTCACTTGTGCGCCGTAGGGTGGGTCGGCGAGCAAGATCTTCTCGAGCTCGGCCAGCGCCGGCCCGGCGGGCTTGGTCGGAGGCAGCCGCAGCGAGAGCTTGAGCGAGGTGGAAGGGCGCAGCACGTTGCCTGCGCTGGCGATGGGCGGCAGCCCGTCGGCCCCGGTCACCGCCAAGAACGGGCGCCAGGTGCGGTTCAGCACCAGCTCGGTCGAGTCGGTGCTCATGGCCTTCGTGCCGCCAGCGTACGGGAAGCGATCGAACAACGAGCTGGCGAGCACTCCACCGCTGACGCGCGCTTGCTTCACACGCTCCTCGGGGATGTCGCCATGAAACACGCTGGGCAGAATCCTGCCGGTCTCGGCGTCTTCGAGGCGAGACAGGATCTGGCGGGCGATGCGGAAGCTCGACGGCACGATGCCGCTCGCGTCGCCGGAGTGCACCCCCTGCTCGAGCACCTTCACGGTGAGGGTGCCACCGACCAAGCCGCGCAAGCTGGTGGTCAGCCACAGCTGGTCATAGTTGCCGCAGCCCGAGTCCAGGCACACCACCAGGCTGACGTCCCCGATGCGCCCACCGAGGTGGTCGAGGTAGTGGGGCAGGTCGAAGCTGCCGCTCTCCTCGCAGCCTTCGATCAGGATCACCACGCGACGATGCTTCTCGCCGAGGTCGCGCAGCGCGCGCAGCGCCAAGACCGACGCGAAGGCGGAGTACCCGTCATCTGCCCCGCCGCGGCCGTACAGCTTGTCGCCCTCGCGCACGGGCGTCCACGGCGACAGACCCTCGCGCCAGCCGGTCATCTCCGGCTGCTTGTCGTAGTGGCCGTACATCATCACCGTGTCGCCGCTCGAGCCGTCGGTGGCAGCGAGCTCCATGAACAGCAGCGGTGACCGACCCGGCAGGCGCACGATCTCCACGGCCAGGCCGGGGATCGCCTGCTCCTTGCACCAGGCCTCGATCAAGCCCACGGCTCGCTCGAGGTGCCCGGTCTTCTCCCAGTCCTGATCGAACATGGGCGATTTGCAGGGGATCCGGATGTAGTCCTCGATCCGGGGCAGGATGCTCTTGTCCCACTCTCGTTCCACCAACCCGAGCAGTCGTTCGTCGTCCATGGCTGGCGCAGCATACTCCACGGGCGCGGGGCGGTGGTGACAACCCTGCCATCTGTTTAGCTCTGGCGGGCGGAGTGCTAGGCTCCTGGACGCTTCTGATGCCGGAGTTCTCGCGCGCTGCGAAGGTCGGTGTGATGGCGGTGGTCCTCGTGATCGCCGTGATCTTCGGGTACCGCTTCGTCTCGCGTTCGACCGGCACCAGCGGCGGCTACATGGTCTCGGCCTACATGCCGGACATGACCGGCGTGGCGCCGCAGTCGCGCGTGATGATCAGCGGCATTCAGGTCGGCGTGGTGGACCGCATCTGGCTCGACGAAGGCAAAGCGCGCGTGGACATCAAGATGCGCCCCGACGTCCCGCTGTACGTGGACGCGGCGATCGGCAAACGCGCCACCAGCCTGATCGGCGAGTACTACATCGTGCTCGCCCCAGGCACCGAAGGGCTCGAGCGCATCCCGGATGGCGGCTGGATCCTGAACTACATCGACGAGCCCTCGCTGCAGTCGCTGCAAGGCCAGGTCTCCGACATCTTGAAGGACGTCAAGACCGTCACCGAGAGCCTCAAGAACACGGTCGGCTCCAACCAAGGTCAGGATCAGATCGCCAAGATCCTGAAGAACCTGGCCGAGGTCACCGAGCAGCTGAACGCCACGGTCAAAGAGAACCGCGAGGCGGTGAAGGGCACGCTCGCCAACGTGAACACCATCACCGGCAACGCCAAGCCGGAGATCCAGGCCATTCTCGAGAACGTGAAGCAAGTCACCGCCGACATCCGCCAGCTCACGCAGAAGGCGCCTGACGGTCAGAAGAGCGGCGAGGTCCGCACCGCGCTCGAGCGCATCGACCGCGCCAGCGCCAGCTTGGAGTCGGTGCTCGGCCACGCCGACAACATCGCCGCGCGCATCGACCGCGGCGAGGGCACCGTGGGGCGCCTGACCAAGGACGAGACCCTGATCAACGAAGTGGAGAGCGTGGTCACCGACGTGGGGGACCTGGTCGGCGGCATCGGCCGGCTGCAGACGGTGGTGGGCCTGCGCGCGGACTACAACTTCCTCGCCAACACCGTGAAGACCTACGTCGAGCTCAGGCTGCAGCCCTCGGTCGACAAGTACTACATGATCCAGTTGGTCAACGATCCGCGCGGCAAGACCAGCATCGAGCAGATCACCGTCGACACCACGAACCCCAACGATCCGCCGAGCTACCGCGAGACGCGGGTCACCACCACCAACGACTTTCGTCTGAGCTTCCAGTTCGCCAAGCGCATCGGCCCGCTGACGGGTCGCTTCGGCATCATGGAGTCCACTGGTGGCCTCGGCTTGGACCTGCACCTGATCGACGATCGCTTCGAGCTCAAGCAGGACCTGTTCGGCTTCGGCGAGCAGCTCGTGCCCCGCTGGCGCATCACACTGGGCTACGAGTTCATCAGCAAGCTGTGGCTGCTCGGCGGCGTCGACGACATCCTCACCGGCGATCGGCGCGACTACTTCGTCGGCTTGCAGCTGCGCTTCAACGACGAAGACCTGAAGGCAATCTTGCCCTTCGCGCCTGCCGGCGCCCTCTGACAGCGGAGAACTTGGCCGGGGGAAGCGCCCGCTGCTAGCCGGTCGAAGCATGGCGATGACACAGCCGGGCGGCGCTCTCGGACGAGGCGCGGAACGTAGGCGGCTGCCTCGGGCCGAGGTGGCGATCTGGGTCGAGGAGCGGACACAGGACGCGCTCTACTACCAACGGGCCACCAACCTCTCGCTCGGGGGCATCTGGCTCGATGGCACGCTGCCCCACCCCGAGGGCACGCGCGTATCGCTCGACATCGAGCTGCCGGGCGACCGACCCCTGCGAGTCGACGGAGAGGTCGTGGCGCGACCGGGCGGAGCGCTCGGGATGGCTGTGCGCTTCACCGAGCTGAGCGAGATCCAGAAGAAGCGGCTCGTCGCGTTCCTGGCCTCTCGTTAGTGCTGCGTTCGCGTGGGGGGATGTGCGCACTCGGCCCCTCCCGGGCAGAGCACGAATCGGATGAAGAAAACCGAGGCGGGCTCCGTACAACCAGCCGAGCCCCGTCGGCTCCATGCCCATGCCTTGGCCAGGCTGGGAATGTTGGGTAACTTGGAGGCTGTTTCCCTGCATGCGCACGGGACCTGGAGGATCGCACATGAAAGCTCTTATGGTGTTCGCGGCTGTCTGTTCTCTCGGCAGCGTAGCCTGCCTCGTCGTCGACGGTGACGGCGACGTCGGTGGCTTCTCGAGCGACGGCGGCTCGTCGAGCGACGGCGGCTCCGTGAGCGACGGCGGCGGCGTGAGCAACGGCGGCAACGGCGGCGGCACCACCTGCCTGACCTGCTCCGAGTACCTGGAGATCGACGGCGACCTGTGCACCGACTCGCAGCCCCTGTGGGATGCGTTCGATGCCTGCGTGTGCACCGGCGCATGTTCGACCGTGTGCAGCGACAACATTTGCGTGGGCGACGCCGAGACCACCGAGTGCAGCGACTGCATCGGAGACAGCCTGTCCGGCTGCGCGGCGGAGTACGACGAGTGCGCGGCTGACATCTGACGTCCGGCGCGCGCGCAGAGAGCCGCCTCGCTCGAGCGGGCGGCTCTCGTGGCGCGCTCGCTCGAGCACGGCGCTACGGTGGGGGCGGTAGCTCGCTGACGCTGCGACCCGCGCGACCTTCGACGATCGCGCCGTCAGCCGTCATGGCGATGCACAACCCGGCGTCGAGGAAGAGGGAGATGACGGGCACGTTGATCTCGTCGTTGGCCCACACTTGGGTCCAGCCCTTCGAGTCGTCGCGGATGAAGATGCGGCCGGCGCTCGCTGCCCACGGCCTGCCGTAGGGATCGAGACCCGCGGCGCTGAGCAACGGTTCCTCGGGAACGCGCTCGAAGGTGGTGGTGTCGCCGTCACGCGTGAGCACCGCTCCTTGCGTGCCCACGGCATAGCCGATCGCCTTGCGCGGACGCGCAATGCTGGACAGGAACGCGCGCACCACCGTGGGCACTGGGATCTCTTCGAGCTCCCAGTCGAGGGCGCTGTACAGCGCCGCATAGGCACCGCCAGCTCGCTTGCGCCCAGCCACGAGCCAACGCGCGTCGTCGAAGCGGCTCACCGTCGTGATCGACGCCACCTCGGGCAGCTTGAGCGGCTTGAGCCAGCGCTTCGAGGCGTAGCTGTTCAGCGCGACGCCACCTTCTGCGTCGAGCGTGACCAGCACCGAGACGTCGTCGAGGTCGCCGCCGAACGCCTCGACCTTGGTGGCGTTGCGCGGCCCCTCGATCAGGTCGACCGCGCCGCCCGTGGTGAAGATGGCGAGCTGCGCATCGTCCCCGCCCAGGATCCAGCGACCGGCCCCGACCCGCCGCACGAAACGCACGCCCCCGGCCAGACGCAGCCCCTCGGTGGTAGCCACCTTCCAGCTGGTGCCGTTCCAAAACGAGAGCCCGTCGCTGGTCGCGGCGATGGCACGACCGTGCCCGTCCCAAGCGACGCTGCGAATCACCAGGCTGCTGCCCGGTTGGTGCAGCACCGACCAGCGAAAGACGGTTGGATCGGTGATGGCCACCTCGGTGGTGGGCTTGGGCAGGCTCGACGTGAACGAGTGCTCGCGCCGCTTCTGGCTCACCAGGTGCGGGAGCACCATGGACGACACCGCGAGCGCCTCCGTCAGGCGGCCCTCGGGCCGCGGGGACGCGCCCCAGCCCAGCACCTGATCGATCGCGCGGCAGGCCTTCTCGTTCTTGCGCAGATCGGGGTGCAGGCTCGGCATCTCGAGCAGAGTGCGGCGACGCCCTGTCTCGATCGAGCGCATGATCTCCGCCATCGAGTTGAACAGGGGCTCGCCGGTCAGGATGTAGAAGATCACCGAGGCGAAGCTGAACACGTCGGTGCTGGGACTGATCGCGTCGCCGGTGGAGAGCTCGGGCGCCGCGAAGCCCGGCGTGCCCACCAGCGCCCCCGAGAGCGTGCCGGCCACGCCTTCGGGACGCGCCACGCCGAAGTCAGCGATCTTGAAGACCTCCTCCACGCCGCGACCGGTGCAGAGCACGTTGTTGGGTGTGAGGTCGCGGTGAATGACACCCACCTCGTGCACTGCGGCCAACCCCTGGCCGATGCAGTCGACCGCGATCGACGCGCGCCCTGGGTCGAAGGCGAAGCCGGTGTCGCGCAGGCTGCGACGGACCCGCTGCGCCAGCGTGGTGCCCAGAGCACCGCCATGGACATACTCGATCGCCACCCACGGGAGCTCGATCTGGGAGCCGGCGCGCTCCACCATCAGGCTGCCCGTGTCGATCAGGCGCACGACGAAGGGCGTGGACGGCGTGCGCTCGTTCAGGCGGCCGAGCGCCACGGCCTCCTTGCGGATGAGGAGCGCCGCGGTGGCGCCCAACTTCTTCACGAACGCAGGTCGCAGCACCTTGATCACCACGGGCGCCTTGCTCTCGGGCGAGAGGCGCTGGGCGAGGAACGCGATCGCGCCGCCCCCCTTGCCCAACATCTGCTCGGGCCGATAGATCACGCCGGGCGACACGTCGGAGGGCACGTCGCAGCCCATCAACGCGTGCATGTTCTCGTCTTCGCGGGGGATCTGGATCATCGGCCGTGCCCGGGCCCCAAGATGAGCTCCATCTTGGACACCGCGTCGAAACCCTCGACGTGCGGAGGGTGGTGACACTCGGAGACACACGACTTGGGATCAGGCTTGCGCTGCACCAGCCCCGGCTTCTTGGGGTCTTGCGCGTGCAAAGACCCCGGCCCATGGCACGTCTCGCACTGCACGTTCTTGAGCGTCTCGACGAACGTCACCGTGCTGCCGCCGGGCTTGCCGTAGCCGGTCACGTGGCAACCCACACAGTCCAGGTTGAACTCCACGAACTTCTGCTCGAGCGTGGGGTAGGCCTTGGCGTGGTCGGTCTTGTCCCACACCGCGCGCTCCTCTTGGTGGCAGGTCGTGCACGCGTCGACCCCGGTGTACGACGCCTTGCCTTCCGCCGCCGGCTCCGGCTTGCGATCCTTGAAGGCGACCTTGTTGTGGTCGTTCACGCGCTTGTAGTAGCCGAGCACCACGTCTGCCACGGCCTTGTCCTCGCCGAGGCGATCTCGAATCTCGATCAGCGAATACTTGAAGAAACTGCCCTCGGGGGGGGCCACAGCGGTGGACTCGAGCTTGGCCTTCTCGCTGCGCACGCGCTCCAAATCGGCGCGCCGCGCGGCGAGATCCGCCTGGTTGACCTTCTTGTCCTTCTCCCAGCCGTTGATGCGGTGCTCGAGATCGCGAATCTGCTGGCCGAGCGTGACGATCTGCTCCGTCTTCTCGACCCCACTGCCGTCAGCGAGCTTGATGCGTCCGGTCGCGCCCTCGGGCTCTCGCACGTACACGTCGAGCACGGCCACGGTCTGAAGGTGATTCGAGGTCTCGATCACCACCGTGCCGCCCGCCAAGGTCGCGGGCTTGGGCTGATCGTTGGCGTCGCCCTTTTCGCTCGGTTTGCCGACCACCAGCACGTCGAGCTCGGGCAGCTCGTCGGCCAGCCGCAGCGCCTCGCCGCGCGGCATCGCGACCAACCCCACGACCAGCCGCGCGCCACCTGCACGCAGGCTCGCGACCTCGGACTTGAAGGCCTCCTTGGCCGCAGCCAGATCCTGCTTGCCCGGCCCCCCCGGCGGGGTCGCGATGCCGGCGACCCCCACCTTGATCCCGCCGGTCTCGAGCACCTTGGAGGTGACTGCAGGCGGCGCGGCTTGGGCCTGCGAAGCCACGAACGCCATGCCCGATGCCTCGGCCAGCGCCCTGAACGTGTCCGGCCCCGCTGCAAAGTCGTTCGCCCCCGCCGCCCACGCCGCAAAACCCAGGGTCTTGGCCGTCTGCGCCAGCGCCTCGGCCTTCCATTTGGCCTGCGTGGAGCCATCCCCCTGCAGGGTCGGGTCCTGGAAGAACAGCGGCCCGGCGCCGAGGATCAGCGAGCTGGGCGCCTTGGCCTTCTCCGCCGAAAGCAGCGCGGCGAAGTGATCGGCCCCCCCCAGTTGATCCTTGGAGCAACCACACGGCTCGAGCGCTCCCGCGAGGTTGCTGAGCAGGTAGAGGCGAAGAGTGGGAGGGCCCGCGGGCTCCGCGGGCGCGCTGGCGACGGGACCGCCGCTGGTTCCGCTCGTGCTCGACCCGGTGCAGGCGGCCGCCAGCGCAGACAGCGAGAGCGCTGCGACCAAGGCCCTCCCCCAGATCGTGCGCGGTCGTCGTGTGGCCTCCTTGGGCATCGCACGGGCTGTCTAGCACATCGGACCAGCACGGGAACGCGGGCAGCGCATCCGTGGGTCATTTGACGGCCCATCCGCCGCCGAGTTCGATACCTTGGGCCCGTCATGTCGCAGGCTCCGGTCGAGTTGGCAGCAGACGGGCAGACCCTCGCGGGTGGCATGCCCGACGTGCATGCCTTCTGCGCCGGCCTGCTGCCGCCGGGTCAGAAGCCTAGGCCCGTCAAGAAGCTGTACGAGCGCCTCGCCGCGATCGATCCGCGCGCCGACCTCCACAGCCGCGAAGACCAGCTGATCGACGTGGCCAAGTGGATCCGCGCCGGGGGGGATGTGCCCGCGCTGCCCGGGGCGGGCGCGGTGGAGCGCGGCATCGTCCGTCGCTTCCGCTTCCTGATCGAAGCGCTGTCCACATTTCCCGTCCTGCGCGAGCGGTTCTCTCGTCTGGTGCAGGCCTTGCTCGTGGAGCAATCGGCGCAGCCTCTGTTCGCCAACATGGGCATTCCCGGCGACCGCGGTCTGCTCTCGGAGACGGTCGATCGTCTGTCGCGCCGGCTCATGCCTCAACCGATGGACGAGCAAGAGATCACCCAGCTCGTCGCCAGAATGTTCCCGGCCAAGAGCGACTCGATCTGGCTCTTGGGCCTGCCCCCAGATTTGTTGCTCCGCTTCATCGACGTGGTGCGCTCCCCGATCGACTTCGATTCGCACCCGGGAGAGGGCCGCCCGCGACTGCCCTCCCGCGGAGACCTTCCGCTTGGCGCGCTGCCCTCGGTGCCGGATCAACGGCTCTCGCTCCCGCCGACCTCTCGCACCTTCAGCGTGTTCACACCGCTGCGGGTTGCGTTGCTCGAAGCCATCCTGCTGCTTGCTTCCCGGGTCTCGGCCGCTGGTCTCTCCGACGTGATCCGGGCGCGCAGCCCCAAGCGCGACCTGCAAGACTCGCCCTTCTTCCGGCTCCCACGCAGCATCGATCAGCTGCTGGCCACGCCGCGACACGACGCCGAGGAAATCGCCATCTGGGCACAGGACTGCCGCGCGCTCGTCGCCGAGTGTCGCGAGGCCTCGGCCAGCGTGTTCTCTCAGCTCGAGTCTGCAGGCGTCAGCGTCGACGTGGTGTACCGCTTGGAGCTGATCGATCGCAGCTTGCGCCGCATCGAGCTGCTCCTGGCCATGCTCGTTCCACAGGACCGCCAGGAGCACGCCAAACGCGCGGTGCAGCTGATGGTCATGCTGCTCGACGCACGGCGGCGCGATCTGAGCCTGAGCGACATCGTCCGCACCAACACGCGTTTGCTCGCGCGCAAGGTGATCGAGCGCGCCGGCCAGACGGGCGAGCATTACATCACCGCCACGCCCGGTGAGTTCGCGAAGATGTTCCTGTCGGCCGCGGGCGGCGGCCTGCTCACCGCGGGGACCGCCGCGGCCAAGGTGTTCCTCTCGGCACTGCACCGCCCCCCGCTGCAAGACGGCCTGTTGGCCACCATGAACTACGCCGGATCGTTCATGTTGATGCAGCTGCTCGGCTTCACGCTGGCCACCAAGCAGCCCAGCATGACGGCCTCCGCGCTGGCCGGCTCGCTCAAGGAGGGGGCCAAGGACCACGACGCGGTGGTGACGGCGATCGCGCGGTTGACTCGCTCGCAGCTCGCGGCAGCGGCGGGCAACGTGCTGATCGTGATCCCAGCCGCGGTGGTGCTGGATTGGTACCTGAATCAGCGCCGCGGAGCCCACGTGCTCACCCCGGAGTACGCCGAAAAGACGATCAAGAGCCTGCACGTGACCGAGAGCGGGACCATTGCATTTGCGGCGCTGACCGGCGTCATCCTGTGGCTGTCGAGCCTGTGCGCAGGCTGGCTCGAGAACTGGGCCGTGTATCGGCGCTTGCCCGAGGCCATTGCCGAGCACCGCGTCCGCCGTTTCGTGGGGCAACGCGTCACCAACTGGGCCTCGCGCGTCTTCGCGCGCAACATCGCAGGCGTGGGTGGCAACCTCTCGATCGGCTTGATGCTGGGCTTCACGCCGATCCTGGGGCAATTCGCCGGGGCGCCGATCGAGGTCCGGCACGTGACCCTCTCGACGGGCTCGCTCACCTACGCGGTGTGCACCTTGGGTACCGGCGTCGTCAGCTCGCCCGGCTTCACCGGCGCCGTGCTCGGCATCTTGGTGATCCTGTCGCTGAACCTCGGCGTGAGCTTCGCGCTGGCATTCTCGATCGCGTTGCGCGCACGGGAGGTCACCATCTTCCAGGGCATCCGCCTGTTCGGCGCCGTGCTGGTGGGCTTCTTCAAGAGCCCGTTGCGCTTCTTCCTCCCCGTGGAGAAGGGCGCCACTCCCACCCATCATTGAGCTCGTCGCGCCCTGGTGCGGCGACGCCACGGCCCGAACGGGAGCGCCCTCAATTCGGTCACGGTGTTCATCACGACCATCGCTCACGCTCGCGCGTGGAGGTCGTGACGAACACCGCGCCCTCCGTGCGGTCAGGCCGTCGCGTCGGCGTTCATGAGGCGGGCCGGGCCCACCTGCGCCATCAACGCCGCGTCGGCGGCCTCGCTCTCCGCCGCTGCCGCGGGCTCGACCACGGGCTGCGTGTCCGCGGTGGAGGAGTAGACGTCCTCCGGCGGCACCTCGCCGACCTCGGCCGGGCTGTGCATGGTCACGGTCACGCCCTTGCGCTTCGAGGCCAGGCACAGATCGCGCGCCATGATCTCGGCGCTCTTGCGGGTGACGCCGTCCTTTTCGTAGCTGGAGTAGCGAATGCTGCCCTCGACCACGACCGCGTCGCCGCGTTTCAGGATGCGCGACAGCGCGTCGGCGCGGTTGCCGAACAGCACGACGTCATGCCAATCGGTGCGCTCCACGAGCTGACGCTCCTTGTCGTAGTACGCGTCGTTCGTGGCGATGCGTAGCTTGAGAATGGGGACCCCGGTGCCGCTCACGCGGAGCTCCGGGCTCTGGCCGAGGTTGCCAAAAAGGGTGACGTGATTCATTCCGCTGCTCATGACTGGTTCTCCTGATTCGTGCGTTTCTGTTCTTCGTTCTCGAGATTGCTCAGGCCGACGCGCCGTTCTCAGTTGGCTTCTGAGCCGTGAGCGCTGCCTTCTTGATCACCTCACACAGGTCCCCCCGGCTCAGCAGCGTCTCGCGCACGCGCTCGCGCCCATTGCCCAGGTGCTCCCCTGCGAAGGACATGTGTGAGCCGCTCTTCTCGAACAGCCCCTGTGCGGAGGCGAAGTCGACCAGGTCGGTCGCCGAGTCGATGCCGCTGCCCCAGCGGATCTCGAACTCCGCCTCGCGAAACGGCGGCGCGCACTTGTTCTTCACCACCTTGACGCGCGTCTTGTTGCCCACCGCCTCGTCCGCGGCCTTCACCGCGCCAGTGCGACGGACGTCGAGGCGAACGCTGGCGTAAAACTTGAGCGCGTTGCCCCCGGTGGTGGTCTCGGGGTTGCCGAACACCACCCCCAGCTTCTGCCGCAGTTGGTTGATGAACACCAACGTGGTGCCGGTCTTGTGCACGATCGGCGTGAGCTTGCGCAGCGCTTGGCTCATGAGGCGCGCTTGCAAGCCCATGTGGGCGTCGCCCATGTCACCGTCGATCTCCGCCTTCGGCACGAGCGCCGCGACGGAGTCGATCACCACGATGTCGATCGCCCCCGATCGCACGAGCAGCTCCGCGATCTCCAGGCCCTGCTCTCCAGAGTCCGGCTGCGAAACCAACACGCGGTCCGTGTCCACACCGATCGCCCGCGCGTACGTCGGATCGAAGGCGTGCTCGGCGTCGATGAACGCCGCCAGTCCACCGAGGCGCTGCGCCTCGCGCATGGCGTGCAGCGTGAGCGTGGTCTTGCCACTGGACTCTGGGCCGAAGATCTCGATGATCCGACCGCGCGGATATCCCCCAATGCCCAGCGCGCGGTCGAGCATCAGCGAGCCAGAGGGGATCACCCCCAACGACTCCTCCCCCGACCCCTCTCCCAGCGCCATCACGGCGCCCTTCCCGAATTGCTTCTCGATGCTGGCGACCACCGTCTTGATCACCCGCAGCTGTTCCGAATTGCTCATGACTCATCCTCTGCGGCCGCTTCCTCGGGGCCACCGCCCCCGACCGCGAAGAGCCATTGGCCATTTTCGTGCCGACGCATTCGCCGGGAGATTTCGGCCGACGCGGGCGAGGCGCGCTGACGTACGCCACAAACCGCGTGGCGACCGTCAGGGTCGTCCACGCGCCGGCCTGGCCTGCCAGTTGCTACGTGGATCGCATGAACCCATCAGCCAAACCTCGAGAGCCTCTTTCAGCCCCCTTCTCGGGCCCCCTCTCGCCTCACATGGCGGCCCGAGCCCCGTTGGTTCGGAGCTTTGGACTGACCGACCGCGGCAAAGTGCGCGCCACCAATGAGGACCAGTTCCTGACCGCCACGCTCATGCGAGCGCTGTGGGTGCGGCAGTCCAGCGTCCCGCAAGCGCCCGTTCAATACGCCGACGATCGAGGGCAGGTCTTCATCGTCGCGGACGGGATGGGCGGTGCCCGCGGGGGTGAGCGAGCGAGCGCGCTGGCGATCAGCGCGGTCGAGGCCTTCTTGCTGAACGCGCTCAGGTGGTTGATCGATCTGGGGGGGCCCGCGGAGGGTGGCCTACTGCGGGAGTTCAAAGCGGCGCTGGAGAGCGCCGACGCTTGCGTGTACGCGGCCGCCACGAACGACGCCTACCTGCGTGGCATGGGCTCGACGCTCACCATGGCCTACAGCCGGGGCACGGACCTGTTCATCGCCCACGCGGGCGACAGTCGCTGCTACCTCGCCCGACGCGGCCAGCTCTCGCGCTTGACCCACGACGACACGCTCGTGAACCAGCTGCTCGAGGCGGGCGTGCTGGCGCCGGAGGACGCCGCCGAGCATGCCTTTCGTCACGTGATCACGAACGTAGTCGGCTCCGAGACGGGGGTGAAGGCAGAGATCCACCACCTGACGATCGAGCCCGGCGACGTGCTGCTGCTGTGCACGGACGGCCTGACGGGAATGGTGCCGGACGCGCGCATTGCGACGATCCTCGTGAGCTCAGCGAGCCCGCAAGCCGCTTGCGAAGAGCTGGTCCGACTCGCGAACGACGCCGGCGGAAAGGACAACATCACGGCGGTGGTCGCCCAATACCTCGAGCGCGGCAGCCATGCTCCCTCGCAACGACTGCAACAGATCGCGCCCACGGCGTGAGGCGCTGCTCAGGCCGACGCGTCCGGCACTCCGCTCGGCTCGGGGGCCTTTCGCCGGTTGGCCTTGGAGTGCCGCTTCCGAGGCGGCTCCGGGGCGGGCGGGAGGGGGCCTGATGCCGCGCGGGAGCCCGTCAGCAAGCGAACCAGGCTCAGCCCCATTCGGGCGTAGCGGCCAAACGCCCCCATGCGAACACGAGACAAGAGCCATGAGCCGAGATCGAGCGTGGCGACGAAGGCAGCGCTCGTGGAGGGCCCTTCGCTGCGTGCCAAGGCGAGCTCCGCGCGCGCGATGCGCAGGTGCGTCAGCGCGAGCTCCTTACGCAGCGCGAGCTCGGCGCGCCTCACCGGCTCACCCCCAGCAGTGAGCTGACGTCGCGCCCTGCCTCTCGCCTGGTGAGCGCAAAGAGTGGTCTGCGCAGGAGCTTGACGGCCCTCCACGTCGCCGCGCCGGCGAAGGTGAGATTCAAGGCAAAGAGCGTGAGCGCCGCCAGCTCCGGGCGGCCACGCAGCGCCATCAAGACTGCCGCGTTGAGCGCGAGCCACGCGACCAACGACGTCACGGCGGCACACCACAGCCAGCTCGCGGCAGCCGTCAGCGTCTCTTGGCACTCCAGCCACTCGAGCGCAGTCAGCTCACGATGGGCCGCCCACAGCTGGAGCAGCCCCTCGATTTGGGGGGACCGGGCGCGGGTGCCCATCAGCGACGGAAGGCCAAGGCGCCCACCAGAATTCCGCTCACGACGCCCACTCCAGCCGCCACGCCTATCGACTGCCAGGGCTTGGCGTGGACGAACGCGTCGACTGACGCCGCTTGTTGCTTGACGCGGGTCTCGAGCTTGGCGAGCTGCATTCGCGCCATTTCGAGGTCGCTGTGCAGATTGTCGCGCAGGCTCGTGATCTCTTTGCCCGTCCGGTCTGCGGCCGCGGTCACGAGCGCTTCTGCGTCGCTGATGACGCCCCCTGCGTGGCGCGCGCCGTTCTTGGACCGTGCCGTTCCGTTGCCTGGTGTGCGTGAGGCCATGAGCGAGCTCCCTTTCGTGGGGTCGAATGGTCGACGCCCAACCGCCATCGGCAAGAGCAGTGCCAACCAGACTTTGCCGGCATTGGAGCAAGAGAGGCGCGGCGGGCTGGGCGTGATCGACCCGCCTGAGGCGAGTTGCCCCGCTCGGCGGCAGCTCGCGCGGGCCTCAGGCCCTCCGGCCGACCTGTGCGAGCAAGTCCCGCACCTGTGCGAGCAACGTGGAGGGCGCGAACGGCTTCTCCAGCACAGCGACCCGCCCGAGTCGCTGTGTGCGGCTGTGATCAGGCGCGAACGCCGTCACGAACAGACAAGGCACGTCCGGCCACGTCCCGCGCAGTACGGCGAGGGTCTCCACGCCGTCCGGCCCCGGCATGGCCACGTCGCTCACGATCAGCGCCGGCTGCAGCGAGCCCAGCTTGGCGATGGCGATCGCCGCGGTCCCGCTGTCCGCTTCGCTGACGGCAAAGCCAGCGTCGCGGAGGATCCGCACCGTGATGTTGCGCACTTGGGAATCGTCCTCGATCACCAGCAAGGCGGGGGCTTGCGCTGCGGGCGCCTCCTTGGGCCGGGCCGCTCGAGGCTGCCCGGTGAGCGGAAGCAGGACGGAGAAGGTCGAGCCGTGTCCAGGCTCGGAGCTGACTCCGATGTGCCCCCCCGCGCGCCGCACGATGCCGTAGACGGTCGACAGGCCGAGGCCAGTGCCTTGGCCCACCGCCTTGGTCGTGAAGAAGGGCTCGAAGATCCTCTCGCGGACCTCGGCGCCCATGCCCGCGCCGTTGTCGGCGACGGTGAGCTCGACGTAGGTGCCACGTGGCACGTCGGGCAGCTCGGCAGGGCGCTCCTCGCTGAGCGACCGCACGCGCGTTCCCAGGCGGATGGTACCGCCGGGCGAGCAGGCGTCGCGTGCGTTCGCCACGAGGTTGACCAGCACCTGGCCCAGACGACTCGGATCGACGATCGAGGCGGCCCCTGGGGCCGCAAGGTCGACCTGGAGCTCCAGCCCCGGGCCCAACAGCGGCGAGAGCAGACCACGGGTCTTGTCGACCACCTCGTCGATCACCACCTGCGATGCGGGTTGCCCCGTATCGTGGCGCGCGAAGGCGAGCAGGTCTTTCGTGAGTGTGGCGGCGCGCTCAGCTGCATCGCTGATCACCTCGACGTGGCCGGTCTCACGTGGACGGTCCACGAGCGAGCTCTTGAGCTGCTCGGCAGAAGCCAGGATGATGAACAGCAGGTTGTTGAAGTCGTGCGCCACGCCGCCCGCGAGACGACCAAGCGCTTGCATGCGCTGCGAGTGCACCAGTTGGGTCTCGAGCTGCCGCGTCGCCGTCACGTCGCGAAAGGCGAGCAAGAAGCGGGGGCGGGAGCCGGGGGCTCCCTGGGCGAGGGAGCCCGTGACGCTGGCCACGACGGGGGTGTCCGCACGCTCCAGGGACAGCTCCAGCTCGGGCATCCGACCGGTCGCCAACAGGACCTCGAGCGCCCGCAGTAGCCCAGGGCGTGCGCTCGGCTGCACCAGCTCCTCGACGGGTCGCTCGAGCAGCGCCTCTGGCGAGACGCCGAGCATCCGCGCGAGCGCGCCATTGCATTTGACGATCACGTGTTCGTCGACCTCACAAGAACAGAAGCCATCGGGCGCGAGATCGTAGGATCGGACGGCATCGTCCAGCAGGGTTTCCGCTCGCGTGCGGGCCGCGTTCTCCAATTGAAAGCTCTCCGCGAGCATGTTCAGAGCGACCACGATGGCGTCGATCGCGTCGCCCGAACCGTTGACGTCGCCCCGCGCGGTGAAGTCCCCCGAGGCGATCCTCAGCACCAGCGCAACCACCCGCGCGGTGTCGCGGTCGAGCCCGGTGAGGTCGAAGGGCTCCGCCGTGGTCATTCGTTGCCCGTCTGCGCGGCCACCTTCTGGGCGAGCCAGCCCCGCGCGGCGACCTCGTCACGAAACATGCGCGTGGGGTACGGCGGCCTCGCGAACGCGATGAACATGTTGGCGAGCATGACGCTCAACGCGCTCTCGACGACCAGCGCCAGACAGGCCGTGTACTCCCGCACACCAGGCTTGGCAGAAAGCTGCTGTGCCTCTCGCGACATGGACAGCACTCGGCGTGTGTCCACGAGTACGGGCGCCCGGCGCAAGCCCAAGCTGAAGCGGGCGTCGAGCACCCCCCGCATGAGGTCGACGCTCATGTTCACCGGCTTCACGCGAATGATGACGGTGCCGTCGGGCTCGACCTCGATGTCGGCGCCCTCGCTGCTGGCGCGCGGGCGGACCGGCAGATGGTTCACTGGCCACGCATGATCGGCGCTGACCTGGAGCAGGTCAAGAACCAGCCCGGCTACACCGAGCACGGCGCCCCGGCGCGGGCAGCCAGCCACGCCCGGGCGGCCGCCTCGCCCCGGAACATCTGGGTCGCGAACGGGGGCCGGACCACGAACAGATACATGTTCGCCAGAATGACCGAAACGCCACCTTCGACCAGGAGCGCCAGCGAGCTCACCAGCCGCGAGTGCTCCGCGCTGGCGAGGCGATTCTGCGCCGCTCTCGTCATGCCACGCATGCTCCGCGCGTCCACCAACACCGGGGCTGGATGCGGGCAGAGCTCACGCTGGGCGGCGATCGCTTCGGCCGCGTCGGCTTCAGTGGGATGCGCGCCAGGCTTCATGCGCACCACCAGGAGGCCGTCGCCCTCGAGCACGAGGCTCGCCGCGCCCAGCTCGATGCGAGCCCGCTCTGTTCCATCTCCCGCCACTCCTCCCAGGGAATGCGAGGAGTAGCTCGTCGTCAAGGCACGCGCTCAGTTGCAGTAGAAGAAGCCGGCAGGGGCATCGGGGTGCTGGGTGCACACGTCGCTTCCGGGGCAGGGATCGGCCGCGCCCGGATCGCAGATGAGCGAATCGAAGCACATCGCCTGGCACTGCGAGCTCGTGTAGTTGCCCATCGAGTCATTGAAGCAGCACACCTCCCCGGGGCATTGGTCGGGGTGACTGCACTCCAGCGTAGCCTCGTTGCCCTGGCAGTTGGTCTGACACGTTCCCACGGTGCCGCCACTGTTGCTGATGCAACATGCCTCGCCGTTCGTGACGTTGCAGAAGACGGAGTTGCCGCATGGCACGAGGATGTCCGTGCCGCCGCCCGCACCGCCCGCACCGCCAGCACCACCAGCACCACCAGCACCGCCCGCACCACCAGCACCCCCAGCACCGCCGACGCTCGGACCGCCCCCACCGCCTGCTCCGCCGACGCTCGGGCCGCCCCCTCCGCCTGCTCCGCCAGCCGGCGCGCCACCGCTCGGCCCGCCCCCAGCGGGCGCACCTCCCGTCGGCGCCCCGCCCACCGTGGTGGTGTTGCCACCAGAGACCTGGAACTGATCGTAGTCGTTGGTGCAAGAGCACGCGGTCATCGCCGCGAGGCCCAGGTAAGCGTGCATGCGCATCAGAAGCTCCTCTCCAAGCTCATGAACCCGGGGCCCACGCGGACCGCCGTCTCGCCCTTCGCGTCGCCGGACGCAAAGAACGTGGGGATCAAAAGGCCAGCGCCAATCGCGAGACAGATGGAGCCGGCGATGACGCTGCCGTTGGCGGCAGTCTGGTTCGTCTTGCCGCTGTCGATGTCCTCGGCCAGCGCCGCGGGGCAACGCCCGTTGGGGCATTGCTCCTCGAGATCCGAGAACGTGGATTGGTTCATCGCGCCGAACGCCGCGAACAGGCCCATGCCCACAGCACCCAGCCCCAGGAAGACGCCGCCGGTGATCTGCTGGCCCGTGCCCATGTCGAAGGGATGCATGCTCTTGGAGCTGGGTATGGGCGTGGGCGGAGGAGGCGCCGCGGCTGCAAAGGACACCGTCTGCTCCGCGCCTGCCGCCAACGACACCTTCTTGGACTCGACCTTGCCGCTCTCGTCGAGCGAGACCTCGACCTCTCCGGGATCCAGCAGCACCCCGCTGGAGAGCTCCGCCGCGGCGTAGCTCTTGCCCGACACCGTCACCGTCCCTGCGCGACCCGCGAGATCGACTCGCAAGACGCCGAGCTTGGCCTTGAGCTCGATCTGGTCCTCGCGGGCCCCTTTCTCCGTCGCCGCGTACTTGGCGTCGAGCTTGGCTGCCTCGCGCGCCTCGCGTTCGGTCGCCGCGAGCTCCTTGTAGCCGTCGGCCAGCCTGCCCAACTTGACCATCGTTCGGCCCACCATCAGCCGCGCGTTGGGGCTCTTGACCGTGTCGTAGCTGGCTTGAAAGCCGGCGAGCGCCCCGGCGAAGTCGTTGGCGTCGAACTTGGCGCTGGCCTCCAAGAAGAGCTTCTGCGCGGCGCCCTTCTGCTCGGCGGTCGCCGCAGCGAGAGAGGCCCCCTCGGCGCTGGCAGACGCGGGCGCTAGCAGGCACATCGTGATGATCGACAGTCGTCCGCACAGGCGCATCGCATCCTCCCGAAAGTACAAGCGCACAGCATACCGCCTTTGCCCCTAGTTCGGCCCAGTTCGAGCGGCTCGTGTACCGTCTGCGGGCGATGGCCCAACAACCCTACCCCGGCCAGGGATACCCTGGTCAGCAAGCTCCCCAAGGCTACCCACCCCAACAACCAATGGCGCCCCAACCGGCCGCCACACCGCCCCCGCAGCCGGCGGCCCCCAAGGGAGGGGGCGGAGGCGGCGGGCTCGGTCCGCCCAGCGGCCCGGCCAAGATGCTGTACTTCGGGCTGATCCTCCTGATCGTGGCGTTCAGCGTCAAGCAGGTGCTGGTCAACCTCTCGCTCAACTCCGCTGGCAACGTGCTCGAGAAGCCGAAGCTGCAGGCGCAGCTAGGCGTGGAGATCGCCGAGATCGACACGGCGCTCGACGCGATCGACACCGAGATCGAAGACCTCGAGGCCGACGCGCCCAAGCCGCCCGAAGCCTCCAAGTCGAGCGACGACAAGGAGGGCGAGAAGGCCGACGACGGCAAGGACATGGAGGCGTTCCTCGAGAAGAGCAAGAAGCACGAAGAGAAGCTCGCCAAGCTCAAGAAGGACCGTGCCAAGCAGGACAAGGAGCTGGAGGACAAGCGCAAGGAAGTGCGCAAGAAGTTCCGTCCCATGATCCGTGAGGCCAACCGTGCCGAGAACAAGGCGCAGGCGTCGGGCTTGGGTCGCGTGCAGCTGACCCTGCTGTTCAAGCTGATCTTGGACTTTCTCAAGATCATCGGCGCCGCCCTGTGCGTGCTGTCGGGCCTCGGCATCGCCGCCGACCCCGAGCAGTCCATGGGCCTGAAGATCTACGCCGCAGTGATAGGCGGGGTCGCGTTCCTCTCCGTGGTCGCTGGGGGCATTGCCTCGCTCTTCGGCTGACCGTTCGCAGCTACGTACCCGAGACCTGGCCTAGATCGACGACGGCCCCGTCTTTCATCAAGACGAAGGGCCGCTCGTCGAAGGTCAGGTTTCCTCTTCCGTCGTGGCGCACGATCTGGACCTTGCCCGTGCCGATGCCCATCGGGCCGCGACGGTCGTAGCGAACGCGCAGCTGGTAGCGTTGGCTCGGAGGGGTACCCGCAACGTGGAACGCCTCGGGGCCGTAGCCGTCGCGCACGTCGGCGATCAAGCGACCGCCACCGGGCAGCGTGAGCCTGCCGGCGTGGGCGTGGGCGCCAGACGCGTCTGCCACGTGCAGATCGACGTTGCTGGCGTCGGTCTCCCAATGAAGGACGAAGCGGAGCGAACCCGTGGTCTCGATCTTGCGGTCGAGCCGCGACAGGCGCCGCTCGATTTCCTGGCGAAGCGCCGGCTCGCGCTCGGCCCACGCGCTGCCGATGCTCGCCAGATCATCGCGCAAGACGGTGGTGAAGCCGGCGAAGCGGTTCGCTGGGTACTCACGCCCGAGCGCCGCCTCGAGACCATCGAACGCCTGGCGAAGCTGCCCCCGCCGGGCGCGGACCATCGCGAGCAGCCGGTGGCCTCCTGGGTGATCCGGGCGATCCTCCGCCGCGCGCTCGTAGGCCTGTGTGGCCAGGCTCAGCGCAGCCGGGTCCCCCACGCGCTCGAGCCTCGCCGCCGCCAAGCGAACCATGTCCACCCGGTAGGCCCACAGCTCCAGCACGGATCCATAGGCGCGCCTGGCCGCTTCCTTCTGGCCAGCGAGCTCGTACGCCTCTCCGAGGCTCAAGTAGGCGAGCACCTCCAGAGGAGATTGGTTGCGATAGGCAATGGCGAGCTGCATCGCCCCCGCCGCATCCTTCTCTGCGACCGCGTCCATGACTTCGGCGAAGCGCCCCTCGTAATGGTCCGTCGCGGCCGGGAGTGAGTCGACACCATCGGCGCCGAGCCGCCGCCGCAAGCTCAACGGCAGCTTGGCAGGGCTGGGCCCGGGGCCATCGGTGCTGAAGATCACCGGGTAGGTCACGGTGATCACGTCCGAGGGTTTGGGAAACGTAAGCGAGCGGAACACGGCCGCCACACACGCGTGCAGCGGCGCGTGATCGAGATCGTCACTGGAGCTCGAGACCGCGAACGGCACGCCGTCGCGGCCAATCTTGAAGCGCACGGACAGGCGACCAGCGAGCGTCGCGCTGCGTCCGAGCGCGCTTTCGTAGCAAGTCCGCAAGCGCCCGTGCGCCTGCCGCACCTCGCGCTGGATGATCTCGGGCGGCACGCGCCCGCTGACCATGGTGGCACCCATGCGCACCTGAGGCTTCGGTTGTGCCGCCGAGCTTCGGGGAGGAGACCACGGCGCGCTCGGCGGCACCGCGCGCGAGCCCACTCCCGCCAAGCCCAGACCACCCGCGCCTCCGGCCTCCTCGTGCACGAATCCCCCACGCGCGGAGCGCCCGTCCCTGCCGAGCGAGGAGGTCTCCCACGCGTTGGTGGCAGGGAGCGAGCTCCCCGCCCCCTGACCGCGCGCGCGAGGCACGCTCGTCAGCGCCACGCGGCCATCGCGCACCCCCAGCACGTCGACCAGCGCCTTGCGGTCGATCTTGAAGCGGTCGAAGTCGGCCTCGGTCTCGAGCACCAACATCGCGGTGGGCTCGCTGAGAATGCGATGTTTGGTGGAGAGCGCCACGATCTGCGCGCGGCGCGCGGCGTCATCGAGCGCCGAATCGCGCTCGAGCTCTTCGACCTTGGCGAGCGCGTGCATCCGCTCGAGCACGGCGGACGCCGCCGGGGTCTGTTCGAAGGCGAGCTCGTGTGGGCCGATGCGCACTGCGCGGGCTGGTGCCTTGGCGGGCCGCACGAAGTGCACCATCACGTAGTCGCCTGGTTGCGCGCCCTCGACGACGCGCGGCCAGAACCACGTCGCATCGCTGATCGAGACCGGGAGGGGCGCGAGCGTGTGCCGCAGCAAGCGGCGCGACAGCTCTTCGGCGCCGCGCGTGCCATCCACGACCACTCCCGCCCGCGGCAGCGCGCCCGTCACGAGCGCCGCCATACTTCCGGCGTCCGTGATGCCGCCGAACAGCACCGCGTCCGCGCGGGTGAAGCCCGCCTTGCTCAAGACTTGCGCCGCGTCGCGCAGCGCAGGCGGCGAGTCTGGCCCCAGCGTGACGACGCCGTCCCCGAGCACGATCAGTCGAGGGTTCGTCAGGTCTTTGGCGGCAGAGCTGGCCCAAGCCAGCGCGGACGCGAGGTCCGACGCACCGAGCGCGCCGCGATCTGCGATCGTGCGCGCGACGGCGGCGGAGAAACCCTTGGCGGGGCCGTCGTAGAGCGGAACCACGCTCTGGTCGAAGGCGGCGACGCGCAGCTTCGCGCCGGGCGAAAGCAGCGGCGGCAAGGCCTGCAGGGCGGCGATCGAGCTTTCGAGATCCAGCGCGCGCGAGGCGCTGGTGTCGAGCAACACCACCACGTCCCCCAGCGGATCGCGAGCGGACTCCCCCTCCGGGATGCGGAGGCGCACCAGGCTCCGCGTGCCGTCGCTGACGCCTACCGCGTCCCGCTTGGACCACGCCGCCGGAGCGACCCAGAGATCTTCTGAAGGAGTCTTCTCGAACGATCGATGGGTGGCGACCGCTTGGCCGTGGGAGAACACCTCGACGTCCAGCGCCGCGACCTGGGGCAACCCCGCGACGCGCAACCGGTACGGCGCGGTCGGGCGGAGCAGCTCCGAGTACGCGATCACGATCTCTTTCTTCTCGCGCGGGCCGATCGGGAACACGCGCACGGCAAGCTCGTTGCCTGCCCCTTGCTCGAGCAGCGCGGGATCTCGCCGCTGGTGCAAGAACTCTTCGAACGTGGTGCGAGCCATCATCTTCTCGACCACCTCGCCCTCCATCAGCTGCCCGCCGATGCGCATGGCCAGGCGGCTGAGCGCGGCGCCTTCGGGCACGACGAACGTGAAGCGCCCCTCGAGCGTGCGCGCCTCGGGGTTCTCGAAGGTGAGCTCGAGCTGGGTCACCGCGATCGGATCCTCGATCGCGACGCGCGCGTGGATGCGTTGGATCTCGAGACCTACGCCGTCGCTGGAGGTGAGCTGAAAGGGCGGCCGCAAGGGCGCCGGAGGCAACAGACCAAGCACGGGCAGCTCGGCGACGGTCACCGGCGGCGCCGGGGCCGCGGCGGGGCGGTGGCCCGAGCAGGCGAGCAGCACGAGCCACAGGCCCACGAGCAGGGCGACCCGAGGGTGAGCCATGGCCACTGCGACAGCCCCATCACGACGAAGTTCCAGCTCGCGCGCTCGACTTGTATCTGCCCGGCAAGCCGAGCGACGATGCCGGGCCATGACGCTCCGGGGCCCCTTCGTGCTGGTTCTTTCGCTGCTGTGCTCGGCTTGTGGCTCGGAGCCGGCGCCTGCCTCCAGCGCGTCGCAGAAAGCCTCGCAGAAGGCGCCACCTCCTCCTCCGCCGACCACCGCCAGCGCCACCTCCAGCGCGGCCGCCTACAAGCCGCGCGAATGTCCCAAGGGCAACGAGATGACGTTCGACGATCCGGTGCTCGAGAAGAAGGTGCGCTTCCAGCTGCAGAAGCCCGAAGGCCCGATCACCAAGGCGGACCTCGCCAAGGTCAAGACGCTCGATCTCACCGAGTCCAAGCAGACCGACCACCTGGATCCGTGCGTCTTGCCGGAGCTCAAGGCGCTGAGGAGCCTGTACTTGCCACCTGGCAAGCTGGAGGACGTGAGCCTGATCAGCGGCCTGGCGAACCTGGAATCGCTGCGGCTCGCGCACACGCAGGTCAAGGACTTGAAGCCGCTGGCAGGGCTGAAGAAGCTCGACCGCTTGGACCTCGGGCACGCGCCCGTGACGGACCTGAGCCCGATCGCGGAGCTGGTGAACATCACCGAAATTCAGGTGGATGGCACCGGCGTGACCGATCTCAAGGCGCTCGCAAAGATGACCAAGCTGACGATGGTCAGCATGAAGAAGACCTCGATCAGTGATCTCGAGCCGCTGCGCGACAAGAAGGAGCTGAAGAACCTGTACATCGGCGGCTCCAAAGTGGCAGACACGTCGCCGGTGAAGGGCATCCCCCGGCTGAAGGTGTTCGCGGAGTGACCATGGCGTGCTGCGTCAAAACCGTTTCGTGACAATCGCCCGTGCGGCCCGGGTGCATGATGCGCCCCGACATGAAACACGCCGCTCTGGGCCTGTACACGTACGTGGAGTTTGGCGTCACGGTGGCTGCGTTCTTGCCGCTGATGGGCCTCGCGTGGCGCCGGCATCGCGGCGACCCCACCCAGCGCGTGCCCGGCCAGTGGATGCGGCGCCTGGGGCGCACCTCCAGCAGCCTCACGCCGCTGTGGAAGTTCGGCGTCGAGGGTGAGGCGCCCGCAGACATCTCGCACAAGCCGTACGTCGTCGTGGCCAACCACGAGAGCACGGCGGATCCGTTCCTGCTCTCCTACTTGCCGTGGGACATGCGCTGGGTCGCGAAGGAAGAGCTGTTCAAGATGCCGGTGCTCGGCTGGGCCTTCAAGTGGAGCGGCGACATTCCGCTGCGGCGTGGAGACAAAGCCAGCGTGGGGCTCACGATGGACGCGTGCAAAGAGGCGATTCAGGGCGGGATCTCGATCATGATGTTCCCCGAAGGCACGCGCTCGAAGACCGGCGAGCTCTTGCCGTTCAAGGACGGCGCGTTCCGCCTGGCGATCGAGATGGGCGTGCCGGTGTTGCCGGTAGCGATCCACGGCACGCGCGACTGCCTGCGCAAGGGCTCCCGGTGGCTGGGGAACGCGACCGCCAAGGCGAGGGTGCTCGAGCCCATCCCGACGGCGGGGATGACGATGGACGACATGGCGGCCTTGCGCGACGAAGCCCGCGCCGTGATCCAGCGCAACGTCGATCAGATGCGAGGCAAGGCCACGGCCGACGACGCCCCCCCCGCGTCGGGGCGGCGCGCGATGGCATCGTCAGCTCCCCCTGCGGCTTGTTGATCGCAGGCACCCTGAGCCCAGGTTTGCTAGCCTGCGAACGTGGCTAGCTCCAAGTCGCAACCACCCAACACGCGGCCGAAGAGCGCGTGGTCCAAGGTCGCCGCGCCGCCGAAGGCTCCGCCGGCGAAGGAGCCGCCAGCCAAGGCGCCGCTCGCGCCCAAGTTGCCGCTCGCGCCCAAGGCTCCGCCCCCGCCGCGCAAGGAGACGATGGAGGTGGACATCTCTTGGCTCGAGCCCGAGCCGCCGGAGAGCGCAAGGGGCGCTGGCAAGAAGCCTCCGCCGATCCGGCGCGAGACGATGGACGTGCGCCTCGAGTGGCTCGAGGAGGTGCCGGAGGACGAGAAGCCGGCGCGGCGCAAGAGCTCCACCTCGATGCCTGCCACACGCAAGAGCTCGAGCGCGGTGCCGGCGGCGCGCCGCAAGTCCTCGGTGGCGATCCCCGCCGCCAAGGCCAAGCGAACGCGCCAGCCATGGGAGCCGCCCACGCTGCCGCCCCCTCCCCCGCAGGCCACGAAACCGAAGCGCGCGCTGCCGCCTCCGTTGCCGCGTGAGGAGCCAGACGAGAAGCCTGCGCGCCGGCCGTCGAAGGCGCCGCCCAAGCGCTGAGCGTGCGGATCAATACGCGTGCGGCGCGTAGCCGGCGGCCTCGCAATAGTCGAAGTACGCCGGCAGGATGTAGTCGATGTAGTCGGTATTGAAGGCGTCGCAGCCGGTGGTGCTGCCATGGGAGGCGAGGTTGCCGAGCGCCATGAGCGTGTATTGGTCCTCGCTGCACCCCGGGAACAACATCTCCACCTCTGCCCGGTTGCCAGCGAAGCCCGCCACGCCGACGTGGATGTTCACATCGGGGTTGAAGATCGAGTTGGCGAAGTCGGGCGAGCTCGTGTCGGTGGTGAGGTTCGGGTGGCCATCGGCGAGCAGCCCGGCGTCGCCCGCGATCGGACCGCACGCCGGCACGACCTGCATCATGCCGTAACAACCACACTCGGCCTCGGTCCAGCCCTCTGGTACGCCGCAGGGCAGGTTGGGGCAGCCCGAGGCGGCGTAGTCGAAGCGCGACTCGCCATAGATCATGGCCTTGATGATCATCGGATCGGGCTCGCCGTACTCCGCTGCCCATTTCAAGATCGAGCAGTCGGCGACGTCCACCGAGACGCCGGTCTGCTCTGCGACGAGCCCGGTGCTCAGCGGGCCCCCCTCGCACGAGCCAGGATCGAAGCCGCCCACGCTCGGGCTGCCGCCACTCGATTCCGCCCCCTCGCCGCCGCTATGGCCAGCGCCACCCGCGCCGGAGTCGCCGCAGGCGAGCAGCCAGAGGCCGAGGATGCCCACAGCGAGGAGGTGCTGCACCATCTTCGAAGCATACTCGCGATCTCCGGGCACAGGGCCATGCTGGCTCAGGCTTCCGGTACGGACTGCTGGGCCGAGACTGCCGCCGAGACCGGCGGGAGCGCGCGGTCGAGCACGCGCAGCTGCACGGCCTCGGCCACGTGGGCCGGCGCGATCTCGGGCGCTGCTGCCAGATCTGCGATGGTGCGTGCAAGGCGCAGCACCTTGCCGTGGGCGCGCGCAGAGAGACCGAGCCGCTCGGAGGCGTCGCTGAGCAAGCGCTCTGCGGCGGGGCCCAGCACCGCGACGCGCCGAAGCTCGCGCGGGCTGAGCGCGGCGTTCGGTCGGGGTGCGATGCCCAGCAGGGCCGCCCTTTGGTTGGCGCGCTCGCGCGCCTCGACCACGCGCGCGCGCACAGCGGCGCTCGACTCGCCGCTCTCGGCGCCGTGCAGATCGCGCACCCGGGCGGCGGGCAGCGCGAGGTGGATGTCGATGCGATCCAGGAGCGGCCCGCTCAATCGGCTGCGATAAGATTGCACGCGATCGCTGGAGCAGCCGCAGCGCGGCGAGCCCGCGTAGCCGCACGGGCACGGGTTGACCGCGGCGACCAGCATGACCCGGGCGGGGTACACGGCCCGCTCGCGCGCGCGGCAGATGGTGACGACAGCGTCCTCCAAGGGTTGGCGCAACGCCTCGATCGCGCTGCGCTGAAACTCGAGCAGCTCGTCGAGAAACAGGCAGCCGTGGTGCGCGAGCGCGACCTCGCCCGGTCGGATGGGTACGCCACCGCCCGCGAGCGCGGCGGCGCTGGCCGTGTGGTGCGGCGCGCGGAACGGACGCTCCGAGAGCAGCCCGACCCCGCTCGGCAACAGCCCCGCCACCGAATGGATCGCGCTCGTCTCGAGCGCCTCGTCGGCGGTGAACGGCGGCAGGATCCCCGGCAGCCGTCGCGCGAGCATGGTCTTGCCCGCCCCCGGTGGCCCCATCATCAAGAGGTTGTGGCCACAAACACACGGGAGGGAGAGCACGAAATGAAGGCATCCATCCTGACCCTGACCCTGACCCTGATCACCGCCTGCACCAACGTCCCCAACGGTGGGGATGAAGCCCACGCAACGGAAACCACCAACGTCATGGCCCGGCGCGAGGCCCCTCCCGACGAACTCACCAGGGTCGAGGCCCAGTGCCCCGACGACACGGTCATCGTGACGGGCGGGTGCATCTGGGGTGGGTACAGGGGCAGCATCGTGCCGGTCACGGCGGCGCCGCTCGTCCCGATGGCCGACGGTGAAGTCATCGAGGACGAGCCCGTGACGGGCTGGATCTGCACCGGATGGAACCAGGACCCGGAGCTGGTCGGCACCATCACGGCGCTTGCGATTTGCGTCGAGCACTGAAGGGCTCTGTAGGACATTCAAGAACCCCCAATTTGAATCACATCAAATTGGGGGTTCTTCTTTTGCGTACCCCCAATTTGGTGCGGCGTCGTGTTCAGTATGACCATTGCAATTTAGGGGTTGCAGCTAGCAGCCTAATTGCCGGGCGATTGGCGCGATCGAGAAGATCGAACCACCAATTTAGGGTTGAACATTGTGTCATTTCAGCGGGATACGTCGGCGAAACCCATTGCGATGCGCCATGCCCGGTGTATCTATAGACATACCGAGCCACGGCAAAGCGCCGCGGCCATGAGAGGAGATAGCAATGCGAGAGGTAATGGTAAGGATGCCCAAGTCCATGATCGCCCGGGCGGACGCCTATGCCAGGGCGTTCGCCATTCAGACTGGGATCACAATGTCTCGCAGCGACGTGTGCCGGATGGCGCTGATGCGCCTTCTCGACGCCGAGGCGCCGGAGGTCGAGGGCGAGGTCGAGGCGAAGCCGAACCCGTTCGCGTGAGAGAGGAGAGAGAAAATGGAAACCCAGACTGAGACCGAGACCGAGAACCCCCTGGCCGACGAGTACAGCGCGGACTACCGATGGCAGTTTGTCGATCAGATCCGCGACGACGGCACATGTGTTGTGCACACTACATACGACCATCAGGACGTCCGCGCGCTCAATCGCTGGCTGCTCGACGCGAGCGGGCGCAGTGTCCAGGTCACATCGCTGGCCACGATGCGGGTGGCCGACGTCCATGCGCCGCTGAGCGAGACGGCCCTGGACGCGGTGCTGATGCAGCTCCGCTTCGACGACGAGGAGGTGGCATCATGATCTACGCCGCACGCGACTATCACGGTGCCGTCTACCTCGGGATCGCGAGTGACCCCGAGAAAACGTGCAAATTGAAGGACATGACGCTCGAGGCGACGGCACCCCAGCGAGACCCCAAAAAGGGGGACCTGATCCAGATGGACATCCATCTCCGGCGCTTTGCGCTCGGGCGCAGGCGGCCTCACTGGTACACCGCTGGTCCGGAGATTGTCGCCGACGTGTTTCGTCGCTGGGCGACGGGTGAGGACCTCGGGCCTCGGCTGGACAATCCCGATCGCCCGGTCGTCCCGCCGCCCCCGAAGATGACTGAGGAGGAGCGGCTCCGGGAGGCGATGTCACGCCTGGGCTAATCGCAGCGCCGTGTGGGTGGTGCCCTAGTTGCCGACCGCTGAGCGGTCCGCCGAAGGGCAAAAGCCCCGCGTCTTTCCGGTCCTCCCATCACGGGAGGGCCGAGCCGAACGTGGGTCTGAAAATCGTCATCCGGGATCGCGGATCTGCTTATGCGCGTGCTCCTGGCGAGGAGAACGATCATGTCCACCGCCAAGCCCCGAAAGCTCGCCGACGAAACCTGGGTCCGTGCACCCGTCCCGGACGAGGTCCACGAGGCGCTGACGATCATGGCCCTCCGCCGACGCATCTCGCTCCAGGAGCTGCTGCGCCAGGTGCTCGCCCAGGTCGTCGCCGAGGCCCGCTAACCCCACCCCCAACATGCGAAAGGCGCCCCTGGTACGGGCGCCCTTCGAGGAGAAGTAACAATGTCAGTTGATACTCTTACACCGACGACTGAGTCGGTCCACAAGGAGATCCTCGAGCGCCTGCGAAAGGCTGACGAGGAGCCCAAACCACTGGCCCATTTCGTCCGCCAATGGCGCTGGCTAGGCATTCCGGAGGACGAGCTGGTCGAGCTTCAGCTCATCGCCCCGACGGCGCCCGACGAGCGCCTTGCCGACGAGCTTCGGAAGAGGAACCGCTTGGACTCGCGTTTGGGCGAATTCCGCCCGGCCAACCGGTACGCCAGGGCCGAGGGGCTGAAGGAGGCCCTGGGCCTGCTGAGGCACGCGGCCGAAAATCATCAGGCCCAGGGCCTCTACCTGATCCCCTCGAAGCTCAAGCCCGCCGTCGCAGCCAAAGCCGCCCGCAACACCTGGCTTCAGGCCGCGCAGGGATCGGGGACGACCGACAACGACATCGAGCGTCGCCGCGTCCTGATGTTCGACGTTGACCCAATGAGGGCGGGCGGTGTGAAGGACATCTCGGCGTCCCCCGATGAGCGCAACCGCGCCGTCAGCAGGGCGATCGATCTCTATGGTGATCTCGCTTGCGTGCTCGGCAACGACTCGGCCTTCCGGGCCCATGGCGAACGCGCGCTGGCGCTAGTGAGTTCGGGCAACGGTGCCCAGGTGCAACTGCGGGTGGATCTCGACGCGGCGACGGAGACGACCGCGCTCGTGCAACGTCTCCTGAGGGTGCTCAATGCGCTCTACTCGACGGCGACGGAGGAGATCGACACCGCGGTGAGCGATCCGAAACGCCTCTTTCCGGCTGCCGGAACGCTCAAGAGGAAGGGCCTCAACGACGAAGCGTCGGGACGCGTGCACAGGATCATCACGTTCGTCGCCGGGTACGACGTCCCGACCGTGCTCGGCCTCGACGAGGTTCGGGGTCTGCTGGAGACGCTCGAATCTAGGCTCACGGCCGAGCAACGCGCGAAGCTCGACCCGAAGAAGACGCCGACCACGACGACGAAGCCCAAGTCCGACCGGTCGAGCGCACGTCAGGCCGACTGGGACGCCTTCTGGTCGTCTGTGGAAGCCGTCAGCGTCGCCGACGTCATGGCCTGGCTCGGCATCGAGGGGACGTGCCCGGGCTGCGGCTCGACCTCGGGAGCCGACGACCTCACGGAGAAGAAGGGCGTCCCAGTCTGGAAGTGCCTCCACAACAGGTGCGCCCAGAAGGGGGACGGCAAGGGCACCTTTAACACTCGGCATTTGGTCATCGAGGCGCGGCGGCAGGAGGTCGAGGACCGGACCCGCGATCGAGGTAAGGAGCCGGGCAACCCAAAGGACCTCATGACCACGGCGGCGATGATGATCGCCGAGCAGTTCGCCATCGAGATCCCGAAGCGCGGTGGACGCCGCGATCCGAAGCCGTTGATCGAGGCGCTCAACGAAGGGGCGGCGATCGACAGCGACGAGATGTTGGACGTCCTCCACGCCATCGCAGGCCTCGACACGGCGATCGAGCGTGACGCTCAGGTCGAGCAGCTCAAGACCAAGCTCGGCCTGAAGGCCACCCAAGTTCGGAGCGTCGTCTCGACCATCGGAACGATGCGTCGGGCGGCGAAGGCGTCCAAGCCCGACGACGAGCCTGAGGCGAGCGACCACGAACCGTTCGTCCGCGGCGACCACGTCGAGATCGCCGAGCGTCTTCAAGAGCGTCACCCCGGAATGGTCTTCACCGAGGGGGCTTTCTGGCAGTTCAACGACGCGAGCTGGCGGGAGGTCACGCACTCGACGCTTTCGGTCGAGGTCCAGTCGATGGCCGGAACTCGAGTCGGTGATGGCGGTCGGCTCGCGATCAAGCACTCGGGGATCTCAGGCTCGATCGCCTGTCTCTCGGCGCGTGTGGACGAGCCCGAGTTCTTCGTCTCTCGCCCCGGCTTGGTGTCGTTCTCGAACGGGATGCTTCGTGTCTCGTCGGAAGGCTCTATCGAGCTGCTTCCGCACTCTGCTGAGCACCGGTGCCGATTTGGGTATTCCTTCGCTTGGGATCTGGAGGCTGTTTCGAAGCGGATGTTGAACGCCTGCGGCCAGTGGTTCCGTGGCGACTCCGACAAGACGGAGAAGACGAAGGCACTGCTAGAGCACCTCGGCCTGACGATCTTGGGGTATGCCCCGAGCTACGCTCGTGCGGCGGTCTACTACGGGCCGTCCGCCGGGAACGGCAAGTCCACGGCTGCGGCGATCTTCCGAGCCTGCATCCCGGCCGGCTTCGTCTCTTCGCTCTCGCCTCAGCAGTTGGGAGAGAAGTTCTCGATCGCTGAGCTTGCGGGGATGCGAGCGAACATCATGGACGACTTGCCGAGCAAAGCCGTCATGGATGCTGAGATCCTGAAGGTCGCGATCACCGGCAAGAACCCGGTCAAAGCCGAGCGCAAGAACCAGCGCCCGTTCTCGTTCGTCCCGGAGGCCGGGTGGCTCGTCTGCGGCAACACGCTCCCACGATCGGACGACCCGACGGAGGGCTACTTCCGGCGGTGGCTCGTCATCACGTTCTCGAGGGTCTTCAAGAGCGGGGACGGCGGGGACGAGAAAAGGGACTTCGAGTCATTCGTGCTCGAAGAGCGAGCCCAGATCGTCTCGATGGCGATCCGGGTTGCGGCGCAGGCCCTTGCTCGTGGGGGCTACACGATCCCGTCGTCACACGAGACGATCATGTCGAGCTGGCGTGATGGTGAGCCCGTCCGGGGGTTCGTGGCCTCGTTGTGCGAACGTGTCTCCGTCGGCACCGGCGACACGCGGGAGAAGCTATACGAGGCCTTCCGTGACTGGTCGGCTAAGAACGGGTTCGGAGCGATGAGCGCCAACACCTTCAGCCAGCGGCTGGAGAATGTCGGCCTCCGCAAGCACACGGAGCGCGGGACCGTCTTCCTCGTTCGGCTTCGTCGTCCGGACGTCAAAGACCACGACGCCGAGAACGACGAGATCGCTCGAGAGGTCATCGACCCCGCCTGGACCCTCTACGAGGTCGTCCAGGACGAGCGCGACGAGTTGTGGGCTCGTCGCCACGACGACCCCAAGGGACGCCTCTACGCGCTCACAGACGACGAACCGGCGATCCGGCGGCTCTGGGACAGGCGCGTAGAACGAGAGGGCCGTGTGACGTACCCGCCGGTCCGTGGGCTCGTCGGCATCGGCACTGGTGGTCGCCCCACGCTGCGGGGGTGGTCCGTTGTGGACGAGGCCCAGGCGAGTTGACCGCTCACCCGCAGTCGGAGGGGAGCCCGGAGGATGCAAATCCCCGGGCTTTTTCATGTCTTCAGCCGTAAGAGGCTGATCTTGTTTGCGTTCTCGTCGTGGCTGAAGGTTTCGAGGGTGCGTTTACGCCAAACCTTCAGCCGCAACCATTTGGATTCGCTTGGGAATTTCTCCGGCTGAAGGTTTAGGGGGGGATCCCATTTGAGGAGATCCGGAATTGTGTGTGTGCACAGATCATCGTGCACACACACAGTGATCTGCAGAGGAGGAGTGGGATCGGCCCTCAAACCTTCAGCCGCCACTTTGCTCCTGTCATTTCAATCACCTACGGCTGACGGGTTGTCGTAAACGCCTCGCCCAGACCTTCAGGCGTGACCGAAAAGTTAACTTGACATGCGTTCCCCCATGGTGCTCTTCTGGATCTCCTCGCGGTAGGCTCTACAGCGTCCTGCTCCGAGCAGACTCGAGGACGACGACCTTTCAAGCCCAAGACGAGGGTCCTCGAGTCTGCTCGGAGCAGGACGCTGTGATCGCGATTTCAAAATGGGGAGGCTCGTCCGAAATCTCCCCTCTCCTGCGTCTCCTGTGCACCGTGCACCGCGTTTTGCGGTCTTCATCGAGTGATTTGGCGTTTCGGTTGACAACGTCAAGTGCAGGCCGTACCGTTCAAGACGAGGAGAGAGCCATGAACACGACGGAACGTCAGGACTTCGTCCAGAAGCTCAAGGAGGCCGCTCAACGGGGGCCCGACGATGCTGAGTTCGCGTCGCTGATCGGTCAGGCGGTGGACGATCTCTCGGAAGCCGAGATGTCGAAGTTGCTCCAGGTGAGCCGACCCACGATCAACCGCTGGAAGAACGGCCGGAGCGTCCCTCACCCGTTGGGGCGTCCTCGCGTCATGCAGAAGCTGGCGGAGCGGACGCAAGCGCTTCTGAAGGCCAGCAAAGCCCCACGACTGACCCGTCCCCAAAGCGCCGAGACTGAAGTCGCGGCCGAGTAAGGTTCCGCAACGGGTTGACCGAGTTCCCCGGCCCCTTGTACGAACAAGGGTGTGCCGGGGAAACCGTCTTTGTGCGTCCGATTCGTGGACCCGGAGCGCGCTGACGCGATCCACGCCTTCTACAGCGCTGGTCCGAAGGACTTTCTGCTCCCACGGACCCCGGACGCCTTGCGGACGATGGCGACCCAGGGCTCGCTGTTCGAACTAGTCAACAGTGACGAGGAAGTGCTCGGAGCCTGCTACGTCTCGGTCAACCGAGACGAGGGCACGGAGTCACCCGCCGAGTTTGGTGGCATCCTCCTCGCGGATGCCGTGAAGGGTCAAGGACTGGCCGGCGTTCTAGCCCGCGCCGCCCTCGCCGTGTTCTTCGGAGCCGAACAGCACGTCTTCATGATCGCCCACGTCCACGTCGAGAACCAGGATCCTCGCCTGCTGCTCAAGAACCTCGGCTTTGGTGTCACGAACATCCAGGAATCACCTCCGCCCGGGTACGACACCGGAGCGATGAAAACGAACGACGAGGGAAAGGTCGTCGGAGATGTGCTCCTCATGCACGTTCCCTCGCTCGCCAACCTTGCCGCGTGGCTCGCCGACTACGTCGGACCGGTGACCCTTCAGCACGACTCGTTGAGCGACGACAAGATGACCACCGTCCGGATCCTGCAAGACCTCGCAACCCTCCCGCAGCCGTCACTGACCCGCTGATCTCTTTATCGATGGGCTAGATGACCGGCTCACCCGCCATCTCGATGATCTTCGACACCGTGTCGAGAAAATCGAACCGGCGGTCGAGGTCGTCCCGAAAGGGAGCACCTCCTCTCCCTCACTGACTTGAGGATCTCTTTATGCCCCCTCACGGGCATGAAGCGAAATAGATACACCCCCGACCAGATTCGAGAAATCCGCACCCGATACGCCACCACCCAGGTCACCCTGGCCGCCCTCGCCCGGGAGTACAGGTGCGCGGCCGGGATGATCTCCCAGATCGTCGCCGGGACCGTCTACGCCTCCGCTGGTGGGCCTCTCAGGCCTCCCCAGGCACAGGTGCAGACACGGGCGCAGGCACCCGCGCAGCAGCCCGCGCAGCAGCCGCCCAAAGTGCTGGAGATCGTGACACCGGAGGCCGTGATCACGATCCGCGTGGAGGCCCGACGCGGATGAGAGCGCCCACGACCATCACCAGCTCGAGCATCGAGACGTCTGACACCTGGTTCGCCGCCTGGCTCCTGGCGAGCCGCATCCAACTCCTCCGGATGTCCCGCGGGGGGCAACAGGTGTCTTTCACCTTTGGGGTCGCCTCAGAGGACGAAGCCGACGCGCTCTACACCCGCTGGCTATCGGACCCCCAGTGCCATGCACGAGCGCTGGCACATGCATACACGCACCTGTTGGCGGCCATCAAATCGCGACAGGCGCGGCAATGAAGGCCGACGTCGATCTCCCCTGGTACCTCGGGTCCGGCCCAGCCACTGCACGCGGTGACGCCGGGCTCCGGTCCAGTCATGGTGCCCTTCTTGGGGCGGGGGGTGGCTCCCTCGATGCCGCCGAGCTGGCTATGGCCCACCGCATTGGTGTGGGCCGTCACCTCGCTGAGGTAGAGGAGCGCCTAGCCCAGCTAGACCCCCGCACTGTGCTAGTCCTGACCACGCACTATGGGCAGCGCAGTCCCGCCTATGGGGTCTCTGCTGCCGTGGTGTTGTGCCCGGGCTGGACGTGGGAGGGCCCAGCGCGACCCCACCTGACGCGGCTCTATCGAGAGGATCGAGCCCGGTTCGTCGCGCTCGAGGCGGAGTCCCATCGCCTCGTCACCGAGGCTCGACGCGCCTATGAGGCCACGGCCGTGACCCGAAGGTCGAGGGCCTATGAGGAGGCCGAGCCGTGACCCAGGACCTGAAAACGATCTATCGCGTGTCCGAGCTGGCAGCCCTGGCGGGTGTATCCCGCCGCGCTATGCTGTCATTGCTGGCCGGACATGGCATCACGCCCCTGAGGCAGGGACGCGGCAAACCAAAGTATGTCACCATATCCGAACTACGATCCGCAATGCCCGAGCTGTGGGAGTCGATGCTGCTGGCGCGCGCACTACGATAGATGAGGCCGGATGAGGCCGGATGAGGCCTAGCCGACCCCTCCTAATAGGAGGGTCTGCCTGGGCCTAGCTGGCCCGCACACCCGACGCCTTAGAGACCTTTTTGGGATCCCCCCCGGGGGTAACCAAGAAGGTCGAAAAGCGCCAGCGTCCGTCGAGCTGATCAACATCCTTGGCGCGGATCCTGTCTTCGAGTTCGAGCAAGGTGGGGTCCAGACCCGTGCGACCGACCTGACCACGGCCCGGCTGTCGCTACGTGGGCTCTGCCTCTTGCAGGCCGTCAAAGACTTCCACAAGGTTCACCCGCGTGCCCGGACCAAGGCAGGCCGGGCCAAGATCGCTGTGGCCACCATCGAGCGCGTGGCCCTGATCGACAAGGTCTACCAAGGGTTCGTGGCTGAAATCCCGAAGGGCCGCTGCGAGTGCTGCGGACGCGAGCTGATGGACGAGGAGTCGGTGCGTCGGGGCATCGGCCCGGAGTGCACCAGGAAGCTCGAAACCTCGGCCCGCCTTCTCGAGGCCTTCGGGATCTGACCATGCACAAGAAGCTCGTGGAACAAGAGCGCCTGAAGCTCGACCATCGGCTCCAGCTCCGGTGGTCGTATCTCGAAGCTTCGATGGCCGAGGAGATGGCGGCGGCCCGCGGCTTCACCGTCTCCCAGCTCCTCCGGGACATCCTCCGAGACGAGTACGCCCGTTTCAAGTCCGGGAAGCGACGATGATCCCCCCATCCTCGAACTCCCTGTACGGTACGCCTCGCTGGTAAGCTAGCGGTGTCATGCTGCACGTCCCGCGAGCCGAAGCCACCGTCGCCCAACACGACTTCGGGCCCCGTCCACGGATCGCAAAAGGGGGATGGGGGCAAGTCGTTCGCGTCCCCGTCGAGACCTGGAGGCGGCTCGTGGGCAGCGTCGTGGGGCAGCGGGTCGCCTGGCGTGTCGTGGCCCCGATGCCCGGCTCGACCCGGGACAAGTTGGTGCGGGTCCTGGCTCGGCTCATGAGGGCGTCGTGAAGCGGGCCGCCCCCCCTGACACCGTCGCCATCTACTGCCGCGTCTCCTCGGACCAGCAGCGAGATCGGCACACCATCGCGTCTCAGCTCAGGTTGTTGCCCGAGCACGCTCGGAAACAGAGCTGGATGGTGCACGAGCAGTACATCGACGATGGCAGGTCCGGAAAAACGATCGAGGAACGTCCCGCGTTCCAGCGTCTGCTGGATGACGCCACGAGGGGACTCTTCAGCATCGTCCTGGTGATCGACCTGGACCGCATCTCGCGGTCCGACGAAGGCATGCAGCGAGCCTTCATTTACGACCACTTTCGAACCCACTCGATCCGACTGGCGACCCCCGACCAAGGCGTCGTGGACCTAGCGAACGCTGACCAGGACTTGCTGGTCCAAATCAAGGGCGAGCTAGCGAAGTGGGAGCGCCGGAAGATCGCGGCCCGCACCCATCGAGGCAAGGTCGAGGCAGCGAAGCAAGGCCGTCGGGCTGGCTCGCTCGATCCGTACGGGCTGACCTGGACCGGCTCCAGCTACGAGATCGAAGGCGCTGAGGCTCTCGTGGTGCGCCGCATCTTTGGGCTCGCTGACCACGGCATGGGGGCTGCCATGATCGCCTGGACCCTGAACCAGGAGGGGCATCGGACCAGGGCCCTGAAGCGACGAAGCCGCCCCAACGGTGGGCCCGGCCTCTGGGCCGCGAACTCGGTCCGCAAGATCCTCCGCTCCACGACGTACCGAGGTGAGTTCGTCGTCTTCAAGTCCTCGAACCCGATTCCGATCAAGGTGCCCGCCATCGTCTCGACGGAGCTGTGGGATCGGGTTCAGACAGCGCTCCAACAACGCAAGCCGGAAGCGAAGTGGCAACACGACCGGAAGTACCTCCTCTCGGGCCACATCAAGTGTGGGGTCTGCGGCTACGCGATGTGGACCGTCAGCGCGAAGGGGGGCCACGGGGGGCACGCCTACTACCGATGCAGCAGCACGAACTCGTGGCGGAAGATGGGCCTCGCTGGACCTTGCGGAAACAAGCACCATCGCGTCTCGACGACTGATGCTGCCGTCTGGGCCCGGCTGTCCGAGACCCTACAGAGCCCAGACCTCCTACGGGCAGCGTGTGAGGCCTCTGCGGCGCCCGAGGGCGTTGACTGGGCCGGTCAAGCCGAGGCCGCCAAGAAGAAGCTCAGCGACCTTGAGCGGCTCGTTGGCGAAACCCTGAGGCGTCAGCGTCGAGGCTTGCTGACCGGTGAGGCGGCCGACAAGGAGTTGGGCGAGATCGCGAAGGACCGGAAGCTGCTGGAGCGGAACCTGAAGCTTGCCGAGGAGCAGCTCAAGGACGCAGCCAGCAAACGTGCACGGACCCAAGCTATCGAGGACCAGGCCAGAGCCTTGGCCCGAGGCCTGGGCAAGGCCAGCTTCGAGGACCGGCGCGAGCTGGTGCGGCTCGTCCTGCCTGCCGAGCATGGGTGCTCGGTCATCCTGCACCCTGACCGCCGGATCGAATTCAACGGAGTCCTTCCGTTGGAGGAGCCCGCCGAGCTGAAACTTTTCGCAAAAACTGGCACATAACACGCCGTGTGTTTGTGAACACAACCTCAAGAGGTTGTGCCCCCCTGCGGCGGCGATCTCCAACGCGCGTTTGGCAGCTGGCTGGCCACGCACCTCGCACAGGTCGGCCTCGGCGACCACCGGCGGGCTGCCGCAAGCCGGTGCGCGCGAGGCCGGCCCGAGCTCCCCCTCGCCGCGCAAATGCGCCGCGACCTCGGCGAGCGAGCTCGCCACGGCGACCTCGAGACCAGCCACGACCGCGGCCTCTCCCCCATTGCCGAGCGGCACGATCGCGCGGCGGATGCCGAGCCGCTTGGCGGCGACCAGCGACGGCAACACGCCGCGCACCGGACGCAGCTCGCCCGAGAGCGACAGCTCCCCGAGCAACAACGTGGCCTCGAGCCCGCGCTCGGGCGCCCGGCCGAGCGCCACCAGCACTGCAGCCGCCATGGCCAGGTCGAACGCGCTGCCACACTTGCGCGTGTCGGCGGGGGAGAGCGAGACGGTGAGCACGTGCTCGTCGATGTCGACCGACAAGGCCCGCAGCGCCGAGCGGATACGCACGCGCGCCTCGCGCACGCTGGCCTCTGCCAGACCGACCATCTGGAAGAACGCGGGCCCCCTGCCCGCCTCTACCTCGACCCGAACGGGGTACGCATCCAGGCCCACGAGTCCCAAGCTGAGCGCAGTGGCGAGCATGCCCGCCCATGGCACTTGCCGTGCCGCTGAGCTCGCGGCCCGAACCCGGCCGGCGGGTCGCGCCGCAGCTGACGCCCGCCGAGTTGGGGGTGACGAGCGTCAGTCTACACCCAGAGCACCCTGGCCTTCTCGGTGTACCAGCCCTCGACCTTGGGCCCGTACTTGCCCTCGATCGCCGAGCGCTTGAGCTTCATCGTGGGGGTGAGCATGGCGTTTTCGATCGTCCAGGGCTCGGACAGCACCACGATCTTCTCCAGGTTCTCGTGCTGGTCGAGGCCGGCGTTCGTCTTGTCCATGTGCTCGATAAGCGTGCGCTCGATCTCCTTCTTCTTGGCGGCGTCGGCCACGTCCTTGCGGGCCTGCTCGGTCAGCACCACCATGCCAAAGGGCTGCGGCATGTTCGCGCCAGAGACGCAGGCCTGCTCCACGTCGGGGTGCAAGAGCAGCTCGTTCTCGATCGGCGCGGGCGCCACGTATTTGCCCTTGCTGGTCTTGAACAGCTCCTTCACGCGGCCGGTGATCTTGAGCTGACCGTTCTCGTCGATCACGCCGCGATCGCCGGTGTGCAAGAAGCCGTCGTCGTCGAGCACTTCTTTGGTGAGCTCGGGGGCCTTGTAGTAGCCCAGCATCGTGGAGGGGCTCTTGACCAGGATCTCGCCCTCCTCGCTGAGCTTGCATTGCACGCTGTCGTAGGGCCGACCGACGAACCCAGGCTTGGCTTCGCCGGGGCGGGTGGCGTGCGAGATGGCGAAGTTCTCGGTCATGCCATAGCCCTCGAGCAACTCGAGCCCCAGGCGCTTGTACCATTGGATCAGCTCGGCCGGGATCGGCGCCGAGCCGGACGCGGCGTAACGCACGTTGTCGAGGCCGAGGCCCTCGAGGATCTTCTTCTTCACACGCGTGTTCACGAACGGGATCTTGAGCAGCAGGTCGAGCTTCTTGGGCGGCATCTTGGAGAACACGCCGGCTTGGAACTTGTGCCATAGGCGCGGCACGCTCAAGAACAACGTGGGCCGGGCGCGGCGCAGGTCCTGGACGAACGTGTCCAGGCTCTCGGCAAAGAAGATCTGCCCGCCCATCATCATCGACGGCACCTCCACCACGCAGCGCTCCGCCACGTGCGCGAGCGGCAGGTAGGAGAGCAGCCGGTCGTCGGGCCGCGCGCCGATGAGATCGACGATGTGCTTGACGCCGCACATCGTGCGGAAGCTGTGCATCACGCCCTTGGGCACGCCGGTCGAGCCGGAGGTGTAGACGATGGTGGCGAGATCGTCGGGATCACGGGTGGGGTTGCCCTCGATCGGCTCCGTCTTCTTGATGATGTCGTTCCACGTCGGAGCGTCCATCTTGGGGGAGAGCGGCAGCGAGATGCGCGGCAGAGACTTGGGGATGCCTGGCTCCATGTCGGCGAAGCCGTCGAGCTTGCCGACGAAGATGAGCTTGGCCTCGCTGTGGTCCAGGATCTGGCCGATCGTGTTGGGGGTGAGCGTCGGGTACAGCGGCACCGACACGTGGCCGCTCATCCAGATCGCCAGATCGGCCAGGAACCACCACGCGCTGTTCTTGGAGAACAGCGCGATGTTGCTGCCCTTGGGGTAGTCGAGCGACTTCAGGTGCGCCGCCATCCGGCGCGCCTGATCGAGCGCCTGCTTCCAGGTCAGCTCGACGACCTCACCCTTTCCCATCGGCTGCGTGAGCCACACCGAGTCGCCCTTGGTCTTCTCGTGCTCGTACACGTGGTCGAGTTGGGTCTTCATGGCAGCGCACGAAGCTAGCAAGGATTCACGATTGCGATAGTCAGATCCCGCGCCAAGCCGGCGTCCGTGCCGGCCACTACCCCTCCCGAGCCAGGGGGATCGGAAGGCGGGACCCCCGTCCTTCGCAAGAAGCGGCGCCGGCGCCGCAGGCTCGGAAGACTTCGTGGCCTCCCCCCTCACGGCTTCCGTCGTACGCTTGCGCCCATGAAGCGTGGGAAGTCGCGCAGGTTGCTGGTGGGGTGCGCCACCTCAGCGAGCGTCTGGCTGAGCGTCTCGAACGCGCACGCCGACGAGCCGGCGTGGGCAGGCGCATTCGTCAGCCCCGGCGCGGTGTGGTCCTGGACCAACGATCCCGTCGGGTCGAGCGGCGTCAGCTTCGAGCTGAACGCCGGCTACAATTTCTTGATCACGCACAGGTGGTACTCGCCGCACGTGGGTGGGCTGTTCCGCTTCGGCTCGGTGGACGACGGCGTCCACGAGGGTGCACAGCGCGGCCTGCTCGGCGCCCAGGCGGGCATCGGCCCTCTCGGGATGGAGCTCGGCTTCGGCTGGCGAGGCGCAATGTCGGACTTCGTGCCGCAACGCAATGGGGTGGTCATCGCGCCGTTCGCGTCGGCGGGCTTCTTGTTCATCGGCCCCGAGTGGTTTTTCCCGGTGGGGCTCGAGGGTGGAAAGCCCGAGCTGTCTCTCAACTTCGGGCTGAAGCTCCCGGTGATTCAGGTGGTGTGGGGCCTGACGAAGCTGGGCGACATGTTCGGACGCATGCCGTCGGGCCGACCGCTCTGGATCGACGAGACCGCGGTGGTGGCCGACTGCCACGTCGAGGCCGAGCCGCGCTGGGCCGGGCGGCAGCTCGAGCAGCCACTTGGCCTGCGGGCGGAGGAGCGCGAGCGCCTCGCCGCGTTCTGGCTGGGGGAAGCGCGCGGCGAGCACGCGTCGGTGCCGAGCTTTGCGCTCTTGAGCTTGGCGCTCACCAAGCTCGGCGCGCCACCGACCCTGTTGCGGCGCGCACATCGGGCCGCGATCGACGAGATCGGCCACGCCGAGCGCTGCTTCGAGCTGGCGCGACGCTACCTGGGAGGCGTCGCCTTCGAGCCGACGGGGCTCGATGCGGAGCACGCCACGCTCCCCGGGAGCTTGCTCGAGCTGGCGACTACCTCGCTGATCGACGGCTTCTTGGGCGAAGGTGCAGCGGCGGCGGTCGCTCGGGCAGCGCACCGGCGCGCCACGGATCCGCACGTACGCGCCGTGCTGGCGCGCATCGCGCGCGAGGAGCGCCGCCACGCCCAGCTGGGTCTGGACATCGCGCTGTTCGCCTTGGAAGAGTCGTCACGCCAGGGGCGCCCCATTCAGGAGGCGCTGCTCCGCACCCTGCGCCCGCCGCTCTCCCCCCCAGGTGCGACCGACCGCTGGACGGCGACACCGGCAGAGCAAGCGCACGGCCGGCTCGCCGGTGCCGAGCGCGCTCGCGTCGCGCAGCGGCACTTCGACCGCGCGCTCCGCCAGCTCGAGCAGCGCTTGGCGAGCCGTTCTCTGGCTCAGTCCTGCACGACCTCGCAATCGGCAGGCACGATCGGCTGATCCGGCTCGAGCTCGCCGTTGGTCTCGACCACATGCGCCTCGGTTCGCTTGCTCTCTTCCATGTCGGGCTTGCCGTCGGGCCCCATCCACAGACGTTTGGCGCCGCAGCCCACAGCGAACAGCCGGCGCTTGTCGATGCCATTTTTGACGAGCCAATCCACTACCGTCTTGGCGCGGTTGCGCGAGAGCGCCTCGAGGCTCGGGGAGTTCTGCTTCTGCGAAGCGTGCCCTTCGATGCGCAGCTTGGTGATGTCCTTGTTGGCGTTCAGGTAGTCGCGCAGGAGCTTGACCACGTCCTCGGCGCCGGGGCCGAGGTCCCACTTGTCGGTCACGAAGTTCACGTTCTCGGGCAGCGTGAGCACCGAGCCCTCACGCGTGACCTTGCCCTTCTCGCGCTTGGCACGCGCGACCGGCACGGCCCGGGCCTTGCTCTTCGGCGCCGTGTCCGGGATGGCCGCGATCTTCATGCCCTTCTTGGCGGCCTCGGCGCAACCGCCCCACTTGGCTGCGAGCGGCGACCCCGCGCGCCGGAGCACCACGAACTCGACGCGACGGTTCTTGGTGTAGGCCGCCTCGTTCTCTTGCGGGTCTTCGGGGCAATAGGAGCCATAACCCACAGCGCGTAGGCGGTTCGCTTCGATGCCGCCCTTGACCAGCTCCGCCAAAACCGCGTCGGCGCGCTTCTGCGTCAGGTCCTTGTTCTTGGCGTCACCGCCGCGCTTGTCCGCGTGACCGGCGATCTCGACGAAGTCGATGTCCGGGTTCGCCTTCATTACCCCGACGACGTCCTTGATCACCGGCTCGGACTCGGACTCGATCTCGGCCGAGTCGGTCTTGAACTGAATGGCCTGGTCGATCACGACTTTGTCGGCCGTGAGCCGCGCTTTGCCCAGCTTGAGCTTGAGCTTCGGACCGTCGTCCGGGCAACCGTCATCGTCCTTGAACTTGTTCACCGTTTCGGGCTCGGTCGGGCACTTGTCTGCGGCTCCGAGCAGGCCGTCCTTGTCCGGATCTTCGCTGGGGCAACCGTCCTTCTCCTGCGGCGCGAGCCCGTCCTCCTGGACCGTAGGGCATTTGTCGCTGGCGTCGGCGATGCCGTCGCCGTCCTTGTCCGCCACCACCTTGGCGCTGGTCGTCGCCTTGACCTCCACATTGGCCGACGCAGAGCAGCCGAGCGCGCTGAGCGCGAACGCGACGAGGACCACTTCCCACTTTCCCGAGACCCCAAGTCTGTCCATGGGTCGCTCTTTACCGCTGCCCGTCGTGGGTCCGCAAGACTGCCCGCGCAGCGCTGGCCGACGCCGAGCTCCACCGTCGCGAGCGCGCCCTCCCCAGACACGCTCCTCTGCGCTGGAGCACGACGTGCTTCACGCGTTGCCCACGGATGTCCCTCGGCGCACGTCGTGGATCTCGCCCCCAAAACGAAAGCGCACCCCAGGGACATAGAAGCAGAGCGGCTCCTGATCGCCCCCCATGGCGCGTGCGGCGCGAGAGCGAACGCTGCCCACCAGCGGCTGACACTGCTCGAGCGGAATGCCGAGGTGGATCTCGTGGCGCGAGACGCGGCGCTTCAACGGCTGGCTCGACATGGCTCGATCTTGCGGCACGCAGTAGGCCAAAAACGCGCGAAAGTCTGGAAAACACCGAGCCCACGCGCCGCTCCACGCAGGCGGCTCTGCGGCGGCGCGCAGATCGGCCTCGACGTCGGGCGCGGAGCCGGCGCCCGGCTCGACTCGGAGGCGCACGCGCTCTCCCTCGCGCACGAGCTCTGCCTCGGCGATCACGTGCATGGGCATGCCCTCGGTGGTGAGCCGCGCGGCCAGCGCCAGCACCGTGCTCGCAATGGCGTTGGTCACGAAATAGATGCCGGCGTGCCCCGTCTCCGGGTTGCGCACGTGAACGCGCCAGTTGGTCTGCACCGGGCTAGGCATCAGCTTGCGCAGCGGCCCGAGCCGCGAGAAGCCGAAGTGCCCATGGCGGAAGCTCAGGAACGTGAACAGCGCGTGCTGCTTCTTCGGGCCGAGCCGATCGAGCTCGAGGCCTTCGGGCACGAGACGCTGAGCCAACTCGGCCGGGACGAGGTAGTTGACGTAGACGACGTGCTCGATGTCGCTCTCCATGGCGAGCTCGGGGATGGGCTCGAGCATCGCGCCCAACAAGCGGCTGTTCGCCACCAGATCGAGCGCGCGAGCGAGCAGTCCCGAGCCCGGGTGACGCCAACGTGCCAACCGGCCGTGCGGCTCGAACGGGCGGCGCCGACGCAGTGCGGCCTCCGCCAGGAGCGCCAGCCACACCTGCAACAACAAGAACCCCACGGCATTGGCGGCGGCCACGGCGGCGCTGCTCGGGCGAATGGCTGGCGGAAGGAGCGGCGACGCGACCGCAATGGTCATCGCGCTCCACACCGGCGGCGACAGCCAGGTGAGCGCGCGAGACCACACGCCCGCGCGCGCAAAGGCGAACGTCCAGCCGAGACCCGCGAGGGTGTAGAGGACCGCCGCCCAGACCGAGGTCATGGGCATCAGCGTGCGCTCGAGCGCGAGGTACGCTGCCACGTCTCGCTCTGCGAGCTCGACGCCACGCGTGATCCAGGTGAGCTGCGCGCCTTGGTCGAACAGCACCGCCGGCACGGTGAGCAGCAGCACGAGCACGCTCCAGATCCGCGGCAGCCAGTCGACCCGCAACATGGCGACGGCCAGCCACAGATCGGTGACGGCACACGCGTGCCAGGGCAGCCAGCCCAAGCGAAACAACCAGGGCTGCTCCGCCACGCGACGGGCCCGCTCGACGTCCGACGCGTCGGTGCCACCAGGCAAGAACGGCACGAGCACGAGCGCCATCATGGCGATCGCGGCCAGGTGCGTGACGAAGTTGGCGATCAGCGCGCGCTCGAGCGAGCGATCCGCGCGGGAGGGCACGGCGCTACTTGCAGACGCCTTCACGGGCGGCGCAGAGCTTGTTCTTCTCGCACCACTCGGAGTTGTCGCAGTCGCCGTCCTTGGCAATGCACTTCTTGCCCTCGACGCTGCACAGGCCGCCCTTCTTGCATGCGATCGAGGCGCGGCAGTGATCGTTGCTGCCGGCGGCGCACTCGCCGTCGATCTCCTGGCACCAGCCCCACATCTTGCACACGTGCGACGCGTCGCAGGGTGTGTTGGGCGGGTCGGCGCTCTCGGCCGGGCGCTTGGGGTACTTCTTGTCGCAGCCGACGCCCAGGGGGAGCGCGGTCGCAACGAGCAAGGCAAGGATCCGGAGGCCGGTGATCTTCATGGCGCAGCGAGGGGGTCGAGAGGTCCACGCCGAGGGTAGCGGACCGGACGCCCAGGACCGAATTTCTTGATCCGGGCGGGGCCGCTCAGGGCGGCGCGGGCACCGGCGCGCCGGCCACACCGACCGGCAGCTCGTACACGTCGCCAGGGTTGCCCGCGACGTAGAGGCTGGTGGCGTTCCACCCGGTGCCGGAGCCGAACTGCGCGTTGGCCACGTTGGTGGGGAACGACGCGAGCAGCTCCGGCTGGCCGACCAACGCCCCCGCGCCGTCGAGGTTGAAGCGGTACAGGTCGGAGTTGCCCTGGTCGACTGCGTAGACGTTGCCACACACGTCGAGCACCAGGCCGTCGAGCGCGGCGCCCGAGATCTGCCCCACCTCGACAGGCGTGCCGCCCGCGGGATCGACCCGGAACAGACGCCCCTGGCTGTAGCCGGTGAAGAACAGCAGGTTGCGGGTGTCGTCGAGCACGACCCCGTTGGGGGAGTTGAGGTTCTGCGCGATCGTGGTGGTGTTGCCGCCCGAGTCGACGCGGATCACGCGGCCACCACCGAACTCGGTGACCCAGATGTTGCCGTCGAAGTCGGGGTACACGCCGTTGGGCCCCGAGAGGTTGGTCACCACGTCGGTGACGTTGCCACCGGACACGCGCACGAGCCGTCCCGCTTGCGGCAAGGCCACGAACAGATCTCCGTTCGACCCGTAACGCAGGCCGTACGCGGTCTGGTTGAGCTGCGCGATGTCGGTGACCTGGTCGCTCGCGTCGACGCGAACGATCTGGTTGCCCGACTTGGCCACGATGCCGCCCGAGCCATCGAACGCCAGGTCTTCGCTGCCGGAGAACTGATCCGTCACCAGCGTGGGGGTGATGGGCCCGGTGGGGAGCCCGACACAGGCCGGTGCGCCGCCTGCACCACCGGCGCCGCCTTGCGCCGCGCCGCCGCCGCCGGTGCTCTCGCCACCGCCCCCCTGAGCCGCGCCGCCGTCGCCGCCGCTGGCGCCGGCACCTCCGCTGCCGCCCGTCGAAGGCGAGCCCCCGCCGCCGCTGGAAGTGTCATCGCCACAGGCGAGCGTCAGGATCGAGAGCGCGAAGGAGAGGGAGAGCGTGCGACCAAGCATGGGCGCAGGCTACTCGAAGAGCGCGGTCGCCGCGCGGCCTACTTGCCCTTCTCGAACGCGCCGATGGTCTCCGGCCGCGGTCCCTTCGACCATCGCAACACCAGCGTCTGGCCGCCCGACTTGCCTACGAACCGCACGTGCAGCTCGGTGCCTTCGACGTAGGGCGTGACCAACGTCGCCGTGTCGCCGCTGACCTCGGCCTTGGTCTGGGTCTTGCGGTGCCCGCGCAGCGGCACGACCTCGGTGAAGGCCTGCTCGACGCTGGCGGCTTTGCAGCGCGCGCGGAACCAATCGCCGCTGGTCTTGGTCTCGCAGCCGGCGGCGGTCGAACCCTTCACGCGCGCCTCTGGCGCCGCAGCCCAGGCCTCGTCGTTGGGCGTGGCCGCGAGCGATGCCACATCTTCCAGGGCCGGCTCGGTCTTGAGCGCGGCCGGCTCCGCGGGCGCGGGTGGCGCCGCCGCCGAAGAGGTGGGCGCAGCATCGGCCGCTGCCGCCGCCTCTGTGCCGCTCTTGAACGCCATCACGCGCGCGCTCTCGGGCTCCCCTTCCGGCCAAGCCACGGTCAGCTCGTCGCTGCCGTTCGTCCACTCGAAGCTGGCGGCGAAGTCGGTGCCCGGACGAACCGGCACGAGCAGCGTGGTGGTGTCGTTCACGACCTTCAGGTTCTCGCCCTTGTAGCGCTCCTTGGGCGCGCGACCACGCGTCACCGTGATGCTCTGCGGCGTGCCGCGCTCGGCGCTGCGGTTCACGCACATCACGCGCAGCCACTCGCGCACCATGCGCGTCTCGCACTCGTTCTTGCCCGAGCCGGGCACTTTCACGATTTTGCTCTTGGCCCACTCCATCAGCTCCGGCTCGGGGGTCGGCTCGAACTTGGGCGTTGCCGCGCTGGCGGGCGCGCTCGCCTGCGACGAGGTGGCGAGAGGCGTGGGCGCGCTCGCTGCTGGTGCCGGTGCCGAGGCAGACGCGGTGCCGGAGGTGGCCGTAGGTGCGGGTCGGTCCGCGCACGCGCACGTCAGCGTGAGCACGGACAGGAGTCGAGCGTGGTTCATGCGACTGGCGAAGGTAGCAGCGGTCCAGCGGACCGTCGCGACGATCCCGTTCGCTGCGACGCCGATGGCGAGCACAGGCTGTCGTGCTGGCGAGCACTTGCTCTTGAGCACGAACGCATCTGCGAGTCCATTTCGTACCGCCAGTGCTGCGTTCGCCCCCCCTCGACATTCTTCGCCGCCCTTCGGGCGGACTAGCGCTTGGATGGGGTGCCGCGAGCCGGGGCGACGGACCGGGCGGCTCGGAGCTGCCGGTCGAGGCGCCGCTCGAGCCGCGCGTCGCCCGTCGCCTGCTGGAACGCGCGGACGACGTCTCGGATACGCGCGACGTCGAGCACGTCCCACTGCTCGAGGAGCACGCCCCGCACGTCCTCGAGGTCCTTGCGCCTGCCGGCGAGCAGCTTCATCGCGATCAGGTCCTCGGCGCTGACGATAGGGACTTCGGCGCCGCCCACATTGACGAGCCGCGCCCGCTCGAGGAACTCCTCCTCTAGGCCCGGCGCGGTGAGGACGAGATCGAGAGGCACGCCAGTCGCCACGTGGACCATCGGGAGCAGGCGCGCCGTTGCGGCGCGGTCCTCCGCCAGGGGGAAGCGGAGCGCAAAGGCATGGCCCTCGAGGTAGTTGGCGAGCGCGGCCGCGGTCTCGCCGGCAAGCTCGACGGCAGCGTCGACATCCGCGGTGAGACGAGGGCGCCCGTGGGCCACGACAGCTTGCGCGCCGAACACGTACCAACGCAGGCGCCGCTCGGCGAAGGCGCCCGAGAGCGCCTTCAGGAGCTCGCCGACGTCACCGAGCGACGCGGCCGACACGCCCGATCACCTCGATGAGGCGCAGATGCGTCTCGAGATCCTCTCGGCGCTCCGCCTCGGAGGGCCAGTCCGGCCGCGCGCTTCGCGCGTGCGCCCTCAGCGCCTCGGCGACGCGCAGACCCGCAGCGGGGCCGTGCTTCGTCTTCCACTCGGCCCAGTAGCGCTCCTTGTGCGACTCCGCTGCGCGCCAATCGTGGTCGAGGAAGGCGCGGACGCGGTCGCGGTCGCTCACGTCGGCGACTATAGCGAGACCGCGCTCCGTGGACCACCGTCTCCGTTCACCGAGATGCTCTGCGGCGCGCCGCGCTCGGCGCTGCGGTTCACGCACCTCACGCGCAGCCACTCGCGACCATGCCGTCTGGTACTCGTTCTTCCCCGAGCCGGGTAGCGTCCGAACGTTCCCATGCCGCCCTGTCCATACCTGGGCTCGCGGGGGACGCGACGGCGAAGAGAGCAGCGGTCCAACGGGTCGTGGCGATGAACCTGCGCGAGGATCGCGGCGCCGAAAGTGACCAGAATCGGGCTACACTTCGTGCATGGCGGAGAGCCACGCGAGGCACGAGGTGACACGCTTGCGCGGGCATTTCGACGGCGCGCTTTCGTTGCTGGCTCGACGTGACGAGGGCGGGATGTCGTGGCGCCAGCGCCGCCGCCGCGGAGACCTGGTGCGCAAGCTCGTAGCCTATCGCGCGGCCGGACTGTTTCCGCGAAACGACCTGTTCGCCCGCCGCACACCGTTCTTCATCGACCACCACGGCACCCGCTGCGCGATGGCGCACCTGATCGAGGCGAGCGGTCACGGCTCGTTCGTGGAGCGCGTCGCGGCCTCGCACAACAACGCTCGGGTGGGCGAGCTCCGCGGCGAAGAGCTCGACGAGTGGCTCTTGGCGCATGGGCTCACGCTCGACGAGGCGGCCCGCATTCAGCCCACGTACTCCCGCACCTGGGGGCTCAGTGAGCTGTGCTCCGTGCTCCCGGAGGGTGTCGTCCTCCGCGCGACGCTCATCGATGACGAGACGGCGCGCGTAACGTCGCTCTTCGACAGCAAGACCACGGTCAAGGTCGGGCAGATGGTCAAGCTCGCCAAGCCGGGCACCATCGAATACCCGGATGCGATGAAGAAGGGGGCGGACGTGCTGTTGCGCTTCAAGCAGCGCCGGTTGGTTGGCGAGAACGGGAGCCTGTTCGTGCCGATCCCCGTCAAGATCGAGAGCTCGCGCGTGGCGGATCTCCCGCTCCCAGTCTACGTCAAGGCGCTTCGCTCGCCCGACTGTCCAAACGCGCTGGCCGACCTCAAACACCTACCCAAAGACAAGCCGGCGCACTCACCGCCACCGCTGCCGCCATCACCACCCCCGATCGTGACCGCTCCCTCCGACATCAGTTCGGCCAGCGTCCCGCCGCCCGCAAGCGCGGCCCCGTCCGTCCCAGCATCATCGACTCGACACGACGCACCCCTGGCGGGCCCGTCCGGCTGCGATTGCGCCGTGCCTACGCCCGCTGCGCCCGCGGTGGGTGACGTTGCGCTTCTCGCCTGCGCGCTCGCGCTGGGCTGGTCACGGCGAGCGGTCAGCTCGCCTGCGGCTCGTCGCCGCGCTCCTTGAGGCTCTTCAGCGGCTTGCCCGCGATGATGCGCGCGAAGAGCTGGGGCCAGTCGGCGTACTCCGTGCCGAACAAGCGATCCATCATCGCTGTCTGGAACGAGTAATGGCCGTTCCAGCGGGCGTGGTGGAGCGCGTGGTAGATGAACACGTTGGCGAACAGTGTGGCCGAACGCGACGCAGCGGCGGGCACGTTGGGCTCCACGTTGCTGTGACCGAACACGTTGCCGCTGACGTTGAACGCGAGGTACGCCGCCCAGCCGACGAAGCTGATCGGGTGGATCCAAGACATCAACAGCGGCAGCCCGACATAACCGCCCATCCACCCCAATGCCTCGATGGGGCCCACGGACTGGCCGGTGAGCGGCGTGGTCACCTGCGAGCGATGGTGCCAGCGGTGGAAGCGAAGCAGGGAGCGGTGATGCATCGCCCGGTGCAGCCAGTAGTAGAACACCTGGAAGCCGAACAAGAGCGCCGCGAACGTGACCACGGCAGCCAGCCACCCACTGGTGAAGCGGACCGCACCGCTGAAGAGCGCGAGCGTGACGGTGATCGAGGTGACGCTCAGGAAGATGCCATTGCCGAGCAGCTCGAAGCGGTACTGGCCGGGGAACAGCGGCACGTCGAACATGCGCCGCTGCGGCAGCGCTCGCTCGGCCAAGAACCCCGCGGCGGACGCGGCCACGGTGAGCACGAGGAAGAAGCCGAGCACCCACAGCAGCAGGACGGGCAAGGTGGCATCTTGCAGGAACGGAGGCACGGAAGGCTCCTTGGGGTCGAACGGTGTGGCGGGCAAGCTCAGCGAAACGGGTCAATCCCCTCGACCAAGGTGGAGGCGAAGCGGCCCGCCTCGATCAGGGCACGGCCCCCCACCTCCACCGTCTGCTTGCGGCCGAGCAGCACCAGCTGCACCGGCGCTTCGTAGGTGGCGAGGGTGGCGTCTTGGTTGGCGAAGCCGAGCGAGATGGTCACGCCTGGCAGCAGCATGTCCTGGCGGTCCGAGCCGATCTCGCTGCGCACCAGGTAGTTGGTGGGGAGCACGGCGAGCCCGACGCGCCCCGCGAAGGTGTGGCTCTCCAGGTAACGATCCAGCACCGCCGCGATGGCGGGATCCTTGGCGTCGTGATGGTGGATGCGCCCGGCGACGAACTCCACCTTCGGCCCGCTGCGCCGAAGGAGAGCGCGATCCACCTCGCCTTTGGGCCCGAAGATCGCGCGGTCGACCACCAGCGTGCCGCTCACCCGCGCGGGGTGCACGTACACGTAACCCGCGGGCAGGTTCTCGCTTTGGCCTGGCTTGGGCTTGCCCGCTGCGGACAAGAGCGGATGATGGGCCGACAGGCTGATCTCCAGATCGGTGCCGGTCTCGCTGGTCACGCGCACGGTGCAGGGCGGCTTGATCGCCTTCATCACCCGCTCGTTCACCGTCTGCAGGAGCTCGGGCTCGGCACGCGCTCCTTGCGCCAACAAGCGCTCGTCGACCTGGAGCAGATACAGCATGCGCGCCTTCTGGCCCTCTGCGGTCTTGGCCATGGCCAAGGACAGCGTCTGCGGCGGGCGCGCCGAGGGTGCCAGCGCGATGATGGCGGTGGCTCCGACCATCAACGGCGCGAGCTTGGCCATGTAGTCGGCCACCGTCTCGTCCTTGTCCATGTCGTCGAGCTCGACGCGCACCGCCTCGGCGCCTGCCTCGCGCACCGCGCGCTCGAGCACCCGGGTGAGCGCCCCCGCACGAAACGAGAGCAGGTGGACGCGCTCATGAGGCGCCGGCGCCAGGCACTTCTCCACCACCACCTTCGCGCCGCGCGCGGTGGTCTCCACGTCGACCGCCACCATGGCCGTGGCGGAGAGCGAACGTCGCGCCGGAGGCCGCGGCCGCGTGGGGCTGTCGTCGCGCTTGTCGTCTCCGCTCGCCATCCGATTCGAAGCGTAGACCCTTTCAGCTCTGGGCGGCGCGGCGCGTGAGCTCGCCGCTCTTGGCCAGCGCGGCGGTCTCGGCGAAGCCGCCGATCAGCTCCCCGCGCACGAACACGTACGGCAGGTCGTAGCGCTTGGTCTCTCGCACGAGACGGTTCTCGAGGTCGCGGTGCTCGGGGTCGTCGAGGTCGATCATGCGCGCCGTGATCGAGGCCCCGCGGAACAGCTGCACCGTACGGGCCGTCGCGTCGCACGTGCGCTTCCCGTAGATCTGTGCGGGCAACCCGGGGTCGCCCAACGGAGTCGGGATCGGGGCAGCAGGCGGAGCCACCTCGGCGCCGGGCTTGGGAATCGGCGGCGCACCGAACGGATCGACCGGCATCAGCGGGCTGGGCACCACGTCGAGCCGACGGCGGGGCGTCTTGCGGAAGCGGTCCGCGAAGCGATCGGCGCGTACGAGGGCGCGATCCACCACATCGATCCAGTCGAGCTTGGCCATGATACACCCCCCGTACACTGAAGCCGTGCGGGCGCGAAGGAGCGCCGCGCCACGTGCTGCGATCGCAAGAGGAGGCCTGCTTGGAGCTTGTGTTCGTGCGCCATGGTCAACCGGGTTGGGCGGAGGGCGGCACCCCACAGATGGATCCCGCGCTGACCGAGGTCGGACTGCGTCAGGCCGAGCTGTGCGCGGAGCGCCTGGCCAGCCGGGGCGCGGACGAGATCATCAGCTCCCCTGCGCGCCGCGCCAGAGAGACGGCGGCTCCGCTGGCGGCCAGGCTCGGCAAGCCGGTGACGGTGATCGAGGACCTGACCGAGATTCGACTGCCGGACTGGTCGCACCTGTCGCTGATGGAAGTAGCGCACACCTTTCGCAAGGCGCGAGAGCGCGAGCCCGCCGCCTGGTGGGAGGGGATCCCCGGAGGGGAGAGCTTCCGCGCCTTCACCGAGCGAGTGCAGAGGGCCGTGCACGCCATGCTGGCGGACCGCGGCATGCCGCAGGTCCCGCACGAAGAGGCGCCCATCTTCGGCCAAGAGAAGGATCCTGGCCGTTTGGTCGTGTTCGGACACGGGGGGACCAACGCCGTCGCCATGACCGTGCTCCTCGGCATCTCGGGCGTGCCTTGGGAGTGGGAACGGTTCACAATTGGTCATGCTGGCATGGTTCGGCTCAAGGCCATCCCGCTCGGGCGGGGCATGATCTTCAGCATGAAGAGCTTCAACGACCGCGAACACTTGCCCAAGGACCTCCGCACCACGTGACCCGCCTCCGCGCAGCCGCGCTCGCGATCGCTCTGGCCCCCAGCGCAGGGTGTCAGTTCTTCTTCCCGCTGCCGCTCGACTCGGAGATCGAGGCGCAGCCCTCGAACCAGGCGGTGCGCACGGTGGGCAAGCCGTTCGAGGAGGGCGAGGCGTTCGAGTTCGACGTGCTGGTGGAGAACGTGGCGGTGGGCAAGGCCTCGCTCAAGGTGGGCAAGCTGTGCCTGGCCGACGGCAAGCCGGTGCTGCCCGTGGACGGCAGCGGTCGTGTGGGCGGCCTGATGTCGTTCCTGTCGAGCGGCGACGCCGACACGCGCGCGCTGATCGACCTCGACACCAGCACCTCTCTGGAGGCGAAGTGGGACGTCGAGATGGACGACAAGCGCACGCTGGCCCAGCTCGACTACGCACCGGGCCGCTACCGCTTGCACCAGCGACGAGAGGAGCGGGACAAGAAGACGCGCAACCTGTACCGGCGCGTGGAGCTCACCACCGAGCAGATCCCACACGACGGGCACTCGCTCTTGGGCTACCTGCGCCGCTGGGACCCGAAAGACGACGCGCCAGGCTTTCTCTACTCGACGCTCGGGCGCCACCTGGTCCGCATCGACGTGGCGCTCACCGGCCGCGAGAAGATCGCGACGCCGCTCGGAGAGAAGGAGGCCGTGCGCTTCGACGGCGTCGGCGTGCGCGTGAGCGAGAAGACGCTCGAGCCGCTCGCGCGCAGTGTGCCCAAGCCGTTCACGCTCTGGTTCTCGGACGACGCACAACGCACGCCGCTGCGCCTCAACGTGGAGACCGACCTGGCCGAGCTCACCATCGATCTGACCAAGGCCACCAAGAACGAGGTGGCCAAAGGAGACCCCAAAGAGTGCGACGACCGCGTGGACAAGGCCGCCTTGGCCAGAGCGCGCGCCCCGCGCAAGCCCGGTGAGCAGACCAAACAGAAGCCGCACCCGGCATTCAAGCCTGGCAAACGCAAGCTGAAGCTGCCGCAAGATCGAGCGCCGCGGGCACCCAAGCCCGAGCCGTCGACTGCGCCCGCCGCAGCGCCCAAGACCGCCGACGACGACGACGGCTGACGCCCCGTCGCGCGCTCGCTTTCCGCGAGGCGACCTCCGCACGATCCCCGACGGGATGTCGAGCGCGGCTCCCAAGGTTCAGCCAGCCACGCTCGCCGATCTACAATTCGTTCGCGCCCGCGAAGTGAGGCGCTCCCGAGGAACCTCGGCTACAACTCGAGCGTGGAGCCCAGCGACGACAGCGTCCTCGCGCACTTCTCGCCGGCCGTGGCGAGCTGGGTGCGCCAGAGCTTCGGCACGCTCACGCGCGCGCAGCGCCTGGGCATGGGCGCGATCGCCAGGCGCGAGTCCACGCTGCTGCTCGCGCCCACCGGCTCGGGCAAGACGCTGGCCGCCTTCCTGGCCGCGCTGGACCGCGTGATGTTCGGGCCCGCCACGGCGGGCGCCAAGATCCTGTACGTGTCGCCGCTGAAGGCGCTGGCGGTCGACATCGAGCGCAATCTGCGCGCGCCCCTGGTGGGCATCGGCCACGCCGCGCAGTCGTTGGGGACCCCGTTTCGTGAGCCGAGTGTGTTCGTCCGCTCGGGCGACACGGCGGCCCGCGATCGCGCGGCCTTCACCCGCGCGGGCGCGGACATCGTCATCACGACCCCCGAGTCCCTGTACCTGCTCTTGACCTCCGAGGCCGGCAAACACCTCGGCGCGATCGAGACGGTCATCATCGACGAGATCCACGTGCTGGCCGGCAGCAAGCGCGGATCGCACCTCTGGCTCAGCTTGGAGCGGCTCGAGGCTCTGCGCCCCGCCGAGCTCGCGCCGCTGCAGCGCATCGGGCTGTCCGCCACGGTGCGACCGCTCGACAAGGTGGCGCGCGTGTTGGGCGGCTACTCGGACAAGACCACGCCGCGACCGGTCACACTGGTGGACGCCGGTACCCGGCGAGCGCTCGAAATCACGGTCGAAGTGCCGGTGGAGGACATGCGGCAGCTCTCGACGCGCGACGACGAGACCGGTCCCGGCGCAGGCGAAGGCAAGTCGATCTGGCTGAGCATCTACCCGCGCATCGTGGAGCTGATCCGCGCGCACCGAACCACGCTGGTGTTCGTGAACAGTCGTCGACTGGCCGAGCGTTTGGCCGGCGCGCTCAACGAGGCCTCGGGCGAGGAGATCGCGCTGGCCCACCACGGCTCGATCGCGCACGACAAGCGCGCGGTGATCGAGGATCGCCTGAAGGCTGGCACCATCCCCGCGATCGTGGCCACCAGCTCGCTCGAGCTCGGCATCGACATGGGCTCGATCGATCTGGTGATCCAAATCGAGGCGCCACCCTCGGCGGCCGCGGGCATGCAGCGCGTCGGGCGCTCCGGGCACCGGGCCTCGGCCGTGTCCCGCGGCGTGGTGATCCCCAAGTTCCGCGCGGATCTGCTCGCGTGCGCCGCCACCGCGCGCGCCATGACCGAAGGCGAGGTCGAAGCCACGCTCGTGCCGGAGAACCCGCTCGACGTGCTCGCGCAGCAGATCGTGGCCATCGTCGCGATGGGCCCCAAACACGAGCACGAGCTGTTCGCGCTCGTCACGCGCGCCGCGCCCTACCACGACCTGCCCAAGTCGGCGTTCGAGGGCGTGCTCGACATGTTGAGCGGGCTGTACCCCTCGGACGAGTTTCGGGAGCTGTCCGCGCGTGTGATCTGGGATCGCGTGACCGGCGTGGTGAGCCCGCGCCACGGCAGCCGGCGCATGGCCATCCTGAGCGGCGGCACCATCCCCGATCGTGGCCTCTTCGGCGTGTTCCTGGACGGCAGCGGCGAGCGACCGGTGCGCATCGGCGAGCTCGACGAGGAGATGGTGTTCGAGTCGCGCGTGGGCGAGGTGTTCTTGCTGGGCGCCTCCTCTTGGCGCATCACCGAGATCACCCACGACCGCGTGCTGTGTGTACCCGCGCCGGGCGAGCCGGGCCGCATGCCGTTCTGGAAAGGTGACCGCCCGGGTCGGCCAGCCGAGCTCGGCATGAAGATCGGCGCGCTCGCGCGCACTCTCGCCTCGCTCGACGAAGGCGAAGGCGTGCGTTTGCTCGCCGAGGACTACGGCCTCGACGAGCGCGCCGCCAAGAACCTGGTCACCTATGTGGAGGAGCAGCGCGTGGCGACGGGGGATGTCCCCAGCGATCAGGTGGTGGTGATCGAACGCTTCCTGGACGAGCTCGGCGACCAGCGTGTGTGCGTGCTCTCACCGCTGGGATCGCGCGTGCTCGCCCCCTGGGCGATGGCGGTCACCGCGCGCCTGCGGGACGAGCAGGGGCTCGATGTGGATACGATCTGGAGCGACGACGGCATCGTCTTTCGCGTGCCCGACTCGGACGCCGCGCCGGATCTCGACGCCTACCTCCCCCGCCACGAGGAGGTCGAGGAGCTGGTCACGCGCGGCTTGGACAAGACTGCCATGTTCGCCTCGCGCTTCCGCGAGAACGCGGCCCGTGCGTTGCTCCTGCCGCGGCGGTCGCCGCAAAAGCGGGTGCCGTTGTGGTCGCAGCGCAAGCGCGCCAGCGATTTGCTGGCGGTAGCCTCTCGATACGGCTCGTTCCCGATCGTGCTCGAGACGTACCGCGAGTGTCTGCGCGAGATGCTCGACTTGCCCTCGCTGGTCGAGATCCTGTCGCGCGTCGAGCAGCGGAGCGCGCGGGTGATCAAGCTGGACAGCACCAGCCCCTCACCCTTCGCGAGCTCGCTGTTGTTCTCGTACGTAGCGGCCTTCATGTACGAGGGCGACGCTCCATTGGCCGAGCGCCGCGCACAGGCCCTCAGCTTGGACACCGAGCGACTGCGCGAGCTGCTCGGAGAGGTCGAGCTCCGCGATCTGCTCGACGAGGAGGCCATCCGCGAGAGCGCCACGCAGGCAGCGCACCAGGGTCGCCCGATCGAGCACTTGGATCACCTGTGGGACCGGCTGTCTTGGCTCGGCGATCAATCGCTGCCCGAGATCGCTGCCCAGCTCGCGGAGCCTGCGGCGGTTGCCGACCTGGTCCACGAGCTGTGCGTGGCGCGAAGGGCGCTCGAAGTGACCATCGCGGGCGAGCGACGCGTGATCATCGTGGAGGACGCGGGGCGCTACCGCGACGCGCTGGGAGTCTCGCCGCCACCGGGCGTGCCTGGGGCGTTCTTGGCGCCAGTGCCAGGCGCACTGTCGCTTCTGTTCGCGAGATATGCGCGTACTCACGGGCCGTTCCGTCAGCAGGATCTCGAGGCTCGTTATGGTCTCGGCGCGGACGTGGTGCGCACCACGCTGCTGGGCTTGGTCGCGAGCGGCAAGCTCGTGCCCGGTCGCTTCTCCCCTCAGGGCGAAGGCGAGGAGCTGGTGGACGCCGAGGTCCTGCGCAACATCAAACGCCGCAGCCTGGCGCGGCTGCGACGAGCGGTGGAGCCGGTCGACGGCGCGACGCTCGCGCGCTTCTTGATTGGCCAGCATGGATTGGGGGCGCGGCGCGGCGGGCATGAGGCGCTCCTGTCGACGATCGAGCGGCTGGAGGGCCTGGCGCTGCCTGTCAGCGTTTGGTTCGCCGACATTTTCCCGTCGCGGGTGCGCGACTTCCAGCCCACGCTGCTCGACGAGCTGCTGTCTGCGGGGGAGATCGTGTGGCGCGGCAGCGGCACGATGAGCGAGGTCGATGGCCGCATCGCGTTCCATTTGATCGATCGGCTGCCTTTGCTCGTGCCGCCCGCGGGTGGGCCTCAACACGCGCTCTCCGAGCGCATCTTGGAGGTGCTCGATCGGCGCGGCGCGGTGTTCTTCCACGACATCGTTAACGCGCTCGGCACCTTTGGCGGCGACGTGCTGGCGGCGCTGTGGGATCTGTGCGGCGCAGGGCTCGTCACCAACGACACCAGCCTGCCGCTCCGCTCGCGCTTCCTGTCCGCGAAGGCCGATCAGCCACGGGCGGCTCGTTTTCGCACGCGGCGCGCGACGCCAGCTGGCGCCGAGGGTCGTTGGTCGCTGGTGCCGCGCGGCGTCCAGGCCTCGAACGCCGAGCGGCTCTCTGCCACCATCTCGGTGCTGCTGGACCGCCACGGGGTGATCACCCGCGAAGTGGCCGAGGCGGAGGGCGTCGCCGGCGGGTTCTCCGCGCTCTACCCAGCCCTCAAGCTGATGGAGGAGGGCGGCCGAGCACGCCGGGGCTATTTCATCGAAGGCCTGGGCGCGGCCCAGTTCGCGCGCGCCGGGGTCGAGGAGCAGCTGCGCGCGCAGCGTGAGCCACCCCGCGAGCTGAGCGCGGTGCGCCTGTCTGCGCTCGACCCCGCCAACCCTTATGGCGCGAGCCTGCCCTGGCCCGAGGCCAAAGGCGCGCGCCCGAGCCGAAGCGCGGGGGCGCACGTGGTGCTGGTGGCCGGCGCGCTGGCCGCTTTTTTGGGTCGAGGTGAGGAGAACGCTGCCACGTTCCTGCCAGCCGAAGAGCCACAGCGCTCGCTCGTGGCTCAGGCGCTCGCGCGCTCGCTCGGGGCCTGGGCAGACGACGAGCGCCGCGTGCTCTCGATCGAACGCATCGACGGCGTCGACGCCAGGGCACACGAGCTGGCGCCGCTCTTGTGCGGCGCGGGCTTCGTGGCCAATGGCGCCGCGCTGATGAAGCGCCGCGAGGGCAGCTTCGCCCGCCGGTAGGGACCTATTGGGGAATGGGCGTCGTGCCGACCGTGACCGTGCCGCCGTTGGCGATCCATTGGAAGTTGTCGATCAAGGTGGTGGAGTCGAAGGCCGTGTCACCCGTGTCCCACGTAGCGAAACGGATGGTGATCTCCTGGCCACCCGTGACGGGGGCCGTGGTCTGCAGCCATGACGTAGCCCCTTCGGCCGTGGAGAAGCCTGTGCCGGTGAGCTCCGCCGTGCCCGCGGGGCAACCCGAGCACACATCGAAGAATGCGATGTTCACGCTCACCGGGTTGCCCACCGAGTCGAAGGAGATGTTGCCGTTCTGGGCGCCCATGGGCGGCGGCGTGACCAGCGCGATGAACTGGTCGTTGTAGGTGTCGCACACCCACTCGGGGTACTCCTTGGAGTAGAACTTGAAGTCGAACTTGAACCCGGTCGCGTTGGTGGGCGCGCGAATGCCGAGCTCCAGGCCGACGTCGTCGTTGATGTTGGCGCTCGCAGGGCAGCCAGGCGGGTCTTGCGGGAACCCCGAGGGCGCGGTGCCCGCGCCGTTGTAGGTGCAGCTCACGGGGGCGCAGTAGCCTGGGTCCGCTTCGTCGCGAGCCGCGCCGGACGAGATGGCCAACAGCCGCGCGCCGCCGCGCGGCGGGACGTTCGGGCCGAAGTTGTCGAGCACACCCATGTGCAGATTGACCGGCGCGGCGAGCCCGTTGGCGCGAACCCAATGTGCGCTCATCACGCCCCACTCGCCCGGATCCACCGCCTGCTTGCACAGCTCGATGGCGCGAGCCCCGTCGAACGGATCGGTGCCCTCGATGGCGAGCGCGTCGTCGCAATCCGGCGCGACGTTGTCTTCGGTGCCATCGCAGTCCTCGTCGGCGGGCACATACGCGACGCACACCAGGTCTGTGGGGTCACAGGTCGCCGAGCAACAGTCTGCTGCGGTCGTGCAGCTGCCGCCCTCGGCGGTGCACCCTGGCGCATCGAAGGTGGGCAACACCTCGATCGCTCCTGGGTTCACGTTGGCGTCGCAATCGTTGCAGTCTCCGGTCGTCTGCGTGAAGCCGTCCATGTCAGCGTCGTCGTTCGGGCCGGAGTCGCAGCCGGGCGTGGTCGAGCCACCGCCGACGCCCATGAACTGCCCTTGGCTGCCGCCCTCGTTGGTGCCGCCCTGGGCGGCGCTTCCGCCGGTGTCACTCGCGCCGCTGCCGTTGCCGCCACCACCCGAGCCGGGGCCCGACGAGCCCAGGTCGCCGGTCCCGGCGGAGCATCCCAAGGCCAAACCAGAGACCAGAGTCAGCCAGCTGGGGCTGAGCGTGTGGATCGCGCGCATGACAACCTCTTCGAGCGCAGGACGTGGGGTGAAAGCGAAGACGAGGCCCACATCGCCGGAGCGACGCTGTCGGCGAGCGAGCGCTCACCGCGGCTGTCTGCCATCGTCACACCAAGGGGCGTGGCACTGCAACCGGCATGTCAGCTGGCGCAGTGCGTCGTGTCCCTGACACGTCGCCAGGTCAGGCGGGCGACTCAGTCGAGCTGCAGGTGGAAGTGGGGGGGGGTCGACTCGAGCATGATCGAGAAGCCGCCCACCTCACGCGCGGCCTCCACGAACGCACGCTTGTCCGCCGCGGTCATGCTCGAGCTGCGCACGTCGGCGGCACCGGCCTTGAGGTGCGCGGAGATGAAGATGCCGCGCTTCATCTGCGCGCGGATGGTGCTGGCGATGGCCGTCACGATCGTCGTACGGCTCTTGCGCTTGCGCTGGCCGTCCTCGAACGTGTCGACCAGCTCCTTGACGGCGCTCTTGTCCTTGTAGAGCTTGAGCAGGTCGTCTCCCAACACGAGCTTCTGGTAGATCAGCTCCGCTTGCGAGTCCGGGTCGCGGATGCCGCTCGTGACCACGAACGTCTTGCCCGTCTTCTTCTGGTAGCGCGCCGCGATGGCGTTCAGCTTCTCTTCGACCTTGGCAGACAGCGCCACGTCTCGCAGTGCCTCGAAGCGGCCTCGCTTCTGCGAGATGCGATAGCCCGCCGAAGCCTCCACGTGGTCGCACTCGTGTGCACGGTCGCCGGCCTCGATGGCGGGAGCGCCCGAGAACACGACGCTGCCCAGCAGGGCCAGAGCCAGCAAGCGAGCGTTGCGGCGAAAGAGCTCCGTGAGCCGCACGATCACTCCGTCACTTCGAAGCTTCGGTGAGCGAGCTCACGCCCCTGCTCATCCTTGACGATGACCTTCCACGTGCCCACGGCGCTCGGGTTCTTGCGCAGCGCCCAAGTACGCCAGCGCGACTTGTCCCCCACGTCGAGCGTCACCTTGGTCGCGCCTCCCATGGGCGGCACGAAGGTCACGGTGACCTTCGACTTCTGCTTGGTGTCGTTCGCGAGCTCGATGAACGCGTACAGCTTCTTGGTGCCGGCCTCGAAGGTCTCCTCTGGCTCGACCGGCTCGCGCCCCTTGATCGACTCCGAGAACTGGATCCGCTTCACCCGCAGCGCCTGCGACTCCGCCCGCGCCTCGGGCACGTTGTCGGTCTCGCCTGAGCTGCCGCGTTTGCGGGAGCTTGGGCCGTGCGACTTGCCGCGCTTCTTCTTGCTGCCGGCTGGCTTCTCGCCCTCACTCTCCTCGTCGTCGGCCTCGTCGCCTTCCTCTTCGGCGACCTTCGGCTCGGCGTCCTGGATGGGCTTTTCGGCTTGCTCCGGCGCTGGCGCGGGCAGCTGCGGCACCGTCGGCGCAGGCGCAGGCGGCGCCTGCTCGGCCGGCTTGGACAAGGCCGGATCTTCGGGACGCGCGCCAGAGGGCTCGTCCTTCTTGCCACATGCCCACAGGCCCAGCGCCAAAGCCAGGCCCAACCCCAATCTGCCCAACGTCGCTGCTCGCGTCACCACACTGCCGCTCATACGCCGAGCCGCGAACAAGGGTGAAGTTGTCTGCGACGATTTTCACCTGGCGAGCCAGTTGAATTCTCCCGTGCCAGTCGGCCCGGTGGTGGGGCCTTCGGCGCCGATTGTTCAGGAGGGCACGGGAGAATCTTGTTTGCTGATTCAACTGGCGAGCCAGTTGAATTCGCTCCCGTGCCAGTCGGCCCGGTGGTGGGGCCTTCGGCGCCGATTGTTCAGGAGGGCACGGGAGAATCTTGTTTGCTGATTCAACTGGCGAGCCAGTTGAATTCTCCCCCGAGCGTCAGACGCCGTCGAGCAGGTCGAGCGCCGCCTTGGGCTTCTCCACGCTGGCGGCGCCGACGCGCTCGAGGTGCGCGAGCGCGCCCAACACGCCCGCCTCGTCCCACGCGTCGCCGATCAGCTGAAGGCCGATCGGTAGATTGTGGGCGCCCACGCCCACCGGGGCCGTGGCCGCCGGCAGGCCGGTGAGGTTGCCCAGGAAGTTGAAGCGGCACATCGCGTCGATCGCCACGGTGTCAGCGAAGGCCTTACCGCGATCGTGCACCGACAACTCAGGGGCGGTGGTGACCGTGGTGGGCATGGCGATGAGATCGACCTCCGCGAGCACTCGCGCCGTCTCTTGGCGGAGCGAGCTGCGGATCAGCTGGGCATCGCCGAACTCCGCCGCCGACAGGCCCGAGAGCACGGCGAAGGACAGGCGCAGGTCGTCCGCCAACGACTCACGGGCCTCGCGCCAGAAGTGCGCCTTGGCGGCGAACACCTCGCAGCCGATGGTGATGTAGCCGAGCGGCGCGGCCACGGCCGCGAGCGGCATCGACACCTGCACCAACTGCGCGCCCTCCTTTTCCAGCGCCGCGAGCGCGGCGCGACAACGCTCGGCCACCTCGGGGCTCGCATCCGCCCACTCCGACTCGGGCACGCCGATACGGAGACCCTTCACCCCGGCACCGAGACGCGACCCGAAGCCTCCCTTGGGCGGCGGAGCTGCGAACGTCGAGAGCGGCTCTGCGGGGTCCACCTCGCTGGCGACGGCATCCAAGAAGGCCGCCAAGTCCGAGGGCGACGCGCCGATCGGTCCGACGTGGCCGACGCTCCCAGACAAGCTGCCGGTGCGGCTCACGCGCCCGAACGTGGGCTTGATCGAGAAGACACCATTGAGCGCAGCGGGGATCCGCACAGAGCCGCCGCCATCGGTGCCGATGGCGAACGGCACCGCGCCCATGGCCACGCCCACCGCGGATCCGCTCGAGGAGCCCCCGGGGACGCGCTCGGCGTGGTGCGCGTTGGTGGGCATCCGGTAATGGCAGTTTTGCCCCAGAGGGGACATGCCCCACTCGGTCATCACCGTCTTGCCTGCGAACACCGCCCCAGCCTGGGCCAGCCGGGCAACGATGGTGGCGTCGGTGGGCTTGGGCGCCTCGCTCTCGCAGCGCGTGCCGATGCGGGTCGGCAGGCCAGCCACGTCGACCTCGTCCTTCACCAAATAGGGGATGCCGTCGAGCGGGCCCAGCGTTCGGCCTGCGCGGTGGCGCGTCGCGGACGCCGCGGCTTCGCGACGGGTGCGCGCCTCGTCGCTGGCGACCAACACGTTGAGCACGCGGTTGCGCGCCAGCGACGTCACGATCCCGAGCGCACGCTCCGCGAGCGCCGCGGGGTCAGTCCGACCGGCCGCCATGGCAGCGCGCAGCTCCTCGTGGCTGCGTGGCCATACCTTGCGCTCGTGGGTGCCCAAGCCGGCGTGCGGCAGCTCCCGCGGTGCGCGCGCCTGAATGGGCACCTGCGTCATGGGCCACTCGCCTCGCGCCGACGTGGGCAGCGCCGCCAGTCGATCCAGCCCGAGCGAGGCCTTGAGCACGTCACGCAGCAGCGCGCTGGTGGCTGGGTTCTCCGCGGCCACACGCGCGGCGATCAAGGCTTTCCCTGTCAAACGGGGCGGTTTCATGCCGTGTGATTGTCCTTTGTGAGAGTCGAGGCGCGCTCAGCGCAATGCGCGACGACGGAGCGACAAGGCACCCAACGCCAGACCTAGGAGCATCAGCCCGCGGAGGCCCGAGCGGCCCGCCGGTACGGCGCAGTCACAACCACTCTCGCCCCCATCGCCGCTGCCGTCGCCCCCGCCTGCGCCGGGGCCGGCCGCGCCACCGCTGCCATTCCCACCCGCAGAGCCGCCGCCTGCGCCCCCGCCGCCTGCGCCGTTTCCTCCCTGCCCACCCATGGTGATGGTGCCGTCCGCACAGCCGGTGTTGCCTTCCAGATCCACCGCGCACGCGGAGAACATCGTGCCGGGAGCGGCCATGATGGCCGCGCGATAGATATCACCACCCATGAACGTGGCGTCGACCTGTTCCGCGCCGACGGACACGTACGCCCTGGACAGGCGCGCGCCCTCGTCGGTCACCGCGTTGTCCGACACGGCGAAGCGCACCACCGCAGTCCCTGCACCGGGCAGCGAGACGTCTTCGATCGCGAACACGTTCGGCGCCGCGGTGTCCACCGCCACCGCGCTCGTTCCCAGGAAGATGCGCTCGGTCTGAGGGTTGCCCTCACCCTGCGCCGCGAACGCGTCGAGCCGGCCATCGCCATCGAGATCTCCGAATTCGAGCCACAGCGTCGGCACGGACGGACCATCGAACGCCCCGGTCACGAAATCGAAGTTGCCGCTGCCGTCGTTCTCGAACACCCGATGTTGGGTGGAGAGGGAGCCGACGACGAAATCGAAGTCGCCGTCCCCATCGTAGTCGATGCACGCGACCAGGTTGTCGTCGGCCCCGGTGTTGCCGCTGATGCGCGCGGCCGACTCGTTGCTGAACGTGCCGGTACCGTCGTTGATGCCCAGCACCTCCTGGTACCCAGCGCCGGCATTGTCCACGAACATGTCCCGGTCGCCGTCTGCGTCCACGTCACAGAACGCCGGACCGTAGTGGAAGGCGCCGCCGTCGAGCGTGGGCAAGCCGGTCGAGACATCGGTGAAGGTGCCCGCGCCGTCGTTGCGCCAGAGCGAGTTCTGACCGACGTGGAAGTTGATGAGCACGTCCAAATCGAAGTCACCATCCACGTCGACGAAGTCCACGTCGTCCGGGTTGGTGCCGTTCTTGGTCGTGGGCACCGTCGCCGACGCGGTGAACACACCGGTTCCGCCATTCAAGTACAGCGCACCCGGCGGGGCGTTGTCGTCGAGGTAGCCGTTGGCCACGAACAGGTCGAGGTCACCGTCGTTGTCGACATCGGCGAAGCGCGCGGCGCCGGCGTCCGAGGACAGCCCAGCCGGTAGCCTCGTGGCAGCCTCGTTGCTGAACGCGCCGGGCGATGTCTGTACGAACAACCGGTCTGGCTGCAGGTTGCCGGCAGAGGGCACGTACATGTCCAGGTCGCCGTCACCGTCGATGTCACCAAAGGCCACCTGACGCACCGGCGCCGACAGGCTGCCGATGGCGGCGGAGTCGTCGGTGAAGGTGCCGCTGCCATCGTTCTCCCACAGCACCAGCGGCTGCGGGGTGGGATTGCTGAAGAAGCCGCCACAGTTGACGGCCACCAGGTCCAGATCGCCGTCGCCGTCGTAGTCCGTCACGCGCGCATAGTTCGTCCAACAGCCGGAGCCGTTGCAGCTCTGCGGCAAGCTGGCGGCACCTTGATCAGTGAACAAGAGCTGCGCCGAGGCCACGCTCGGCCACAGGGCGACGAGCGTGCAGACGCCGAGCAAGGACTTGATTCGCATGATGGCTCTCACTGTGGTGGTGATCCCGGCGCCGCGGACGCGCTCGCGGCAGGCGTGGCGGAGTCTTGGCTCGGCGGTGTCCCGGCGTCATCAGCGCCTGCGTCGGTGCCGGCGTCGGCGTCTTTGGGGGGACTGTCGCCCATCATCTCCGCCATGAGGTCTTCTTCCTCTTTCTCTTTTTTCTTCTTCTCCACCTCGGTCAGCTGCACGGGGGGGGCCTCCTCGCCGTCCGCGCCCTCGGCCGCGGCAGGCGCGCGGTTGCCGTCCTCGCCCCACTTCTCACGGTCGGCCGCGGTGCAGGGCCGAAGGTAGCTCTTGTCCTCTTGTACGCACTCGAGCACCCAGGCCTCGCGCGGGGCCACCCCCGCCTTCTCCGCTTCGGCGCGGGCCTTCTCGATATCGGGATCGATCAGGAAGGTGGAGAGCTTCGGGAACAGGATGAAGAACAGCAGGCCGCCGGTCAGCAGATACACGAACGGCATGACCACGCGGTACACCTTGGCCAGCGGTTGATTGAAGCGGAACGCGGCGATGTACAGGTTCACGCCAATGGGCGGCGAGATGTACGCGATCTCGATGTTGAGCAGGAACATCACCGCCAGGTAGAACGGGGAGAGGCCAAAGTTCGCCGCCAGGGGCAGGACCAGCGGCATGGCCACCAGCATGGCGCTGAACTCGTCCATCACCACACCCAGCACGAACAAGAAGATGTTGAGGACGATGATGAACTCCCACACCTCATCCATACCGTTGGCAGTGAAGAACTCGAGGATGTGTGCCGGGATGCGATCTTGAATCACCCAGTTGGTGAGCGCCGTGGCCATCATGATGATGACCAAGATGGCTCCCGCCAAGCTGACCGACTCCTTGGCGATGCGCAGCACGTCCCGCCAGGAGAGATCGCGGTACACGTAGACCTGCGCGATCAGCACGTACAGCGCGGCGGCGGCGGAGGCCTCGTCGAGGCCCATCATGCCGGAGCCAATCCACACCAGAACCAAGAAGGGGGCGGCGACGTCCCACTTCGCGTCCCAGAGCGCCACCGCCGCCTCGGCCGGGTCGAACTTGCCGCGCGGGATCTTCTCTTTGATCCCGACATAAAACGCGTGCGCGCACAACACGCCGGCCAGCGCGAGCCCCGGCACGAGCGTGGCCGCGTAGGCCTTGGTGTAGTCGACCCCCGCCAAGAACGAGTAAATGCCCACCAGCGGGCTGGGCGGCAGCAAGAGACCGATCGCGCCCGCTGCCGTGACCAGACCGAGCACGTACTTGTCCGGGTAACCTTGCTTGCGCAGGACGGGGTACATCATGCCGCCAATGGCCACGATGGTGACGCCGCTGCCGCCGGTCATGGTCGTGAAGAAGCCGTTGGCGACGACACACACCATGGCCAGGCCGCCCGGCAGCCAGCCGAGGAGCGCGCTCGCGAATCGCACCAGCCGGTCCGGGGTGCGCGACTCGGCCATCAAGTAGCCGGCGAAGGTGAACAGCGGAATGGTCACCAGGATCGGCGAGCCCAGGAACTTCTGCTCGTCGAGCACGTTCGGGGCAATGAACATGACGTGTCGCAGCTCTTCTCGGTCTTCGGTCAACCACCCGAACACCGAGATGCCACCCATGACCGCGAACAGCGGCATGGCCATGGCCGTGAGCAAGAGCACCGCGAGCGCGTAGAGCTTGCCCATTACGCGGCCTCCTTCGCGATCTCGCGCTCGACCTTCTCGCGCTCAGCGTGCCGCTTGGGGTCGTCCTCCGGGTCGTACTCCGGCTCGGGATCGATGTCTGTGTGGCCGGAGAGCACCAGCAGCATCCGCAGCAGGAAGCGCAGGCCCATGAACAAGAAGCCCACCGCGAAGGTGAGGTTCATCGTGCGGATGAGCACATTGCGGGGCTGCCCCTCGGGGCCGATCGCCAGCGGGACGCGCGAGGCGCTCAGCGCATCGGGCGGCGCCAGCAGCATGTCGACCTGCTCCTTCTCGAAGTAGTCACGATAGCCGCTGGTCTCGATGTATTGGTTCCACGCCTTGCCGTCGAGGCGCCCTTCATCGTCCCAGCGGCCCGAGCCGCCGAGGACGTAGGGCGCGGCGCGCAGGTCGAAGCCGATCTGCCGCCGCATCAGGAACAGGTCCTGCGAGATCGTCTTGGTCACGAGCGACAGCTTCTCGCTGCGCGTGGTCTCGACCTTCGCATTGAAGTTGGAGATCGCGATGTACTCGAAGAAGCCCACGGCCGCGACCACGCAGAACGCCACGGTGGCGAGGTTCTGGATCACGAACACCGGCAGCTTCATCTTGGGAGTCACGAAGCGGAGGGCGACGTCGATGTTGATGTGTTTGCCGCTCGCGGCCGCCAGGCTCCCGCCCACGAACGCCAGCAGAATGGTCAGGCGGGTCGAGGTCCCACGCAAGCCACCGAACATCGTCAGGGTGGAGCCCTCTTGCACCCAGTTCTTGACGTGTCCGAAGTACTCGACGCCCACCCCGCGCCAGCTGCCGGCGAGCACGAAGCCGATGATGACGCCCGCTAGGCCCAAGAGCGACGAGCGCTTCTTGTCCAGCTGGAGCTTGCTGCTGACGAACCAGGCCACGGCCGCCAACCCAAAGGCGCCGACGAAGCCGCGATAGATCGTGCCAACAGAGTCTTGCGACTCGAGCGGCGAGCTCAAGCCCACCACGCTGACCCAGGCCATCATCGAGGCGATGAGCAGCAGGATCACGCTGACGAGCAGGCGAATCTCGAACCAGGTCAACGCGCGCTCCAGCTTCGCCAGCGGCTCGCCCCACGGCGCGCCCTGACGCGCGCGTGGCTTGGGCGGGTGCGGATCGACCGGCGGCTCGGCCTCTTCGCCGGGGACGCTCGGGGGCGGCGGCGCCTCGTCGGCTTCGTCCTCCTGGGGCTCGGGCGCGTCGGAGGTTGCCTCGGCGGGCGCCGGAGCAGCCTGCTGCTTGGTCTCCGCCCGCCCCGGGTCGGCCTTCTTGGTCACCGGTTGCGCGCTGGGGCGCTTCTTCCCGCCCTTCTTCTTCGCCATGGCGATGCCACCTTACCAGCAAGCGGCGTCCAGCTGTCAGCGGCTCTCGTCGTCGGTCGGAGGCTTCTCGGAAGGGCGCGAGCGCATCTCGCTCGCGATCTGGTGGGCGATGTCCCCGAGCGCGTTCCATGGGTTGGTGTGCTCGAGCTCGTCGGTGGCTGAGTCGCGCGGGTTCACGTCGTTGCTCGTCTCGGGGTCGGCGATGTCGAACGCAGCCTTCGCCAGGCTCGTGCCGGCGCTCGTGGTGGGCCCGTGCGTGGGGGGATCATCGGCCGTCTCGGGTGAGAGAGCGGCCGGAGCTGGCACCAACGCCGGGGGCGGGATGCTGCCCTTGGCCGCACGCGCGGCCTCGACGCTCGGGAGCGGCGGCCGGCTCTCGCGCACGCCAGGCATGTCGTCCGGCAAAGCCAAGAAATGCGGTGGAGGACGGGTGGAGGATCTTGGCTCTTCGTCGGACGTCTCGGCGAGCGCGGGCGCGGCGCGCGTCGAGGTCTCGCGACCGTAGGCCCGGGAGGGCGGGCTCGCGCCCGCGCCCTCGTCGAACCCGAGCTGCGCAGCGGCCACGTCCACCACCGGCAACAGGTCCTTCAGCGGGATGCTGGCCGCCACCAACGCCGGCGTGGCGATCGCCAGGTCACGCTCGATGCCGTAGGGCTCGCTCGGGTGCTCGCGCATGGCAGCGAAGCGGGCGTCGTCGATGGCCACGCGAATGTGCAGCGGCAGACGGGAGTGCCACACGCGCCCATCGATCGCCGTTCGCACCTGCACTGCGGTCAGGACGGGCGTGCGCGGCGCGCCGTCGAGCGAGCTCTTGTCCGAGAGGAACGCGCCGATCAGCCAGCCGATCAGATCCTGGTGCGGCGTGGAGTCGTCGTCCCAGGGCATGCGCTTGCGAAACATGCGGAAGAAGTCGCCAGCGTTGCCGTACACAGCCAGATCCGCGGGATCGAAGGCGCTCTCGAAGCCGTCGAGCGAGATGTCGCCTTCATCGATCACGGAGTCGATCAGCTCGGCCTGAAACTCCGGAGACTTGTTGCGCGCAGCGCGCGGCGCGAGCCCTGTCAGCTGCGTAGTGATGCGCTGCCGCAGATCCGCGCGCTCGCTGAACCAACGCATGCGGTCGGCAGCGGGGTAGGCGTTGCGCAGCTGCTCCGAGGTCCACCACGGGAATTTCATCTCGCGGAGGCGCGTCATCAGCTCGGCCACCAGCTGCAGCGCCGGGTAGCGAGCCATGTGCTGAGAGGCGTCGTGGGCGAGACGCTCGTCGGAGCGGCTGGGATCGGCGTGCGAGAGCGGAGAGGGGGTCATCAGGGCGGTCCCGAGCCTACCAGCTTGCCGCCGTTTGCAAGCGCCGAGTTGTCGGCTCGGCGCCCGCCGGCCCAGTCTCGAATCCTGTAGGCTCCCCGGCATGTGGCGCACGTGGCTGTCGAAACAGCGCTTCTTCCGGCTGCCCGTCGGCGAGCCGCTCGAGCCGTTCCCGCCGCGGCCGGGCGTGCCCTTTCCCGCGGGCGCCCACCCGCTCGACTGGCGTCGGCGCGGGCTGTCGACGCTGGGGCGTGAGGTCTGCCGTGCCTTCACCGAGGCGCTGCTCGCGGACGAGGATGATCGCGGAACGCTGGTTCCGCCGGACCAAGAGACCCTGGATCGCGTGGTGCACAAGCTGGATCTGTGGGTCGGCACGGCGAGCGCCGACCTGCGCCGCGGGTTCTTCGCGCTCTGCGTCGCGTTCGAGGGGATCCCGGCCGTCACGCTCAAGCGCCCCGCGCGCTTCTCGCGGCTGTCGCTCCGGGACCGGCTGCACGTGCTCGAGGTCTTGGAGAACCACGAGAACGGTTTGCTGAGCATGTTGCTCACGGCCTTCAAGGTGCCGCTCGGCACCGCCGCCTTCGAGGAAGGTGACCTCTTGCGGGACACCGGCTTCGACCGCGATCTGATCGCCCCGCGCGACGTCGCGGCCCGGAGGCCGACGTGAGCGAGCTCCGCAACGTCCTCCATGGACGCAGCCTGACGGCCGACTGGGAGGAGTCGTGCGACGTGGTGGTGGTCGGCTCGGGCGCTGGCGGCGCGGTGGTCGCAGCCACGCTGGCCGAGGCGGGCAAGCGCGTGATCGTGCTCGAGGAGGGCGCGTACTACCGCCCCGAGGACTACCAGCGCTTCGCGCCCAGCGAGTCGGTGCGCCGCATGTTCCGCGACGCCGGCATGGTGATGGCATTCGGTGTGGGGCAGACCCCCATGATCTCGATCACCATGGGCAAGGCCGTGGGCGGTTCCAGCCTGCTCACCGGCGGGGTGTGCTTCCGCATCCCCTCCGAGGTGCACCACCGTTGGGAGACCGAGCTCGGCCTGCCGACCCTCTCCGAGAAGCTCTACGACGAGGCCTACCGCGTGGTGGAGGAGCGACTCGAGGTCACCGAGATCCCTGCCTCGATGCGCAGCGAATCGACCAACAAGTACGTCGCGGCGGCCGAGAAGATGGGCATCCCCATCCACTCCATCTCGCGCAACACGGGCCACGACTGCGAGGGCAACGCGCGCTGCAACTTCACCTGCCCCAAGGGCGCGAAGCGCTCGGTGGATCGCAGCTACCTCCCGCGTGCCACGGAGCGCGGCGCGACGATCGTGTCCGACGCGCTGGTCTCACGCGTGCTCGAGCGTGGGGGGCGCGCGGTGGGCGTGGAGGGGCGCCTCTTGGGCGGGCCGTTCGGAGACCCAGGCCATCGCTTCCGCGTGCACGCCAAGGTGGTGGTGCTGGCGTGCGGCACGCTGCACACGCCGCTCTTGTTGCTGCGCCAAGGCATCGGCAAGCCGAGCGGCGTCGTCGGCAAACACATCACCTTGCACCCCGCCGTCCGCATCGTGGCACGCTTCGACCACCCGATCCGCGGCTGGAATGGCGCGATGCAGAGCGTGTACAGCGATCACTTCGCGAGCGAGGGCATCAAGCTCGTCGGCGTGTACACCACGGTGAACTTCCTGGCCGCGGGGCTGCCCGGCGTGGGCCCCGCACTGCGCAGGCGGGCGCGGTCGCTGTCCCACTGCGCGGTGTTCGGCGCCATGATCCACGACGAGGGAGGCGGGCAAGTGCGCGTCGGGCCGGGTCGCGAGCCGATCCTGAGCTACAAGATGGCGCCGCGCGATCTCGGCCGCCTGCGTCGCGCGATCACCATCTTGGCCGAGCTGTCGATCACCGCCGGCGCCAAGGAGGTCTTCACCTCGGCGTGGGGCTTTCCGCCGCTCACCACCATGGACGACGCCAAGAAGCTCGAGGCCGCCGCCATCGACGCGCGCCGCATCGAGTGCATGGCCTTCCACCCGCTCGGCAGCGCGCGGGTCGGGCGGGACGAGCGCGCCGGCGTCGTCGATGAGCGCGGTCAGGTCTTCGGTGTCCCTGGGCTGTTCGTCGCCGATGGCTCGGTGCTCCCCACGAGCATCGGCGTGAACTCGCAGGTGCCGATCATGGCCACCGCCACGCGCATCGCCTGGGACATCGATCGGCGCTGGCGCGACGTGGTCGGCGGCTGAGGGTTCCGCCTTCCTTCGTGGCGCCTGTCGATCACCGGCGAGGTGGTCGGCTTCAGGGTCGCGGGCGGCTTCACCGTCGGGCGGCCTCGGCGCGCTGGGCGGCGAAGCGTCGCCGATGTCGCGCGGCCGAGCGGGCCAACCATGCGCCGAGCGGGCCCCCCCTGTGTCAGAGGAGTTGTCCGGTTGGGTGACCAGTTGAGGTCAACCAGC